>FR889110.1 GCA_000436835.1 Eubacterium sp. CAG:251
AGGAGGACGCTGCCGAAGGTGGGATTGACGACTGGGGTGAAGTCGTAACAAGGTAGCCGTATCAGAAGGTGCGGCTGGATCACCTCCTTTCTATGGAGACACGAATAATTTGAAAAATAGTTGTTCTAATCCAAAGGTCAGATCGAGTTTGACTTGTCGTTGTTTAATTTTGAAGGCCCTAAGAAAAGGGTTTTCAGCCCAGAGATATGGGGGTATAGCTCAGCTGGGAGAGCACCTGCTTTGCAAGCAGGGGGTCAGCGGTTCGATCCCGCTTATCTCCACCAACGGTTCAAAAGGAACTGTAAGACTTCTGATGAACCACAATTTGGGCTCATAGCTCAGGTGGTTAGAGCGCACGCCTGATAAGCGTGAGGTCGGAGGTTCGAGTCCTCTTGAGCCCACCAAACAAGTCGAAAGGCTTGTAAATGTACCTTGAAAACTGAATACAGGTAATGTGAAATGGAAACAACGAGATAATGTAACAAATATTCAAAACTTTTAACAATTGTTAAATGGGTAAATATACTACAATAAAGTCGAGTTGAGAAATTAACAAACATTAGGACACATAATTCTGAAAAGGTCAAGCTAAAAAGGGCGCAAGGGGGATGCCTTGGCATTGGTAGCCGATGAAGGACGTAGCGATCTACGATAAGCCACGGGAAGTCGAAAGCAGGCAATGATCCGTGGATTTCCGAATGGGGAAACCCGGCAGAGCAATACTCTGTCAACTCCTTGTGAATAAAATAGCATTGAGTAGGGAACCTCCTGAACTGAAACATCTAAGTAGGGAGAGGAAAAGAAATCAACCGAGATTCCGCTAGTAGTGGCGAGCGAACGCGGAAGAGGCCAAACCAAGAGTAGTAATACTTTTGGGGTTCGGACTGAGGACGGTATTGACAAGAGTTAGTAGAATGAAATGGGAAGTTCAACCATAGAGTGTGAGAGTCACGTATACGAAAACTTAAGTCAGCCATCAGTATCCAGAGTACCGCCGGACACGTGAAACCCGGTGGGAATACGGGGGGACCACCCTCCAAGCCTAAATACTCACCAATGACCGATAGTGTATAGTACTGTGAAGGAAAGGTGAAAAGAACCCCTGGCGGGGAGTGAAAAAGAACCTGAAACCTTGTGCCTACAAGCACATAGAGCACGTCAACGTGTGATATGGTACCTTTTGTAGAATGGTCCGGCGAGTGAATGTCACTAGCGAGGTTAAGAACTTAAGGTTTGCAGCCGAAGCGAAAGCGAGTCTTAATAGGGCGAGTTTAGTTAGTGGTATTCGACCCGAAACCGAGTGACCTAGCCATGAGCAGGCTGAAGTGGAGGTAAAACTCCATGGAGGGCCGAACCCACTCCCGTTGAAATGGTAGGGGATGACTTGTGGCTAGCGGAGAAATTCCAATCGAACTCGGAGATAGCTGGTTCTCTC
>FR889111.1 GCA_000436835.1 Eubacterium sp. CAG:251
CTAGGGCTTACTCAAGCCTCCGGCTTAGCCGGAGGTCTTGACTAATTATTTCTTTTGTGGGCCGTTGTAGCCGTTTTTCTCTTGGAATTTGGCAATCTTGTCAATTACGGAAAGAATAACATCGAAGCCGTCACCGACTGTTTCCATTTCAAAGCGCTCAGGCATATCACGCCATGTGTGATAATAGTATGTGAGCATAGGGTTTTGAGCGGCAAATGTAACTGACTTAATTCCTGCTCTTGTCATAGGAGTTGAGTCGCAACCGCCTACAGGGTTGTGAATGCAACCGTTAGTAAGCGACTTGATACCCATTTCGTTAAAAGTATCCTTAAACATTTTTTCCATATCGGTATCAAATCTGACGCCTTGCCAATCGTCTTTAATAACTACCTCAAAGTACTCTTTATCGGCAACAGAGTCAATGTTGATATTCCAAGCATTTTTTGTTAAATCGTCAAATCTGTGCTCCTGAGCAAAGTGCATTGAGCCTCTCAAACCTGCTTCCTCAGAGCCGATATTTGCATCAACAATACGGCAATTCTTAGGCATTTTATCAGGATTTTCCTTGAAATATTTAATTACAGCATAACTTAAGCCGATGCCTGTTGCGTTGTCCATAGCACCACGAGAAGCATTCCTTGGATTAGGGTCACCCCACATAACAACGAATAATGAGCCTATTGCTGTTACGATAGGAACAAAGTTCATTATAAACATAAATACTTCCCATCCGTGAGAAGCAAGCATTGTCTGTGTCCAAGCGGCACCTGCAAATTGGCAAATATCAACAATTGCCATAAATACAGAGAAAAGTGCGATAAAGAAGAAGCAAACTGCGCCGAAACCTACCTTGGCGTATGTAGCAATAAGACCCATTACCGGCTTAGTGTCCTTATACTTATAAGAGTGTTCGCTGTGTCTCCAGCACCAAGAGGTGTCTGTATGACCTGAAAGGATAATTGTGTAGTCGTATTTTCCGTCCTCAGGCTCTAAAACGCCGAGAGTGTTGCGGCTGATTTCCTGTGGGAAAAACATATCAAACCATGTTTTGTAGAAAAAGCAACTCATTACAAGCCAAAAGATTGTAAGAAGTCCGAGTGCGCCGAGCACATACCAAAGCTTGTTAAATCCGCAAGCAATTGCAATAATAGCACCGATGCTGATGATTACACCCGACCAGCCTGCATAACCAAGACCGCCGATACCCGAACGAGGAGATACTGCAAATTCCTCTGTTTTTGGCTCAATACCGATTTCACGGAGTTTTTCACCCATATATTTATGTAATTTGATTTCTCCGTCAGAGCCGGGCAAACGTGAGCCTATTTTATGTGCTGCGTGTTCAACAATGTCCATTGCTTCACGAGCATATTTTCTGTTTTCTTCTTTCATCACACAACCTCCATAGTAAAATTTATAATAAAACAAAAAAACAACAGTTATATTTTACTAAAAAAATTTGATAAATGCAAGAGTGTTGGATTTTTTTGGTTGATAAATATACAATAGTTAATAATTATACAAATTATCAACTCAAGTGATGAATAAATATACCCGATAAAAGCTTTGGTTCAAACCAAGTTGACTTTGGCGGCATAATTAAATTTGCATCTGCGATTGACATAAGGTCGCCTATCGAGGTTGGATACATTGCAAATGCAAGTTTCATATCTTCTTTGCATCTTCTTTCAAGCTCACCCAGTCCTCTTATTCCGCCGATAAAATCAATTCTGTCGTTTGTTTTAGGGTCGTCAATGTCGAGGATGGGGGAAAGGAGATTGTCCTGAAGGATTGAAACGTCAAGCCTTTTAACAGGGTCGCTCTCGTCGATAATCTGCTC
The DNA here is from genome assembly GCA_000436835.1 of Eubacterium sp. CAG:251. Taxonomy (GTDB): domain Bacteria; phylum Bacillota; class Clostridia; order Oscillospirales; family Acutalibacteraceae; genus Eubacterium_R. The sequence goes on from FR889111.1 coordinate 1,841, forward strand.
TTTTGCCGAAAGCTTATACCAATCATTTTCAATAAGCATTCCGAATGTATGGCGCTTTGTCGGTTTATATTGAGTTTCAACCTTTTCTACATCAAAGCTATGCGATAATGAACTTAAAAATTCCTCTCGGCTCATACCGTTTAGGTCTTTAACTACTCTGTTGTAATCCATAATTTCAAGCTCGTCATCAGGAAAAGCAACGGATAAGAAGAAATTAAATTCCTCATCACCTGTGTAATCCGGTTTTTCCTCTCTTCTTTTTTGACCGACCTTTACCGCAGACGCACATCTGTGGTGACCGTCGGCAATGTATAAAGCATCAATTTTTGCAAATTCGGTTGAAATGGTATTGATAATATCCTCGTCATCAATTACCCAAACTGTTTGATTAACACCGTCTGCCACAAAATCATAAACACTCTCGTGAGCGTTTGCCCAAGAATTAACGGTATTGCTGATAATGTCGTTTTTGCGATATGTTAAGAAAATCGGGCCTGTGTTTGCATTGCAGGTATCAACGTGACGAATACGGTCCTCTTCTTTTTTAGCAAGGGTGTGTTCGTGCTTTTTGATAACGTTGTTCATATAATCATCAATAGACGCACAGCCTACAATTCCCGTTTGGCTTCTGCCGTTCATAATCTGCCTGTAAATATAAAAGCAAGGCTTTTTATCCTGAATAAGTGCGCCTGTTTTTTCAAGATTTTCAAGGTTTTCCTTTGCCTTTCGGTAAACCTCGTCGCTGTAAATATCAGTACCTTTTGGCAAATCAATCTCAGCCTTGTCAATATGCAAAAACGAATAAGGGTTATCCTTAACCATCTCTTTTGCCTCGTCACTGTTCATAACATCATAAGGAAGAGCCGGGATAAGCGCTTGCTTCGACTTTTCGGGTCTGAATGCCTGAAATGCACGGTATAAAGCCATAATATTTATTTCCTCTCCTGTGTGTTTTTATCATAAATCAAGCGAAGTCCGTCGATAACCAAATTTTTATCAACAATTGCCTTTGTTTCACAGTATTTTGCGATAACGCCGCCAAGACCTCCCGTAATAATTACCGTTGCCTCTTGACCAAGCTCTTTTTCAAATCTTTTCACTAATCCGTCAATCATTGCCGCAGTGCCGTAAACAGTACCGCTTCTCATACAGTCGATAGTGTTTGTGCAAATTGCATTTTTGGGGGCAACAATGTCAATTTGAGGAAGCTGAGCCGTGCCTGATGCTAATGCATTGAGTGCAGTCTTAACTCCGCATAAAATCGAACAGCCGATAAAACAGCCGTTTTTATCAATAACCGAAGCTGTAGTTGCAGTACCCAAATCGAAAATAATTTGCGGGCATGGATATTTTTCAATGCTTGCAACTGCACCGGCTACCATATCTGCGCCAAGCTCGGCAGGATTGTTTGTCTTAATATTAAGACCTGTTTTAACTCCCGGGCCGATTACTATTGATTTTTTACCCGTGATAAGCATAATTGCCTTTGAAACCGTTCTGATAAGCGGAGGCACAACTGAGGAAATAACGCTTCCCTCAATATCTTCGGGATTTATTTTGCAAATTTCAAGAATACTGTTAAGCTTTATTGCGTATTCCTCCGCCGAGTCATTAACTGCGGTAGAAAGGCGACACTCGTTAATAAGCGTATCGCCGTCAAGAATACCTAAAACGATATTTGTATTGCCGATATCTACAGCTAAAATCATTATTATTTTTCCTTTCTGCCAAGTTTTGTAAGCTTAACAATAGTAGGTGAAAGAATTATGTTTAAACCAAGTTCAAATAAGAAGTTGAAGCCTACAAGTCCTGTAATCATATAAACGAATACGTTTGTTCCCGCCGCCCAGGTTTTGATTGTGTCAAAGAAGAATAGGCGACAGCCGATTAAAAATATACCTGTATTTACTACAGGGCAAATGATTGCGGCAACGATTGTTGCAATAACCTTGTTTTTCTTTTCAATTGCTTTGTATACTGCACCTGCCAAAAGACCTGCAAGTGCACCCTTTAGAAGAACCGTAACTACAGTTCCGCCCGGATTAACGGCTAAAAAAGCCGCAGCATTGCCTGAAATTAAAACAGTAATTCCAAATGCAAGACCGAGCCACGCACCCGATAATACGCCGTAAAGCGAAGCGCCTACAACGATAGGGATAAGTACAAGCGAAATTGAGAACGGACCAAAGTGGATAAAACTACCGAGTAGCTGAAGCACAACTACTACTGCCGTGAGAAGTCCTACTCCGGCAATCTTTCTTGTGTTTGTTTTCATATTTAATTTCCTTTCTGCTACTGTTCCTAAGCCCTTGCGCAAAACACACAAACGCTCAAGCTTTGGCAAGTTATTTTGCCGGCGGATACAATGCGAGTACATTATATATTATTTTACTTTATAAGTAAACATTTTTTGCAAAAAATAAAGCCGCAGACAACCGTTATCGGTACCTGCGACTGAAAATTTGTGTTTTGGTCACTTCCTTTTGGGAAGCGACTTATTTACATTTACATTTTCTTAGATAAGAATTCCACGAGCCTTTTTGCAGGAGCAAACGCAAAACCGTTATCTAATACATTGAAAAATGACTTCATAAAAATTCCTTCTTTCTATTAAATTCCGTAAATGTTGCGACCGAGTGCCGCTTTTTTTAGCGTGTGCTTATCTGTTATATGCCTTGTCTATCTCGGCAAGGATTTTTGCACACTTGATAAGTTGTTTAAGCATACATAAAACCTCCTTCGCTTTTGTGCCTTCATTATAGCACAAAGTTTTTATTTGTCAAGCATATTGCACAAAAAAGATGCTCAATATTTGTATATAATGCCGAAAACATTGTATTAAATTACCAAAACAAAACTCGAATTATTGTATACTATGCACAACAAAAAGACTTGCTACATTCAAAATGCAACAAGTCTTTAACAGTTTTATTTAACGCTTATATTTACTTTTTGTATAAAACGACAAAATATAAAATAATTTATTTTGTATGCTCGTCGAGTGTTAAATAGTACGAATTAAGAAAATGCTCACGGAAATATTTAACCTCGTCGAGATTAATTTCTTCAATTTTCTTTTGCTGAGCCTCAAGCGCTTTTTCAAATTCACGGTTGCCCATTCTGTATTCTTCAATACATTTGATAAGTGCGCTTATTTTATCAGCCGCCTTTACAAGCTTCCAAAGCTCTTTATCCTCGTCCTTTTTTTCAAAGAACGGCTCATAATCACTTCTGAATTCTTCGGGAAGCATATCAAGAAGTCTTTTGCCTGCTATGCACTCAATGTTTTTATATACATTTTTGATATCATCATTATAATACTTAACGGGAGTAGGCATATCACCTGTTATGACCTCTGTAGTATCGTGATAAAGTGCAAGCAAAGCCGCACGCTCGGCATTATAGCTTTTGCCGAATTTCTTGTTGCCGATTAATGCAAGTGCGTGTGCGATTACTGCAACCGAATGGCTGTGTTCGGCAATGTTTTCTTTAGTCGAATTATTCATTAAAGCCCATCTGTCGATAAGCTTCATTCTGTTTACCATTGCAAAGAAATTACTGCTCATCTTTTTCTTCCTTTGTAATGTTTATTCCAAGTTCGTCAAGCTGAATATCGTCAATGTAGCTTGGTGCACCGCTCATAAGCTCACTTGCATTTTGAACCTTAGGGAATGCAGTTACGTCACGTAAACTGTCTGCACCGCAGATAAGCATTGCAAGCCTGTCAAGACCGATGCCCATACCTCCGTGTGGCGGAGCGGCATATTTATATGCTTCAACAAGGAAGCCAAACTTTGCGTCAATTTCTTCTTGCTCCATACCGAGAAGCTCAAACATTTTGTTTTGAAGTTCGCAGTCAGTAATTCTCATTGAGCCTGAAGAAAGTTCCGTTCCGTTTAATACAAGGTCAAATGCCTTAGCCCTAACTTTGCCCTTGTCTGTATCAAGATATTCAATGCATTCCTCCATAGGCATTGTGAAAGGATGGTGCATTGCAAGCCATTCTCCTGTTTCTTCATCATATTCAAAGAATGGCATTTCAGTAATCCAAAGGAAGTTCCACTTTCCTTCGGGGATAATGTCAAGCTCCTTGGCAACGATAAGGCGAAGTGCGCCGAGAATTGAAAGGGTGTCGCTTGTTTTGCCCGATACGATAAATACGCAGTCGCCCTTTTCAACATTAAGAGCGCTTGTAAGCTCGTCAAGTTCACCGTCTTTTAAGAATTTGTTGAACGAGCAGGTAGGCGCTTCGTCAGCCCATCTGATATATGCAAGACCCTTTGCGCCGATACCCTTTGCATGCTCGGTAAGCTTGTCAATCTTCTTTCTTGTATATGTTGAAGCGGCATTTTTGGCAACAATTGCTCTTACTGTTCCGCCGGTTTCAACAGCGTTTTTAAATACAACAAAATCAGTCTTTTCAGCCCAAGCGGTAATATCCTCAATAAGCATACCAAAGCGTGTATCAGGTTTGTCTGATCCGTACTTTTCCTGCGCTTCGGCAAAGGTCATACGTGGGAGAGGGAAGTCGATGTCAACGTCGATAGTTTCTTTCATAAGCTTTTTGATAAAGCCCTCTGCCATTTCCATAATATCGTCTGTATCAACAAATGACATTTCAAGGTCGATTTGTGTAAATTCAGGCTGCCTGTCTGCTCTTAAATCTTCATCTCTGAAGCAGCGAGCAAGCTGAATGTATCTGTCAAAGCCTGCAATCATACAAAGCTGCTTGTAAATCTGCGGAGATTGAGGAAGAGCATAGAATTTTCCGTTGTGAACACGTGACGGCACAACATAGTCCCTTGCGCCCTCAGGTGTTGACTTAATCATCATCGGAGTTTCGATTTCAATGAAATCATTGTCATAAAAATATTCTCTTGCAATTTTTGCAATCTTGTGGCGCATTAAAATATTTTGTGTAAGCTTTTCGTTTCTAAGGTTTAAGTAACGGTACTTAAGTGTGGTTTCGTCGCCGACCTTTTCGCTCTTTGCAATTTCAAAAGGCGGTGTTTCAGCCTTTGAAATGATACGAAATTCTTTAACGTTAATTTCAATGTCACCTGTTGCAATCTTGTTTGTTTTGCTTTCACGCTCGCAAACAGTGCCGACAGCGGCAACAACATATTCTGCTCTTACGCTTTGCGCCTTGGCAAAAACCTCTCTGTCGGTAGTGTCGTTAAATGAAAGCTGAACAAGACCTGTCCTGTCCCTTAAATCAATAAATATAAGATTACCGAGGTCACGCTGCCTTTGGCACCAACCGAAAAGGGTAACCTCCTTGCCTGCGTCCTCAATTCTAAGCTCGCCGCAATAATTTGTTCTTTTAAGTCCCTTGATTGTTTCCATTATATTATGCCTTTCACAAATTTATTTATAATCTGTAATTAATTATTATTCCTCATCGCTCTTATTGCCAAGACCGAAAAGTGAATTGAAATCAAATTCCTCACCGTTAATTTCCAAATCGGCAAGCTGCTCGTTTAATGATATGCTGTAAAATCCGCTTACAAAGGTGTCAAGATTAATCTCTGTTTCTTCACCCGTTTGCATATTTTTAAGCTTAGCGGTTTTAGCCTCAACCTCGTTATCGCCGATAACAACGTTGAATTTAGCACCGAGCTTGTCAGCGTATTTCATCTGCGCCCTTACGCTTCTTTGGTTAAGGTCAAGCAAAGCCGAGAAACCTTCTTCTCTCATATCCTTTGCAATTTCAACAGCCTTGAGCGTCGCTTTTTCGCCAAGAGCAACAATGAATAAATCAGGCTTTTCAGCCTCAGGGAATTCGCAACCCTGAGCCTCCATAAGAAGCATAAGTCTTTCAATTCCAATAGCACAGCCGAGTGACGGAGTGTGCTGACCGCCAAGTTCTTCAACAAGACCGTCGTATCTGCCGCCGCCGCAAACAGTGCCCTGCGCACCGATTGAGTTTGAAACAAATTCAAATACCGTTTTGGTATAATAGTCAAGGCCTCTTACTATTTGCGGATTGATTGTATATTCAATATTTTGAGCCTTAAGGTACTTTTGCACATTTTCAAAATGCTCTTTACATTCGTCGCAAAGATAATCAATAACTACAGGTGCACCCTCGGCAATTTCGTGGCAAATCGGGCTTTTGCAGTCAAGTATTCTCATCGGATTTCTGTCAAGCCTGCTTTTGCAAGTGTCGCAAAGCTCGTCCTTGCGAGAGGAAAAATATTCTTTGAGCGCCTTGTGATATTCGGCACGGCAGGTAGGACAACCGATTGAGTTAATCTCAAGGCTTAAATCCTTAACACCGAGTGTATCAAAAAGCGATTTTGCAAGCGCAATAATTTCAGCGTCTGCAAGAGGGGAGGCTGAGCCGAAACATTCAACACCGAACTGATGGAATTCTCTAAGCCTGCCTGCCTGCGGCTTTTCGTATCTGTAGCAAGAGGTGAGATAGCAAACCTTTTGCGGAAGCGCCTCGTTGCAAAGTCCGTTTTCAAGGTATGAACGAACTGCGCCTGAAGTGCCTTCCGGTCTTAATGTGATTGACCTGCCGCCCTTGTCGTCAAAAGTATACATTTCCTTTTGAACAACGTCCGTCGTGTCGCCCACACCTCTTTGGAAAAGCTCCGTGTGTTCAAAAACAGGTGTTCTTATTTCTTTATATCCAAACTTTGAAGCGATATCAAGCGCAGTAGCCTCGATATATTGGTTTTTGTGTACGTCCTTAGGCAAGACATCCTTAGTGCCTTTAATAGCTTTAGTTATAAGTGCCATATCGTTCTCCTGTTATTAATGTGTCATAAAAATCGGGCGAGTAAATTTACTCACCCGTTATTAGTTTTATTTTATCTTGACTGATTATAGCGTGGATTGACTATTTCTCTCCACTCAAAATCGCCTCTCTCAACACCTCTGATTAATGCCTCAGCCGTTGCAATGTTGGTTGCAAACGGAATGTTGTGAACGTCGCAAAGACGTAAAAGGTCGTGGTCGCTCGGCTCGTGCGGCTTAGGTGAGAGCGGGTCTCTGAAAAATATTAAAAGGTCAATCTCATTGCAGGCAATGCGGCTTGCAATCTGCTGTCCGCCGCCCTGGCTTCCTGCAAGAAAGCAATTGATTTTAAGACCTGTTGCTTCTGAAACGAGCTTGCCTGTTGTTCCTGTAGCGCAAACATCGTGTCTGCTGATAATTCCGCAATATGCAATGCAAAATTGAACTAAAAGCTCTTTTTTGGCGTCGTGTGCAATTAATGCGATATTCATACTTTACCCCCATGATTAATTAAAGTGTTTGTTATTTTCTTTTTCTTAATTTTCTGCCTTTTTAATCTAATACGTGCTTATTTTAACACAAAATTAATATATATTCAATAATTATTTATATATATACTCCAAAATACTACAAAAAACTTGAGTATTTACGGCAAAAGCGTACCGACTTTTTGATTTTCCTTTGCGTCGGTGTTGTTTTGATACCAATAATTGATGATATCCTTAGTCATTTCCGCCGTTTCCGAGCCGGAGCCTGCAAGCTCAACTACTGATGAAACCGCAATTTCGGGATGGTTGTAAGGTGCAAAGGTGATAAGAAAGCCGTTGTTTCTCTTAGCGCCGTTTACCTTAACCTCGGAAGTACCTGTTTTGCAGGCAACCTTTGTTTTCATATTTGAAAATACTAAATACGGACCGCCGTTTGTAGCAACAAGGCGCATACCTTGATGAACGGTGTTAATCGTGCTTTGGCTTAAACCTACCGATTCAGCAACCGATTTTGTTTTTTCGTTGACATTGCCCGAAGCGGAAGAAATTATTGATTTTACAAAGTGAAGCTCATATCTTGTTCCGCCGTTTGCAACTGTTGAGCAGTAGTTTGCAAGCTGGAGAGGAGTGAAAAGGTTATCACTCTGACCGATAGCGGTTTGAAGTGTGTCACCTGCGTTCCATATTCCGCCGTTATTTTCTCTGTTTTCGGGAGATGCAAGAATACCTGAGGACTCTGCAATTTCAACTCCTGTTTTTTCGCCCAAGCCAAAGGCTGTTGCATATTCGTCAATTTTGGAAATTCCAAGCCTCATAGCGCAGTTGTAGAAGAAAATGTTGCACGAATCACGAAGTGCGGTTTTTACATTTTCACCGCCGTGTGCATTTCCGTGAAGACATTTGAATTTTTGCTTTCTGTATTCCATTGTACCGCCACAGTTAAAAATCGTGTCAGCGCTGATAGCGCCCTCTTCAAGCGAAGCACTTGCAACAACGGGCTTAAATGTAGAACCCGGAGCGTAAGTACCCATGGCAAATCTTGACCAAAGCGGGTTACGAGGGTTAGAAATAAGCTCGTCATATTTATCGTAATAATCGTTTAAATCGTAGGTAGGGTAGGAGGCTGCGGCAAGAAGTTCACCGCTGTTTACGTCCTCAACCACTACTGCACCTGCCGAGGAAGCAGCGTTAACCTTATTGCACACACCTTGAAGCCTGTTTTGCGCAAGTACTTGCAAATCACGGTCAATAGTCAATACCACAGTGTTGCCCTGAATAGGCTTTTTCGTGACCTCCTGCGTTATTTCGCCGTCTTTTGTTATCGTGATTGTAAGCTCACCCGGAGTGCCCCTAAGCTCGCTTTCGCAAGCCTGCTCAATACCCGACTCGCCTATTTGGTCGGTAATTTTATATCCGTCGTCTTTGCGTTCGTTGTATTCCTCGGCATTGATTTTCCTGACTGTGCCGAGAATGTGCGGTGCAATTGTTGAGTCAACATATTCTCTGTATGCAACAATTCTTACGTCTGCACCGAGATATGTTTCCCGGTCCTCTTTAATCATTGCAACCGTTTCGTCGCTTACGTCATCTGCAATCGTAACAGGGTTTTCGTAAGAGAAAAGAAGCCTTGTAAGCTCATATCTGATATTGCCGATTTTTAGCGCAGTTTGAGCGTCATAGCCTTCAATCTCATATTTTTCAATCATAGCGTCAAAGCAGTTTTGCGCAGTTGCATAAGGCTGAAGATTGAGCATATCTGCACTTTTCATCGTCGCAATATCCTCTTTTTTACCGCTGAATTTAACCTTGCCGCTCTTTGTTATTTTTAGCGGAAGATTTTGAGCGTATTCCTCCTTATTTTTCTCAAAAAGCTTAATGAGATTATAGATTATCTCGTTTCTTCTCTTATTGTCCTTTTGAGAGGGGAAAAATGCAGCGTTTAAAATTATCGAGTTGCCTTGCCTATTGGTTACAAGGGAGTTACCGTTTCTGTCAACAATTTCTCCTCTTGCCGCCTCAAGCTCAACAACATATTTACTTTCCGTATTGTTTTGTGCGGCATAGTATTCGTTATTTTTTACCTGAATGTTAAACAAATCTGCCGCAAATGAAAAGATAACTAAGCAGACCACAATCAGCGCAAAAACACTCCTGCCGCTTTTATATTTACTTTTCAATGAAGTACTCCTTGATTATAATAAATTGCCGTTTATTTTATTTCTCTTTTATCCTCAATCACTGGCTTCGGCGCTTCGTTAAGCTTTCTTTTAATCGGTCTTAAAATGAGATAGATAAGCGGAGTGAGCACAAGTGTATAAATAACGCATGGAATGTAAAATGTTACAAGCGTCATTTCTCCGCCTTTTACGCCCTTTATGATTATAAAGAAAAGCCAATAGATAAAGCCATAAAGAACTGTTGCAACTGTTATTGAAACAAAATTTGTGATAAAAATATCTCTTGCAATGTAAGTGACAAGTGCGCAGGAGAAAAAGCACATAATCATAATGAAAATGCAGTTAAAGCCCATATGCACTCCCGAAGTCAAATCCCATAAAAGCCCGGCAAAAAGACCTAAGAGCGCACCGTTTTTCTCGTCCTCGCCCATAGCAAGAATAATCGTTACAGGCAAAAGCAAAAAGCACCTTGCTCCCCAAACCTCAGGGAAAAGACCTTGAACATTTTGAAGCAAATCGCAACCGAGGATAATAAGGCAGTAAATGATATATTTAACCGTCTGCTTTTTTGCACTCATTATTTGCCCTCGCTTTCGCTGTAGCTTGTAAGAATGAGCACGGATGTTACCTTTTCAATATCCGTACCCGGCTCAACAGCCGCATAGCTTGAAATGTCCGTATCGTCATTGTTGATATCTTTGACTGTTCCGATAATTATTCCTTTAGGCATTTTTTTGCTTATACCTGCCGTCGCAATAATCGAACCGTAAGAAATTTTACTTGATGATGAAAGGTTTTCAAATTTGCAAACACCCTGCTTTGCAAGGCTTGCGTCGCCCGAAACAAAGCTTAGCTCATTAGTAGAAATATCGTAAGCCGAAACCGAAAAATCCGGGTCGAGAATAGTATTTACAACGCTGTAGGTAGGATAAGCCTTTTTTATAACGCCGATAAGATATTTTCCGTAAAGAACAGCCGCACCGTCCTTAACTCCGTTTAACGTGCCCTTGCTTACCGTGAACGAACAGTATGGATTTGCACTGTCCCTTCCGATAACCGATGCTTCGGCAAATTTGAAATCCTTATGTTCCTCTTTAAGGCCGAGTGCGTCCTTGTATAAATCATTTTGCGCTTTAAGATTGTTATAATCGGCAAGTTGGTTTTGAAGCTCGCCGAGTTGCTTTTGAAGCGAATCGATTTTGGCGTCGTATTCAGCATTGCCCTTTGCACTTTCGCTTATATGGTCAATTCCATCGCTTATTTTGCTTGCAACCCAATGCGCAGGAGTGAATATTGTGCCTACTATGCCGCTTTGCGCCGTTTCGCCGTGGCCGTTAGCAGCACAAATGAACATACCTACAAGAAGCAAGGCAATTATTGAAACTATTAACTTGAAACGACTGCTTTTAAAAAGGTCTTTCATAATTATTGTGCCCTTCTGAGTTTGATTGATGTTCCGATAGCTACGCAATCAAGCGGCTTTTCGGGAATATGTACCTGCATTTTTGTTTCCTTTGCAATAAGCTCCGGCAAGCCTCTGAGCTGGCTTGAACCGCCGGCAAGATAAATGCCCCTGTCAATAATATCAGACGCAAGTTCCGGAAGCGTAACTTCAAGAGTTTCTTTAATGGAAGCAATGATTTTAGAAACAGGCTCTGCCAAAACATCTCTTATTTCAGCCGAGGTTACCTCAACGCTCTTAGGCAAACCGTCTGTAAGATTTCTTCCCTTAACGTCCATTGCACCTTCGCCGTCGTATTCGCTTACAGAGCCGATTTTAAGCTTGATATCCTCAGCCGTGTTTTTTCCGATAAGAAGATTGTGCGCTTTTTTCATATGATTTACTATTGCCTCGTCAAATGCGTCGCCGCCAACCTTAATGCTTCTGCTTGCCGCAATACCGCCAAGGCTGATAACCGCAACGTCGCATGTGCCCCCGCCGATATCAACTATCATAGAGCCGGTTGCTTCAAAAACAGGAAGGCCTGCGCCGATTGCTGCCGCCATCGACTCCTCAATAAGCTCAACGTCCTGTGCACCTGCCGAGCGAACAGCGTCCTCAACCGCACGTCTTTCAACCTCGGTTACGCCGCTCGGAACACTTACAACAACTCTTGTCCTTGTAAAAAGATTTCTCCTGCTTGAACGGTAAATGAAACTCCTGAGCATATCCGACGTCATATCGAAATCGGCAATAACACCGTCTTGAAGCGGCCTTACCGCAATAATTGAACCCGGAGTTCTGCCAATCATGGTCTTAGCCTCATCGCCTGTTGCAAGAACCCTTTTAGTCTTTACATCAACTGCAACAACACTCGGCTCCCTTATAATAATTCTGCCCTTTTTGTCACAAATAACTGTATTTGCCGTGCCTAAATCAATTCCTATATCTCTTGAAAAAATCATCACTTTGTCCTGCCTTTATATCGAATGATAACAATAGTTATCCATTATTTAAAATCTTAATTGTATCTATTATATAATAGAGCGCTCCTTATAACAATAGCAAATTCAAAATATTTTAAAAATTTACAAAATTGTAAAATAAACAATAAAAAATCAAATTTTTTTACACGCTGGGAGACTTCGAAAAAATCTTGCAACACTTTGGGCGATAATTTATACTTAACTTATGACGTCGTCAAAAGAGGTGAGCAATATGAAAGAAAGCGAGTTTATAAAAAATGCCCAAAAGGGTGATAAAAATGCTTTTTGCGAGCTTTATGAGCTTTATAAAAACAGGCTTTATCGTTATGCCTATTATAAGCTTTCGAGCGAAGCAGACGCAGAGGACGCCGTTATGGATTGCGTTCTCTGCGCTTGGCAGGGGATAAAACAGCTTAAAAAGGCGGAGGCTTTTCCGGCTTGGATATTTAAAATTTTGCGCTCTTCCTGTGCAAAATATATTGATTATCAGGCAAAAAGCAGGGTGAATTCATCGCTTGCCGAAATGCAAAACGATGCCTCTCTTTCCTATTGCCACAGCGATTTATCATTAGAGCTTAAGCAGGCTCTTGATAAACTTCAATCTGATGAAAAGGACATTGTTTTGCTTTGCCTTGTTGCAGGCTTTACGAGTAAGGAATGTTCAAAAATTGTCGGCATAAAGCCGTCGGGTGTCAGGTCAAAGCTTTCAAGAAGCCTTGCGAAAATGAGAAATTATTTGGAGTGATGTTATATGAAAAAAAATGAAAAATATGACAAGGTCATAGCAAATTTTGACCTTGATTTTATCAAAAATAAATTTGATAACGACAATGTAGCCGCACCCGAAAGCCTTAACGGTGAGAACGTTAAAAATGCACTTGACGATAAGGAACAAAAGATTATACCATTTGTAAAAACCAAAGCGTTTAAAACTGCCGTAAGTCTTGTTGCCTGCGTTGCGATTGTTGCCGTTTCTCTCAATTTTGCCCTTGGCAGAAATACGCAATCGCCGCCTGTGACCGATACAGAAATTCAAAGTGAAAACGTTCAATTTAAATCATTTTCGTCTGCAAAGGATATTGAAAAATATTTCAAATCCATTGAAAAATCTAACAGTTCGGGCAATTTCGGCTTTCCGACATCTAAAGATACGATTAAAGGCGCCGAGAATGCGGCTGATAATTCAAGCAGTGAAACCTACGTTCAGGTTGGCGGCGTTGATGAGGCTGATGTTATCAAAAATGACGGAAAATATATTTATACTTTCCGTAATGGAAATGATAAAATTTTAATCTATGAGCCTGACGGGAAGAACGTAAAAAAGCTTTCTGAAATAGCTTTTGATATGGAAAACGGTGACTATATTGTTGATTTTTTTCTTTATAAAAATAATTTGATTGTTCAGTCGAACAGCTTCAATGGCAATTACGATTCATTTACAAATATTGATATCTATTCTCTTTCCGATATAAAAAATCCAAAAAAAATACATTCGTTTAAACAGCAGGGCAGCTACGTTTCTTCTCGTATCACAAGTGATTCCCTTTTAGTTATTTCCAACAAAGAAATATGCTCTCGTTTGTGCAAAACAGACAAAGATTATCTGCCCGAAACCACGCTTGACGGCTCTAAAAAAGCAGTTGAGCCAAAGGATATTTGCATTGTCGAAAATTCTAAATCCGCTTCGTATCTTATTGTCAGCAAGCTTGACCTTGTAAGCCAAAAAATGACTGCAAAAACAAAGGCGATAGCAGGCGCAGGCTCAACCGTTTATTGCAATGAAAATAATCTTTATGTTGCAAATGCCGTTTTTGATACTTGTGATACTGCCAAGAATGACGATAATAACGAGATTTTTTATCTTTCGGATTGCAATACCGAAATTTATAAGCTTGATTTTAAAAATGATATTAAATTTATTGCCAAAGCGACTTTTTCGGGTACTGTCAATAATCAGTTTTCAATGGACGAATATAACGGCAATTTCCGCATTGCAACCACTAAATATGACAAAAATTCCAATCAGATAAGTAATGTTTATGTGCTTGATAAAGACTTAAAAAAGCTCGGTGAAACAGACGATTTTGCAAAGGGTGAGGATATCCATGCCGTGCGCTTTTCGGGCGATACCGCCTATGTTATAACGTTTGAATATACCGACCCTCTTTTTGTTATCGACCTCTCCAATCCTAAAAAGCCGATTATTAAGGGAAGCGTTAAAATCAGCGGCTTTTCTACTAATCTTATCCCGATTGACAGCGATACGCTTCTTGGTATAGGCACTGCCAACGATTTTTCAAATCCTTATGCAAGAGGTATCAAATTTGCTCTTTTTGACGTGTCTGACCCGCAAAAGCCCACGGTGCTTGACAGCAAAACGATTAAAAATACTGCGAGTGAGGCGCAAGACACCCATAAAGCCATTCTTGTTAATAAGTCAGAAAATTATTTTGCAATTCCTTTTGAGTATGTCAAAGCTAACGATAACGGTATAGAGCAAATTAAAGCCGGCGCAATCGCTTTTGAAATTAAGGATAAAAAGATAAGTATTGTTAAAAAATATTCGACCAAAATCGAAAACGCAGACCCTGTCAGAAGCACGATTGTCGATAACGTTATTTATACCTTTAGTGACGGCGAGTTTATCAATTCCTTTATGGCAAAATAGCAGCAATATTTTGTCATTCTTGCACTAATAAAATCTGAATATATATAATATGTTTTAAATATTTATATAGTATACACAAAAATCAAGTATCCCGTACCAATAGGTATGGGATACTTTTTTGCCGCCTTGTCGCAGCTGTTATAAGCGTGAAAATTTTTTGCTTATTCCGACTTATTTCATGCTTTCTTCATAAGCCTTAATCATTTTCTTACTATTGCTACCTGCACGGCTCGTAAGGTTTTGAAGGGTTTTAGTGACTGTTGTTCCGGCTTTCAAATGTATCTCAAAGCGTGTTATTTCCTCGTCGGGATAGACTGTAACATCGCTTATATATCGGTCAACAAACGCTCTGTCGATTTCCTCACCGTCAATGTGCTTTTCCGCCGCTTTCAGTATGGTTTTGATTTCGGCAAGCTCTTTTTTCATCTCTCGCTCGGTTTTTGATGTTTTGCTCAGGGCGTTTATTTTTTTTTCAATGTCCTTGATTTCATTATCGCAGTCGGCAGTCATTCGTATGAATTCGCTGTCGTTCATTCTTCCGTCAGCGTTGTATTGTAACAACTTCGCTTTCATTTTTTGCCGTGTGATAAGTTCTTGGTTCAGTCTGTTAAGCTCGTCCTTGTTTTCGTTTGTGTCAAGGACTTCGGACACAAGTTTCAGCACACACGCCGACAGTTCCTCAATATGCTGTTGCCCCGATTTGAAAATGTCCTCAATAATCGGCTTGATTTCACTTTCGTAAATCGCTCGACTCGGACAGCTTGACGCTCCGTTTTTTATCTTGCCCGAGCATACCCACTTTGAGATTTTTTCTCCGCCCTTGCTTACTGCGTCCTTGCGATAGTAGGGCATACCGCAGTGTGCACATATCAGTTTGCCTGTCAGCAGGTTTTGATGCACCGTCTTGTGCTGTGCCGTGATTACATCCTGACTTCGCATATAGAGCACTTCGTTTGCCTTGTCCCATAATTCCTCGCTGACGATTGCCGGTACTGTTTCACCGGTTTCATCTTTATACATAACCCATTCTTCCTCGGGCAAAAACTTTTGCTTTTTGGTGAACAGGTCTGTAATTCGCACCTTGTTTCCTGCATAGTAGCCTTTGTATTTTGGGTTGCGTATGATGTTGCTCATCGTTGAGTGGGAGAGCATTTTACCTTTTGAATTTCGTATTCCTTTTTGGTAAAAATGCTTTTCCATTTGCTTCATACTGAATTTTCCCGTGGCATACATTTCAAACAGTTCTCTCACAAAGTCGGCTTGCGTTTCGTCAATCATCAGCTTTCCGTCTTTTTTGATGTAGCCGTACATATTGTTTGTGCCGAGTACAGTGCCTTTTTTGATAGCCTGTTGATGACCGAATCGCACACGGGTTGAGATTTTTCTCGACTCGTCCTGTGCCATAGATGACATAATCGTCAGCCTCAGTTCACTGTCCTCGTCAAGTGTATTTATGTTGTCATTTTGAAAATACACAGCCACTCCGCTTGCTAAAAGTTCACGGGTAAAGCGAATGCTGTCCAGCGTGTTACGGGCAAACCTCGACACCTCTTTGGTTACAATCAGGTCAAACATTCCTGCCTTAGCGTCCTCAATCATTTCGTTGAATCGCTCACGCTTTGCAGTCGATACGCCCGATATACCCTCGTCAACATAGCCGTCAACATATTCCCAATTCGGATTTTTCCTAATGAAATCGGTGTAATATGTTATTTGGTTATCAAGCGAATTTAACTGAACATTAAAATCCGTGCTGACACGAGCGTAAAATGTCACTCGCAACGGCAGATTCATAAAGTTGATATTTTCTTTTCTGATTTTCTCACGAGTTGAATATATATCCATATTTTTACTCCTTTCCAAGCAGACAATATCACAAATAATTTCTATTATCCAGCTTTATTTTACAGTATTTCACCCCTCTGTTCATTAGGGGATTGATACCTGTTTTGGTAATGTTTTACATAGCTTTTCAGTTTATTTTTCCGTATCTGCGATTGACTTCTACGCTGATTTTGCCCATCAATTTGCGATAGGTTTTGTCGTCAATCGCATTTTGATTCAGTAGGGTATTTGCAAAATGCTGCATCCAAAGCTCCGTGCTGATTCTCTCATCGGCAATGTTTTGTGTATTGATTTTCAGCTCACTCCCGCTTGATTTTTCAATACTATTATTGCCTGATGCTTTAGAATTTATTTCCTTTGCTGCCATAAGGCAACACGCTAACTATGATTTTATATCTGCCTCCTTTAATTTGATTTGCCTTTCATTGTGAATTTGTAGTTCATATTAACCTCCTATTTCGCTCACAGGCTTTCACAAATCGCCTGTAGGCTGTTTTTAGTTTTAGTCCGACGAGTTACT
>FR889112.1 GCA_000436835.1 Eubacterium sp. CAG:251
CACGCTGTGACCGCTGATTTTTCAGCGGTCTTTTTCGTTGTCACAAACTAAGTATCGCTCGTGACAAATTATGCCATGTTTGTCAATTTGACGACAGCGTATACTTGTGGTATAATATGTGTCGATTTTTAAAGGAGGCTGTCGAATGAAAAGAATTATCTCTTTTATTTTGGCATTTATTATATCAATAACCTGCATTTTTTCGGCAGGTATTTCTTATGCAGACAACCGCCCTCACATTGAGGACGCATTAAATAATCTTCAAACTCAAGCAGGATATATTCCTTTTCAAAACTCGTCTGTTCAGTATAACTGCTTTGGCTTTATAAGTGACGTTTGTGCACGTCTTTACTCAGTTACATATTATTATGAACAGCAAGTAGGAAATTACCGTTTTAACCACACTTCAAATTATTTCACGGTATCGCAGGCAACATTCCCCGATTCAAGTTACGCTAAATCCTTAAAGGAATGGCTTTGTGCAAACGCAGCGGTAGGCGATGTGCTTCAAATAGGTTGTGCAAACGATAATGACAGCAAAAAGCACACAGTTTTAATTCAGCATATTGATGATGAAAAAATTATGCTTTATCATTCAAATTATGCTACTTCCGGCATATCCTCGTCAGTTTGCAGGATTGACACTGTTTATTGGAAAAGCTTTATCGCAAATCCTACTTCCAACAAATCAAATTCCCTCAATTTACTTTTAGGCTCTAATTTCAGGCGCAGCGGCGGTGTGGGAATGTCACTTAACAGATATTCATTTTTAGAGCAATATTATCAACTTGACTCGCTTACAAAATACACATCTGAAATTACAAAAACAGAACGTGACAGTTCAACTTCCGTTAAAATTTATTTCAAGCAGATACCGGATGCTACTGCATACAGCGTTCAATACCGTGCAAGCGATTCAAACAAATGGATAACCGCAAGCAATAATATAACCGCTTTAAACTACTCGGTTAAAAATCTTACAACAGGGGCTGCATATTGCTTTAGAGTAAGAGCTTTTGCAAACGGTAAATGGCAGGATTATTCAACAGAAGCGACTAAAACCGTTCAGCCGCCCAAGCCGGCAAAAATATCGGCAGCCGCAAACAATAATTCAATCACGCTTACCTGGGCGCAAAGAAAGGATATAAGCGGAGTAACAATTTACCGTTCAACAAGTAAAAGCGGAAAATACGAACAGCTTACAAACGTGCCGCAGGAAAGCGGAGCTACCTTTACAGACACGAATATTGCAAACAACCAAAAATATTATTATAAAATTCAGCGATATATTAACGTGAAAAGTGAAACATATCAAAGCGAGATTTCACCGAGTACAAGTGCAGAATATGAGCTTGGAGAGGTAACAAATCTTAAGGTAAATAGCGATACAAAATCGACTCTTAAAGTGTCTTGGTCAGGCGCTCAAAATGCACAATCTTACACAATAGGTTATGCAAAGGCAGGCACAAATAATTATAAATACATTGTAACAACCAATACAAACTATATTTTAAGAGGTTTAAAACTTGGCAGTAAATATGTAGTTGCCGTTTGTGCAAACAACAATATCGGCTCAACCGCTGCTGCTGTTTCAAGTCCGATTAAGGTTAAACTTAAAAAGACTAAACTCAAAGCTTCTAAAAAAGGCAAAAGAACAAAGCTTTCTTGGAGCAAGGTGAATACAGCATCCGGCTATAAAATTTATCGTGCTACATCAAAAAACGGCAAGTATAAGCTTATTAAGACCGTTGAAGGAAACAAGACTTTTAAATATTACGACAAGAAAGTTTATAAAAAAACACGATATTATTACTATGTAAAAGCCTATGCAACAAAGAACAAAAAGCAATATTATAGTGATAATTCCGCCAAGAAAAGCGTTAAAATTTAGTAATCATTCACAATTTTACAAATATCGATAAAATTATTAATAAAATACTTGACAAGGTAAATTTTTTTGTATATAATCTTGTGCAGATATTTAATTAATAGTATCAAATACCCCCGAAGAGGTCGGAGGGAGGGAATAAAATGAGCCAAGTAAAAGTAAAAGAAAATGAGTCTCTTGACAGCGCACTCAGACGCTTTAAGCGCCAGACTTCTCGTGATGGTATCATCCAGGAAGTTCGTAAAAGAGAGCATTATGAAAAGCCTTCTGTTGCTCGTAAAAAGAAGAGCGAGGCTGCTCGTAAAAGAAAGTATAAATAATTATACATATATGGGAGCGGTAATATCGCTCCCATTATTTTTTATTTACATTAAATACGGTGAAAACTATGAAAAAAATACTTGTACTAAACGGTCCTAATCTTAATATGACCGGGATAAGAAAAAAGAATGTTTACGGCGGCGAAACCTTAAAGCAGATTAACGACGAATTAAAGCTTTACGGCAAGGCTAACGGCGCCAAGGTATCATTTTTTCAGTCAAATCATGAAGGTGACATTATTGATGTTATTCACGAAAGTAAGGATGAATTTGACGGCGTAGTCATCAATGCAGGCGCATATACCCACTATTCTTATGCAATAAGGGATGCTATTGAGGCGGTACAGGAATTTACTCCTTTTGTTGAGGTTCATATGTCTGACATTCACAAAAGAGAGGATTTTCGCAAGATTTCCGTTATAACCGACGTATGTGTTAAACAAATTTGCGGCTATGGCAAGGATAGTTACAAAATGGGTATTGATTTATTGATGGAAATATTATAAAATAAGACTATATTAATTTTTAAATTACATTTTACTCGGAGGTAAAAATATGATTTCAGCAGGCGATTTCAGAAACGGCGTTACATTTGAAGAGGACGGCAATGTGCTTCAGGTTATAGAATTCCAGCACGTTAAGCCGGGTAAGGGCGCTGCTTTCGTAAGAACAAAGACAAAGAACGTTATCACAGGCTCAGTAGTTGAAAAGAGCTATAACCCAACAGCTAAGTTCCCTACCGCTTACATCGAAAGAAAAGAAATGACTTACTCATACAATGACGAAGGTCTTTACTACTTTATGGATAACGATACATTTGAGATGGTTCCTGTTTCACAGGATGACCTTTCAGACAATTTTAAGTTTGTTAAGGAAAACGAGGTTTGCCGTATCCTTTCATACAAGGGCAAGGTATTCGGTGTTGAGCCTCCTACATTTGTTACTCTTGAAGTTACCGAAACAGAGCCGGGACTTAAAGGCAACACAGCTACTAACACACTTAAACCTGCAAAGGTTGAAACAGGCGCAGAAATTCGTGTTCCTCTTTTCATTAACGAAGGCGATATGATTAGAATTGACACAAGAACCTGCGAATATATGGAAAGAGCATAAGCTCAGCACTTATAACACAGCAAATTTTAAAAAATAATTTTTGCACAATTTATTTAGAGAGGATATAACACTATGGATACAACTGAAAGCTTAGGCTATCTTAAAGGTTTAATCGAAGGTCTTGACCTTGGCGACAACAAGAAGGAAACAAAGGTTTTCTCTGCAATCGTTGACGTTCTTTCAAATCTTGTTGAGGATATTGACGATATGACAGACGGCGTTGAAATGCTTGCAGACCAGGTTGACGCTGTTGACGAGGATTTAGCAGACCTTGAGGAATATGTATACGACGATTACGACGACGAGTGCGATTGCGACGATTGCTGCGACGACGATGAGGAAGAATTTGAGGTTGAATGTCCTCTTTGCAACACTCCTTTCACAGTAGACGCCGAAACAGCACTTAACGGTACTGTTCCTTGCCCAAATTGCGGCGAAATGCTTGAATTTGAGGTTGAAGAAGCAGACGACGAGGACGCTGAATAATTAATATTGAAAGGCTTTTACAATGAAAAAGTTTTTAGCAGTATTGCTGGCGGCAGTTACTGTTGCTTGTATGTTTGTTGCCTGCTCAAAGGCTGACGATAAAAATACTACGCAAAGCACAACAGCTTCTGTAGAAAATGCTACAGACAAAGCAAAAATTAAAGACTCCGACGCAATCAACTTTATTAAGACATCATATACTAAAAAAGAGCTTGGGCTTGATAAAGTAAAAGAAAAATATGACTTTATGATTAGTCAAAACGGCGTTAAAATCGGCAAAAAGCAATATGTAAAAGTTGCCGCTAACATTATGAAGAAGAATGATACAACTTCAAAAGACGGCAAGCAAACATATTCCCTCACCCCTGTCGGCGAATATTATATCTCGTTTGACGGCGATGAGGTGCTTATGAAAGACCTTAAAAGCGGCAAGTATAAAAAGCTTGAAAACCGCTATCAGGACTACAGTGCTAAAGGTCAAACAGCCCAAAGCACAACAAAATAAGCATAAAACAGAATAAATATAAACAAAAAGCAAGGCGAAAATTCGTCTTGCTTTTTGTTTATTCAATTGATAAATTACACAGTATCCAAAATCTGACGCACTACTGTACGGCAGATTTTGCAACGACGTAAGGCTGCGAAGAAGTAGTCAGAATCGTGCGGAATAAAAAGAATTAGAAATACGTATTTACCTACGTGCTTCTAATTCCTTTTTTCATAGTGGGTCCCCGAAAAGCGTAAGCTTTTTGGGGAGAAGGAGAAAGGAACGAAATGTTTATTATAAATTTCACAGAAATTTATTCAAACACGGAATTTCTTTCGACGTTATGGCTGCTTATTCACAACCTTATTTTACATTCTCTGCACGTTCGCAGTAGTCCTTAATTACCGAGCAAGTGTGCGCCATTTGCCCCTTTTCTTTATCGTTAAGTTCGAGTTCAATAATATCCTCAATTCCGTTTCTGCCGATTACGCAAGGAACACCACACGCTACGCCATCAATACCATACTCTCCTTCAAGCAAAACAGAAGCCGGAATAACTCTCTTTTCATCGTGGAAAATTGCTTTGCAAATATCTGCACAAGCAGCGCCGATTCCAAATTCGGTTGAACCTTTTCCGTTGATAATATCATAGCCGATATAACGGGTTCTCTCTAACACGAAATCCTCAGTAAGCTTACTGTATTTTTCAGGCTTCGCCTCTTGAAGTTCTTTATAGTTTTTTCCGCCGAGAGTAAGAGTTGAAAAAGGAACGAATGAAGAGTCGCCGTGCTCGCCGATAGCACAGGTTGTAACGCTTTTTCTGTCTATATTTGCAAGCTCGCTGACTGTTCTTTTAAGCCTTGCGGTATCAAGAGAGGTACCTGTTGAAAAGCATCTTTCCCTCGGAAGTCCGAGATGAACTCTTGCATAATTTGCAATAACGTCGGCAGGATTTGTAATTGAAACAAAAATGCCCTTAAAATCAATAGGCTTAAGATTTTCAACAACATCCTTTAACATTCTGATTGAATCGTCGAGCATATCGAGCCTTGTCTGTCCCGGCTTACGAGGAATACCGATTGAATTGACAATAATATCGGCATCCCTGCAATCTTCATAGTCCCCTACCTTAATTTTAGTTGTTGAACCTAAAAAAAGACATGCGTCTGCAACATCGTAGCAGTTTGCAACTGCCTTTTCATGGTCTATATCAATAAAAGCAATCTCATCGCAAGTGCCCTGAAAGCAAAGTGCCATTGCAACGTGAGAGCCGACGTGACCTGCACCGATGATTACTACCTTGCGTTTATCTAACATAGTTAATCCTCCAAAGATATATTTACAATAATTATTATACACCTATTTATATTAATTTCAATATAAAATAAAGTTTTAAAAATAGGCAAAAAATTGTTGACAAGTCTATTTCTTAATGCTATACTTAAGCCGTAAGTAACTGTGATATCTCATTTAGCACAGTTACTTGTAAAATAAAATTACAGGAGGGCGCTATGGAAAGTGATATATTGATTAAAACAGTTGACCTTTCCCGTCATTATAAAGTCGGCGAGGAAGAGGTTATCGCACTTGACAAGGTCAATCTTGAAATAGAAAGAAACAAGATATGCGCAATTTTGGGCACATCAGGTTCGGGCAAATCAACGCTTTTAAATATGCTTGCCGGCATTGAGCGACCGAGCGGCGGCGAGGTCTATATCGGCAAATACAGAATAGATAATTTAAGTGAAGCGGATTTGGCAAAATTCAGGCAAAAGTTTACAGGCTTTATTTTCCAGTCATATAACCTTATGCCGACTATGACAGCACTTGAAAATGTGGCATTACCGCTTATGTTTAAAGGCGTTGGCAAGGAAGAACGAGAAGCAAAGGCTATGGAAATGCTCAAACTTGTCGGAATTGACAACAGATATACGCACAAGCCAAAGGAAATGAGCGGCGGTCAGCAGCAAAGAGTCGGCATAGCAAGAGCATTTGTAACAGACCCAAGTGTAGTGTTTGCAGACGAGCCTACAGGTAACCTTGACAGCAAAACAACTATTGAGGTTATGGACCTTATAAAGCAACTTGTTTATACAAAAAAGCAAACGCTTGTTATGGTAACTCACGATGCAAATGTTGCAAAATATTCTGACATAACAGTCAATATTTCCGACGGCAGAATAACATCAAAAAAATATAACAGTTAAAGGAGAAAAGTAATGAAAAAAATTCAGTTATTAACTTCAATCATATTAACATTATTAATGATTATTGCACCGCAAAGCATTGCGCTTGCGGCAGATGACAGCTCTCAGGCATCGGCTGTAAGCCTTATTTCCGACGGCTTTTCCATTGATAAAAAGGCAATTTATGCAGGAGATACATTTAAACTTAAATATAAAATAAAGAATACAAATTCAAAATTAGACGTTAAAAATCTTAATATGCGCTTATCGGGCGGAGATACATTTACCGTTGCAAACGACGTGGATACCATTTATTCCCCTTCACTTTCAAAAGGTGCAAGCGCACAGTTTAGCAAGAACTTTTATGTAAGTGCAGGTGCAAGCGCAGGTATGTACCCTATCACAATCAGCGCAACATACGAGTATACCGAGGACGGAGAAACAACGAGCGGCACAGCGGAATTTTCATACACCGTTCAGGTTTTACAAGGCACGACTCATAGTGCCGGCAGCAGCCCAAGTCTTGTGGCAAGTTTTGGCGTAAGCAAGGCTAATTTAACGGCAGGCGATAATTTCAAGCTTAATTTCAAACTTTCGAACAAGAGTGCACAGTACAACGTCAATAACGTAAACATCAAGCTTGCAGGCGGTGATGCATTTTCAATTGCAAGCGATGTTGACACAATTTATAAATCAAAAATCAATAAGGCTTCAAGTGCAAATTTTTCTAAGCAATTTATTTGTAACAAAGGAATTCCAGGCGGAATGTATCCTATCACGGCAAGTGTGACATACGAATATGTCGTAAACGGAGAAAAGCAGCAAGGCACGGCGGAATTCACCTTCAGCATCAAAGTTATTTCAAAGAAAAGATCTAAAAAAGCAAGTGAATTAACTCCTCAGCTTATTGTTTCAAGTTTTAGCTATGGCAAGGAGTCAGTTTCAGGCGGTAAAGAATTCACTTTAAGTTTTAATATCAAAAATAATTCATCATCAATAAAGGCGCAAAACGTTCTTATTAAGCTTGCAGGCGGTGACAGTTTTGTTGTTGCAGACGGAACAGATACAATTTCAATTAAATCAATTAAGCCGAATGCAACAGTAAAAGTCAGCAAAAAATTCAATTGCTTAAGCACGGCTACATCAGGCGTTTATCCTATTACCGCTACTGTATCATACGAATATATAGAAGGCGGCAAGCAAAGCGGTTCTAGCGATTTAACAATGAGTATACCGGTTGTTCAGCCTGACAAGGTGCAATTCCAGCAAATCGCTCTTGCCGACAAAACAATAAATGTCAGCGAGGAAAACGATTGTGCATTCCAAGTAATAAATATGGGTCAAACAAAACTTTCAAACGGTACAGTCAAACTTCTCAACGAAAAAGGCAAAGAGATAAACAGCGCTTACATAGGTAACATTGATGCAGGCGGACAGTTTGTAAGTAACTATACCCTTCCTGTTACATTTGATGAAACAGGAGATTACAAACTCACTCTTGTTTTTGAATATGAAAATGAGAATATGGACAAAAAATCTATTGAACAGGAATTCAAAGTAACAGTTCAAAAAGAGGAAGACCCATTTGACAAAACGGGTGAAAATCCTGAAGACAACGGCAAAGATGAAGAAGACCACAGCAATACAAAAAAAGTTATTTTAGGCTCGGTTATCGGCGGTGTTGCATTAATTGCCGTAATTGTAAGCACAATTGTTATTAAAAAGAAAAAGCACAAGAAAGGCAGTGTAAAGTTCGATGAAAAAATCTGACCTCTTTGCAATGGCTTGGCAAAACCTGCGAAATCGAAGAACGAGGACAAGGCTCACAATTGCAGGCGTGGTTGTAGGCACTTGTGCAATTATAATAATGGTTTCAATCGGCGTAGGCATTGATAAAATGATTACCTCACAGTATCAGTCTGATTCAACGCTTAACAAAATTACCGTTTACCCAATGGGAGATTATACGAACGATTCGGGAGAGGTACAAAAGGAAATGCCGTTTGACGACAAGGCAGTAAATTACTTTTCCAAGCTTAATAATGTTAAAACGGTTGTACCAACTCTTGAAATAAGCTCATACATCAACATTTCACACGGAAAATATACATATAACAGCTCTGTATACGGTATTCCGCTTAAAGAAATGGAAATGCTTGGCTATAAAACCGACCAAGGCGGTTTTGATAAGTACAGGGATAAGAATGCAGCCTTATTCGGAAATCAAATAATACAATTTTTTTCAGACAGTCAGGGCAACAATCCGAAATACAAATATGATGAAAACTATAACATCAGCGAGAGTGAGTTTGATTTTATGAAGGACACCTTTACCTTCTGCGCAAAAAATCAAAACAGTGACTCCGAAGGCGGCAACTATTCTCTCACTCAAGAAAATGGCAATGACGAAAGTTCAACCGGTTCATCATCTCAGCCGTCAAACGGCGGCACGCAAAGGTTTAATGTTATAGGTACATTAAAAAAGGCAAGCAACGACTCTGAGGCAGCAACGGCAATTTATATTGACCTTGATTTGGCAAAGCAAATTGTCAATGAAAGCATCAGATTAAGCAATATAAGAAACTACAAATTAACATATTCCTCAATTAACGTTTATTGCAATGACTCAAAGGATGTTGCGGCGGTAAAAAAGGAAATCCAAGATAAAGGCTACAGTTGTTCAACAGACGACGAAGGATTGCAAGAGCAAAAAAAGGTAATGCGAGTTGTTCAGCTCATCTTAGGTGCTATCGGTGCGGTTTCAATGTTCGTTGCGGCATTCGGCATCAGCAACACTATGGTTATGAGTGTTTTTGAGCGTACAAAGGAAATCGGCATTATGAAGGTTCTCGGCTGTGACATTAAGGATATCAAGGATATGTTCCTTTATGAAGCAGGAATTATCGGGCTTTTCGGCGGAACGATAGGAATAATCATAAGTTATATCATTTCAATTATTGCAAACCTTGTTGCCAAAAAGGTAATGAGTGGTATGATTGACACAAGTATGGGTGCAAAAATTTGCGTATCGTCAATTCCGTTATGGCTTGCGCTTTTAGGCATTGCCTTTTCAGTCGGAGTGGGTGTGCTTGCAGGTCTTTCCCCTGCTAACAAGAGCATTAAGGTAAGCGCACTTACAGCGATACATAACGAATAAGAGCTATTTATGCAATAATTCATAAAATTAAACAAAGATAGCAAAAAAGCCTTGCGTATGCAAGGCTTTTTCTATACGCCGACAGACTTCGAGAAAGCGAGATAAATTTCGTATTTTGCGAGTGGGTGCTGTACGTGGGTACTGCCCCCGAGCAAAAGACGGAAAGCGCCAAAAATTGCAAAGACTCGATGTCCTTGCAATTTTTCCAATCCATCCGAGTGCAACAAGTTGCACCCACCTCCCTTTACACAAGAGAGGCAAAAAGGGTTATTTATTTTTATTAGGCGCGTTTTAGCCACTTTATCGAATGTCTAAAAACGATATGTAACTTGCGCTTCACTATATTGATTTAACCGAAGCGAGTTGGTAGCGATACCAAGCCGTTGCGAGGACGTTTACAACCGAGCAGGCGACTTGAGCGTGACTCGTTTCGCAAAGGAGGAGCAGTGGAATGAGTGCGAGGTGACTTTCTGATTAAATATAAAATGAAAGTCGCCGCAAGCGATATGTAACTTGCGACGACGTGGTCTGCCCGGAGAGATTCGAACTCTCGGTCTTTAGAATCGGAATCTAATGCATTAGCCACTGTGCTACGGGCAGAAATATATTATTGTTACTATTCGGGCAACGCAAATCTCGTTCGCATTGCCCGAATTATATTTTTTCAGGAATGCCGTTTTTGGCATTTCTTTTGTTTTTAAATAAAATCACATTTTTTTCAATCTGATAACATTCCAGCTAAACGGCTTAATTTGGGCTGTAAGCGTTTTATTGTCAAACTCAGGCAATGGATTGTTGTGCGGTTTAACAAAAGGATTTTCAAACGAATTGACGTCGTTTTTATCATATCCGTCCATTGAAATAAATTCAAAAGGCTTATATCCATCAAAATCAAGAAGGTTCACATCAAGCGTCATACCCTCGTTCATTGACTTATTAACGCAGAAAACAGTCATTTCCTCGTTTTCCTCATCAAAGGTCGCAATTGACTCAAGGAAAGGTACGTCGGTGTAAGCCTTGCAGTCATACTTAGGGCTTGAAATAATAGGATTAAGCGCAACGCCTCTGCCAAAATTGCTTAAATGCTCAAAAGGATAAAAAATTGTTTGCGCAAATATTCCTCCGCCTGTTTGGGTGAAAATAGGAGCAATAACATTAACAAGCTGAGCAAGGCAAGCAATTTTAATCCTATCGCAATGGCGAAGAAATGTTATAAGCATCGAACCGACAAGAAGTGCATCCTCAAAATTATAAATATCTTCAAGCCTTGGCGGTGCAATTGACCATCTTTCATAAGGTGCATTATTTGAATGATACCAAACATTCCATTCATCAAAGGAAAGCATCATAGTCTTTTTAGAATGTTTCTTTGCCTTAATATAATCGCAAACGCAGGTGACGGTATGTATAAATTCCTCAAGCTGAAGAGTGTATGAAAGATAACTCATAGTATCGCCGTCGTGGTTGCCGTAATATTGGTGAAGCGAAACATAGTCAACGCTGTCATAAGCAATATCGAGTGATTCAGCCTCCCACTGACCGAAAGTCTTTGAATTAACGCTTGAAGAGCCGCAAAGCACGGTTTCAATAGTAGGGTCGGTCCACTTCATCATTTTTGAAGCTTCAAGAGCAACCCTGCCATATTCAGTCGCAGTCTTAGCTCCCATCTGCCAAGCGCCGTCCATCTCGTTGCCAAGACACCAAAGTTTGACATCCCAAGGCTCGTCATATCCGTGCTTTTTTCTTAAATCCGACCACGCAGAGCCTGATTTATGATTAGTATATTCCACAAGATTTCTCGCTTCGTCAGCGCCTCGAGTGCCAAGGTTTACTGCCATCATACATTCGGTATTCGCTTTTTTACACCATTTCATAAACTCATTTGTTCCGAAATAGTTAGGCTCAGTAGTGCCCCAAGCAAGGTCAAGACGTTTAGGTCTTTTTTCAACAGGGCCGACACCGTCCTCCCAATTATAGCCTGAAACGAAGTTACCGCCGGGATAGCGAACGATAGGCACATTAAGCTTTTTAACAAGGTCTATAACGTCACCTCTAAAGCCGTCCTCATCCGCTGTCGGGTGATCAGGTTCATATATTCCGCCATAAACGGCACGGCCGAGATGCTCAATAAATGAGCCGTAAATTCTTTTGTCAATCTCGCCTATTTTAAATTCCTTTGCAAGAGTAATTTTCGCCTTCATTAATTTTTCTCCTTTTCAATATTTTTGTGTTTTTTAAGCTTATCTATATTCAAATTCACACATAAAATACCGAGGCAAACAAGAACAAGTGCTATAATTGTAAGCCATAATTGCTGTGAAAGATGCTCCTTAAGAATAATTGACGACAATGCAAATCCGAAAACAGGAGTCATAAAACCGAAAACGGAAACACTTGAAACATCATTATATTTAAGCAAAATTCCCCAAATTGTATATGCGCAAGCAGAAAGAAGCGCAAGATAAATTACAACGCCAAAAGCCGGAAGAGAAGTAACCTTAAACCTGCCTCCAAAAATAAGGCCTGCCAAAATCATAACAGCGCCACCGAGCATAAACTGATATCCGCTCAAGGCAACAGGGCTTTCGCTTTTTGAATATCTGCTGACAAGTACACTTGAAAATGCATAAGAAAGCGCAGATAGAATAATAAATCCCTCTCCGTTAAATGCAAATGAGCCGACTTGAGAACCGGAGGTGATATTTATAAGCACAACACCAACAAATCCTATTATACAGCCGATGATTTTATTTATTGTCAGCTTCTCCTGCTTGAAAATAAGGCAGGAAATAAGCACGGCAAAGAATACGCTTGTAGAATCTAAAATCGAGCTTTTTGAGCCGGTAGTGTGCGCCAATCCTATATAGAAAAATACATATTGCATAACTGTTTGGAAAACGGCAAGAACTGCCACATTATTCCAATTTTCCTTTTTCTTAATCACAATAAATTTATCGGCAAAAATGCTGCCCAAAAGAATTGTGAAAAAGCCTGCCAGGAAAAATCTGATGCCTGCAAAAAGAATTTGCGATGATGTATCGCTGCCGGCTATATTCAGAAAATTGTATCCTATTTTAATAACAGGAAATGCACTTCCCCACAATGCACAGCAAAGCATTGCGGCAAGCGCAACATTTATTTTTTTAGTAAATATTTTTTTCATTTTATTATGCCTTTAAAATTTCAAATTTATTTGTCGACGACAAATGTCCGCCTTTTTGTTAAAATTTATTTTGTTGTGCTTCCGAAGCCGCCGTCACGAACACCGTCGGCCTCATCATCAACAGTAATACCGAACTGAGTAAAAATACCCTGAGCAAATCCATCGCCTGCCGCAACTTCAGCCTTATGACCGTCATCGTGGGCGTCACAGCTTATTTTAATCATAATATGACCCTCGTTTGAGGAATTATAATAATCCGAATCAATAATTCCGACTGTATTGTCAAGCTGACAGCGATGCTTAAAACCGAGACCTGAACGTGGATAAATTGAAAGAACCCAGCCTTCGTCAATTTTTGAGCGAATACCTGTCGGAACAAGAGTCGATTTTCCTTTTTCAAAGCAAATGTTTGCCGGAGCATAAAAGTCATATCCTGCCGAGCCTGTTGTTGCTCTTTTAGGAAGTTTAATGCTGTCATACACAGCCTTTACGTCATTTGTATCAGGGAAATTTTTAAGCCAATCTTTTTCAAACTGCTCAAAGGAAACCTTTTCAAATTTAGCTATTTTCATCATTTATTATCAATCCTTTATATGCTTTTTAATTATCTTAACACATATAAAAAAATAAAACAATCTTATTTTCATTCTCTTTTTAAAAAAATAAGAAATTAATAAGATTGTTTGAAAAATCAAGTATTTTTATTGTTATATTCAATAATACTGTTTATAATCCGAAGCTTACTGTTAATGCGTGGTCGACCTTGCCCATATCCGTATTATCAAGGCTTCCCATTTTTTCCTTAAGTCGCCTTTTGTCTATTGTTCTCACTTGTTCCAAAAGCACAACGCTGTCCTTTGCAAGTCCGCAATTGCCTGCATCAACCTCAATATGCGTTGGAAGTGCATTTTTATCCTTTTGCGATGTAATAGCAGCGGCAATAACGGTCGGTGAAAACTTATTTCCCACGTCATTTTGAACTATCAAAACAGGTCTTACTCCGCCCTGTTCACTGCCTACAACGGGACTAAGGTCTGCATAGTAAATTTCGCCTCGTTTAATAAGCAAAATAATCACACCTTTGTACTGTTAAATATCTTTAAGGCTTTACCTTACGTTATTATGATTACCTGATTTAATCATTTTTAAACATCACATTCCATTATATGTAAATAAAAATATTATGGCAAAAAAGAATATTAAACATAGAATAAAGAGTAAATCTATACAGAAAGGTGAATTTTATGGAAAAATATACAGAGCTTTTTAAGCCCTCTTTTTTAAAAAACGAAATGCGTCCGGCTATTCCTGTTGACGCAACTCCGACCATGGCATATATACCGCTCCAGCTTGATTTAATGAGTTATGAAACAGACAAAGCACTCAACGCAGGCACGCTCTTTCCAACTCTTGATAAACCGTTTTTAGGCAGGAGGGCAAAATAATGGAAAAGAAAAAGCTTTTAAAAAGACTTTCAGCCCTTGGCTTTGCAATGTATGAATGCCGACTTTACTGTGACACCCACCCAAACGACACCGAAGCACTCCAAATGCTCAATGATTACAAGAGCAAGTACGAGGCAGTTAAGGCAGAATTTGAAAAGCAGTACGGTCCGCTGACTTTAAACGGCTTTAACAGCGACGAATGGCTTAAGGACCCATGGCCGTGGGACATCGTCGAATAACACTCCGTGTTTGAATAAATTTTGCTTCGCAAAATTTATAGTAAACACTCCGAATTATTCTCCTCTCAAAATCTGTCGTACGGTAGTGCGTCAGATTTTGTATTTTATTCAAGCGCAGAATTTATTTCGACGTAGGGGCGATTATCAATCGCCCGATACAATATCAAAAGCGCCCTATGGTAAAAGCTGAATGCTATACCACAAGGCGCTTAAATTATAACTATTTTGTTTTAACTGTTTTGGTTTTTGACCAAGAGGAATAAACTTTTTTGCCGTTTACCATCTTATAAGAACGCATACGAACGTAATATTTTTTCTTTTTCTTAAGCTTTTTAACCGTAAGTTTCGTTGTGCTTGATTTTTTTATATTAACTTTCTTTGCTTTTTTAAACTTCTTGCTTGTTGAATACTGAACCTGATATCCTTTTACATCTTTTATCTTCTTCCATTTAAGTATAAAAGACTTTTTGCCTTTTTTAAGCGACTTAATTGTCGGCTTCTTAGGCTTGGAAGCGCTTTTAAGAGTGGAAGTTGAGGATGAGGAATTACCATTGGGAGTAACTGAATTAACTACTGTCTTTGTAGGCTCTTGATATCCGTTTACATAAGTTTTAGTTACATTATCACTGTTCCAATACCAAGCATCTTTACTTGCTCTAAAATTATTAATCATAGCAAGAACAGTTCTTGCGTTTGTTTGTTCAAACTTAACATTAACGCTTGTTTTAACGCTCGTTGAAGTTATATTAGGTGTAAGATTAGAAACAACAACGCTGTTATCCGACATTAACGAAATAGAAGCGTTAGAATCATTAGCCGCTGTCGCATTTGTATTGCTTACGGTTGTGCCGAACTCCTCTGCCCAAAAATGGATATACTTTGCTCCGTCAAAATAATAAATATGAGCAATGCCTACTGCGGTATAGCGAGGGTCAAGCATTGCACGTCTGTGACCCTGACCGGCATAATGTTCATTATCTTCACGCCAAGCGTTGTGAACAGCAGCGGCATTATCAACTGTATTTTGACCTTTATAAGTAATTTGAGCAATATTTTCGCCTTTGCCATTTGAATTATAGCCGTAATCGCTGTAAGCGGTAAATACGCTTGAGCCGTTAGGCCTTTTGTGCTCATAAAGATATACAAGTTCACAGGCTCTTTGCATGGCAATTTTTTCAAGAGTATAGTCATACTTAAGCGGCTGAGCGATAGTTTGAGCATTTGATACAAAAGCAACGGAACAAACGCTCAACGCCATAACAAGTGATAAAAATATACTAATCAGCTTTTTCATTTCATTCTCCTTTATATAATATTAGGCGACTACTGCAAAACAGATAATCGCCCCAACTCATTATATTACATCTTTGAAATTTCGTCCCTAAAAGCCTCAACGCTGTCGAAAGCCTTATAAACGGACGCAAAACGAACATAGGCAACCTCGTCAATATTTTTAAGCTTTTCCATAATAAGCTCGCCTATTCTTGCCGAAGTAACCTCACGGTCGATAGCAGACTGAAGCGTAGCCTCAATCTCAGATATAGCGGTTTCAAGCTCGTTGATAGTGACAGACCTTTTTTCGCACGCACGAAGCATACCCTTTAAAATCTTGTTTCTGTCAAATACCTCACGGCTTTTGTCCTTTTTAATTACGATAATAGGAACATCCTCAATAACCTCATAAGTTGTAAAACGCTTAGAGCATCTGAGACATTCTCTTCTTCTTCTGATTCGCTCGTTTTCATCAGTCGGGCGGGAATCAATAACCTTGCTTTCCTCATAGCCACAAAACGGACATCTCATAATTAATCATCCTCCATATTTGATGATAATTAATTATAACACAATATATAGATAATTGCAAGTATTTTAACTTTACACCAATATATAGTTAATGGTTAGCGTTTTTTAACTCATCTTCCTTTTTATTGTATAAGAACATCCAAATCGCCATTGAGCAAATAATTATATAGCCCAAAATCGACCACAAGTCAGGAAGCTGATGGTCGAGCAAAAAATAGCCGCCTATTGCCGTAAAGATAACATTTGAATAATCATAAACGCTGATTTTACTGCTTGGAGCAAAAGTATAAGCGGAGGTGATGCCAAACTGTCCTCCTGCTGCGCACACACCCACAAGAATTAAGCATATCCATTGCTTTGCCGTCATGGGAGTAAATTTGAAAATCAAAAACGGTGCCGTGCAAATCACGGAGAAAAGCGAAAAGAAAAACACAGTAAACGTTCCGTTCTCGCCCTTATTTGCCATGTGCCTTACACAAGTATAAGCCGCACCTGCACCGACGCCGCCCAAAAATCCGGCGACACTCGGTAAAAGCTCGACATTTGAAAGAGTAGGTTTAATTACAAAAAGCGAACCTGCAAACGCAATCGCAATAGCAAGCGCCTG
The DNA here is from genome assembly GCA_000436835.1 of Eubacterium sp. CAG:251. Lineage (GTDB taxonomy): Bacteria > Bacillota > Clostridia > Oscillospirales > Acutalibacteraceae > Eubacterium_R. The sequence goes on from FR889112.1 coordinate 16,895, forward strand.
CTTAGGCTTGAATTTTTCTTTAAGAAATATATATGAAAAAATGAGCGTAAAAAAAGGGCTCATTTTATTAAGCATAGCCGCATCGGAGGTTGATGACATCTTAGTTGTTGCATAGAAATTGCCTATCATACCGGAAAGGCCGAGCGATGAGCGTAAAATGTGATATTTAATACAACCCTTATGCGGCTTAAATGATTGCTTACTTTTTGCAAGAGTAACAGTGGCAATAACAAGTGCAACAAGGTTTCTGAAAAAGACCTTTTGCATAACAGGAACATCACCTGACATATTGATAAAAATACTCATTCCGCTGAAACTCAATGCGGAAAAAAGTATACACATTATACCCTTGGCAGTATTATTAGTTTTTTTCATATCGTTTCCAAATAAGCCTTACTTTCTCTTAATTCCTTTTCAACGTCAAAGCCGAGAGAATATATTTCAGTCATATAAACGCCCTGATAATTTGCGCTTTCAAGGATATTTTTCATTTTATTATAATCGAACGTGCCCTTCCCCGGAGGCAAGCAATCACGCTGTGCATTATTATCACTTATATGCATATGAACAATTTGATTTTTAAATTCCTCTAAAAATTCAAACGTGTTTTGCCCTGCTCTTACAGTCTGTTTAATATCAAAAACCATATGGAAGTCATCGCCGAGAGCAGCCCTCATTTTCTTGCAAAAATCAATGCTCTCACTTTTAAATCTGTTTACATTTTCTTGGCAGACTGTTACACCCTCACGCTTTCCGATTTCGATAAGCTTGTTAAACCTGTCAAAATATCTTTCATCCGGAATAGGAATTTTAGGGTGTGCAACCGCACCGTGAATAACAACATATTCAGCGCCTAAAACTGCGGCAGCATGACACGTTTTATCATAAATAGAAATAAAGTCATCAAACCGTCTTTGATAATCGGTAAAAATGCAAGAACTTTCCATAAAGCTTGAAAACGGATGAACAGATACAATATCTGTTCCTCCGTCTTTAGCAATGGTGTTAAGTTGTTTTAAAAAAGGCTCTTCAAGCTCTGAGGGTGCGTTCATAAACACCTCGGCATATTTATACCCAAGCTCGCATACCTTTTTAAGCGCCTTTTCCGTTTCAAGCGGATAAAAGCACGCTGTTGACGCACCAAATTTCATATCGTTAACCCACAAGCTTTTCAATGCAAGCAATTTGAGTACAAATGCAAAGAAGCTCTGCCGCCATATCTAATTCATCGATAGGAGGGAACGACGGTGCAATACGAATATTACTGTCACTCGGGTCGAAACCGTACGGATATGTTGCGCCTACGCTTGTAAGCGTGACACCTGCCTGCTTGCAAAGTTCGCCCACTCTTTTAGCGCAGCCCGGCATAACATCAAGGCTGATGAAGTAGCCGCCCTTTGGATTAAACCAAGAAGCAATACCCTTGCCGCCGAGTTCATTTTCAAGATGATTCAATACCATATCAAACTTTGGCTTAAGAATTGCAGCGTGCTTTTTCATATGAGAAAGAATACCGTCTGCATTCTTAAAGAAAGCTACGTGGCGCTGTTGGTTCATTTTATCATAGCTGATTGTTTCAACATTAAGTCTTTTCTTAATTGCGGCAATATTGTTGTCGCTTGCAATAATAGCAGAAACACCTGCACCTGGAAATGTGATTTTAGAAGTTGAGCAAACTTCAATAACCATATCCTCGTTATTATATTTAGGAAGAACGTCAAAAATATTTAAAAGTTTATCGCCGTTATCGGTAAGCTCGTGAACGCAATAAGCATTATCCCAAATAATTCTAAAATCCTCAGCGGCAGGATTTAATGCTGCAATACGCTCAACAACCTCATCGCTATAGGTAATACCCTGAGGGTTTGAATACTTAGGCACGCAAAACATACCCTTAACGCTTTCATCCTCAATAAGTTCCTCAATAACATCCATATCAGGGCCGTTTTCAAGCATAGGAACATTAATCATTTTGATTCCGAAATGCTCGCAAATTGTGAAATGCCTGTCATATCCCGGAACAGGACATAAAAACTTAACCTCGTCAAGCTTTGACCAAGGAGTTGAACCTGCACCCTTAACATAGCACTGAGCAATATAATCAAACATAAGATTAAGGCTTGCCGAAGGGCCTATAACAACATTCTTTGCATCAACGCCCATTAACTCTGCAAAAAGAGCTTTACAGCTTGGAATACCGTCAAGAATGCCATAGTTTCTGTAATCAACACCGTCAACAACATAATCCTTGCAATCAAGCATACCCATAGAAAGGTCAAGCTGTTCTTTGCACGGCTTACCACGGCTCATATCAAGTTTGAGATTCTTAGCCTTAAAAGCGTTGTATCTTTCATCAAGCGCCTTTTTTTCATCAAGAAGCTGTTCCTTTGTCATTTCAGAATAAAGCATTATATTTCCTCCATAATTTCAAATACAATATATTTCACCACATATTTTACCACATAAAAGCGTTTTTTTCAAAGTGCAATAGAGAGAATATTAGACGTATATGCTCATTATTATTATTTAATTTATACAAAACAAATATATTTGATGCTGATTTTTATTTCACATCAATAAATGAACAATAGATATTTTTGATATCTTCTTCTGTTAATTTCAGCGGAAAATTTTGAAGCCTTTGGATATTAACGCCGTGGATTGTTTCGTCGAACTGTGCTTTAGTCATAGTTAAATCATCGAAAAGTCCCAATTTTGAAAGAAAATTAATAAAGCCGTCAGCGTCAAAACCTGTGATTTCTCTTGTTTCTTTCATTAATTCGTTAAGTTTGTTGCTTTCTTCCATAAATTTCCAAATATACGCAAGACTGACTGCTACTGCTCTGCCGTGGTGAAACCCTTTTAATTTATGAAGCTTATAGCTGAAAGCGTGCGGCGCAGTGGTTCTTGCAAGATTAATTGCCTTTCCTGCAAGCATACTGCACTCCAGCATAGGCTCAAATGTGCTGTCATCATTTTCAATATACCTTGCAAAATTATCATTAAAAAGGGAAAGTGCTTTTTTGCTGTATTTTCTGCTTTCGTTCGTTGCATCAACCGACCAAAAAGCCTCGACGCTGTGGCAAAATGCATCAAGCGAGGTGACAACCTTTTGCTCATAAGGCAAAGATTTAAGCGTGGTATAATCAAATATTTGAAAATTCGGGATTATGGAATAATCACTGACAGACTCCTTATCCTTATTTCTATACAAAACGGAAAAACGAGTGACCTCTGCTCCCGTTCCCGCCGTTGTTGGCACTGCCAAAATATCAAAATCAAGTTTTGAATAATATTTAATTCCCTTAGCAGTATCAATCGCACTTCCGCCACCTACCGCAACAACAAAATCGCATTCATTTGATTTATATGCTTCAATTCCATTTTCTACAGAGCTTACCTCCGGGCACGGCTCAAACGAAGTAAAGCTTACACTTTTAATATTAATTTCATCAAGGGCTTTACGGTAGCCATATCTGTCATAATCCTTTGAGCAGACAAAAAGGACCTTTTGAGGATTTATTTCAAGCATTTTATTTTTAAACTCATCAAGAAAAATCTGATTATTATATTTCATAGCACACCTCTTAAATTTTATATTATAAGTTTAACATAAATAAGCAAAAAAATAAACCTCCCCGCCGCACAAATGAAGCAAGGAGATTTAATTATAACAATATTTTATTTAGCCAAACTGCCGACGAGCATCATATAATCGCCGATTTGAACACCGAATTCGGGAGCACCCTCCATAATAAGCTGCTTATTAGCAGTCATTTGGAACATATCACCCGTGCCGAGCAATATTTTGAGAGCAGAGGTTGCACAGTCGAATTTCATACAGAAAAACGGCTTTGCACGTTTGTATTCTCCCCTGCCTGCTCTTGACTTGCCTGCCTTAACACGCATATATGCAGTGCATTCCGGATGACCTTCAACCGCCCATTGATAGCAACGGTCAGGGCTTTTAAGCGCCCAATCGTGAACTTGCGGGTGGCCCATTTTATTAAGCTGTGAAATGCCTGAGGAAAGCAAATAGAAATAAAGCTTGCAAAGAAGAAGCGAAAGCTCCTCATCATCCTCAGGTGGCGTTGAAATGCTCAAAAGCGATGACATTTTCAGCAAAACAGCCATAAATTTCAAAAACTTGCCCATCGACTTAATCTTCATTTTAGGAAGAGAAGTCATTTTGCCCTTCATAAACTCGTTCATCTTTTCCATTGAAGAAAAAGCGAGCTCGGCATCAATTTTTTCCTGACCGAGATATTCGCCGAGCTTAACACTCCATTCACCGTTTTCAATGATAAAATGGACCGCTTCCTTATCTTCGGCATTAACCTTAGCAGAAACCTGATAGATTGCATTTACACCCTCAAATTTCTTTTTAAGTTCAGGCACGTCGGTCGCAATAGTTTTCATAAGCGGTAATGCTGCCGCCATAAATATTTTATTAGTATAGCGAGTTTCGTCACTTGCCATAAGATACACTCCTTTCGATTGATGATGATAATATTAGGAACAAATCAGAACTCATCGTCCCAAGCATCATCTGCTTCAAAATCTGCGTGCATCAATTCCTGAATAGCGGCGCTGATACCGTTTGCATCAATACCGGCAATAGCAAGAAGATCCTCCTGCAAGCCGATAGTCGAGAAAGCGTTTTGATGGCCGAGCATCTTGAAAGCACAAGCCTTACCGCTTTTAGCAACAACCTCAGCAACAGCTGAGCCTAAGCCGCCCATAACCTCGTGGTCCTCAACAGTAATAATTCTTCTTGTATCCATAATAGCAGACATAACAGCCTCTTCATCAATCGGCTTAATAGTATGCATATTAATAACTCGTACCTTCAAGCCTGCATCAGCTTCAGCCATACGTGCAGCCTGCATAGCCTCAAATACGCAAGAACCGCAGGCAATAACGGTAATATCCGTACCCTCGTTCATAACGGTAGCTTTATCCCACTCAAAATTACAATCGGCAGGCGATTTGTAAATAACTTGGTCAAAGCCACGGTTAATTCTGATATAAACCGGACCCGGAATGTCATAAGCTGCCTTAACTGCATGATATGTCTCCGAGCCGTCGCAAGGACAAATAACTGTCATATTCGGCAAAACTCTCATACAAGCCATATCAATAAGAGAATGGTGAGTAGAGCCTGCCTGACCGAATGATGTACCTGCATGGGTTGCAATAATCTTTACCGGAACATTTTGATAGCAAATATCAGTATGAATCTGGTCAAGCGAACGAGCAGACGCAAAGATAGCAAAGGTAGAAGCAAACGGAATAAGTCCGTTTTTAGCCATACCTGCGGCAACGCCGAAAAGATTTTGCTCGGCGATACCTACATTGAAAAATCTGTCAGGGAATTTTTCACCGAACATACCTATTTTAGTTGATTTAGCAAGGTCGGCAGTAAGAGCAACAACGTCTTTGTGCTCTTCGCCAAGTTCGCAAAGTGCGATACCGTAGCATTCGGCAGTTGAAAGCTTTGTGGTATCAGTCATCGTATATGTCATTCCACCCATAATTTACGCCTCCTTCTCTGCTCTGTCGCAACGTTCTTTGTAATATTTATCAAGACTTGCATAAGCCTGCGCAGTCTTTTCCTCATCAAGTGAGCCGTAATGCCATAAGTAATTATCTTTCATAAAGTCAACGCCTTCACCCTTGAAAGTATCCATAACAATAGCGGTTGGCTTATCGCCACCGTTTTTATGGTTTTCAATAGCCCATTCAATAGCATCATTAAGTTCCTTGAAATTATGACCGTCAACACGTTTTACATTAAAGCCAAAAGCCTCAAATTTCTTATCAACCGGCTCAACCTTCATCTCGTCATCAACCCTGCCGTCAATCATACACTTATTGACATCGGCAAGAACAACAACATTAGAAAGCTTGAACTGAGCGGCACTCATGGCAGCCTCCCAATTTGAGCCTTCATTAAGCTCACCGTCGCCTGTCAAAACATAGTTCATATAGTCAATGCCGTTCACTCTGCCTGCAAGCGCAAAGCCGACAGCGAGAGAAAGACCGTGGCCGAGCGAACCTGTTGAACAATCGATGCCTCTAACTTTATTACAGTCAAGATGCATACCAATCTTTGCTCCGGTAAGATTAAAGATTTTAAGTTCATCAATCGGCATAAATCCATAATCGCAGATAACAGGCGCATAGCCTACTGCAGCATGACCCTTTGAGAGAACAAATCTGTCTCTGTCAGGCAAGTTTGGATTGTTAACGTCGATTTTCATGAAACGGTGGTACAAAATAGTCATAGCGTCCATTGCGCTCATTGCACCGCCGAGGTGACCCGAACCGCCCCAAATAGCTGTTTGGATTGTGAGTCGTCTTAATTCATCTGCCTTTTTTTCAAGGCGTAGCCACTCTGCTTTATCGAATGGCTTGTAGTTAGCCGGCATAAAAAATACCCCCATTATTATATTTTTAATTTTGCCAATTACGTTTAAATATTATTCGCCGATATTATTTGATTAGACCTGGAATTTCAGGATGCCTTTCAGCCACAACAGAGAATGCATCCTCGGCAATATCAATTGCAAGCTTGATATCATCATCTGTTACAGCGGCATTCATAAAGTGGTTATGGTGAGATGCAAGGAAAAGACCCCTTGATACACATTCTGCAATCCACTCCTGATGAAGCATAAGGCTGTCATCATTAGCAATTCTCAAATAGAAAAGCGCAGGCTCACCTGATACAACAAGGTCGAAACCGTGCTCCTTACCTGCTGCCTTAAAGCCGTCCGTAAGCTTAGTACCCATTTCTCTAAACATTTTAGGCGTATCAAGCTTTTTCATCTTAGGAATACAAGCAAGGCAAGCGGCGAAAGGCTCGGCACTCATCCAATATGAACCTGTATATACAACAGATGACGCCGTGTTTTTCATATGTTCCTGACCGCAAACGCAAGACATATTATAGCCGTTTGCAAGTGCCTTACAAAAACAGATAAGGTCTGCCTTAAAGCCGTAATAATGGTCTGAGCCGGCAATGTCAAGACGGAAACCCGTACGTACATCATCAATAATAAGAACCATACCGTGGTCGTCGCAGAATTTACGAACCTTAGCCCATTGCTCCTTAGTTGCACAAACATTATCAAAGAAATTACCGTGGTCATAAGGCTGAGCAATAAGACCGGCAACATCACCGCCGCAAGCGTCATAAGCCTCCTGCATAGCGTCCATATCAAACCAAGGAACTACAATATTATTTTCAACCTCTTCAGGAAGAATACCCGGATAGTCAATCTTTTGTGCCCACTGGAAATCGCCGTGATAATATCCCTTGAAGAACATCATCTTCTTTTTGCCTGTATGAGCACGGGCACACATAACACTGAAAGTGGTGGCGTCCGAGCCGTTTTTCATAAAGAAAGCCCAATCAGCCGTAGCAACAGTATCTTTAAGAAGCTCGGCACACTCTACCATTTTATATGACGGAGAAGTAGTGCAGTTGCCCCTTTTAAGCTGTTCCATAGCTGCTTTATCAACATCATCGTCGCAATAGCCCAAAACATTAGGACCGTAAGCACACATAAAGTCAAGATATTTATTTCCGTCAACATCCCAAAAATATGTACCCTTAGCGTGGTCGGACATCAACGGCCATTTGGTTATAGGAAGAAAAAGACCTTCTGACGGACCGAGGTGACCGTACACACCGGACGGAATAGCATCTAATGCCCTGTTGAACCATTCCTGTGATTTTTCGTGCTTATATTCAGGAAATTTACTCATTACTAATCCTCCTTAACCCAAATACATACCGACTCTGTCAAGAATACGGTTTACATTATCGATCATATTAATCATACCGCTCATATAGATATTGCCTGCACAAAGCTCAGCCATAGTTGAAGCGGTGCCGTTAAATAAAGCATTGGCAAGGTCGATAGTTTTAAATTCCATAATGGCTCTCGGAGTGTCCGGTTTTTCCTTAATAGTTTCAAAAGTATGGTTGCGCACACGAAGAGTCGCATAGCATACGTCTGTAATACCCATTTGAATATCGCCGTCAACAGTATAAAAAGCAGAATGCTTAGCAACACTGTCGTGGTTTGCAAGAGCAGAGAGCGCACCCGCAATAGTGTAGAAAGTCAAAACAGTTGACTCTTCAAAAAACGCTCTGTTTTTCAGATTTTCCTCACTCGGCATAAGAAGTTCTGTAAGCCTGTTTGTAAGCTTAGTAAACGGGCCGAGCAAAAAAGAAAGCACTTGCGCCACATTCTTGGTTGGCATACCCGGCTTATTATTATCAATAAGCGCATTAAACTTTTCAGGGCTTGCAAAATTCATCTTGCATGTGCAGCCATAGCTTCCCTCGCTGATTGTGCAGCCGTCTTTAGAAAAATGGAAAGTACAGCACGGGCCGTTTGCAACTTCAAAGCAAAGTGAAACGGGCTTTTTAAGCGAGCCTACCACTGCCTTTGCCTCGTCATCTATTTCACAAAGATTTTCAAGGCAAGCAAGAACGCCATACATATTTACATATGCCATAGCTTTTGGTTCTTTCAAAATAATTCCTCCTTAAATTTGTAAAAGACTCTATTTCCAAAAAATAGGTATAGCAATCCTACAATATAGTTTGTATAACAAATTATAACACATTTATAAATTTTTGGCAATATCAAACAATAAAATTTGATAAAAAATAAACAAAGCAATTAAAAGAACATTTTAATTATTGCAAGACGAGTACATAATATGTTAAAATAACATTTCAGAGGTGATGAAATGCTAAGCTTCAAGAATGAAACTTTTAAAATATTACAAATTGCCGACACGCAAGAGGGCAAAAAAATAAGCCCTGACACGCTTGACCTTATCAATGCTTCTCTTGACAGAGAAGAACCGGATTTAGTTGTATATTCAGGTGACCAAATCTGGGGAAAAACAACATTTAAAGGAAACCGTGCGGCAGTAAAAAATTCGCTTGATGCACTCACAAAACCGTGCAGAGAAAGAAAAATTCCGTTTACAATCTGCTTCGGAAACCATGACAGGCAGGTTGGCTTATCAAACGAGGAGCAATTTGAAATTTATAAGGAATTCGATTACTTCATAGGTGAAAGCGTCGAAGGTATCGACGGCTGTGCAAACCACGTAATTGAAATTAAAGACGGCGATGAAATCAAATTTTTGCTTTATCTTATCGACAGCCATTCAAGCCTTGAAATCGGGTACGACAATGTTCACGAAAACCAAATTGAATGGTACAAAAACACACGTGACAGTTATGAGGAAAAATACGGTCATCTTATTCCGTCAATTGTTATTCAGCACATCCCGCTTTGCGAGGTGTTTGAGCTTTTAACAGAGGTCAAAAAAAATACAAAGGGCGCAGTTAGGGGTTTTAGAACTCACGCTAACAGATTTTACATACTCAACAAAGACAAGGTAAACGCCGACGGTTTTATGAAAGAATCCCCTGCCGACCCGCAGGTAAACAGCGGCGAATTTGACGCTTTCAAGGAAAAAGGAGAAGTTGTGGGCGTATATTTCGGTCACGACCACAACAATTCTTTTAACGGCAAGGTTGACGGCATTGACCTCGGTTACACTCAGGGTGCAGGTTTTCACGTTTACGGCCCGGGCAAGGACAGAGGTGTGAGAGTGATTGAACTCAAAAAGGACGGCAGTTTCGGCACTTACGATTTAAGATTCAGAAATCTTGTAGGAAACAAGGTTAAAGAACCGCTTAAATATGCGTTTTTCCAAATTATGCCAACTAATACATTTGACGCAATAAACAGAGCAATCAAGTTTTTTATCGGACTTGGAATTGCTGCAATGTTAATAATTATATTGGTATTATTATTTGGATAATACATTTATTAAAATACAAACTCAGCTTTAAGAAAAAAAATACAATATTAAGCATAAAAAAGCAGGATACGAAAATTCATATCCTGCTTTATCTTTTCTAAAAATATAAAATTAGTCTGTTCCGACATCGTTTTCAGGCTCAACCGCAGTTGTAGTCTGCACCTCACCGTAAACCTGAAGCACAATTTCTTCTCCGACTGCAACGGTTTCTCCGGCTGCCGGAGCACTTGCATAACTTTCCTTTACGGTATCAGCCTCGTGTGAGCCGTCGTTATATATTTCTACCGTTGAAACTTTAAAGCCCTTATCCTCAAGAGTCTTTTTTGCGTCATCAAGAGATTGACCTGCTACATTAGGCACGCTTTCAGTCTGCACGCCCTTGCTGACCGTAAGTTGAATTTCAGTTTGCTCATCAACCTTTTTGCCCGATTCAACACTTTGTTCAAATACTATTCCTTCTTCGACGTCGGTTGAATACTTAGAAACAAATGTAAGCTTAAACTGCTTATTCCAAGCGCCGTTATTTTCAATATCGCTTTGGGTATAGCCTGCCGACACAAAATCAGGCACTTCATATTGCTTAACGGCAGCACTTTGCGATGTATTTTCTTCTTTGTTGCCGAAGCCGCCGTTTTTGGCAACGTACACACCCGCACCGACAGCCGCAATAATAAGAATCACCAAAATAACAATTGCTATTTTTGAAGCGTTTTTCTTTGGCTTATCGTCATAACCCGGATATCCTCTGTAATACTCTTCCTCTTCTATCGGGTCAACAACTTCTTCTTTTTTTGTATACTTAGGTTCTTTTTTAACTTCTTCCTCCTGAGCGGCAGCAGCCTGAACAGTAGGAGATGCATTTAGCTGTTCACGGAAGGTTTCAATATCCTGCGTTCTTTTTTCAGGATAAATTTGCAAACCTCCTCCGAGAGCACGAATAACGTAGGTAGGAATTTTTTCGGCAATGGTGTTAGGAATCATCAATTTATCGTTAGCTTCCCTACTCTTTGCACTTGGCGGATTTTGACCTACAAGCGCTCTGAATATGCAGGCTGAAAAAGCATAAATATCTGTTGCCGGACACATTTTGTGGTTATTGTCGTACTGCTCAATAGCCGTGTAGCCTTCGTTCACATTAAATTCAAGCTCGCTTGACATAGTGTTAGCCTCGCTTATGCAAAAGCCGTTAAGCCTAACCTTTCCGTCCCTGCAAAGCACAAGATTATCAGGGCAAATGCCGCCATGAATAATTCCGTTTGCGTGCAAAGCTTCAAGCGTTGTGAGTACAGGCATAAACATAATTCTTGCCTGGTCCCAAAGAATATTTCCGTCAGGATTGCGAAGCAAAAACTCACGAAGAGTAATAGTTTCCATATATTCGCTTACGGCATAAGCAGTTTCGTTAAGTTCAAAAACGTCATAGGTAGGAATCACTGCAGAGAGGCTTTTAAGCTCGCTGATAGTAGTCCAAAGCTTAATAAAAGACGCCTTAAATTTGTCATAAGACGATTTGAATTTTTCTCTGACATGAACCTCAACGTTTCCCTCAAGCCTTGTTGCAATACCCTTAGGCAAAAATTCTCGAACACAGACAACCTGTCCAAGGTCCATATCATATGCCATATAAGTAGCCGCATCACTCTCGTGCGACAAAAGCGCACCGATGGCATAACGATCGTTTAATACAGTTTTGGGTTGAAGATATATAAAACTTACCTGGGTATCGTTATCATACCCGCAATTAGCGCAAACGCTTCCCTCGGTAAGCTCTTCAAAGCAATTCATACATAAATTATCTAAATTTCTCAACAGAAAATCACTCCGTTATTTATTTGAAAATATTTTACCAAGCCAAATATACTTTGTCAAGGACTATGTCTATTTAGTTGTTGATTATGGATGTAAATTATTATATAATAAATAACAAACTAAATCAATCAAAGAAAGGAAATATTATGGCATCTTTTGCATATATAAAAGAATTATTTGAAAAAAAGGACAAAAACGGCAACGGATATCTCGACCTTCTTGTTATCGGAAGTGACAAAAAGGAATATCCTGCCAAGGTTTGGCAATTTGACAACAACGGTCAGTTTGAAAAAGACGACGTTGTGGAAATTGAATACACGCTTGACAATTACAGAGGTAAAAACCAACTTACAATCACATCTATTAAAAAAGCGCCAAGCGATATGATGAAGGAATTTGTTCCTGCAAGCGAACACGACGGCAAGGCAGTATTTGCAATGCTCCTTAACAAGGTCAACGCTTTTAAAGACGAGGAATTAAAAGCAATTGTTAAAGATATTATGCTTCAAAACAGAGAAGCGCTTGAGGTTTTCCCTGCGGCATACAGGCTTCACCACGCAATAGTCGGCGGCTTAATGCTTCACACGGCTTCTATTGTTGAAATGGCTGAAAAAACCTGCGAAGTTTACCCTAACATAAACAGAGAGCTTTTGCTTGCCGGCGCAATTTTGCACGACGTTGCAAAAACTTTTGAAATGAATACGGGCAAAACAGGACTTTGCACAGGCTACACGGTAGGCGGAGAGCTTATAGGTCATCTTGTAAAAGGTGCAATGATGGTAAACGATACTGCAAAAAAACTCGGAATTTCAAGCGAAACGGTAACACTTCTTGAGCATATGATTTTGTCGCACCACGGTATTCCGGAATACGGAGCAGCAGTTCGTCCTATGTTTTTAGAGGCAGAAATTCTTTCAACTCTTGACAGCCTTGACGCAACAATTTTTGAATTTAATTCAGCGGCAAGTAAGGTTGAGCCGGGCGAATTTTCAGACAGGCAATGGATGCTTGACAACAGAAAGGTATTTAACCACGGTCTTGCGCCAAGCGACTACAAGGTTAATTTAGGAGAATAGAAATGGCAATTGAAAACGAAGTATGGAGTGAAATAAAAATCACAGTCGGCACAAAGGATATTGAGGTTGCGGGCAACATTGCCAATATGGTTGTGCCTTACGGGATATATATTGAGGACTATTCCGACCTTGAAAACGAGGTTATGGAAATAGCACACATCGACCTTATTGAGGAAAGTCTGCTTGAAGCGGACAGAAGCAAGGGCATTATCCACGTTTACGTAAACCCTCACGAAAATCCGATTGAAGCGGTTTCATTTATTGAAGAAAGGCTTAAAGAGCAGAATATTGAATATTCAATCCAAATTGACGATTGCGCAACAGAGGATTGGGTAAACAATTGGAAGCAATATTTTCACCCTATGCCTATCGGAGAGAAGCTTCTTATCCGCCCGACTTGGGAGGACGAATATGATGCAGGAGGAAGAAAGGTGCTTCACATCGAGCCGGGTCTTGCATTTGGAACGGGAAGCCACCCGACAACAAAATTATGCCTTGAAACGCTTGAAAAATACATTGACGAAAATTCAACAGTTCTTGATATCGGCTGCGGCAGCGGTATTCTTTCTATCGCTTCCCTGCTCCTCGGAGCAAAAAATGCCTTTGGCGTTGATATCGACTCGCTTGCGGTTAAAACAGCGCAGGCAAACGCACTTGAAAACGGCTTTGACGAAAGCAAATTCAAGGCAGTTCAGGGCAATTTGTCAGACAAGGTAAGCGGAAAATACAATGTAGTTGTTGCAAACATTGTTGCCGATATCATTATGGAATTTAACAAAGAGGTCGGCAAATATCTTGAAAACGACGGCGTATATATCACGGGCGGAATAATCGAAAGCAGAGAAGATGAGGTTCTTTTAAGCTTTGCTCAAAACGGCTTTGAGGTTAAAGAACGCTTTGAGGAAAAGGGCTGGCTCGTATTCGTTGTTAAAAAGAGCAAATAATTTTGCAATAAAAGCTACCGTAGGGGTAAACGTTGGTATTCCTACGGTAAGACATATAAAAAAAGCACCCACAAGGGTGCTTTTTTTGTGTCAAAATCAAATTATTTACTATTCTTCAATTCGTCGAACACTTCCGTAATTTCCTTTTCAGGCTTTGGAGTGAGGAGTGACACGATAACGTTTACCAAAAGTCCGCAAATAAATGCAGGGAGAAGCTCATAAATATCAAATACACCGCCGAGCTTAGCAATAGCGTTTTTCCAAACAAATACCATTACGCCGCCTACAATCATACCTGCAAGTGCGCCGTAGCGGTTTGACCTCTTCCAGAAAAGGGAAAGGAGCATAACAGGACCGAACACAGCGCCGAAGCCTGCCCACGCAAACGAAACAATGCCGAATACAGACGAATTTGAGTCCCAAGCAATTACTACACCGATAACAGAAATCGCAATAAGAGTAACTCTTGCAACAATCATTTGAGCAGTTTCGCTGAGCTTGATTCTGAAAAGTCCGCCGATAATATTTTCACTTGCGGCAGAAGATGCAGCAAGAAGCTGACTGTCTGCAGTAGACATTGTACTTGCCAAAATACCTGCAAGGATAACACCTGCCAAAAGAGCCGGAACAACGCCAATCTTTGAAAGAAGGTTTGCAATTTGAACAATAATGGTTTCACTGTCCTTAAATTCAGGAAGTGCGCCTTCTTTAATCATAGCCATACCAACAACACCGATTAAGACGGCAACAGCCATTGAAATAACAACCCAAATTTCCGCAACACGTCTTGAAACTTTAACCTTGTCCGGATTTTCAATAGCCATAAATCTTAAAAGAATATGCGGCATACCAAAGTAACCGAGACCCCAAGCAAGAGTTGAAATAACTTTAATTGCGCCGTAGCTGCCTGCCGAATTTGTTGCGGCATTATAGCCCTCAAAGAAATCAAGATATCCGGGAAGATTTTTGGCATTCATTATAACCTGTTCCATTCCGCCTGCCTGATTAATTCCGAAAACAAGAACGATAATAAGAGCAACAGTCATAATAATTGACTGAATAAAGTCAGTCATTGAAGCTGCATTAAAACCGCCAAGAGAAGTATAGCCTACAATAACAATAGCCGAAACAATCATTGCAATATGATAATCGATGCCTAAAAGAGTGCCGAAAAGCTTGCCGCAAGCCGCAAAGCCCGAAGCGGTATAAGGCACAAAGAACACAATAATCATAAATGCCGCAACAGCCATAATAAGTCTGTTTTTGTCATTATATCTTTTTGAAAAATAATCGGGAATTGTGATAGCATTAATTCTTGCCGAATATTTACGAAGCTTTTTGGCAACGATAAGCCAATTGAGGTATGTACCTACCGCAAGGCCGATAACAGTCCAGCCGACTTCTGCGAGACCGCTTGCAAGAGCAAGACCGGGCAAGCCCATAAGAAGATAGCTTGACATATCCGATGCCTCAGCGCTCATTGCCGTAACAAGAGGACCGAGCTTACGTCCACCGAGATAAAAATCGCCGACATTTTTTGTTTTTTTCGAGTAAACTACGCCAATCATAACCATAGCAAAAAGATAAACCACTATGGAAATCATTATGCATATTTGTGCTTTTGTCATAAATATGCCTCCAAATAAAAAATAAGCCGTTACAAAATATAACGACTTATTTTAACATATTATTAATAAAATGTAAAGATATATTAGATTTGAATATTCAGGCGACCGATGGTCGCCCCTACACACACTTTTCTTGGTTTCAATTACTCAATGCAAAATCTGCCGCACCACCGTACGGAATTTACATATCGGGGTCCCCGAAAAGCGTGAGCTTTTTGGGGAAAGGAGAAAGGAATGAAGTGTTTATTATAAATTTCGCAGAAATTTATTCAAACACGGAATTTCTTTCGACGTGACGGCACGCACGCAGGCACCGAAACAATCCACCGGATTGTTTCTATTTGCCGGCGCAAATTGCCTTGTTCGAGCCTCTTAATGATACTATATAAAAAAAAGAGATACCATAAATGGTATCTCTCTTTTTTATGGAGCGGATGACGAGGCTCGAACTCGCTACCTCAACCTTGGCAAGGTTGCGCTCTACCGGGTGAGCTACATCCGCAAGTGCAAGTCAAATTATACACAAAGTATGTATCTTTGTCAAGACTTTTTTCGAAAAAAATATAACTATTTAGTTGTTTACAATATCATTATTTTTTGATATCATATAATATAAGAAAGAGGACAAATATATGGAATATAAAGCATTACCGTTTTCATCTGTTTGGGAAAACGGAATTTTCAATTTACCTACCAAACTTGTAGACGAATATTTAAAACTCGCAAGCGAATATCAGCTTAAAGCGCTTTTATACATTTTCAGAAATAACGGACAGGCAAGCACAAATGCTGTTGCAAAGGCGCTCGGTCAAACAGTAAATGATACTGACAATTTGCTTGAATTTTGGGTTGAAGAGGGCATACTGTCTGTTGACGGCAACATTGTCGCTCAAGAAATCGTACCGAAAAGCAATGAACAAAAAGAAAAAAACATTGTTGTTAAAGAAACAATTTCAGCCCCTACCCTATCACCAAAAGATATAGTTACAGTTTTGCGTGAAAGCCGTGAGCTTCAATCTCTTGTAAACGAGGCGCAAAAAGTGCTCGGCAGAACAATAAGCACGGCAGAACAGGCAATAATAATCAATATGGTCAACTACTACGGATTAAAGCCTGAAGTTGTTTTGATGATACTTGAATATTACAGAAATGAAAAGCAAAAAGGTATGTCGATAAGCTTTGCATACATCAACGCTATGGCAAAAAATTGGAGCGATGAGGGAATAAGCAGTATCGGAGAGGCTGAGGAAAAGCTCCAGGAAATTGAACGTGGCAACAGAGTTTGGAATGAAATTGTTGCAATTACAGGCATCAGGCACAGGAAGCCGACCGTTAAGCAGAGAGAAATGGTGCTTAGCTGGTTTAACGATTTTGACATAACTATGATTGCCATTGCCGCAGATATTATGAAAGAAAACATACCCGAACCTAAGCTCAGCTACATAAATTCAATACTCAAAAAGTGGAAAAAGTCAAATATCAAGACACCTGCCGACGTTGAAAAAGAGCAGGCTGAATTTGAAAAAGCAAAGGCTGAAAAAGAAAGCAGAAGCAAAAATTCAGACAAGCTTTCAAGCAAGCCGACGTTTGACATTGAACAAATCGAGCGTGACGCATTAAATAATTTTGAAATTTAAGGAGGTGCGAAATGTCTTATTCAATAGAAACTTATGACAAGGCACAGTCAATACTTGACAGGCGAAAGGAAAAAGCAACACTTGAGGCGCAGGACAGAGCGGACGAGCTTTGTGCAAAAATCCCCGAACTTAACACGATTAACAGAAAGCTTGCGCAAATCGGACTTAACATTTCAAAAACATTTTTTGCAAGTCAAAATCCGAAAGAGGATATTGACAGGTTGCGAACAGAAAGCCTTGCACTTCAAGAGGAAAAGAAAAATCTTTTAAAGAAAAACGGATACGGCGAAAATGCACTTGCAATAAAATATACCTGCCCTGCGTGCGAGGATACAGGCTTCATAGGCGGCAGAAGGTGCAAATGCTTTATTAATCTTTTAAAGGATATTGAGCGTGAAAAGATTGAAAAAATCGCACCGCTTGAGGAATGCACATTTGAAACATTCAATACAGAATATTATCCCGACAATGCCGAAAACGGTGAAATATCGCCGAGAAGAAGAGCAGAAAAAATCAAAGAAAATTGCATAAGATATGCAACCAATTTCAGTAAAAGCTCAAAAAGTTTATTTTTTATGGGCGGTACAGGGCTTGGCAAAACCCATCTTTCGCTTGCAATCGCAAACGTTGCCATCAACAAGGGATACAGCGTTATTTACGGCACGGCGCAAAATATTTTAGGAGATTTGCAAAACGAAAATTTCGGCAGACTTGATAATTTAAAATACAGGGAAAATGAAATTTTAGACGTTGATTTACTTATTCTTGACGATTTGGGAACAGAGTTTAAAAACGCATATACCGTTTCGTGCCTATATAACATTATCAACACACGTATCGGTGCTAAGCTTCCGACAATTATTTCAACAAATTATACAATCAAGGAACTTTTAGGCTTTTATGACCAACGAATAACTTCGAGAATAACCGGTGAATATTCACTTTTAACCTTAGAGGGTAACGACATAAGATACATAAAAAAATAAGAGGGTATCATTATGAAAGACTTATTAATTAAAATTAAGAACTTTTCAATAATTACAATCATTGCGTCGTTTGTTATCGGCTTAGTGCTTCTTATTTGGCCGAATGAGTCGATAACGGCAGTCAGCATTTTAACAGGTGTTACAACCATTTTGCTTGGTGTAACTGCTTGGATATCTTATTTTGCAAAAGAAAAAAGTATTATACTTGCAACAGCAGGAACGGTTTGCATTATCATCGGTGTAATTATCTGCGTTAAATATCAAAGCATTATTGCAATTTTACTGTTTCTGTTTGGTATATTCATTACAATAAGCGGTGCAGTTGATTTAATCACCTCTTTTTATTCAAAAGCAGGCGGACTCGGCACTTGGGGTGTTTCAACTGTTCTTTCACTAGCAGTGCTTATTTTGGGCGTTGTGATTATGGTTAATCCTCTCCACACAAGTCAGGCGCTTGTAAGGCTTGTAGGTGCAGGGCTTATTGTTTATGCGATTGTAGATTTAGTAACATTTATTCAGGTTAAAAGAGTTGCCAAGGAAATCAAAGAGGAATTTAAAAATATTGAACCGCCAATCGTTGATGCCGACGCAAAAGAGGTAAACAATGATGACGAAATTGATTCAGACGGCAGAGAAGTATAAAAGCACGGCGACAGCAATAAAACAGAGATTGAAATATTAAACAAAAAGCAAAAGCAGCTAATCATTAACGATTAGCTGCTTTTATATATAACTGTTAAACCGAAAGTTTAACGTCTTTTGCAATTTTACCGTGATAAATTGCATTTGAAATATTAACCGGTGAAAGGAAAACCTTAGCCTGCTTTAAAAGAGTGTCAAGCTTATCACGGCTGAATTTAACATCCGAAAGGCTATAAACAGATATACTCTCGGCAAGCTCACGCAAGGTCATACTTTCATCTTTTTGAATAGTTACGGTTTTGCTCTCGTTAGGCAAAATGTCAAAGAAATTGTCACTGAAAGGTAAAACAGATTTACTGCTTTCAAGCTTGACAAGACGGGCGAAAGCGTCACTTTTAACCGTAATTTTAAGTTCATTCTCCCCTATTTCAATTTTTGTTTTAAGCTTTGCTTTGGGGAGTGAAAGTTTCTTTTCTTTATCAAAAAGGACTGTCTTTTGCTGTAAAACTTCTCCGTTTTTAATAAGCCTTACGGCAATACCTGTACGCTTCAAGTCGTATGTTTTTGAAAGTTCTTTTACGTCAAGGTCAAAAACACATTCATTTTTAACTTTATCAATCGTAATTTGCTTTTCGTCTGCCTCTTTAGTTGAACTTACAAAATCAAAAATTTCATAAGACACGGCTATATCCTGAGGAGTATTCAAATCATTAAGTGCATAAATTTTAACGTAATCCTTTGTATCCTCAATCGAAACACTCAAAGGTGCGTTAAAATGCCTTGCGCCATATTGAAGTGCCTTGTAGTTGCCGTAATAGTCAATACTCGACCACGAGCAAACGCCCCAACAATCGTTTAACTGCCAATACATTGAGCCGTTGCATCTGCCCTTATTTCTTCTCCAATGCTCTGTTGCGTCGGCTATGCACTCGTTTTGTGTAACCTGAGAAAGATAAACCATGTCCTTAAATTTCTTAGGCAAATTAAAACGAGAGGCTACATAATAAACCATTTTATCATTACCGTTTTCACATTTTTGGTGAGCATTAAACACTTCATCATCAAGCGAATAATTGCCATTGTGTTCTGCAAAAATGTCAATTGTTTTCATATCAGGCAAGCTTTCAAAGCCAAATTCACTGCAAAAACGAGTAAGGCGCTTACGATAATAATTCATAGACTTTAAACCGTGCCAAACCGCCCACAAATGAGTATCGCCGACATTATCACTGCCAACTCCGTAATTATGCTTTTCGCCGACAGGAGATGTAGGAGTATACGGAGTTGAATTATCATATTTTCTTATTTCATTTTCAAGAATATGATAGAAAAACTTTTCGGTCCAGTCAACATACTTAGTCATATAAACCCAAGCCATGTGCATATCCTCAATCTCATTATTACCGTTCCAAACGGCAAGAGACGGATGGTGGCAAAGCCTTTTGACATTATATTCTACCTCTCTTTTTACATTTGAAAGGAAGTCATCATCAAAAAACGGATACGCCTGGCAAGCAAACTGAAAATCCTGCCAAACAAGAATACCACGTTCGTCGCAGGCATCATAAAATTCATCGCTTTCGTAATATCCGCCACCCCAAATTCTAATCATATTCATATTAGAAAACTGAACGGCATCGAGCATATAATCAAGCTTTTTCTTATCGAATCGGGTAATAAAACTGTCAGGCGGAATATAATTTGAGCCTTTAATAAAAAGCGGAACTCCGTTTAACACAAATTGAAAATTCCTGCCGTATTTATCAATTTCTCGGTTAAGTTCAATAGTTCTTAATCCAAGCCTTTTACTTTGCTCATCTAATACTTTTTCACCCGATTTAAGAGTTATAGATACGGTATAAAGGGGTTGTTTTTTATTTGCCGACAGCTCATACGTCCACCAAAGTTCAGGATTTTCAATAACAAATTGGGCGCTGTTTCCCATTTGAGTAAGAACAGAGCCGTCAGGGCAAATCACCTTTATTTCGCTATCATAATTACCAAACGAGGTCACGTCGGCTTTCGCATTGATAATCGCCTTGCCGTCATCAAGCTTTTGCGTTACGGCAAGATAATCAATTTTTGCAGTATTTACAAATTGAAGTTCAATATCTTTAGTGATACCGGAAAGCGGCAAAACCGGACCCCAATCCCAGCCGAAATGCGATTGCGGCTTGCGGATATGAACAATACCGTTTTGACCGTTAGAATTCACCGGAGTAGGGCATTTTTTATATTTATCCGACACATAATTTACAGGCGATTTGAAAACAATTCTTATTTCATTTTCGCCAACATTAATAAGCGATTTCACACTTTTTGAATAAGCGACAAAACAGTTATCGCCTGCAAAAAGAAGCTGTGAATTTATGTAAACTTCGCAAATCGTATCAAGCATTTTACAATTCAAAAGCACATCGTCACATTCAAAATCCGCTTCACTTATTTCAAATGTTCTTTTATATTCCCAATCCTTTTCCCCAACAAAATAAACGTCCTTTTCGTATGTAGAAATAAAAGGGTCGCAAATGTCGCCGCAACTCATTAAATCAAGATAGTTGCAGCCCGGAACTGTTGCTTTTTTCCATTCGTTTTGGTCTGTCGCTTTAAAAAGCCACTCACCGTTTAATGTTTTAATCATAATTTACCCCTTAAAATTAAAGTATATTAATTATATTATACATTAAATATTAATATTAATCAACAAAAAGGTGTGCCATTTAGGCACACCTTAATTATATTAATAATATATTTTATTTTGTTTGTGCATTTCTCTTATCAACAAGCGACTTAAGGATTTCATTATGTTCCTTATCTGTCATTGCATATTTAAGAGTAGGAATAGCTGAAAGAAGCATACCGATTGCAGGCGGAATAGAAATGAGGAAGAACATAGCCTCAGCGTATTTACCTGCGCCTGTGCCGCCATCGTAAGTAATGAAGCTTGCACCCTTTTCAATTGCACGGTTAAGCTTATCAACGTTAGCACCGCTGTAGCCTACTGCTGCATAAACAGCGGATGAAATGATAGTTGAAATACCTGCTGCAAGTTTTGTGATAAAGCTCTGGCCTGAGAAGAATACGCCGTCTGTACGAACACCGTTATGATATTCCTCATAGTCAACGCAGTCTGCAATCATTACTGATTGAAGAACGTTGATACCGCCGAATGAAGCACTTGCAATAAGCATACATACGCCAATAATGATTGACCAGAATGTAGAAGTTAAATCACCGCCTGAAACCTTGAAGAACACAAAAATAAGTGCAAAAGGAACAGCGCCTGCGATTGAGTAGATATTATAAAGTGTTTTCTTTTCAACCTTCTTAATAATAAGAGGGGTAACACCCATTGCAACGAACTGACCCACAAAAAGACCTGCCGCAACACAACCAAGACCGACAAGGATTTGGAAATTAATTCCCGCAATCTTACCTGTGGCGTCGGTTTTGAGGATATTCATAATATTACCGTTTGCATAATAATATGTAACAAGTGTCATTGCAACAATCATAAGAAGCTGGATAGGGCTTCTCAAAATGCCTGAAATAAGAATCTGCCTGAAAGGCTTATTTCTAAACATAATTTGGAAGTTTTCCTTGAATGTGTAACTTCTCTCGCTCTTTTCAACTTTTTCTCTTGTGCAAAGTCCTGCAAATTCAAAAAGAACAGACGCAATAACAGTCATAATAATTACTGTTACGATAAAGCCCTTTTGGTTTGCCTTTTGAACGAGAGTGTCATAATCTGCGGCATTCTTATCAATCTTGTTAACAAAAGCAGTGCCGAGAGCCTGCGCAATTTGAACAACGAGAACACCGATACCGCCGACACCTGCTACCATACGTGCAAGGCTGAGGATTTTGCCTCTGTCGTTTTCATCCTCTGTCATAAGAGAAGTGATACCCCAAAGAGGAATATCGCAAACGGTGAAGCACATACCCCAAGCGATATATGAAATAGCTGCCCAAGCGACAATGAGTACCTTTTGAGCCGTTGAGCTTGCAGTTGCATAGTTACCGTTGATGAATGTTAAAATTGTTACTACTCCGATGATACCCGGGAAAATAATAAGGTAAGGTCTGCATTTACCCCATTTTGTCTTAGTCTTATCAACGATTGTACCCATCATAGGGTCGTTAATAGCGTCCCAGATTCTTGCGATTGTCATAATCCAGCCGAGCGCCATAGCCGGCAAACAGATTACGTTTTGAAAGTAGAAGTAAAGACCTGTCGCAACAATATTGTAAATTAAGTTCTGTCCGAACATACCTACAAGATAGCCGCCAAGTTCCTTACCCGTATAGGTGCGTTTTTCGCCCATAAATTTCTCTCCCTTACTAAACGGGCTAAGCCGTTTTTGATATAATGTATATATAATACCAATTTATAAACAAAAAAGCAACAGTAAACTTAAAAATTATTATTAATACTATACAAGTTTCTGTTGCTATACAATTTCAGACTGTCGATAAAGTGGCTAAACCGTGCCGTGCTATAAAA
>FR889113.1 GCA_000436835.1 Eubacterium sp. CAG:251
GAATTTCGTTTTATAGCACGGCGCGGTTTAGCCACTTTATCGACAGTCTGAAAGGACTTGGAAAAATCCAAGTCCTTATTTTTATGCAAACATAACAGAAGCAGCTATAAGATACTGACCCGCATAATAGAGAAAATGATTTACAAACAAATGAATCGGTTTATCCTTTCCTCTGCCAAAGAAGGTGTTAGACAAAACAGCATCCGAAAGTAAAAACAATACAGAACCGATTGCCATAATAACGTAAGCCTTTTGAAAATGAGTAACAAATACAGCAATAATTGAAATAACCGAAGTCATTGCAAGAAACGCTACATAAACTGCAACAATACGTCTGTATGCACCGTAGTGAACTTTCATAAGATTTGCAGAAGCTACGGTCAAAACGCCGATTATTACAGAAACAACAGCGGCAATAAGAACCAAGTACCATTTCATCTTAATCGAATAAATTACAGCGCAAAAATAGAAAATATGACCGATTAGAAAGAAAATAAATCCACCCTTCAAATAGATTTTTTCTTCATTTTTATATATTCCCTTTAAGTCAAGCAAAATATCGCCAACAAGACCAAGCGCTCCGCCCATTATAACAAGTGAACCGTATGTATATGCCTTATAATTTGTAATAAGAGCAAATACTGCGGTTAAAAGATAGCAAAGACTTGATACAGACTTAAAAATCAAATTATTCACACTGTAACCTTTGCTCCTGTTAAAGCAAAATATGAGTGAAATCACAACACCTACTGATAAAACAACATAATACATTATTAATATCACCCCCTAACAGTTAAATTTGATTTTGAATCATCTGTTTAAATTTCTTTTTCTTATTAAGATAAATAATAATTAACGGGATGTCCGCAAGAAGCCACGCAACAGGACCTGCATAACAAATTGCGTTAAACCCAATGACTTTTGCAAATATAAGAGCAACGGCAAGTCTTCCAAAAAATTCTCCTGCTCCGGCAATCATATTGGCATAAGTAAAGCCGAGACCTTGAAGTGTATTTCTAAATACGAATAATATTGCAACAAGACTGTAACATTCTGCAATTGCCCAAAGATAATGATTAGCCGCATTCATTATTTCAGGATTATATTCTTTCATAAAGAGTTTAACAATAAAAGGACCTATTCCTACCAAAATTGCACTACAGAAAAGGGATACAATTACATCAAGAATAAATATTTTCTTAACGCTTTTAATAATTCTTTCATACTTTCCTGCACCGTAATTTTGAGAAACAAAGGTCATATTGCCTACGCCCAAACCTGACATAGGAATATTGGTAAGCTGTTCTACCCTGCCGGCAGCGGTAAAACCGGCTATTACATTAGCTCCAAATCCGTTTACAGCGGTTTGAAGTACCATTGAACCTATTGATGTAATACTGAATTGAAGCGAAATAGGAATTCCTATTTTAATTTGCGACCATGAAGTTTTCAAGTCAAGTTTAAGAGAAGATTTATTAATAGTATATTCTTCGGTATGCTTAAACACACTTATTGCAGACAAAATCATTGCAACAAGTTCGCTTATTGCGGTTGCCCAAGCAGCACCTATAACACCCCATTTGAAGTAACCGACAAATAGGATATCAAGTATCAAATTGACTATTACGCTTACAATTAAAAAATAAAGAGGTCGTTTACTGTCGCCGACTGCACGAGAAAGAGAGTTAAAATTATTAAGCGACATTTGAATAGGTACGGCATAATAGAGCACGTCAATATATTGCGCTGACATATCAATAATCTCGTCAGGTGTGTCGATTAATCTTAAAAGAGGACGAGAAAGGAAATGCGCAACTATCATTATAATCATACCGATAAGAAATGAAAGAGCAATACTGTTACCGGCATATTTATTCATTTTATCAAAACGTTTAGCTCCAAAGGCTTGAGCAACAGAAATCGTAAAACCCGAGGTAAGCCCTAACGATGTTCCTATTATAAAGTTGTTAATCGAGCCGACATTTCCGACAGCGGCAAGTGCGTTAGTTCCTACAAATCTGCCGACAATAATATTATCCACCAAATTATAATTATATTGAAGCATTGAACTTGCCATAATAGGAAGAGCAAATAAAATAATACTCTTTAAAGGTTTTCCGTTTATCAAATCCGTTTTCATTATATTTCCTCTATGTATACCTTTATCTTAAATAACTTTAACATTAATAATATGACAAGTCAATACAAAATGCAAATTATTATAATTATTTGCAAACAAAAGGTTAATTGGACAAATGCTCTCATCATATATTTAATCGGTGATGAAAATGCTTTCAGCAATAATTTCTGCAATAAGTGCAAATTTGATTTATTTTATATTGCACATTCAAAACACGTCAAGTTTTCCAAAGCCCCTTTCGCCAAAAGAAGAAAAAGTAATGCTTGAACGAATGAAAAACGGCGATAAAAGTGCAAGAGCTGTTCTAATAGAAAGAAATCTTAGACTGGTAAGTCATATTGTTAAAAAATACTATTCAAAAACAAATGATAACGATGACTTAATAAGCATAGGAACAATCGGTCTTATAAAAGCAATTGATTCTTTCGACAGCGAAAAATGCGTTCGCCTTGCTACATATGCGTCACGTTGTATTGAAAACGAAATATTAATGCATTTCAGAACAGGAAAGAAACAATCAAACGACATATATTTAGGCGATGCACTTGATGTTGACAAAGACGGTAACCCGCTTACTGTTGAAGATACAATCAGTTCGCCTGTTGATTTAGCCGAAGATTTAGAAAAAAAGATACAATGGGAAAAAGTATCACGCATTATAGAAAAAATGCCAAACGGCAGAGAAAAAGAAATTATCGTATTAAGATATGGACTAAATAACAAAAAGCCTCTAACGCAAAGAGAAATTGCGCAGAGGCTGAAAATAAGCAGAAGTTATGTTTCGAGAATAGAAAAAAAGGTATTAAATGATATAAAAAATGAAATAGACTAATTACTTATTTTTTAATTGTTCTTTTAATGTTTTGTTTTCTTCCTCCAAAGCTTCAAGCATTGCTATATTCTGTTTCAATTCCCTATTGACAGATTTCAATTGAAAATCAAGATTCGAATTAATTATTTCAAGCCTTTGACATTCAAAATTGACATCTTCAAGTGCCGCCATAAGACGTGATATTTCGTCCTTAAGTTTTTGCACATCAGAATTTTTAACCATATAAATCCCCTAATATAAAAAGCAATAAAGAGGTTGATAATCCAACCTCTTTGATTTTGCGTTAATTATCAATATCGACGTCCTTCTCAAAGTAACGAGAGCCAAACCAATTAACTTTAATTGAATAATCCTTTTCAAGTTTTTCTGTCTTGCTTGTGCTGTCGCCGGAAGAAAGTGCTTTTTTAGCAGCATACTGCCAAGTTGTAAGGTCACCATTGCCGACAAAATACATAATATGATAGCCGTAATCTGACTTAACAATAGCAGTATCGCCTGCTTTTCTTGAAGAATCAAAACTCCAAGCTGAGAATGAATTTACCATTTGACCCGGTACTACATCTTCGTAAAGACCGCCGTTATCTTTAGAACCTGTATCCGAAGTATTATTTTTAGCAAGTTGTGCAAAGCTCTTTTCGTTCTTATCGCCTGCGTTAAACTCATCAAGAATCTTTGTAGCTTTCTTATATGCTGCAGACCATTGCTTATCTGTTGCATCCTTAGCTGCTGTTTTATTATCACTTGTTTCAGGAGCAATAAGAATATGACGGACATTAACAGTCTTTCTGTTCTGAATTGAAGCAGGAGAAAGAACATAAACTACAGTCGTGCTGTATTGATATGAATCGCCTGCTTTTCTCTTTGAACTATAGAGCCAATCAAGACCCGGAAAGCTTTTCTTGTTCTTGTCATCAGCAGTTGCAATAGCATAGCCTTTATTCTTAAGGTTTTCCTTTGTAACGCCATATTCAGTTGAATAACCGGCATCCTCATAAGCAGTTTTATAGAACTTATCAGATGCATACTTTTGGCAAAGAGCAGTAAAGTTAGAAGCATCTTTTGCAAGTGCCTTCTTAAATGCCTTTGCATCATCTTCACTTGAACATTCAAAAAGTCTTACGTCAACTGCAAGAAGTTCATCTTCGTGATTTTTCTTATAATTATCATAATCTTTTGTTGTATATTCTTTTTCATTTGACTTGTCGCTAAGTTCGCTCTTATAGTTATCGGCAATATAACTTCTTGTTGCTTCTTGGGTAAACAAGCTTTCAGTTACACCCTTACCCATTGCTTTAACAAGATAACCGCTTAAAGTATATCCATACTTATGAGCTGATTCTCTGTACTGCTGAAGTGTTTCCTTGAGTTCTTTCTTTTGTTCCGCAGTAATCTCAGGGTCTTTTCCGTTATTCGCAGCTTTAGCGGCAAGATAATATGTATATGTTGATTCAATAGATTCGATTACTTCATCGTGAATATACTCTTCCCAAGTAACAGTTTCGTTATCATCATTTTTTGTTGTTTGTTTAGAAAGCTTTTTGTCAAAATCAACATCAAGATTGTACTGCTTAGGATCAAGACCGTACTGGCTGTACTGCTGCTGTCTGGTTCTTAAATTATTATAAGTCAATGCAAAATAATAATTGTATGTAGCAACCTTGATTTTTGCCTTTTCACTGCCGTCCTTATTAGATACAGTCATACCGGTAAAAGTTTGGGCAGGAATGCTGAGAGAAGCAATGAAGCCTTTTCTGACAGCACCGGTTGCAACATAAGTTACAAGAAGTGCAACAACTATAACAATACAAACTGCAGATTTGATAATTTTAACCGTTTTGGGAGCAAGTCCGTTGCTGTTAGCTCCTACTGCAGAATACTTTTCGCTGAGCTTCTTAATTTCGCCGGAAAGCTTTTCAATTTCTTTTTCGTCGTCACAGTCGTCTTTTTTTGCTTTAAGAGCATCGATTTCTTTCTTTATTTCTGCTCTTTTTGCTTCGTTCTTTTCACGGTTTTTTGCAGCCTTAGCAGCTTTTTTTTCAGCAGATTTTTTTGCCTTAGCGGCTTTTTTTGCCGACTTATCATCAGCATTCAAGCTACCGCCTGTCAACAAATCATCTTCTAATTGTTTTTTTGCCATATTTTCGTCCTACCTATTTCAATCAAATTTAATTCACAAAATATTTTACACTATTGTAACTAATATTACAAGTTTTATTTTGTTTTTTCTGAAAATTATATACAAAATGATACTAAATCATTTAATTATTGCCTGATGAAGCACTTGTTGTGCCTTGAGCAGAATTTGACGAGGATGCCGTTGCTGATTCTGCCGCTGCCTCTTTAGCAGCCTTTTCCTTATCAACTGCCTTCTTAATTGCATTCTCATGCACTTTAACTTCTGCTTTATCAATCATAGTGCTTAATCTGTCGGATTTTATTTGAGCAATAATTTTTGATTGATATTCAGGGCAATCATTAATAAAGAACATAATATGATAACCATAATCGCTCTTTACAATTCCTGTATCACCGTACTTACGTGAATCGTCAATTGACCACTTTTCAAAATCCGGCACCATTTGACCGAGCGTTACACTTTCATAAAGACCGCCGAAAGAATCGTTTGAACCTGATGAAGTTGAAGCTGAGTCCGTACTGTATTGCTCTGCAAGCTTTGCAAATTCATATTCGCTTTTATCTGTTTTATTAAATTTAGCAAGAATAGAGTCAGCTTTTTTCTTAGCTGCTGCCCATTGTTCATCCGTATATTCAGTTTTTTCTGAAGTGCTTGACGATGAATTGTTGCCACTCTCAGGAGCAACAAGAATATGCCTTACAGTGTATGTTTCGTCCTCTTCAACGCTTGCCTTAGAAGTTTTTAATACAATGTAAATATATCCTGCACTCTCATCAATATAATACTTCTTTGAGCCTACCTTTGTATCATCTGAGAAAAGCCATGTATTCATCTTATCATCAAACGGTGAATCACTTCCGGAAACAGTTGTAACAACATTACTTTCATAAGACTTAATAGCCTCTTCCCTTGCCTTTTTCTCGGTAAGTGTGCTGTCCTGCTCCATTGATGACTTAACTTGAGAATCAATATAAGATGAATAAACCTCAGGCACAAGAGCAATAACTGATTTTTTATCTTTCATCTTAGCCATAATTTTCTCGGCAGTTTTAATTGATTCGTTCTTAGAATTTTCATCTGTTGCATCATAAGGAGAAGCAATATAATAAAATTCTATTTTCTTATAATCATTTTTGTGGTCATTATAATATTTATCAACATCGTTATCCGTAACTTTTGTTTCACACTTAAACTTGCCCTTGTAATTAGCGCTTAAGTAATACTGTTCAAGCATAAGCCTTATTGTATCCTCTGAACAATATGTACCAAAGTTTGCTTTGATGTATTGGTCAAGACTGACATCATTTTGAGATGCGGAATCCTTAAGAGTCGAAATTTGCTTATCAATAGTTTTCTTTTGGGCGTTTGTAAGAGTTACACCCTCCTCAAGTGCTTTGGAATAATAGGTTGTAATCTGTTCAACTTCTTTAAGAGCTTCAGTTTCAAAAAACTTTTGCCACGAAATCTTATTTCCGTCATCATCGGTTGTGTATTGCTTTGAATAATCTTTAGTAGTATCAAGACTGTAATAACCGTAGGAAGCATATTGCTCATAATAGCTTACGATGCTTGCGTAATAATAGTCGTACATTCCAATACTGATTTTTTGCCCGTCAACAGTTGCAACAACAGAAGCGGGATTCATATATTTGCCCTCCTTGCCGTTAGGTACAGTATAATATCTAACGCCAAAAGTAGCGACAACTGCAATTACTGCTGCAAGAAAAATTGCAAGCGGTATAAATTTAAGCGGCTCTTTGTTAATAACAATCTTATTATCGTTTTGATTATCTAAAGCTTGTGTTGGCTTCGGCTCGCTTACTTTGTCAAATGAAATTGAATAGTCTTGATTTTCCATAACAAGATTTTCATCAAGCGTCGGCGCTTTTGCATCAAACTCCCAATTGTCGCTTGTTTCGTATTTAACACCGTCTTTTTCTTCAAGACCGGAGTCAACTGAATCATTATTAACGTCAGTCAATTTTTCCTCATTTTCGTTTAAGTCTTTTTCGTCCATAATTTCACTCCTGTATTTTCCGTTTTATCAAAAACAGAAAAATATGTTTAAATTCCTATCAATTATACAATATATCGTTTAAGATTGCAACACCTTAACAATATTTATAAATTAAAATTTATATTATAATAATATGAACAGTTAAATTTTTATTCATATCCTGTTAACCTTAAATTATTATACTTGCAAAATCAGTATAAGTAGTGTATATTATACTTTGTGTTTTATACTGTTTTGTAGCAAACAAATAAAAATATTATTTATATAATACATAAGCGTAATTATTCGCTGAGGTTTAAATTATGAAAGAAAAGTTAATTAACTTAAAGGAACAATACAAAAAAAATCCTGCTTGGTGCTGGTTGCTTGCGACTGTATTCTTTTTTCCTTTACTTCCGGAATATGTAAGTCCGTTTTTGTTGTTCATAGGATTTATTGTTTTTAAAGTGCAGTGGTCGAAAGAAGGTAAAAAAGCAAAAGTAGGCACACTTGGAAAGCTTATGATGGCTTTTATGGGATTTGCACTTATCAGCACTCTTTGGTCAGATACCAAATTTTCCACATTATCAACCGCAGCTTTATGGTGGGGTATGTTTCTCATTGAAATTATGATACATAATATAGTGAGAACAAGAAAAAAAATTGACAGACTTTTAGCCGCAATGTCACTTTCGGGTGCAATTAACGGATTTGTAGCAATACTTCAAATATGCTCATATACATTATTCAAATACAAATACATTACTAAATCGCAGGTATTTGTAACGCCGTTTTATAAGCCACTTGACAAAGCTGTTTATAATTGGCTTCCTTTTGATATCGACACAACTCTTTGGTGGGATTCAAGAGCAAGCGGATTTTTCTCAAATCCCAATCTTTTGGCAACATATTTGATGATTGTATATCCAATATCAATCTATCTTTTCTTAAACACAAAGGGCAAAAAGCATAAGCTTATGTACTTTATGATAAACGTGCTTATCAGCGGCGGTATCAGTGCAACATTGACACGTGGCGGTTGTGTAATAGCAATTATCGGTTGGTTGTTTATGTTTATTGTGTTATTTAAACAGCACAAAAAGCCGCTTCTTGAAATATTTGTGCCGACCGTGCTTGTTATAGTTCCTTCACTTCTTACAAGATACGGAATTATATTCAAAGTAAGGGGTGCAGGCAGCGAGGCAGCTAAATCCTCAGCGGCTCACCTTAAAATTTGGGGCAGTCTTCTTGACTATATATTCCACCACGCTTTACCGTTTATAATCGGAACCGGATTCGGAATTGAGCAAACAGGTCAAATTCTTTTAAATCAGTATCAGCTCGACAAGCCACACGGTCATAATTTTGTGCTTGAAACGTGGGTTGAGCTTGGCATTGTCGGTCTTGTCTTATTGTTTACCGTATTAATCTGCGGATTTGGCAAGCTTCTCGAAATCAACGCAAACAACGGCAAAAAATTCACCCTTGTATTTTGCGTATTCACATCGATGATGATGTATCTCCTTTTCGGACTTACAGATTACATTTTCAATTCACCTAAGCAGATTATTAATTTATTTATTCTTTTGGGCTTAACTCAAGCGCTCAGCCATTGTTATGACAAAACAATCATACACGATGCTGACAGTTTAAGAAAAGCCGCACAAAAGGAATTGAAAAACACAATCAATCAAAAGCCTATTAAGCATAAAAGAGGCAAGAAAAAAACATATTAATACATAAAAAAAGGGCTGTCTCACAACAATGTGAAACAGCCCTTAATAATTATTTTCTGTTTTCTGAGGCAAGCTGTATTAAGTTATTAATAATTCTTTCAAGGCGCCTTGTCATTTCCTCAGGAGAGTCCTTCATGCCCCTTTGTGCCCAGCCAAAAACAATACCGACAAAGCCATATCCCAAAAACTCGGCAAACATCATATTTTCATTATAATTTGATTTAATACCGGAATTTTTTTCAAGGCAGTCGATAACAACCATAAATTGTTCATAAGCAAGGCGGTTGATATATCTTGACAAATCATTGACATCAATTTTAAATGCATTTAGATAAAATTTCTTTTCATCAACCATTGTTGTAAAAAGTCTCATAAAATGCTCATACATATTATCAAATGAAAATCCGTCAATAAGCGGTTCCATAAGTTCCTTATATACAATCCAATCAAGAAGTTCATATTTATCCTCAAAATGATAATAAAATGTCTGCCTGTGAAGCGAGCAATTATTAGTGATATCAGAAACCGAAAGCTTTTCAAACGGCTGATTAGCCATTAATTCCTTTAATGATTTAGCAAGCTTAAGCTGAGTTGAATAAGAACAACCGAGTTTATTGTTTTTAGGCATAGCATCCTCCGAATTGTGTCACATTTAAAGATTTGTATAATTTTCACGATAGCTATATAATAACACAAAAGTATAAAATATACAAGTGTATAAAAGAAAAAGGCAGGATAAAAAATATCTTGCCTTTTTTGGTGATTATTCACAAGAAAAAACTATTTTTTCGTTTTAGTCGAAACGATATTGGAGAAGTTCGAATTAATATATCCTTTTCTTACTGCACGAACTTTATAATAATACTTTTTATTTTTCTTGAGTTTTGTATCTTTAAATGTTTTTTTTGAAGCACTGACAGTTGCAACTTTTTTATATTTCTTTGATTTACTCGTACTTCTGTAAATTTCATAAGAGGTTGCCTTTGAAGCGGCCTTCCACCCTATTTTAATTGAGTTTTTTGATTTAGACTTAATCTTAAGCTTTGACGGTGCTGCTGCTTTTGAAACAGAAACATAAACAGCATCAGCCGCCACAATACGATTATCAACAACGGCAACAGCATAAACCGTGCCTGTATTTCGCTTTAAATAAGCTTTTTTATAAAGAGAGCATGACGTTATTTTGCTGTACCTGTAATACGGCATTGAACTGCTGTAATAAATTTTAGCATTTGGAAGCGAACAATCCACTCTTATTTTTTTACCGTTATTAACATTTGAAACATTTATATTAACAAAGCTTCCCTGTTTTTCATCGCAAAGTGCGCTCAATTTAAGCGGCATAACGTAAGAAAGAGGTTTTCTTGAAACGTCCCTATAAATATTTGCTGCCGATTCAAAAAGGCAATAAAGCTTGCCGCCTTCAGGATAAGTAAGTTCAAGCATAGGCGGACAACTTAAAATGTTATCAAGCGTTTTACTTCCGTTTGACTGATTAAATGTATACGTGTAAAGATATGAACAATAAATTCCTTTTGTTTCATTACGGCCGTATGATATTGAAGCAAACATCCTAAGTTTACCTTTATAATCCGTCAAAGAAAAACCTTGGGTATAGCTTGGAAGATAAAATTTATAATTATACTTTAAAAAATAGGTATTTTTAGCTTTGTTATATATAGGTGTATAACAGTAAGCATAACTGTCGGAGCCTGCGCCGAATGTTCCTAGATAGACTTGACCGTTTTTGTATGCCACGCTTGAAGCAGAATAAATAAATTTGTTTGAATCGTTTTCCTCTATCGTATAATTAACATTCACGAATTTGCTTGAAAAGCGCAAATATTTGTAAAAATCATCAAGCGAAATAACACCTACCGCTGAAGCAGAAGCCTTTGCAATTAGAATTAAGCCGTTTGCACTATCGTATGCAATGCCTCCGACATGGTAAGAATCAGGCAAAACAAGGGTTTTCACAAGTTCGTTATTGCTGTCAAGAACATAAACAACAGATTTGGAAATCGAAGCGCCTTTAGAGTCTTTTGAACTGTCGTAAGCAGTTATAAGAGTATAATGATTAACCTTGCATATAGCTTGAGGGCACATAGTTTGCGTGGTTGCAAAATGTTTGGTTTGTTTATTGTATGACACGCTTGAAACAAGACCCGGAATAAGATATGCACCGTCCGTAACCTTTGAATTAAATTCCGGATAAGTTAAAAGCGTATCCATACTGTTAACACCGGGCACATCCTCTTGCGTTGTTGTTACGCTCGCAAAGGATTCGTAATCAACAGGCAACAAAGCAGTAACAATTAAAACAAAAGCTATAAATAAAGAAATAATTTTTTTATTTTGCATTTTATTACCTTCAAAAAAAGAATATGCCCTAATTATAAGGGCATATTCCTAAATTGTCAAATGTAGTTTATTCAGTTATTAATACATTCCGCCGCCCTGTGCTGCTGCTAAAGCTGCTGCCTGTGCCGCATCAGCCTGTGGGTCTTTTATATCGGTAACAAGTGATTCTGTTGTAAGAACCATTGATGCAACACTTGATGCATTTTGGATAGCAGAACGTGTTACCTTAGCCGGATCAACAATACCTGACTCAATCATATCGCAGTATTCGTTAGTTGCAAAGTTAAGACCGTAGCCGATTTTATTTGAATTCTTAATCTTGTCAACAATTACAGAACCTTCCTCGCCTGCATTACGAGCAATCTGACGTACAGGTTCTTCAAGAGCCTTAAGAACGATTTGAACACCTGTCTTAAAGTCTGCGTCATCAGTATCAAGAAGCTTTTCAACAGCAGGAATAGCATTAATAAGAGCAACGCCGCCGCCTGCTACAATACCTTCTTCAACTGCTGCCTTAGTAGCTGCAAGAGCATCTTCAATACGAAGTTTCTTTTCTTTCATTTCTGTTTCGGTTGCAGCACCAACCTTAATTACTGCTACACCGCCTGCAAGCTTTGCAAGACGTTCATGAAGCTTTTCTCTGTCGAAATCAGATGTTGTATTATCAATAGCAGTCTTAATTTGATTAACTCTGTTTTTAATTTCGTCGCTGTCGCCTGCGCCGTCAACGATAATGGTATTTTCCTTTGTAACCTTAACCTGACGAGCCTTACCGAGCATTTGCATTGTAGCGTCTTTAAGTTCAAGACCGAGATCGGAGGTAATTACCTGACCGCCTGTAAGAATTGCGATATCCTGAAGCATATCTTTTCTTCTGTCACCAAAGCCCGGAGCCTTAACGCATACGCAAGTAAATGTGCCTCTGAGTTTATTAAGAAGGATTGTTTGAAGAGCTTCGCCCTCAACGTCCTCTGCAATGATTACGAGTTTTTGACCGCTCTTAAGAACAGACTCAAGAAGAGGAAGAATATCCTGAACTGAAGAAATCTTTTTATCTGTAATAAGAAGCATTGCATCATCAATAACAGCTTCCATCTTATCCGTATCAGTTACCATATACGGTGATATATAGCCACGGTCAAACTGCATACCTTCAACTACTTCGCAAACAGTATCGGCAGTCTTAGATTCCTCAATAGTGATAACACCGTCTGCAGAAACTTTTTCCATAGCGTCGGCAATAAGAGAGCCAACATATTCATCAGCAGCAGAAACGGTAGCAACTCTTGCGATATCGTCAGAACCCTTAACCTGCTCGCTGTTTGCTTTTACTGCATCAACAGTAGCATCAACCGCTGCTTTGATACCGTTTTTAACAGCCATTGGATTTGCACCTGCAGCAACATTCTTCATACCTTCTCTTACAAGAGCCTGAGCAAGAAGTGTGGCTGTAGTTGTACCATCACCGGCATCATCGTTAGTCTTAGATGAAACCTCTTTAACAAGCTGCGCACCCATATTTTCAAACGGGTCGTCAAGCTCAATTTCCTTAGCGATTGTTACACCATCGTTAGTAATAAGCGGTGCGCCATATTTTTTATCAAGAACTACATTGCGTCCTTTCGGACCGAGTGTAATTTTAACTGTGTTTGCAAGCTTATCAATACCTGCCTGAAGAGCTTTTCTTGCATCTTCACCGTAAATTATATCTTTTGCCATAGTAATTACCTCCAATTATTCTACAACTGCGAGAACGTCTTTAACAGATGTAATAGTATATTCAACACCGTCAAGCTTAACCTGCGTACCTGAATATTTGCTGATAATAACCTTATCACCGGCTTTAACGGTCATTGGGTTTTCCTCTGTTCCGGGGCCAACTGCAACAACCTCGCTCATTTCAGGTTTTTCCTGTGCTGATGCGGCAAGAATGATACCGCTCTTTGTTGTTTCCTCTGCTTCGACAGATTTTAAAAGAACTCTGTCAGCAAGTGGTTTGATTGTCATATTTATCACCTCTGAAATTATTTACAAACGCTTTAGCACTCTTAACTATCGAGTGCTAACATATACTATTGTAGCAATTTTTTTCCATTTGTCAATAGCATTAACAAATTTTTAAAATTTTATTTTTAATAAATACTTATATAAACTTTTATGTCAAAAAACATATATTAATTACAAAACAAAATTTATTTAAATTCTGACAATATGCATATTTTGTATAACACTTGCATTATTTTTGAAAGTTATGTATAATATGTTCGGGTTTAATAAAAGGAGTTTATATATGGGTATTTATATTGCTTTGGGGTTTGTTTCCGTTATTGCAATTGCTATAGGCATAGCCTTGGCAAAAGCAAAAGAAACACAGCTTTGGTACATATTGTCAATAATAGGTACAGCTGTTTTAACAGTTATGATTGTATTTATAATAAATTACGCAATATCAGCTAATACGAGTGTTTCGTCGCCTGCTCTTGAAAACACAAATTGGAGAGAGCAGAAATCATATTCAAGAGATTATCAGCTTACGGATGATTTATCAATTTGCGTTTCAATTCTTGATGACTCAAGCGGATATGCAGTATATGATACATACGACGGTCAAAGAATAGGCACTCTATTATTGCCAAACGACCAAATGTCCGTCGATAATTTAGAACTTAAAATAGCCGACGCCAACAGTGACGGAAAAAACGACGTTGGCGTAGTTTCTCATAATAACAATATCATTTGGTTTAATTTTTTCACCTAATAAGCAATATAGCAAAGAAAATCCAAACGGTTGCTTTGAAGTAATAGATTAAAACGAATATTTTATTTAAAGGCATTGATGCAATAAGAGCACCAATGCCTTTATTGTTTTACTTTTCATTCAAAAAAGTAAACTCGTCATTTTCGTAATCAACCTTGCATTTACCTGCAACTTTATCCTCAAGAATAAGTTCTGAAAGCTTATCTTCAATCTTTGTTTGAATTGCACGTCTAAGCGGTCTTGCGCCGTAAACCTTATCAAAGCCTTTGTCAGCAATAGCGTCAACAGCCTTATCGGTTACGTCAAGTTCAATACCGATTTCCTCGCATCTCTTATTAAGAGATTTGAGCATACGGCGGGCAATTTCCTTAATATCGTCCTTTTCAAGTTGCTTAAATACAACAATATCATCAACACGGTTAAGAAATTCCGGTTTAAATGTTGCACGAAGGTCAGCCATTACAAGCTTCTCAATATCGACATTTTCATCAACCTCGCCCTCGCCTTTGTGTTCAAAACCAAGTGCAAGCTTAGGGTCGGTAATTTTGGATGCGCCGACATTAGATGTCATAATAATTACGGCATTTTTAAAGCTTACCTTTCTGCCTTGTGAATCGGTTAATACACCATCCTCAAGAATTTGAAGGAGCATATTAAATACATCTGGATGCGCCTTTTCAATTTCATCAAAAAGAACCACAGAGTACGGTTTTCTCCTGATTTTTTCGGTAAGTTGACCGCCCTCGTCAAAGCCTACATATCCCGGAGGTGAACCGATAAGCTTAGACACGGTATGTTTTTCCATATATTCGCTCATATCAAGCCTGATAATCGCATCCTCATCGCCGAACATAGTTTCGGCAAGTGCCTTACTGAGTTCTGTTTTACCAACGCCTGTAGGACCGAGGAAAATAAACGAACCGATAGGTCGCTTAGGATTTTTAAGTCCTGCTCTGCCACGTCTGATAGCACGTG
Organism: Eubacterium sp. CAG:251; assembly: GCA_000436835.1. GTDB lineage: Bacteria > Bacillota > Clostridia > Oscillospirales > Acutalibacteraceae > Eubacterium_R. The sequence continues at coordinate 14,936 of FR889113.1, forward strand.
CAACGGCGGAAACTGCCTTATCTTGACCTACAATTCTCTTATGAAGCTCATCCTCAAGGTGTAAAAGCTTTTCCGATTCTTCTTTTGTAATTTGAGTAGCCGGAATACCGGTCCAAGAAGATACAACTTCCGCTATATCCTCGCTTGATACCTCTTTTACCTGATGAGACGAAAGATTTTTCCATTTCTCGGTTTCCTCATCAAGAAGAGTTTTCAAATTCTTTTCCTTATCACGAAGTTTAGCCGCTTGTTCAAAATCCTGTGAACGAACTGCCGAGGTTTTTTCCTCTTCAAGGGATTTTACCTCTTTTTCCATTGCCTTGATATTATCGGGTGCAGTATAAGCCTTAAGCCTTACCCTTGAAGCTGCTTCATCAATAAGGTCAATCGCCTTATCGGGCAAAAATCTGTCAGCAATATACCTTGACGACATTTTAACTGCATCATTGATAGCGTCATCGCTAATCTTAACCTTATGGTGAGCCTCGTATTTATCACGAAGTCCCTTTAAAATTTCAACCGTTTCTTCTTCTGTCGGTTCGCCTACCGTAACAGGCTGAAAACGTCTTTCAAGAGCAGCATCCTTTTCAATATTTTTACGGTATTCGTCGATAGTCGTAGCGCCGATTACTTGAATTTCACCACGTGCAAGCGACGGCTTCAAAATATTTGCCGCATCTGTTGCACCTTCTGCAGCACCTGCGCCCATAAGAGTATGAACCTCATCGATGAAAAGAATAATATCTTTTGCATTTTTAACCTCGTCCATAGCCTTTTTTATTCTTTCCTCAAAATCACCACGGTACTTTGTACCTGCAACCATTGAGGTCAAATCAAGTGCGACAATTTTCTTTCCGTTTAAAAGCTCAGGAACCTCACCTTTAACGATTTTTAGTGCTAAGCCCTCAGCAATTGCGGTTTTGCCGACACCAGGTTCACCGATTAAGCAAGGGTTATTTTTGGTACGTCTTGAAAGAATTTGAATAACTCTTTCAATTTCCTTTTCCCTGCCGATAACGGGATCGATTTTTCCGTCTTTTGCAAGAGCAGTTAAATCTCTGCCGAATTCATCGAGTGTAGGAGTTTTAGACTTACCGTTTTTGCCCTTTTTTCCCGAATACTTATCGTCGGCATTTCCTCTGCTCGATTCATTAACAAGCTCTTCAAGAAGTTGACGCTCGTCAATACCAAACGAATTAAGGAACTTAACGGCATAAGAATCGCTTTCCTGAAGAACAGCCATAAGCAAATGCTCTGTATCAACAAAGCTTCTTCTCATACTTCTTGCATATTGGAACGCAACGTCAAGAACTCTCTTTGTTCTCGGAGTAAAATCATCGGGAGTAAGTTTGGTTTGCATACCCTCTCCGATATATTCTTTAATTAAGTTTTCAATATCTTCGGCGGTTACGCCCTTTTCCTCAAGCATATTTACTGCAACACCGCCGTCTGTTTTAAGAAGTCCAAGCAAAATATGCTCGCTTCCTATATAGTTATGACCGAAATCCTCTGCCGCTTTAATAGCGTAATTAAGAACCTCGTTAGCTCTTTGAGTAAAATAACTGAACTTATACATAGTAATTCCTCCTTTTTAGGTCAAAGCCTACCAAGAGGTTAAAACCTTAAGATAAGCTTTCCCTTACGTATTGTGCACGAATTTTATCTGTATCATCAACAGTTAAGCCTTCATCACTTGCACTCATAATTGTGGCTGTTCCCACATCGTGAAGAAGTTTTGATACTGTTTCATAGTTTTCATCAAAGCTACCCATTGAAATTCCGAGTCTAACAAGAGATACAAGGCTGTAAAATTCCTTTGAAGTAAGCTTTCTTGCCATTTTCAGTGTACCCATTGCCCTGAAGATTTTATCCTCAAAATCCTCATATTCAATAAGTTCCTGTCTGAATGTTCTTTCCTGTTTAACAATTTGCTCACATATACTGTTCAAATTATCAATAGCATTCTTTTCGGTTATTCCAAGCGTTATTCTGTTTGAAAGCTCATAAAAATCGCTTTCGTCACTATAAACAGGCTTAACATCAAAGCCAAGCTTAGACACCATATTTGTAAGTGATAAAATCATTCCTTTTGCCGATATTGCAGGCAGATGGAGAATAAATGACGCTTTAAGCCCCGTACCTAAATTCATAGGATTTGAGGTTAAAAAGCCAAGTCTTTCGCTGAAAGCAATTTTAAGATTATCAATTAGTATATCATCAAGCTTATCTGCCTTTTGATAAGCTTCTTCAAGATTTTGACCGGCTGCAAAAACAGAAAGCCTTATGTGGTCCTCCTCACAAAGCATTATTGATACATTCTCATTTTTAGACACTAAAACCGTTCCAAAATTATTTTGCTTTGCAAATTCTGGACTTATTACACCCTGCTCTGCCATTGATATTCTTTTCAAGTCGTTTTGGCTTTGAAGTTCAATTAAATCAAATTCTCCTGCAACAGGCGAATTTTTAACTGCGGCAAAAATCTTTTTACAAACCGATTTTCTTATTTCATTGCTCATTCTTGAGGGAAAAGGAGCGTCTGCAAGGTTTCTTGCAAGCCTTATTTTTGATGACATAACAACGTCACTGTTATTTCCCTGTGCGTTATACCACTTACTCATTTTTACCCTCCTGAATTTCCTTGATTTTATCACGGATAACAGCAGCATCCTCAAATCTCTGCTCGTTTATTGCCGCTTTCATTTGCTCTTGCAATGATTCAAGTTCGCTTTTTTCCTGTGACACGCTTTCTTCTTTTGCACTGTCCTTAACTTCATTATCCTCACTGTAAGAAACAAATTTTCCTATATGCTTTGTTTTACCGTGAATTTTCCTGATAGAAGGCTCAAGCTTTTCCTCGAACTTGTCATAACAATCGGCACAACCCATTCTGCCGCTTTGAACAATATCGTTAAAAGATGAGCCGCAACTACGGCATCTGTCAACCCCGGCAAGCGAATTCATAGCCGCAACACCTGCGCCGAGGAAATTGCCAAGGAAAGTATCGCCGAACATTTCGCTCATAGTCGGCATACGAAATTCATCCATAACACCGAGTTCTTTTGCACATTCACTGCAAAGATGCAGTTCCTCCTTATGACCGTTTATATTTCTTTTAATAAAAGTAGTTGCTTCATTTTGATTACAATGTTGACAACGCATAATAAATACCTCCTAATCAACATATGCTAAAAGCATCTGTTTGAGCAAGCTTGCTCTGATTTGATTTTTAATTTCTGTTTCGACGCCTTTAAAATTGTTGTCAGATACAACTGACATCATAATTCTTCCGGCTTTATCGCTTAATAAACCTTGATAATGCAAATTATAGATATTTGCCTTTGCACTTTTTTCGTCTATAGAATTACCTATAGAGTTTACAAGCGACATTAATGCATTTTCTTTTGTTGCGGCACGGGTAATCATAATGTATCCTCCGCCGCCACGCCTTGATTCAATTCTGTAACCCTGTTCAGGCGTAAAACGTGATGTAATCACATAATTTATTTGACTTGGAACACAGCCGAGCTGTTGTGCCAAATCGTTACGCTGAATTTGGATTGTTGATGTGTTATCATCAAACATATTTAGAATCATATCTGCTATCGCATCACTCAGCTTCATTTTCCAATCACTTCCTTTTAGTTTGGTCACAAGCCTGACATTTTACACACTCTTTATTTCTCATTAATCTGTGTTTGTCTTTGACTTTCTTTGACCTTCTATTGTGATAATAGCACAATGGTCAGAGAAAGTCAAGAACTTTTTTAAAATTTTTTTGACTTTTTTTGACCTTCGTTATTTTTGCATAAAATCAAGTGCTTTGAAACATAAAAAAATAGGGCGAACATTGTTCGCCCCAATAATATTATTAATATTTTATTTGTTATCAATTAAGCATACAGCGTGAGCCGCTATACCCTCTTTCTTACCCGTAAAGCCTAAACCTTCCTCAGTTGTTGCTTTAACCGATACAAAGTCAAAATCAAGATTACAGGCATTTGCAATATTTTTTCTCATTTGTTCAATATAAGGTGCCATTTTGGGAGTTTGGGCAAGAATGGTAGAATCAATATTAATTATTTTATATCCTTTTAACGATACCTGCCGAACAACCTCTTCAAGAAGCTTTAAGCTGTCGGCACCTTTCCACTTATCATCTGTATCGGGAAAAAGATGGCCGATATCGCCCATAGCGGCAGCCCCTAAAATTGCATCTGAAATTGCATGAAGAAGAACATCGGCATCACTATGGCCTAAAAGACCAAGATTGCACGGAATATCAACTCCGCCGATTATACATTTTCTGCCGTCAACAAGCTTATGAACGTCATATCCGTGACCTATTCTCATTATTTTTCACCTCTTGAATTAAGTATTGATACCGCCGTCGGTATATCCTCGGGAGTTGTTATTTTAATATTAGAATACTCCCCTATCACAACATAAACACTCTCATTCATATTTTCAAGCAATTTGCAATCATCTGTAAAATCTTTCCCCTGCTCAGTTGCCAAATTCATTGCAGATACATATTTATCAAACTTAAATATTTGCGGCGTTTGAATAGCGATAAGGCTTGAACGCTCGGGAGTATCAATAATTTTGTTGTCCTTATCAATAACCTTAATCGTATCTTTAACAGGGACACCTACTGCCGCCGCACCGTACTTCATTGCCGCCTTTAGTGTAGCTTTTATTTCATTGGCTGTTACAAGTGGGCGTGCGCCGTCATGAATAATAAGTAAATCGCAAGCATCTATTACTTTAACGGCATTTGAAACGCTTTCCTGACGGGAATTACCGCCAATGCAATAGGTAACGTTATATTTTAAAAGCACATCTTTAAACAAAGGAATATCGTTTTCCCTTACAACAACTATAATATTATCTATCTCATCAATACTCGAAAAGGTTTTAACTGTACGCTCAATAACGGTCATGTTATTGATTTCAAGAAGAAGTTTACTTTTATCCGCTTTCATTCTTGTACCGTTTCCTGCCGCTAATATTATTGCTGTATTACTCATCTTTTAAACTCTCCACTTCATCAATGGTAGGGGTTGCAAATTCGGTTTTATAAGGGTCATAAACAACAAAGCCCGGCTTTGCACCGTTAGGTTTTCTTACGTTTTTCACCAAAGTATAATCTACGGCAACGTTTGATGATTCTCTTGCCTTGCTAAAATAAGCGGCAATAACAGCGCAATCGTGAATTGCCCCATCGCTTATTTGATTACCGGAAGTTTCGCAAATAACGTGACTGCCTGCGGCTGACTGAACGTGAAACCATGTATCATAATTTTTCGCCGTTTTCATGGTTAGCTTATCATTCATAATATTGTTTCTTCCGACATACACGTCAAATCCGTCACGTGTCTTAAAATGCATAGGTTTCAACGATTTTTGTTCCTTTTTCTTATCGTTTCCTTTTTTTATATATCCCTGAGATGCAAGTTCAGCTTTAATTGCAGTAATTTCGCCGTCGGTTTCAGCCCTTGAAAGCGAATCGATTACACTTTCAAAATAATTTGCTTCATCGTTTGCTTCGTTGATAAATTCATTAAGTTTACTTTCTGCAACTTGCTTTTTGCGATACTCTTTATAGTATTTTTGTGAATTTTGCGACGGAGTAAGCATTATATCGGCAGGAATACGAACAATTTTATTATTGTCATAATAATTTTCCAAATCGTAATAAGGCACACCTTTTTCAAGGCGATACATATTAGCCGCAATCAAATCGCCGAAAAGCTTATAAGTTTCCTTATCCTTGCAATCCTCAAGCTCCTGCGTTCTGTTAATCGCTTTTCTTACTGCTCTTTCCTGCAAAGTTGTAACGGTTTTAAACAAGTCTGCACTCCTTGCTTTAATTCGCATTAATCTTACACGTTCATAATAGAAATAATCAAGAAGTTGAGAAAAGGTGTCATAATGATTTATTGTTGCAAGGTTATCATACTGCTTGATATCAATAAAAGCAAAATCCTTTGGAGCATCGGTAAATACAACGGTCGGAGTAGGATTTTGAGCTTGCTTTTTAAATTCATCAAGAGTTAATCCATATTCAAATTCACGGCAAATAATAGGAGAAACACCTTTTATTGCTTCCATTACCGCTTTATACATACCTTTGCGGCTTTGTGCAATTTTCTCTCTTATTTTCTCAATATCGTCCGTAAAAATATTAAGCTTATCCTGCTTAGGCGGTGCAACATAAGTCACCCCCGGCAAAACCTCTCTGATATGCGACTTATTTTCGTCAACACGCTTCATTGAATCAATAATTTTTCCGTCTTTGCCGACAAAAATAATATTAGAATATTTACCCATTATTTCAATAATGAGCGAATAATTTGTTTTATCTCCGAGTTCGTCTGTGCCTGAAAAATTAATTTTCAAAATACGTTCAAGATTGTCTTGCTCAATATCGGTAACCCAAGCACCTGCAAGCCTCTTCCTCAGCAAAAGGCAAAACATGGGTGGTTTTGCAGGATTTTCGGGCGGAAATTCCGTGAAATGAATACGAGCAGCATCTGCATTGCAGGATAAAAGAAGTTTTTTACTGCCTTGCCTTGAACGAAGATTAATAATAATTTCATCTTTAGACGGCTGATGAATTTTATCGACTCTGCTGTCAATTGCAAATTGAGCTATTTCATTTTTTAAATGGTATAAAAAAATTCCGTCAAGTGCCATAATTATATTTCCAATACAGGATTTGAAACAGGTGCAACAATAAATTCTACCTCTTCAAATTCCTTTTCAAGTTTCTCTTTAAGCATAAGAAACGGTACATTTTCCGTTTCAAAATGACCCGCATTAATCACTGCAAAGCCTGACTCCGAAGCATCAAGCATTTCGTGATATTTTAAGTCGCTTGTAACAAAGCAATCTGCGTTTTGCATAGCATCATTTATAAATTCACCGCAAGCGCCACCGCCGACAGCAACTGTTTTTATCATTTTATCTGTATCTGTATACCTCAGCCCGTGAGTATCAAGTGTTTCCCCGACCAAAACGGCAAAATCATCAATACTCATTTCTCGTTCTAACTCACCGACAACAACATAACCGTTTTCAAGTTTTCTTGTATTTTTTAAATCAAGCAGCTTTGCAAGATTATCGTTAATGCCGCCTGCAGCCTTATCATACGAAGTATGCGCACACATCGTCGCAATATCGTTATTAATAAGTTCATAAACCGCCGTGCCTTTAACAATTTTCTTTACAGGATTAAAAATAATAGGATGATGAGTTAATAAAAGGTCCGCCTCAACGCTTTTTGCATAATCAGCCGCAGCCTTAGTGCCGTCAAGTGCCATAACAACCGTTGAAACAGTCTTTTCCTCATCGCCTAAAATAAAGCCTGAATTGTCCCATTCCTCCATTTCATTATAAGGAGCAATAGAATTTATGTAATTATATATATCCTTGACCAAGGTCATAAGATTTCCTCCACTGCCGAAATAACATCACTTAAATCGGCACCTGATTTTGATTTATTTTTAAGATAATTTAAAAGATGCAAAAAGTATTCCTTTTGTGAAAAGTCCGTAATATTTCCCAAGAAATAATCCTTTGGAACTTTAGGAGTAATTTTCCCTGTAAAATTTGCGTCAAAAATGCTGTATGAATGCTTTGCGTCGGTTACAATAAAATCATTATTTATTTCAAAACCGTTGTCATAAAGATATTTTCTTGCTATTTCAGGATGGGTCATGGGCTGTAAAATCAAATGAAGTTCATTAACAAAGTCGCAATTAGAAAGAATATCAACTATTAATTCAGCACCCATTCCGGCAATAATAACAGTATCACATTCGCCCCTATCGAGCTTTTCAAGACCGTTTGAAAGCCTTGTCAAAATAACATCCTCAAAACCCTCGTTTTTCACAAGAGACTTGCAAGAGGCAAGCGGTTTTTCATTTATATCCATTGCAACGACAAATGGTGATATTTTATTTTCAACAAGATATACAGGAATATATCCGTGGTCTGTTCCGACATCAGCAACAGACGAGCCCGATTCAACAAGGCTCGCCACTGCATTCAGTCTTTTAGATAAGCTAACCATTAACCTACCTGCGCATTAAGCTTTTCAACAAGCTCATCTGCATCTGTACCGTGAACTGCACAAGCATCTGCAATTGATTCGCCTCTTGAAGCAGGGCAACCAAGGCAATGCATACCAATCTCTAAAAAGAGAGGTGCCGTATCAGGATATGCGTCAAGAACGTCACCAATAATAGTATCCTTAGTAATTTCCATAGTATAAAACTCCTTTTCACATCTTTTTGAGACAATTATATTTTAACCAAATAATCATCTACTAAAGATATTTATAACACATTTATTATTTCATTGCAAGTTCAATAAAAATATGTTAATATATAATTTGTAATTTAGAAGGACGGTGAAATGCTTGGAAAAAGAATATAACCCTGCATTACAATTTGATGCATTTACTGCCGGAATTGAGGACGGAGGCTTACGTTCAAGCTCATCAATAGCTATTCTTGCCTGTTATATAATCGCAAGAAGTGAGGAAAAATTGACTAAGAAAAATGTTGTTGACGCTCTTGTTGAAGGCAAAATTGCAAATTATTTTGAAATCACAAGTGCAATTTCAAAAATGATAAAAACCGATAATCTTGTTGAGGGTGAGGACGGATATTTATCTGTCACAAGCAAATGCGCATTTAATGTTGAAATGCTTGAGAACGATTTACCTATCACTATAAGAGAAAAAGCGGTTGAGCTTGCGGCAAAAACAGCAAGGCTTGAAATATACAAAAAGGAAAACAAAGCAACCGTTGAAAAGGACGGCGACAAATATAAGGTAACGCTTCACGTAAGCGATAAAAATTGCGATTTTATGGTGCTTAGCTTATATTTCCCATCAGAAGCACAGGCTCAGGTTGTAAAAGAAAAATTCCAAACTCACCCCGGCGAAGTGTATGAAAATTTAATTAACTCAATTTTTTCAAATAATTAATATATGAGGAATAAAAAATGAAAAACACAATAAAGAATATTTTAGTTTTATTATTATCAATCATAATTTCATTCATTTTCATTTACTTATTTATATTTTTCGGCGGTTCTAAGCTATTTGAAAGCGGAGATGTAATTTTAAAAGAACTTGGAGTTTCAATAATTATAGGCACACTTGTGTTTTGGATTATAAAAATAAATAAAACGAGCTACGAAAAAATCGAAGAATTAGAAAAAAGAGTTGAAGAATTAGAAAATAAGAATAAATAACGACAAAAAGCGTACCCTCATGGGTACGCTTTTTAAATAGCAATGATTAATCTATTTCTACAGAAATTTTTGCATCATTTCTTGTTGCTGCAGCACGCATAACAACACGGATAGCCTTGGCAATTCTGCCCTGCTTACCGATTACTCTGCCCATATCCTCTTCAGCTACGTGGAGATGATATACAATTACACCCTCTTCGTCAGGTTCGCTAACATCAACAGAAATTGCATCAGGATTTTGAACCAATCCTTTAGTGATAGAAATCAACAAATCCTTCAAAGAAAACACCTCCTGAATAAATCTTTGCCAAAATAATCAAAGATTAAAGGATGCCTTCTTTTTTAAGAATGCTCTTAACTGTGTCAGTTGGCTGTGCGCCGTTAGCAATCCACTTCTTAGCCTTTTCTGCATCAATCTTGATTTCAGCAGGGTCAACCATTGTGTTATATGTGCCGATTTCTTCGATGAAACGACCGTCACGTGGATATCTTGAATCTGCTACTACTACACGATAGAAAGGAGCTTTCTTTGCGCCCATACGACGAAGTCTGATTTTTACTGCCATTTTAAATTACCTCCAAAAGTAAATATATGTATTTTTATTTTTTCCAAACTGTTGTTTGGCTGTTTATAAATTAAAATCCAAACGGATTATTTGAGCCACCGCCCATTTTTCCCATCATTTTTTCAGCCATTTCGGGATTGGCTTGCATCATACGACGCATCTTTTTGCTCATTCTCGGACCTTTATTACCGCCGATTTGTTTAACCATTTTTTGCATTTGCTTAAACTGAGCCAAAAGTTTATTTACATCCTCAACCTGCATTCCGCAGCCTTTAGCAATTCTGCGTTTTCTTGACGGATTGATAATGTCAGGACGCTCACGTTCCTGCTTAGTCATAGAATAAATTATTGCTCTGAAACGGTCAAAAGCCTTTTCGTCAATATCTTCATCCTTAATTTTATTGCCTATGCCGGGAATCATCTTAATTGTATCTTTAAGACTTCCCATTCTTTCAATCTGCTCAAATTGATCAAGCAAATCGTTAAGGTCAAATTTATTCTTGGCAAGCTTCTTTTCAAGTTCAGCCGCCTTTTTCTCGTCAAGACTTTGCTCTGCTTTTTCAATAAATGAAAGAACATCGCCCATACCCAAAATACGGGAAGCCATACGTGACGGGTGAAAAGTTTCAAGATTGTCAAGTTTTTCGCCTGTACCGATAAACTTAATCGGTTTGCCTGTAACAGCCCTTACGGAAAGCGCCGCACCGCCACGAGTGTCACCGTCAAGTTTTGTAAGAATAACGCCGTCAATGCCGAGCGTTTCATTAAAGCTTTTAGCAACGTTAACTGCATCCTGACCTGTCATTGCATCAATAACAAGCAAAATTTCGTGAGGATGAACGGTTGAACGAATATTTTGCAGTTCCTCCATAAGTTGCTCGTCAACATGCAAGCGACCTGCCGTATCAAGAAAAACATAGTCGTTGCCGTGGTCTTTAGCAAACTTAACTGCCTCTTCGGCGATATGAACAGGATTTTCATTACCCATTTCAAAAACAGGAACGCCAACCTGCTCACCAACAACCTGAAGCTGCTTAATAGCCGCAGGACGGTAAACGTCACAAGCTACAAGAAGGGGTCTGTGTCCTTCTTTTTTTAATTTAAGGGCAAGCTTTGCCGAATGAGTTGTTTTACCACTACCTTGCAAGCCACACATCATAACAATCGTTGGTGGATGGTTGGCAATTGCAAGCCTTGCTTCGTTGCCTCCCATAAGCTCGGTAAGTTCTTCATTAACTATTTTAATTACCATCTGACTCGGAGTAAGTGACTCCATAACGTCAGCACCAATAGCTCTTTCGGTAACCTTTGCGGTAAACTCTTTAGATACTTTATAGTTTACATCAGCCTCAAGCAATGCAAGGCGAACCTCACGCATTGCCTCTTTAACGTCTGACTCGGTTAATTTGCCCTTGGCACGTAATTTTTTAAACGAATTTTCAAGTCGTTCACTCAAGCCTTCAAATGCCAAGAAATCAACTCCTAAAAAATTTTATCCTTCTTTTAGAAAAGAAGCAAGTGTTTTAATTCTTGCAACATTATCATTAACTTCCATAGAAAGTGTATGATTGAGGTTATATTCGTTGATTTTATCAGCGCATTCAACGATTTCGTCAACGCCCTTTTTCATTTCAGTAAAGCGTTTTGCAAGACCGAGCCTTTTTTCCATATCAAAAAGCTGAGCTTCTGCACGTTTGATTGAATCTCGAACGCCTTGACGACTTATACCCTCGTTTTCTGCAATTTCGGAAAGTGAGAGATCCTCTTCATAATAATAAGCAAGGCAATTACGTTGCTTTTCAGTAAGCATTTCGCCATAGAAATCGAGCAAAAACGGGATTTCAAGATTTTTTGCCATGAAGCGACTCTCCTTTCAAAGTATGTGTAAAGTATTTAATCTTTACAGCAAGCAGTATTATACTAAAGACAAGCCGATATGTCAAGTAAAAAACGAATAATATTTTTTATTAAATTTAGTTCAAAACTATTGACACAATAAATAGTGTAAAGTAAAAAGCCTTTAAACTAAATATTGCATAAAAATAAGCCTTAATTAAAAATAATTAAGACTTACTTACAAATAAAAACGTAATGAGAATTACTTGCCAATCCTCATTGAAGTTATAGTAAACTAACTTTGTGTTATACTGCATAAGCTTTTATTTTTAAAAGATTATACAATTCTCAAACGGAAAGTTTCGTTCTGCGATTTTTTTGCGAATTTTACTACCTTATGAAATTACACTATTCTCAAACTAGGGGGGCCTTTCTGTTTGAACGAGCGTAGTTTTACTACCTTACGAAATTACACTATTCTCAAACGTGAGTTCGGAGTGAATGCAGAATTTTTAAGTTTTACTACCTTATGAAATTACACTATTCTCAAACTAATGATATTAAGAACGCATTAACAACGGGTTTTACTACCTTATGAAATCACACTATTCTCAAACAGAAAAATGCTGTTTTTGCTTCCGCTTCCGGTTTTACTACCT
>FR889114.1 GCA_000436835.1 Eubacterium sp. CAG:251
TAATGTCGGCATTACCTATTTTTCCGGGAGGCTGCCCTCCGAGTATTTTCGGCACGTTTGAGCTTAACTACCGTGTTCGGGATGGGAACGGGTGGACCCTCAAAGTAATCAACACCGACTATGCAGTAATGGAATGCACTACTGATTTTGATAAATGACCTGTTGGAACCTAAAGGTCAATGTGGTGACCCGTAGGAGAATCGAACTCCTGTTTTCGCCGTGAGAGGGCGATGTCTTAACCGCTTGACCAACGGGCCATTGATGGTACACCATCACGGGCTCGAACCGTGGACACCCTGATTAAGAGTCAGGTGCTCTACCAACTGAGCTAATGGTGCATAGCTCATAGGGAATATTAATATATACCCTGAAAACTAAATACAGATATTGATTTATGGAACTTAATTAACTCACTTGACACATAATACTTACTTATCAAGGTCAAGCCCTCGACCTATTAGTATTGGCTAGCTAAATACATCACTGTACTTACACATCCAACCTATCAACCTCGTAGTCTACAAGGGGTCTTAACTGTAAACAGTGGGATATCTTATCTTGGAGACGGCTTCACGCTTAGATGCTTTCAGCGTTTATCCGATCCGCACATAGCTGCTCGGCCGTGCCATTGGCATGACAACCGAT
>FR889115.1:0-17238 GCA_000436835.1 Eubacterium sp. CAG:251
AAGGCAGATGCTCTCCCAGCTGAGCTATGCTCCCACGCATATTCGCCGCACTTGCGACGTGTTATATAATACTATAAGTCAATTGAAAAGTCAATACTTTTTTGAAACTTTTTTAAACTTTTTTATTTGGTTGTTTGCTCCAGCAATTTTTCGATTTCAGACGGTGTAAACTTGTAATTTTTATCACAAAAGTGACATTCAACATTTACGTCCTCATTATCGTTTACCATTTGCTGTAAAGACTCCCTGCCGGTTGAAATAAGAGCATTTTCCACCTTTTCTTTTGAGCAATTGCATCTGTATTCGATTTCACTTTCATCAAGTTTATCAATATCAATCCCTCTCATCGCTCTCTTGGCAATATCGTCGGGAGACATACCCTCCGAAAGCATAGTTGTGACAGATTCGATATCCTTAATGGAATCTTCAATTTTAGAAATAATTTCATCTGGGCAACCTGGAAGTAGCTGAATCATAAAGCCGCCGGAATTTGCAACAGACAAATCAGGATTGACAAGCACTCCGAGAGCGCATACTGTAGGCGTTTGCTCAGACACTGCAAAATAATTTGTAATATCCTCTGCAATTTCACCGCTTACAATCTGCGTATTGCCGACATAAGGTTCTTTAAGACCCATATCCTTCATAACGTATAAAAAGCCGTCTGTACCAACAGCACCTCTCACGTCAAGCTTACCTTTATCATTAAGCGGAATTTCAACAACAGGATTTTCAACATAGCCCCTCGCATTGCCCTGACTGTCAGAAACAGCAAGAACAACACCTGCCGGACCGCCTCCGTTTAGCCTTAATGTAACACTGTCATCCTTACCTTTAAGCATAACGCCCATCATAGAAGCTGCGGTCATAAGACGTCCGAGAGCAGCAGTAGTAACAGCAGAGGTTTTATGGATATTTTCAGCCTTGCTTACCATATCTGTTGTATCACCGGCAATAACAAATGCACTGCCGTCAGTTGTAATATATCTTACTATTTTTCCCATTTAATTATCACCTTTTTTTAAAACAAAATAAATTCTTTCACTGTCATCTTTTATATCATCAAGATTCAGTTCATCATATATTCCGATTATATTAAAATTATTAAGTACGCTTTTCAGTTCATTAACCGAATATGCTTTTTCATTAAACTCCTCGCTGAAACGGTCATAATTTTTACCGTTATAAACAAAAAAGTCCAGTAAAATTCTGACTGTATTGTCGCCCAAATACTCATTATCCCACGAAAGAAAAAAATCTTCTTCGTCAAAAACAAAGGTATTATTGCCTAAAACATTTTTATGTTTATAAACAGTATTTACATCAAAAACAAATACGCCGCCGTCATTAAGAGAATTATAAACGCAGTCAAAGCACTTTTTTACCTCAACAATATCCTTTAAATGGTTAATTGAGTCAAGAGAGCAGACGCAACAATCCACCTTATGCGGCAATTCAAAATTCGTCATATCGCCTTTTATAAACATCGCATTCTTTATTTGCTTTGAGCTTGCCACAGTAAGCATTTCATCGGACAAATCGAGTCCAATAACATTATAGCCCAAATCACTCAAATATTTGCTTACAGAGCCTGTTCCGCAAGCCAAATCAAGAACAGTATCACATTTATCGGCATATCTTTTAAAAAACGAAGAAATATAATCAACTCTTTTTTTATATTCAACATTTTCCGTCAGCGTATCATAAAACTTAGCAAATGTATTATAACTCATCGTTTTCTTCCGCTTTGCTTTCGTCCTCAAGTTTAATTTTTTCAAAAATCTTGTCATATCCGTCACAACCGTATTGAAGCGAACGATTAACACGGCTGATTGTAGCGGTTGACGCACCGGTAGCATTAACTATATCTGTATAAACGCATTTTTCAGAAAGCATTTTTGCAACAACTATTCTTTGGCTTATTGTTTTAAGCTCCTGAACAGTACACAAATCTTCAAAAAAGTCATAGCAATCCTCTACCGTTTCAAGTTCAAGAATAGCTCTGAAAAGAAAGTCAATATTATCGTCTTTTAATTTATTATTCATATTATCTGCCCTTTCGACATATTACTCATAATTTAAAGCAATCATATTGTAACACACTAAATCGTGAAAGTAAAGAAAAATCTCCGACAATAATAAAATAATCGGAGATTTTATAAATAAAATTATTCTTTTATAAGTTCATCATAAAAGTCGAAACAATCAAATGTTGCAAAATAATCCTTAGGTGTTTCCGCTCTTCTGATAAGTTTGAACGTTCCGTCTTGATTTAAAAGAATTTCTGCGCTCTTAAGCTTGCCGTTATAATTATATCCCATAGAAAAACCGTGTGCGCCTGCATCGTGAATAAAAAGATAATCTCCCATTTCAATTTCAGGAAGAAAACGGTCAATTGCAAATTTATCACAGTTTTCACAAAGAGAACCCGTTACATCATACTTATGGTCGCAAGGCTCATTTTCCTTACCCAAAACAGTAATATGATGATATGCGCCATAAATAGCAGGACGCATAAGGTTTACTGCGCAAGCATCTACTCCGATATATTCCTTGTGTGTATGCTTTTGGTTAATAGCTTTTGTAATAAGTCCGCCGTAGGGGCCGAGCATATATCTGCCAAGTTCTGTATAAATTGATACGTCGTCCATACCTGCAGGCACAAGAACTTCCTCATATGCTTTTCTTACGCCCTCACCAATAACGAAAATGTCATTAGGCTCTTGATCGGGTTTGTAAGGAATTCCGATACCGCCTGAGAGGTTGATAAAGGTAATATGTACACCAAGCTTAGCTTTAAGATCGGCAGCAAGTTCAAAAAGAAGCTTTGCAAGCATAGGATAATACTCATTAGTAACCGTATTTGAGCAAAGAAACGAATGAATGCCGAATTCTTCAACGCCTTTTTCCTTAAGGATTCTAAAAGCTTCGTAAATTTGCTCGGTAGTCATACCGTATTTAGCGTCGCCCGGATTATCCATAATATCATTGGAAATTTTGAAAATTCCGCCGGGATTATAGCGGCAACTCATTTTTTTTGGTAATTTGCCGCAAGCTTTTTCAACTGCCTCGATATGTGTAATGTCATCAAGATTGATGATACCGCCGAGCTTATTGCAATATCTAAACTCGTCAAGCGGGGTATCATTTGATGAAAACATAATATCATCACCCACAGCTCCGATGGTTTTAGCCATCATAAGTTCTGTTTTAGATGAGCAGTCACAACCGCAACCATATTCACGAAGAATATTGATTAAAAACGGATTAGGCGTAGCCTTAACTGCGAAATACTCCTTATATCCCTTATTCCAGGAAAATGCTTTTTTAAGATTTTCAACATTTTTCCTGATTCCTTTTTCATCATAAAGATGAAACGGCGTCGGATATTTTGCCGCAATTTCCTCAACCTTTTCCTTTGATACAAACGGTATCTTAGTCATTAATTTATCCTCCTAAATCACATCACTGATTTTTCTATATAATTTTTTATTCCGTTAATTCCTTGCCCTGTAACAGAAGAAAACGGAACAACGGGAACTTTGCCTGCAAAAGCAAGCTCTTCACCTGATAAATCAAGTCTTTCCTTGTAAGCGGTTTTCTTAAGTTTATCAGCCTTGGTCATAACTATTATAAACGGAATGTCCATCTCTTTCAAGAAATAAATCATACCCTCATCATCTTTAGTCAAAGAATGGCGCATATCTATAAGAAGAACTACAAGAGCGATATTGCGTCCGCTTTTAAAATACCCTTCCATAAGTTCGCCAAATCGCTTTAACTCTTGCTTGCTTATTTTGGCGTATCCGTAGCCCGGCAAATCAACAAATTTAATATTATCAACATCATAAAAGTTAATAGTTATCGTTTTGCCCGGAACGGAACTTACCCTTGCTAAATTTTTTCTGTTGAAAAGCTTATTTAAAAGTGAACTTTTGCCAACATTTGACCTACCTGCAAAAACAACTTCAGGTTCGTCACTTTCCGGTAATTGAGAAAGCACTCCGTAAGCATTTTCAAAGACTGCTTTATTATAATTCATATTTCACCTACTGAGTAACAATATTTGCCTTAGACTTATTGTCCGCTATAACAACATTGTTATTTTTAACGTCTTTTTTTCTTTTAGGTAACGTAACAAGTGCAACAGGCAACAATTCATCAAATGATTTAACACTTACAAATCTGACTGCGTTTTTAACCTCTGCCGAAATTTCGTCAAGGTCCTTAACGTTTTCATTAGGGATTATAACTGTATCACAGCCTGCTTTATATGCTGCCATTGACTTTTCTTTTAAACCGCCAATAGGAAGTGCCTTGCCTTTTAGACTAATCTCACCTGTCATAGCAATGTTCGATTTAATCAAAATTCCGGTAAGCTCACTTACAATAGCAGTTGTGATTGCTAAACCTGCAGACGGACCGTCCTTTGGTATTGCCGCTTCAGGTGCATGAATATGTATATCCTTGTTTTTATAAAAATCAGGGTCAATTCCGTATTCATCACACTTAGAACGAATATATGAAACTGCTGTTTTAGCGCTTTCTTTCATAACGTCGCCGAGATTACCCGTAAGTTCGATTTTTCCCGTTCCGTCAAGCGCCGAAACCTCAATCGGAAGCATTGTTCCGCCCACGCTTGTCCATGCAAGACCGTTAACAACACCAACTTGGTCTTCGTCACTCGCCAAATCCTTTTCAAATTTTCTCTTACCTAAATATTTTTCTATATTGTCATTTGTTACCTTAAACGATTTTGCTCCGCTCTCAAGGGCAACAGTTGCTTTTCTGCAAAGAGTTGCAATTTCTTTTTCAAGTTTACGAACTCCCGCTTCTCTTGTATAATTTTCAATCAAAGCGTTTATTGCGTCATCGCTCACTTTAAATTCCCTGCCGTTTAAGGAATGCTTAGCCATTTCTTTTTTAATCAAGTGTTCCTTGGCAATATGAAATTTTTCAAGAGCGGTATAAGAATTAAGTTCAACAACTTCCATACGGTCATATAATGGCTCAGAAATTGACGAAGTATCGTTTGCCGTGGTAATAAACAGCACTTTGCTCAAATCTACAGGAAATTCGATATAGTGATCTGTAAACGAATTATTCTGTTCCGGGTCAAGTGCCTCTAAAAGAGCAGATGACGGATCACCCTTAAAATCATTACCAACCTTATCAATCTCATCAAGCAAAATTATTGGATTCATAACGCCGCTTTTAATAACAGCCTCGATAATTCTGCCGGGCATTGAGCCGATATAAGTTTTTCTGTGTCCTCTTATTTCAGCCTCATCGTGTATACCGCCCAAAGCGATACGTACATATTTGCGCCCCATACTTTTTGCAAGGGACTTAACAATAGAGGTTTTACCTACTCCGGGAGGTCCGGCAAGGCAAAGAATTTGACCTGTAAAATCAGGATTACGTTTATAAACAGCCAAAGAATCTACTATTCTATCCTTTATCTTGTCTAAACCGTAATGCTCTTTATCAAGGATTTTTCTCGACTTTTCTAAATTAATTGAATCTTTAGTATATTTTCCGAAAGGAATTTCAAGACATTTATCAAGATATATTCTTTCAACCGTTCCCTCATGTGAGCCTGACGGCATTTTTGAAAGCTTATCACATTCTTTAAGAAGTTTTTCTTTAATATCTTCATTACATTTAAGCGCATTGATTTTATCCCTGTATTCCTCTGCTTCCTCCTGCGGATTATCACCCTCACCGAGTGCATCGGAAATAACCTTCATTTCTTCACGAAGATAATATTCACGCTGACTTTTATCAATTTCATTTTGCACCTTTTCCTGAATTTCGCTTTCAATTTCAAGTGCAGTATTTTCTTTCTTTAAATAAGCAACAAGCTGACAAATCCTGTCTGCCGGGTCAAGAGCTGCCAAGATATCCTGTTTTTCATAATAATCAAGGAAAGTATTTGAGCAAACAAAATCTGCAAGCTCGCCCGAATCTTTAATAGAAATAACCTTAGCGATTACTTCATTGCTGATTTTTGGCATTAATGAGGCATAGTGTTCAAATTCTCTTTTGATTATTCTTTGATAAGCCCTATTTTCGTCCTCATCTATTTCAAGATTAGACGGATTTTCGCTCGCAAGCTCAACAAGTCCCGAAACGTATGGTTTTACAGATGTCAAGCTGTAAAGAATTGCTCTTTCACCGCCCTCAACTACAACACGCATATTGTCGCTGCCGGGAATACGCATCATTTGCCTGATATTGCAAATAACACCCGTATCGTACATATCGTCAATATTAGGCTCATCCACCGATGCATCCTTTTGGCATACAAGAAAAACTCTTTGGTCATCATCCATTGCTTTTTGAAGAGCTTTTACGCTTTTCCTTCTGCCAACGTCAAAGTGAAGCACCATTTTCGGAAATACTACAATACCCCTAAGCGGAATAATCGGTAATTCTAAAAATAAATTTTCTTTATTATCGTTCATATATTAAAACCTACTTAGTTCATTATAAATAATTAGTATATATTATATACTAATGCACAAAAAAAGGCAATATCTAAATACAGTAAAAAAAGAGTTTCTAAAAAGAAACTCTTTTTTACTGTATTATTATGCGTTCTTTAAATTTGAAGTAGTAAGGCGTTTAGGTGTCTTATTAGGATTGCGAAGAATAATAGGCTCATCACCCTTTCTTACGGCATCCTCGGTAATAATAACCTTTTCAATCGTATAATCGCTCGGAGCCTTAAACATAAGGTCCTTAAGAACTGCCTCAAAAACACTTCTAAGCCCTCTTGCGCCCGTGTGACGTTCAAGAGTGATATCAGCAATTGCTTCAAGTGCATCAGGCTTAAATTCAAGCTTAACGCCGTCAAATTCAAATAATTTTTGATATTGCTTTACAATAGCATTCTTAGGCTCAGTCATTATTCTGACAAGAGCTTTTTTATCAAGATTTTGCAATACGGTTATAACAGGAACACGGCCGATAAGTTCAGGAATAAGACCGTACTTAACAAGGTCGTGTTGTTCCGCTTTTTTCATAATATCGTCGCCGTCAAAATCCTCAGCTTCAATATCAGCGCCAAAACCAAGTGATTTACCGCCGATTCTTTTTTCAATAATCTTTTCAATTCCGTCAAATGCACCGCCGCAAATGAAAAGTATATTTGAAGTATCTATTTGAATATATTCTTGCTGCGGGTGTTTTCTTCCACCGGTAGGAGGAACATTTGAAACAGTACCCTCTAAAATTTTAAGAAGAGCCTGCTGAACGCCTTCGCCGCTTACATCACGTGTAATAGACCTGTTTTCGCTCTTACGGGAAATTTTATCTATTTCATCAACATATATAATTCCACGTTCTGCCTTTTCAATATCAAAATCGGCTGCCTGAATTAATCTAAGAAGTATATTTTCTACATCTTCGCCAACATAGCCTGCTTCGGTAAGAGTGGTTGCGTCTGCAATAGCAAACGGAACATCAAGAATTTTGGCAAGCGTTTGCGCAAGCATGGTTTTACCAACACCGGTCGGACCTAAAAGCATAACATTACTCTTTTGAAGCTCAACATCGCCACGTACATTAGAGTAAATTCTTTTATAGTGATTATATACAGCAACAGACAATGCAACCTTTGCATCATCCTGTCCTATAACATATTCATCAAGTTTAGCCTTAATTTCCTCAGGCTTTGGAAGAACCTTATTGTCTGATTGCTTAACCGTATGGGGAATATCCGGTGATGATGTCTGCTCAATCAAATCATAACAAAGATTGATACATTCATCACAAATAAACACACCCGGTCCCTCAATAAGCTTATGAACCAACGTTTCAGGCTTGCCGCAAAAAGAGCATCTTGCAACGCCGTTTTTAGGTTCGTCGTGTGCCATATAATCACCTCAAATTATCTTTTATCAATAACTTTATCAACAAGGCCGAATTCAAGAGCTTCTTGAGCAGTAAGCCAATTATCTCTGTCTGTTGCAGCTGTCAATTCCTCAACTGTTTTGCCACAGTTTTCAGCCATAATAGAATTAAGTTTTTTCTTAGTTTGCAAAATGTGGTTAGCTGCAATTTCAATCTCTGTTGCCTGACCCTCTGTTCTGCCGAGAGGCTGATGAATCATTACCTCTGCATTAGGAAGACAAATTCTCTTTCCCTTTGCACCGCTTGAAAGAAGGAATGCGCCCATAGATGCAGCCATACCCATACAAATAGTTGATACATCGCACTTAATGTACTGCATTGTATCGTAAATAGCCATACCGTCGGTAACAGAACCGCCGGGACTGTTAATATAAAGACTTATATCCTTATCCTTATCCTGTCCCTCAAGGAAAAGAAGCTGAGCAACTACAAGAGAAGCTGTAGTTGAATTAACTTCATCGGATAAAACGATAATTCTATCATTTAAAAGTCTTGAATAAATGTCCATTGAGCGCTCACCGGCGCTTGTTTGTTCAAGTACGTATGGTACTAATGCCATATTTATCATGACCTTTCTGCTACTTAATAATACAATACTGCCCGCTGTAGCAAACGGGCAGAATTAAAACAAATCAAATTATTCCTTAACTGCTGAATCAACAATAATGTCGATTGCTTTCTTTGTCTTAACATCAGCAGCAATTTGGTCAGCAGGAACAGCCTTCTTAATCTGGTCTGCTTCCATTTGATACTGCTCGGCAAGCTTAGCGATTTCAGCATCGATTTCTTCTTCGGTTGCTTCAAGCTTTTCAGCTTCAACAATAGCCTCAAGTGCAATAGAAGCCTTAACCTGCTTTTCAGCGCCGTCTTTAAATGTTGCCTTAAATGCATCCTTATCCTGTCCGAGGTATTTAAGGTATGTATCAAGGTCAATACCCTGCATTTGAAGTCTGTAAGCGTAATCCTGAACCATCTCATCTGCACGCTTGTCAAACATACACTGCGGAACTTCACATTCCATATTATCAATAACCTGCTCAATAAGCTGGTTTTCAAAATCGTTTTTAGCTTCTTCAGCCTTTCTTTCATTCATCTGCTTTTTGATATCTGCCTTAAGTTCATCAAGAGTATCAAATTCAGATACATCCTTAGCAAATTCGTCGTCAAGCTCAGGAAGTTCCTTTGACTTGATTTCGTGAATTTTACATTTGAATACAGCGTCTTTTCCTGCAAGTTCTGCTGCATAATCCTCAGGAAATGTAACATTTACATCAAATTCCTCGTCACTCTTATGACCTGCAACCTGCTCTTCAAAGCCAGGAATGAATGAGCCTGAGCCAAGTTCAAGAGGATAATTTTCGCCCTTGCCGCCTTCAAAAGCAACGCCGTCAACAAAACCTTCAAAATCGATTTCTGCTGTATCACCCATCTGAGCTTCTCTGTCCTCAACTGTAACAAGACGAGAATTGCGGTCACGCATATTTTCGATTTCCTTATCTACATCTTCATCAGTAGCCTCTGTAGGAAGCATTGTTGCTTTAAGACCCTTATAATCTCCAAGCTTAACCTCAGGATAAACTGTAACCTTCATTTTCATTTCTACACCCTGCTCCTTGCTCATTACAGGAACGTCAAGGTCGAAAGGTGTATCAACAGTTCTGAGACCCGCTTCCTCAATAGCAGCTGTAACAGCTTCAGGATAAACAATCTCAAGTGCTTCCTCATAGAAAGCGTTTTCGCCGTAAACTTTTTCAATCATACCCTGTGTAGCTTTGCCCTTACGGAAACCGGGGAGCTGGATTGACTTTCTCTGCTTCATATATGCAGACTTACAAGCATCTGTAAACACCTCAGGTGTAACAGTTACTTCAATTTCATAAACATTAGTATCTACTTTATTAGATGATTTAAGTGCCATAATAATGACCTCCTATCAATAAAAATTCTAATCACCGAAGCGGTATTATAACATATAATGCCGATAATATCAAGTTTTTTATATTCATTTAATATTAAACTTATTGTTAATTATTTACAAATTAAAACTTTTTTATCAAAAGCGGAACAAATTTAAGCCTGTCTGCAGAAATAAGTTTAAAATCAATTCCTTCAAAATTATCATCAAAGGCATATTTAGCCGCCATACCGTGAAGATGCCCATAATAACATTTTTTTATACCTTTTTCTTTTAAAAGATTTAAAATTTCCTTACAATTTTGATTTTCATAAACAGGCGGATAATGAAGAAAAACAATTTTCTCTTCATTTTTTGCCGCTTCAATCGAAGCCTTAAGGCGCATTACTTCCCTATTAAGCACTTTTTCATTATGTTCTTCATCACTGTCAAAAAACCAACCTCGGCTTCCGCAAACGGAAAAGCCGTCAAAATCATAAGAGCTGTTATGAAGAATTGAAATTGTATCAAAGCCGTTTTCCTCAATAAACTTATTCATTTTGCTCATTGTGTTCCACCAATAATCGTGGTTACCTTTAAGAATGATTTTTTTACCGTTAAGCTTATTGATATAATCAAAGTCAGCTTCAAGCTCACTAAAACTCATAGCCCAACTTATATCACCGGCAATGACAACATAATCCTTATCGTCAACTATTTTATTCCAATTTTCTTTAAGTCTTTGTGTATAATTTGACCAACCCTCAAAAGTATCCATAGGCTTATCTGTGCCAAATGATAAATGAGTATCGGCGATTGCGAAAAGTGACATATATTCCGCCTTTCTTTTAAAGGAAAATTTTATTAAAAATTATATGAATAAAAAATCTTTTTAATCAAATAATAATAACCGAAGGGAGTGAAAAAGTAATGGATATGGAAATCAAAGGCATTTCCTGCGACGTTAAAAATTGCAAATATCACGATAAGACTAATAATTGCAACGCAGGTCACATCAAAGTAGGTAACAGCAACGCAACAAGCTCAACTGACACAAAATGCGAAACATTTGAATGCGGCGACGGCTGCAGTTGTCGCTAAAATCAATCAAAATAACGGCTCTGTAAAGCGCAGAGCCGTTATTTAATGCCTTTTTATTATAAATTAAGAAGTTTGAATACCATTTGGCTCATATCTTCCTTATTGCAAACATTTTCAAAGCGAATGCTCTTATCCTTAAGAGAAGCAATCGGCTTAGGAATATCTGCGCCTGTAACCTTATGAAGCTCATCAACCATAGCAAATTCATCAAGCTTTGGTGCTTTGCCGGCAAGAACAGCATTGAGCACACTTGCCGAAAACTTGTAAGGAGAAGCAGTTGAATCAATTACTGTAGGAATATCGTCGCCTGTTGCCTTTACATATTCATCATAAACCTTAACGGCTACCGCTGTATGAGTATCGCAAAGATAATGGTATTTGTCAAAATGAGATTTAATTGTATCATCAACATTTTGTTCTGCAGTAAATCCTGCGTCAAACTCTTTTTGAATTTTAGCAATAAGCTCATCCGATACAGTATATTTACCGTCATTTGAAAGCTGATTCATCAAGTCATTAATAAGCTTATCGTCACCGTCACTCATATGATAAAGAAGTCTTTCAAGGTTAGACGAAATAAGAATATCCATTGACGGAGAAGTTGTTGTATAAAACTTTCTGTTCTTATCATACGTACCTGTTTTCAAGAAATCAGTGAGAACATTGTTTGAATTTGAAGCGCAAACAAGAGTTTTAATAGGAAGCCCCATTTTCTTAGCATAATAGCCTGCAAGAATATTGCCGAAGTTACCCGTAGGAACTACAACATTTATTTTGTCGCCGGCTTTAATCTTGCCCATATTGATAAGGTCGCAATAGGTTGAGAAATAATATACAATTTGAGGAACAAGCCTGCCCCAATTGATAGAGTTTGCAGATGAGAACATCATATTTTTCTTTGCAAGCTCATTCTTAATCTCAGCGTTTGTAAAGATTGACTTAACTGCGCTTTGAGCGTCATCAAAATTGCCGTTGATTGCGCAAACCGAAACGTTATCGCCCTCCTGCGTTGTCATCTGAAGTTTCTGCATAGGAGAAACGCCGTCAACAGGATAAAACACTAAAATCTTAGTGTGGTCAACATTCTTAAATCCTTCAAGAGCAGCCTTACCTGTGTCGCCTGATGTAGCAACAAGAATAACAATTGTTTTACCGTCTGCAGTCTTTTTAGCCGAAACAGTCATAAGATAAGGCAAAAGCTGAAGAGCCATATCTTTAAATGCACAAGTAGGACCGTGCCAAAGTTCCAATATATTTTTATTGCCGTCAACATTAACAGTCGGCGCAATTTGAGGAGAGGAAAACTTTTGAGCAGCATAAGCGCCGCTTACGCAATAATCAAGTTCTTCTTCACTGAAATCTGTCAAAAACTCCTTAAGAACGGTTTTAGCTCTGTCAATATAGCTCATAGTCGTCATTGAAGAAATTTTGTTAATATCAAAATTAGGAAGTTCAACAGGAACAAAAAGTCCGCCTTCTTCACTTATACCCTGAGCAATAGCCTGAGCAGCCGTTACCCTGATTGAATTATCTCTTGTAGATGTATAAAGCATAATATTGTTTCCTTTCACCTTATAATTTAGGTTTATAATATTTTATACTAACTGAAAAGCATTTTCAAGATGTTTTATAGATTTTATTTTATTATTATCGGTATAAATCTCAATTACATCAAATCTCGGCTGTAAATCAGTCTTGTTTTGCATTAAATACATTTTTGCACTTGCGATTATTTTTTGTTGCTTTGAATAAGTAACAAATTCTCTAGGTAAAGCAATTGAATCGATATTTCTTTGCTTGACTTCGACAAAACATAAATATTTTTTATTTTGAACAATTAAATCAATTTCGCCAAAGCGTGTTGTATAATTCACGTCTACAAGCTTATATTTATGCTTTCTTAAATAATTTGCCGCCTCAATTTCCCAAAGTTTACCCTTATTGTTCATTTTTCTTATCCATATATTTTTTCAAAAATGTTTTCCTGTGAATATCGCTTATTCCGTATTTATCGAGCATTTCATAATGAAGCTTAGTACCGTATCCCTTATGCTTTTCAAATTGATATTCAGGATATTTTTCTGCAATTTGGCGCATATATCTGTCCCTGCTTACCTTGGCGATAATTGAAGCGGCGGCAATATTTGCGCTTGTTGCGTCACCTTTAATTATATCCCATTCGGCAATATCAAGCCCCGGCTTTTTATTTCCGTCAATAAGCGCAATATCCGGCTTAACCTCTAAGCCGTCAACCGCACGTTTCATAGCAAGAAAAGTAGCCTGCAAAATATTAATTTCGTCTATTTCCTCAACGCTTGCCGTGCCGACACTATAACAAATACATTCATCAACTATTTTATCAAAGAGCGCTTCCCTTTTCTTTTCAGAAAGTTTTTTAGAGTCGTTAACACCTTCAACAACATACCCTTTCGGAAGTATTACTGCGGCAGCATACACGTCACCTGCAAGAGGACCTCTGCCTGCCTCGTCAACACCGCAAACAATATTAAAGCCTTGCTCATAGGCTTTGTTTTCATATTCAAGCCAATCCATAATTACGGCAACTCAAGCGATATTTTGCCGAGCTTTCCTCCTCTAAATTCATCACAAAGCATAACTGCTGTGCGCTCATAGTCGATTTCTCCGCCTTTAATCAAAAAGCCACGTTTTTTTCCTATAAGTTCAAGCATTTCCCAGCCTTGAAGATTATCCACGCTATCGAGTTTATATCTGTCACAAATAGCCTTAGGCCTTGTTTTTGCAAGAGTTTCAAGCAATCTGCATGATAATGTTTCAAGGTCGGTAACTTCGTCTTTAACAGCGCCTGTAAAAGCAAGCTTGTCGCCAACCTCACTATCGTCAAACTTAGGCCAAAGAACACCGGGAGTATCAAGAAGTTCAATCCCCTTACCTACCGCAAACCATTGTTTTTGCCTTGTAACACCGGCTTTGTCTGCAACCTTAGCCTTACTGTTGCCTGCCATTCTGTTGATAAATGACGATTTACCGGTATTAGGAATACCGACTACCATAAGGCGAAGCGGTTTATTTTCCATTCCCCTCGCCTTATTTTTCTCAATAACGTCTGCAAGCGCCTTATTAACAGTCGGGATAAAAGCATTAAGCCCCTTACCCGTTCTGCAATCAACAGGGATAGCATATTTACCGTTATTTTTATAATATTCAATCCAAAGCTTAGTAGCATTCGGGTCTGCAATATCGCATTTATTTAAAAGCACAATTCTCGGTTTTCTTTTAATTATACTGTCAAGTTCAGGATTTGACGAACTATACGGAATACGAGCATCAACAAGTTCAACTACACCGTCAACAAGCGTAAGACTTTCTTTAATAATTCGCCTTGTTTTAGCCATATGACCGGGAAACCACTGAACAGTTTGTTTTTGAAAATCAGCCATATTGTCTCCTTTCAAAAATTTTCTAATTATATTTTAACATATATTCATATTTCAATCAATAAAAAATACCACAGAAATAAAATCTGTGGTATTTAATAAGTAATATTAAATTACTGGATATCTTCCTTAACCTTTGCAGCCTTGCCGACACGGTCACGAAGATAATAAAGCTTAGCACGGCGAACCTTACCGCTACGAACAACCTTAACGTCAACAACGTTAGGTGAATGCATTGGGAATACTCTTTCAACACCAACGCCGTATGAAATACGACGAACGGTAAATGTCTTTGAAATGCCTGAACCCTTAATAGCGATTACAGTGCCTTCAAACATCTGAATTCTTTCTCTCTGACCTTCACGAATGTTAACAGATACTTTAACTGTATCACCAATGTTAAACTTTGGAAGTTCAGCCTTTGTGCTGTCTTTTTCAATTAACTTGAGTGCGTCCATTTTTCTTCCTCCTAAATTTTATGAGATGTTCATAACGAATAACGAAAGAGGACCATCTTCTTATAATGCTAAACGCCGACATTACACGCGTTGTAAGAGTTACAACGGATTAAATGCTGATATATAATACCATAATGTTTTGGAAATTGCAAGTATTTTTTCAAAAAGTAAAAGATTTATTTAAACTCTTTATAATCTTTGTCAAGAAGTGATATTCTTGCAATGCTTTTCCATTCAAAATCCATATCTATAAGCCTTATAATCGTATCAAACAGAAGTGACGGATTAAGATTTTTTTCAGGGCCTGCGAGCAAACGAATATTCAGCACTATAACATCATTGCGAATTGAAATGGAATATTTATCAATAAATGACTTAATATTTGTTTCTTTCATAACTCGCTTTCTACCCTGTTTCCCTTTTTTGAGAGCAAGAATTTCATCGCTTGATAAAACATTTTTAATTTTTTCTAAAGCTAAATCATTATCCGCAAATTCGAATTTATAAACATAATCGGAATATACAATTTCGCTGTTATCTCGAAAATCGTCATAAACATCAACAATTTTCAAATCTTCGGGCAAAACGCTGTTGAGCCTATCCTTAATTTCTTTATTAGTGATTTCCCCGGTAATTCTCAAATCTACGCTTTCACAAAGACTTTCAACGCCGAGAGAAAGCGGAAGCGAAAAGCTCATATAAGGGTGCGGATTGAAACCCTCGGTATACCAAAGCGGAATACCTGCTCTTTTAAGAGCACGTGACATTGCACGGTTGATATCAAGATGACTGATATATTTTAATCTGCCTGTTTTTGAAAAACGAAGTCTAACCTCTCGCATCGCAATGTCCTCCGTTTAACTTATTTGCACCGCAACCTGCACATTTAATTCTGCAATGAGGGGTTGTTTTATTCTCGTGTGCCTTTTTATTTTCAAATTCTAGGAACTTCCTGCTCACACCGTAATCAAGATGATCCCAAGGTAAAAGTTCTGAAAATTCACGTTTTCTGTGAGTGTAAAAATGGGGGTCAATTCCGTTTTCTTCAAAAGCCTGCATCCAAGCGTCAAAATTAAATTGGTCGTCCCAAGAATCAAATTTACAGCCAAGTTCATACGCACGAAGTATAACCTTTCCGAGACGTCTGTCACCACGGGCAAGAACACCTTCAAGAAGTGAGGTCGGAGTTTCGTGATATGAAACCCTGATTTTTTTTGTTGGTATTGATTCAAGCAAATGCTTTTGCTTAGCTTTGAGCGACTCCATACTATCCTCAGGTTCCCATTGAAACGGCGTGAACGGCTTAGGGATAAACGATGCACACGAAATTGACACCTGCACACCCGTCCCTTTTTGCCTGTTAGGGTTATTATAAAAAGCATGAATAACGTCCATACCGAGATTTGCAATTCCCTCGATATCTTCCATTGTTTCGGTTGGTAAGCCCATCATAAAATAAAGCTTAACCGATGTCCAGCCGTTATCGAAAGCCTTAGTGCAAGTTCTTATTACTTCCTCTTGAGTAACGTTCTTGTTGATTACGTCACGAAGTCGTTGAGTACCTGCCTCAGGCGCAAATGTAAGACCGCTTCTCCTTACCTTATTAAGCTGTTCAACGAGTTCGTCGGAAAAATTATCAACACGAAGCGACGGCAAAGAAAGATTTATATTTTCCTTAACGGTCCAATCTATAAGCGTTGTAAGCATATTATTAACCTCGCTGTGGTCCGAAGTTGAAAGAGAACACAGCGAAAGTTCGTCATAGCCTGTCGAATCAATCAAAGCCTTGCTTTGCTTATTAATCGTTTCTACACTTTTTTCTCTAATCGGTCTGTAAATAAATCCTGCTTGGCAAAAGCGGCAACCTCTTATACATCCCCTGAATATTTCCTCAACTGCTCTGTCATGAACAATATTAATATAAGGAACAACAAATTCCTTGGGGTAAAACACCTTGTTCATATCAGAAACAACTGCTTTTTTCACCTTTTCGGGTGCGCCGTAAAGCGGCTTAAGTTCCTTCAATGTACCGTCTTCATTATATGAATCCTCATAAAACGACGGAACATAAATGCCTGTTATATCTTTAGCCTTAAGCAAAAATTCCTTTTTGGAAAGTCCTTTTTTCTTGCAATCAATAAGCAAATCTATAACCTGATTTGTAGTTTCCTCGCCGTCACCGAGAAAAACGATATCGACAAAATCTGTTATCGGCTCCGGATTGCAGGCACAAGGACCGCCAACGCATATAAGCGGCGTCAAATTTTCTCTGTCGCTTGATTTAAGCGGTATTTGAGCAAGATTGAGCATATTCAAAACGTTTGTATATGAAAGCTCATATTGAAGAGTAAAACCAATCATATCAAAATCTTTAATATAATCGCCGCTTTCAAGAGCAAAAAGAGGAACATTATTTTTTCTGAGTTGCTCTTCCATATCGTTATCAGGAGCA
>FR889115.1:17291-42330 GCA_000436835.1 Eubacterium sp. CAG:251
CGCACCAACTGTCCTCCCTGTCATTTACAAGACCGTAGAGAATTTTCATACCGAGATGACTCATACCAATCTCATAAGTATCGGGAAAGCAGAAAGCGTATCTGATATCAACCTTATCTTTATCCTTAACTACCGCATTAAGCTCGCCGCCGATATATCTTGCAGGCTTTTGAACATATTGCAACAGCTTTTCAACTTCTTTTTTCATCAATTTTTAACCTTTCGGGTTTTATTAATTATAATTAATACTGTAAATAATCAAATATATCGTAACAAAAATAAGCGAATATGATTTATTATAAATTAACATATAAACACATAAAATGCAAATTAAAATAACAGTAATTACGCTTAATATTCTCGACGCTTTTATAGAAAAAAGACGTACTATCCTGCCGATATCAAGTGGATAAACAGGCAAACAATTAAGCAAAAACAAAATCAAATTGATATTATCTTTAAAAAGCAAATATAATACCAAATTAACTAAAGGGCCGCACAAAAGGACTATACATTCCTTAAATCTCGGTAAATCGTCAGTATATCTTATAGCAAATCCGTAATATGACAAATGAATTTTATAAGGTTTTTCTTTGCAAATAAGAAGCGCCGTCAAATGCCCTATTTCGTGCAAAGCGGAAAAAAGCAGCAGATAAATAACCTGCTTTGAATTAAAAACAGCAGCTAAACTTAAAACAAGAATAAATGCATAATCAATAAATATATCGCATTTTTTAATTCTAAAATGCATACAACCACCGTTAAATATTACGATGATTAAAAATGCTTAATTACTTTTTCTTTTATCAATAAAACTTTGAAGAATAACTACGGCAGAAACAGCATCAACATTTGCTTTTCTCTTTTTACCCTTAACGTTATTATTCGATAAAATATCGTGTGCGATAACGGTTGTGAGCCTTTCATCCTCATATTCAACGGGAATATCAATTTCTTTTTTAAGTTCTTCACCGAGTTGCTTACACTTTTCGCACCTAAAACCGTATGAGCCATCCATATTTCTCGGAAGCCCAATAACAATCATTTCAGGATTTTGAGATGATATTATTTCTTTAATTTTTTCTATTAATTTTGGCTGATAGCTTTCATTAATAGTTGCAAACGCTGTAGCAAGAATTTCATTTTTATCGCAAAATGCAATTCCTGTTCTTGCATCGCCATAGTCAACAGACATTATTTTCATAAAAAATACCTTTCAAAGGATTTATTCAGCAAAGAAAGGAAAATCGAAAATCGACCTTCCTTTCTTATTTAAAATGTTAAATTATTATTGAGCAGGAGTTTCGGTTGCAGGGGCTTCAGTCGGAGCCTCTGTTTGAGGCGCCTGAGTCTGAGCCTGCGTTGTTTTATCTGCATTTGATTTTGTTGTGTTTGAATTATTGCCATTTGAAGCAGACGTTGTTTCGCTTGATGACGAGCCGCCGGAATTATAATAATAGCTTCCGTCGGAATGGTTACCTGTGCAATTGCCCGGCAAATTATCAACGTCGTACCAACCGTAAGCACCCGTACCGCTTCTGAGTTTACCGCAGCTTCTGCAATAAGATTTTCTTACTATGCCGTCACTTTCAGGGAATTTCTTGGTATATTTCTTATTCTTTTCATCAAGCTTAGCATATACTTCCTTCATAACAGCGTTCCAAATAGTACCCGATGGGTTAGGAGAAAGGTTGTAAAATACTTCCTTAGGATTATCATAACCGTACCAAACGCCTGCAACATAATCAGGAGTACCGCCGATAAACCAACGGTCCTTATTATCATTAGTTGTACCGGTTTTACCGAAACATTCAATACCTGAAAGCTTATAGGTAGTACCTGTACCCTCTGTCATAACAGTTTGGAGAAGTTTGTTCATAACCCAACTTGTGTTCTCGCTTAAAGCAGTTGACTTTGTTTTTTCAGGCTCTTTTTCAATAAGAGTATTACCCTGGCTGTCAAGTATTTTATAATAACAATAAGGCTCATAATAATTACCGCCGTTGCCGAATGATGCATAAGCAGTAGTTAATTCAAGAACCGTTGCTCCGTTTGTCAAAGAACCGATAGCAAGCGGGCCGTAATCGGAGTCACGAACACTGTCAAGTGATGTTATATGGAAATTTTCCGTAATAAAATCGTATGAATAATCAACGCCTATTTTATCAAGAGTTCTTGCAGAAATAGTATTAAGTGACCTTGAAAGACCATATTGAAGAGTTACACTTCTGCCCGAGTAGCTTCCGCCCTCATTTACAGGCCAAGGCTTACCTTCAACGGTTTTGAAAGGCCTGTCTTGCTGAATTGTTGACCAATAAACACCTGTTTCGTTATCCTCTTTTGTCTTTTCAAGAGCAGGGCCGTAAACAGATAACGGTTTAATTGTAGATCCTGGCGGTCTGTTGGAATTTGTGGCACGGTTGAGTACCATAGAAGCTTTTTTCTTGCCGGTTCCGCCGACAATACCCATTACACGTCCGTCATATCCCATAACCACCATAGCGCCTTGAACTGTTTCGTCAGGCATACGCCTATAGTTTTCATATACGTCCTCCATTGAATCCTGAACGTCAAAATCAATAGCGGTATATATCTTCAAGCCGCCGCCGTAAACAAGGTCATGCGCCTTTTTACTTGTGTAACCCATTTTCTGCAAATCCTCTTGAACAGTTGTGATTACATAGTCTGTATAATAATCGGTAATGCTGTTTTTCTTTGATTTGCTGTCGTCACTCTTAATCTGCGAGCCTTTATAATTCTTACTGTTAGTAAATACCATTTCATAGGCTTTAGCTTGCTGATATTCATCTTCCGTAAGATATTTAAGGTCTTTATCCTTCATAGAATAAAGGACATCAATTTGACGTTTCCTATTATTTTCAGGCTCGTTAAGAGGGTCATATTTACTCGGATACTGAGTAATAGCCGCAATGCTGGCAGCCTCAGCTACATTCAAATCCGATACTTCTTTACCAAAATAGGTTTCCGCCGCAGTTTTAACACCATAGCAACCGTTTGAAAGATAAATTGTATTAAGATAAGCCTCAAGTATTTGTTTCTTACTGAAATTTCTTTCAAGGTTAAGCGCCTTTAAAATCTCGTTAAACTTACGAACATAAGTAACCTTGTTATCATCGGTAAGGTTTTTTATAAGCTGCTGCGTAATTGTTGAGCCGCCTTGGTCATTATTTTTAACAAAAACACCAATTGTTCTTATCCAGTCAACGCCGTGATGCTTATAAAAACGCTTATCCTCAATTGAAACAAAAGCCTCAGGAACATATTTGCTCATATCGTCAAGATTAACCCAAATACGGTTTTCCTCACCGTGAAGCCTTGTAATTTCAACAACATCATCGCCGTCATAACCATAGATAAACGAAGTTTGGTTTTGACCTACCTTTGCCTCGGTTGTAAGGTCAAATACAGGGTCGCCGTAAACAACGCTGTAGCCATAAATCGCAAGCACCGAAAAGCAAACAATACCGACAACGCCGATTACCATTACTGCGCCCAAAATAACCTTGCCGAAATTTGAAAGAGCTTTTTGAGCAGGAGTTTTGTTTTGCTTTGCTCTTTTTTTCTTAAGCTTTTTTTCTTGCTTTTGAACAAGCTCTTTTTCAATATCACGGCCACGCTGTATCTTCTTTGCCTTTTTGTCATCGGCGGAAGAAAGAGAATAAGACGCAGGAACATTACTGCCGTTTTCTCTTGAAGTTTTATCTTCATTATATGCTTTTGTAGAATTACTCATAAAAGACTTTAATAAATCATCATAATCATTTGAAGCCATATAAGTACCTCCGTCAAAAAATATAATTTATTATATTACAAAAATTATAATAAATAAAGAATTAAATTGTAAATTTTAAAATCAGTTAATATGTTTTGCTCTTTTTTTGTTAATAGGAACGGCACGTGACGATACAACAACCTCGTCATACGTTTGTTTAGCCCTTACATAAGTCCAAAACTTCCTGCTGCATTTTTCGCACAATCCGGCTCCCCTAAAAGTATTATTGGTAAATTCATATTTTTTAATAGGGGCAACAGTACCGCCGCAAATCGGGCATATTATTTTAACATCGTTAAGCTTAAAATCCTCATATTCCGTTTCCCTGATATAATACGGCTTAAACACAAGCCTTTCAAAAAATGAAATATCGCAGGTGTGAATATATTTTGCAAGCTTATCATTGTCATAAACCTTTTTAAAGCACAAAGCCGTAATCATACAATCCTCAAGCGCTCTGTGAAAATTAGCAGAATCTGTATCAATCCCAAAAATTTCAGCACAGTGTGAAAGACTGATTTGATTGGCAGCACTCGCATTTTCAATAAAGCTCATACAATATTTTTGTGCGTCAGCATACTTAGTCATAAAATCAACATAAACGGTATTTTCAAAATATTTAAAATTAGCAACCAAGGTATACAAGTCGCTTGTTGACCAACTTAAAAACAGTTTGTCCCCCCTGCCGCACCATTTTGCAAAATCGTCAAAGGCTTTTTCAAACGGTATTCCGTTATCGTTAATTTCATCAATAGTAATATGTGTAAGATTTTTAAACCTTGAGCCGAGTTTTCTTGAAAGCTGCGGCTTGATAAGCTGCTTAAATGTGTCAACTACATCTAAATTTTCATCAAGCTTTACTGCGCCGATTTCAATTATCTCATTCATACCACGCTTTAATTTATAGTTATAAGCATTGTTCCATTCTAAATCAAAAATAATAAAATTCATATTTTCCTCACAAAAAAATTAACCTTGCATTACGCAAGGTTAATCATTTTAATTCTTATCCTATAAAAAGAAAAACAAGGAATGCAGCAAGTACTATAACAAAAAATACAACAATCATCCATTTGGTGATTCTTTCAAGCTTTGCCTCAATTGTTCTTCCCTTTGATTTACCGAGGAAAGTATCAGCACCGCCGGCAATAGCACCGGAAAGATTCTGCGAACGACCTTCCTGCATAAGTACAACGATAGTAATTACAATTGAAAATACAATTAATACTGCACCGAAAACATAATGATACCAGAGCATAGTATCTCCTCCGTCTATATAAATTACTAATGAATTATAGCACAAGCAAAATAAAAATGCAAGTGTTATTTTATTTTTTAAAATGTTATCTGCTCAGCAACGTCATTTTCACTCGGAAGCGCACCTGCCGCCGGCAAATTTTTAGCTCTAAATCTCCAAGCTTTCTCAAATTCACCCTCTTGATAAATATGGAGTGAAACGACTTTGTGAGTTTTCTTTAGCTTCATTGCCGAAATACCTTGCGTATCCTTAGTCGTCTTAGGCAAAATCGCACCTGTATTAACAAGAAGCATTCTTCCGCTTGACGAGCAAATAACAAGTTCTGTATCCTCTTTAATGTAAATTGCCTGAGCTAAAGGCGATTTATTCGAATAAGCATTGATAAGCTTTTTTCTGTTTGTCTTAGTAGCATAAGAAGCCATATCAACCTTTGCAAGCTTACCGTTTTCAAAAACAAAAATCATATATCCCGTGTAATCGCTTATAACTGCGGTATATACTACCTGTTCATCCTCTGCCATTTCAAGCTTTCCGGGAACGTATTCGCCGAGAACCGAAGCTTTTGTATCTGTAAAATCGTCAACCTTAGCCTTATAAACCTGACATTGATTTGTAAAAAACAAAAGTTCATCTTTATTTGAACATTCAATTTCAGGAAGAAGAGTATCTCCTTCTTTAATTTTTTGTTCGCCGCTCATACGAAGATTTGCGGTTTTGATTTTCTTGAAATATCCGTGTTCTGTAATAAACAGAGTAACAGGATAATCGGGAATCTCAACCGCTTCTTCTTCAACGCTTTCGTCAATAGAATAAAGTATTTCACTTTTTCTGCCGTTATCATACTTCTTTGTAACCTGTTCAAGTTCTTTGATGATGATTTTTTTCATCTTATTTTTGCTTGAAAGGATAGCTTCAAGTTCAACAATTTCATTTTCAAGTTGTTCAATATCTTTAATTCTCTTCAAGATATATTCACGGTTTAAATGACGAAGCTTAATTTCTGCAACATATTCAGCCTGAATTTCATCAATACCAAAGCCAATCATAAGGTTTGGCACAACCTCTGACTCACTCTCTGTTTCCCTGACAATTTTAATCGCTTTGTCTATATCAAGAAGAATTTTAGAAAGACCTTTTAATAAATGCAGTTGATTTTTCTTTTTATTAAGATTAAACGTAACTCTTCTTCTGATACATTCAAGCCTGAAATCAACCCATTCAAGAAGAATATCCCTAACGCCCAAAACCATAGGTCTGCCCTTAATAAGAACGTTAAAATTACAGCTAAACGAGTCCTGAAGAGGAGTGGATTTATAAAGCTTAGCCATAAACTTATCAGGATCAACTCCACGTTTTAAATCAATTGTAATTTTCAATCCTGAAAGGTCTGTTTCATCTCGAACATCGCTGATTTCTTTAATTTTATTTGTTTTAACAAGTTCAACAATTTTATCAATTATCGCTTCACTTGTTGCAGTAGGCGGAATTTGGGTAATATCAATACAGTTATATTTTTTATCATAGCTATATTTTGCACGAACCTTAACCGAGCCTCTGCCCGTACGATAAATTTTATCAAATTCTTCTTTATCATAAAGAATATATCCGCCGCCGACAAAATCAGGAGCAAGGAGTGTATCGCTGACCTCATGGTCGGGATTTTTCATAAGAGCAATTGTTGTATCGCATATTTCCTTAAGGTTAAACGAAGCAATTGACGACGCCATACCTGCGGCAATACCGGTAGTAACATTACAGAGAATTGACGGGAAGGTAACAGGCAAAAGAGTAGGTTCCTTCATTGTGTTATCATAGTTGTCAACGAAATCGACCGTGTCTGACTTAATATCGTCAAAAAGTTCATGGCAAATAGGCGCCAGCTTAGCCTCGGTATAACGAGAAGCGGCATACACCATATTTTTACTGTAAGCTTTACCGAAGTTGCCCTTTGATTCAACATAAGGATAAAGCAATGTTTCGTTACCACGGGATAAACGTATCATAGTTTCATAAATCGCCGCATCACCGTGAGGGTTTAACTGCATTGTACGCCCTACAATATTAGCACTCTTAATTGTTCCGCTTTGCAAAAGCCCCATATTATACATTGTATAAAGAAGTTTTCTGTGCGACGGTTTAAATCCGTCAATCTGCGGAATGGCACGTGAGAGAATAATGCTCATAGCATAAGGCATAAAGTTATCGGTTAGGGTGTTAGTAATCACCTCATCCTGAACAGAACCTGCACCTTTGATATGAACGTTATCTGCAAGAGGCTGATTTTTTGCTTCGTCTTTATTAATTTTTCTCTTAGCCAAAACAAATTACCTCCTTAGCTGACATCTGCGGCATCAAGATAAAGATGACCGTAATCCGAAATATATTCCTTACGTCCTTCAAGATTATCACCCAAAAGCAAATCAAACATTTCGGAAGTTTTTTGAGCATCATCGGGTGTAACCTTAATAAGACGTCTTGTTTTAGGGTTCATAGTGGTAAGAGCCATCATTTCAGCCTCATTTTCGCCAAGTCCCTTTGAACGCTGAACGGTATATTTTTGGTCGCCTATTTCCTCTTTAATCTCGTCCATTTCCTTTTCGTTATAAGCAAAATAGGTTTGGTCCTTACACGTAACCTCATAAAGCGGAGATTCGGCAATATAAACCTTGCCCGCTTCAATAATCTTAGGCATAAGCCTGTAAATCATAGTTAAAATAAGTGTTCTGATATGGAAGCCGTCGACATCGGCATCGGTACAAATAAGAATTTTTGACCAACGAAGATTATTTATATCAAAAAGAGATAAATCCTTTGCGGCCTTACTCTTAACCTCGACACCGCAACCGAGTACCTTAATCAAATCAGTAATAATTTCGCTTTTGAAAATTTTATCGTAATCAGATTTAAGGCAATTTAAAATTTTACCTCTTACAGGCATAATTGCCTGAAAAGAAGCATCTCTTGCCTGCTTACAAGCACCCAAAGCAGAGTCACCCTCTACTATAAACACCTCACGTTCATTAACGTCCTTTGAACGGCAGTCAACGAATTTTTGAATACGATTTGTCATATCCATCTTTGACTGAAGTGAGGTTTTAAGCGTTTTTCTTGTATTTTCTGCCTTTATTCTTGCACGCATATTGATAAGAACTTGATTAGAAATCTTATCTGCGTCCATTTTATTTTCAATAAAATAAACCTCTAACTGCTTTCTGAAGAAATCAGTCATAGCCTCTTGAATAAATTTATTAGTGATAGCCTTTTTAGTCTGATTTTCGTAAGAAGTTTGAGTAGAAAACGACGACACAACAAAAATTATGCAATCCTCAACATCCTGAATGTTAATTTGCCCGTCATTTTTGGAATACTTATTGTTAGCTTTAAGATAAGCGTTAATTTGATTAACAAACGCACTTCTGAAAGCCTTTTCGGGAGCACCGCCGTGCTCCAAAAAACTTGAGTTATGATAATATTCCTTAAGTTGATTTTTTAAAGAAAAGCAAATGGCGGATTTTATTTTAAGCTTATATTCGGGTAAATCTTCTCTGTCCTTACCCTTTCTTTCGCACTCCCAATACTGCGGAGTTGTGAAAGCCGTATCTCCTGCTATTTCCTTTACATAGTCCATAATACCGTCATTATAGCAGTATTCAAATGTTTCAAATTTAGAAGCAGAGGTTTGATTTTTGAGTATAAACTTAACGCCGTCGTTTACGATAGCCTGTCTTTTAATAGTTTCCTGAAAATACTCAATAGGAATATTAATATCGGTAAAAACGTCCAAATCAGGCTTCCACTTAATTCGTGTGCCTGTATCCTTTTTATCATACTTTTCTTTCTTAAGGCCGCCGATATTTTCGCCCTTTTCAAAGTGCAAAGTGTATTTATAGCCGTCGGTATGAATTTCTGCCTCCATATATTCGGAAGCGTACTGCGTAGCGCAAAGACCGAGACCGTTTAAACCGAGCGAAAATTCATAGTTATCGCCGCCGTTATCGTACTTACCGCCTGCATACATTTCGCAGAAAAGAAGTTCCCAGTTATATTTATCCTCGTTTTTATTGTAATCAACAGGAATACCACGACCAAAGTCCTGCACCTCAACAGAGCCGTCAAGAAAACGGGTTACGCAAATTTTATTACCGTAGCCCTCTCTCGCCTCATCTATTGAGTTTGACATAATTTCAAAAACAGAGTGTTCGCAGCCCTCTAAACCATCAGAGCCGAAAATAACGGCAGGTCTTTTTCTTACCCTGTCCGCACCCTTTAATGACTTAATACTTTCATTGCCATATTCTTGTTTTTTTGCCAATACTATCCCTCCAAGTCGAAGTTCAAAATTGATATTATTATATACTATATCTTGTATAAAAGTCAAGAATACATAAAAAAGAGTGACAATACTGGTACTATATGTATCGTCACTCTGATTTTATTTATTAAATTAATCTTTCATATCATTTGAAGATAAATCGTCTTCGTTGACATTTTCAGCATCAACAATTTCGGTATCTTCTGCCTGAGCTTCCTCGTTTTCGCTTACTTTTTCATCGGCAATAAAACCGTTTTCCATAAGCTGAGTAAACTGGTCACCTGAAATTTTTTCATTCTTAATAAGCGTTTCAGCCACAAGTTCAAGCTTATCATAATGAGTCTTAAGAATACTCTCGGTTTGAGAATAAGCTTTTCTCATCATCTTTTCAATCTGCTCATCAATTCTTGCGCTCGTTGCTTCACTGTAATTGTTTACGTGACCGTAATCTTTACCGAGGAATACCTCGTTATTATCATCACTGTAAACAACAGGACCGAGTTCGTCGCTCATACCGTATTTAGAAACCATATCACGGCAAATTGATGTTGCACGCTGAAGGTCATTTGACGCACCGGTTGAAATATCGTTAAGCGAAAGCGCTTCAGCTACACGTCCGCCAAGAAGAGAAATCAAATCATCAAGCATATCTGCCTTTGAATTATAATTTTCCTCCTGAGGAGTATACCAAGTGTAGCCGCCGGCACCCATTCCACGTGGAATAATTGAAATTTCCTTAACCGGGTCGTGGCCCTCAATATAATATGATGAAACAGCGTGACCTGCTTCGTGATATGCAGTAAGTTTCTTGGCTTTTTCGGAATACTTATGCGATTTTTTCTCAGTACCCATTTCAACACGTGAGGTTGCATCGGAAATTTCTTGCATAGTAAGAGCCTTTTTCTTACGTCTTACTGCGAGAAGAGCAGCTTCATTCAAAAGGTTTTCAAGGTCTGCACCCGTAAAGCCGATTGTATCTTTAGCAATTTCTTTAAGGTCAACATCGGGACCAAGCGGCTTATTACGAGAATGAACTTTAAGTATATCCTCTCTACCCTGAGCATCGGGTCTGTTAACGGTAATTTGCCTGTCAAATCTGCCGGGTCTTAAAAGAGCCGGGTCAAGGACATCCGGTCTGTTTGTTGCAGCAATAACAATAATACCGCTGTTAGTGCCGAAACCGTCCATTTCAACAAGAAGCTGATTAAGAGTTTGTTCTCTTTCATCATTGCCGCCGCCTGTGCCGGCACCTCTGTGACGACCAACTGCATCAATTTCATCAATAAATACAATTGCAGGTGCTTTTTTCTTAGCTTGTTCAAACAAATCTCTTACACGTGAAGCACCGACGCCGACATACATTTCAACAAAGTCAGAGCCTGAAATTGAAAGAAACGGTGCGCCTGCTTCACCTGCAACGGCTCTTGCAAGGAGGGTTTTACCTGTACCCGGAGGACCTACAAGAAGTACACCTCTCGGAATTCTTGCGCCAAGCTCGGTAAAGCTTTCGGGATTTTTGAGAAATTCAACAAGTTCCTCAAGTTCCGATTTTTCCTCGTCACAACCGGCAACGTCTTTAAATGTAGTCTTGCGCTTTTCATCCTCAACAAGAGTTTTGGTTTTAATTTTGCCAAATCCCAAGGTACGGTTTGTTTCGCTATTCATAGCGCCGCTCATTTTCCTAAACGCATAAATTCCCAGCGCTATCAAAACGACAAACATAAGAAGTGACGGAATCATACTGTAAATCCAAGCATTTGACGTTCCTGCCCTATAGTCATAAACAATCGGCTTATCGCTATGCTCGTCATTATATTTATCAACACTTTCCCTGATATCATCAAGGAAATATGAAACATTCGGAACAGAGTAGTTCTTTTCCTCCTTCGGCTTAGCAAAGGTTTTATAAACAAGATTACCGCTTGATAAATCAAGACTAAACTCGGAAACCTCGTTATTTTTAAACATAGAAACAACTTGAGAATACTTCAACTGAGTAGACGTCTGCGAATTAACAAAATATATCACAGCGCCTATTAAAAGAATAGGAATCAAAATATAAACAAGTATTGATTTCCAATTTTTTGACATATTATTCATTAATTAATCCTCCGAAGGAAGTTTGATTATAAAAACATTTTCAGTATTACAATCCTTTTTGACTCTGTCATCAGCACAAAGCCCGATAATGCCGATAATACCCTTATCGTCACAAACAACAATATCGCCGTTTCTTTTTTCAATCGGATAAGCCGCTTCGTTAAAAAGCTTTTTAAGAGTTTTGTTAACATTTCTGCCGGCTGGTTTTAAACTGTCACCGGGTAATCTTTTGCGAATTGTAACGCTGCCGATAATTTTATCACAGTCACAATAAAAATCAATATTTTTATCGCTAAATTCATTAATATTTAAAATTTCGGTTACGATTTCATCTAATTTAGGCGAATTTTTCAGATTTGCAATGCGAAGTTTGCCCTTTGCACTAATAGCGTATAAATCATTTTTTATTTGAATTTTTCCGCTTTTTTGCGTAATCTTATTGATATTTTGCAAATGAATACGGTCTAAATACAAATTATTATTTTCAAAATATAATTTAATAACACGTTTTTTTATTGCGTTATCAAGCAAATTTAATTTATTTAGTTCTATTTCATTGTTAACAACCGAAATATTATATGCCTTTTGCGCTTCGTTCATAATAAAAGAATAGTCATCATTAACGTCGCTGATAAAATCATTAATATTTTCCAGATATCTGTTGTTTAACCTTTGAAAAAGCGGCAACATTTGAAGCCTAATAAGATTTCTGCTGTAAGTATCGTCTTTATTTGTACTGTCTATTCTGTAAGCAATGTTATTGTCATTACACCAAGCACGAATTTCATCAGAAGAAATTTCTATAAAAGGGCGAATGATTTTATCCCTTACGGGCGGAATTGCACAAGCCCCTTTAAGCCCCGTTCCCCTTGCAAGCCTGAATAAAAGAGTTTCCGCATTATCCGTTAAATTATGGGCAGTTGCAATTTTATCACAGGGTATTGTACTAAAAAAGTCATATCTTGCCTGTCGTGAATATTCTTCGACACCCATACCTGCTTTTTTTGCAAGATAGGGAGCATTTATAGACTTCATATAAAGTTTAATGCCTGATTTTTCACAATATTCTTTTACAAAAAGAGCGTCACTCAAAGATTCTTCACCACGTATGCCGTGTTCTATATGAGCGGCACAAAGGTTCAAATCATATTTGTCTTTAATTGATATAAAAAACTCTAACAAAGCCATAGAGTCTGCACCGCCTGAAATGGCAATAAGAACCCTATCACCTTTTGAAAGCATATTATATTTTTCTACGGTGTTAATTGCTTTTTTATTCATAATTAGATTTATCAACAGACCTAAATCGAGTATATTCTTTATCAAAGGTCAATTCAATTGAGCCTGTTGCGCCGTGACGGTTTTTCGCAACAATAAGTTCTGTTTTATTGGCATCAATTTGGTCCTGCTTATCCTCATCAACCTCTGTACTGTAATATGCTTCACGATAAAGGAAAAGAACTATATCGGCATCCTGCTCGATAGAGCCTGATTCACGCAAATCGGCAAGCTGTGGCTTATGGTTTTTGCCGTGACCTTCGGTACCTCTGGAAAGCTGAGCACAACAGATAACAGGAATATTCAAATCCTTAGCCATCATTTTCAAGCTACGTGTAATTTCAGATACTTCCTGAACTCTGTTTTCCTTTTTGGTTGCAGAGGAAATAAGACCGAGGTAGTCAATAATAATGCAATCAACGCCTCTCATTCTGCGAACACGTGACTTAATTTCAGGAACAGTAATAGCTGATGTGTCATCAAGATAAAGTTCAACATCGTTATATGTTGCCGCAGCATTGCCAAGCCTTACCCATTCCTCATCGGTGAGTTCGCCTGTTTTAAGCTTTTGAGATTCAACACCTGCCTGAGAAGACAGAAGTCTCTCGGCAAGTTCGGTTTTCTGCATTTCAAGGCTGAAAACTATACACTTTTTTCTTGCGCCCATTGTAATATTTTGAGCAAGATTGAGCGCAAAGCTTGTTTTACCCATAGCAGGACGGGCGCCTATAAGAATAAGATTACCCTTATTAAGGCCCGTAAGCATTTTATCGAGCATACCGAAGCCTGACGGAATTCCCTTATATTTTTCCTTATCGTCCCCTGTTATTTGTGCAAGCTTTGTATATACGT
Organism: Eubacterium sp. CAG:251; assembly: GCA_000436835.1. GTDB lineage: Bacteria > Bacillota > Clostridia > Oscillospirales > Acutalibacteraceae > Eubacterium_R. Next base: position 30,885 of record FR889115.1, read on the forward strand.
CGTTAACTATAACCTCGCTTACCTTTGCGGGACCGTTTGATTCCCTGCCCTGGCGGATATTATAAATACTTTGCTCCGCATTTTCCAAAATGCTTGTCGCATCAGCCTCACCGCTTGTTGCATCCTCAATAATTTTTGACGAAAGAGATACAAGCTGGCGAAGATAATACTGTTCTTTTACGATTTTTGCATAATATACAACATTAGCTGTAGAAGGAACTGATTGAGCAAGCTGCAAAAGATAATCTCTGCCGCCTGCCTCATCGTATTTTCCGTCCTTGGCAAGTGCGTCAGCAATAATAACCGGGTCTATAGCCTTTGAATTGCTGTACATCACCATCATACTGCTGAATATTGCATTATGCTGAGGAAGATAGAACGAGTCGGCATTGACGTGTTCAATTACCTCTTCTATACATTCCGGCTTAATTAATATTGAGCCTAAAACAGATTGCTCTGCTTCAAGATTAAAAGGCATATTAACCGAGCCCGAAACATTTAACGATTCAGCCATAAATTAAGCCTCCGAAACTTGAACAAACACCTTTGCGCTGATGCCTTGATAAACCTTGATTTCAGCTTGAACAGTACCAAATGCCTTTACATCCGGCATAACGATTTTTCTCTTATCAATATCAATTCCAAGTTCGTCTTTAATCTGCTTTGAAACATCCTTAGACGTAACAGAACCGAAAAGTTTGCCGTTGGCACCTGCTTTTGCCGTAAGTTTAAAAGTTTTGCCGTCGAGCTTTGCAGCATCAGCCTGAGCCGCTTTAATCTCTTCAGCTTTATGAAATTTCTTAGAAGCTTCTTTATTATTAAAATCATTCATAGCGCTTGAATTTGCTTCAATTGCAAGTCCCTTGGGGAAAAGAAAATTTCTCGCATATCCGTCTGAAGCATTTACAAGGTCACCCTTTTTGCCGAGATTTTTAACATCCTGCTGTAAAATAACCTTCATTTTTGTATCCTCCGTTATATTTCCATCAAAATAGGCAAAATCATAGGTCTGCGCTTTGTTCTCTCATACATCAATCGTGAAAGTTCATCACGAAGCCCTGATTTAACTGCATTCCAATCATGGAATTTAACATTATAGTTTTCGTCAATAACTCTGCACGCAAGATCCCTTGCCGAGTTCATAAGAGCCTCGTTTTCACGAACATATACAAAGCCCCTTGAAACAATGTCAGGACCGCTTATAACCTGACCGGTTGAACTGTCAATAGTTGCTACAACTATAATAATACCGTCCATAGAAAGATGCTTTCTGTCATTAAGAACGATATTGCCGACGTCGCCTACACCGATACCGTCAACATAAACTTCACCCGACGGAACGTTTTCAACAAGTTTTATTTTATCGTCGGCAAGTTCAATTTTTTCACCGATATTTGCAATATAAATATTTTTCTTGTCAATGCCCATTGCTTCGCCGAGCTTAGCATGCTTTTGAAGATGCTTTTGCTCGCCGTGAACAGGAATAAAATATTTAGGCTTAACAAGCCCTATCATAAGTTTAAGTTCTTCCTGACAGGCATGGCCGGAAACATGAACATCATACATTTTTTCATATATAACTTCAACGCCGTGACGCATAAGCTCATTAACTACATTGCCTACCATTTTTTCATTACCCGGAATAGGAGTAGCCGAAATAATAACATAATCATTAGGCGATAATGTAACCTTTGTGTGAGCGCCGAAAGCAATCTTCGTAAGAGCGGACATAGGCTCGCCCTGAGAGCCGGTTGTAATAATTACAAGCTGGTCATCAGAATAATTTTTAATAGTATTAATATCAATCAAAATTCCCTGCGGAACATTAAGATATCCAAGTTCACTTCCGACTTTAACAAGATTTTCAAGGCTTCTTCCTACAACGGCAACCTTACGGTGGCGTGCACACGCAACATCAATAATCTGCTGTACCCTGTGGATATTAGAAGCGAAAGTTGCAACAACAATTCTCTTTTTATTTGCTTTTCTAAAGAGGTTTTCAAAACTGTCGCCGACTGATTTTTCACTCGGTGTATATCCGGGGCGCTCGGCATTTGTAGAATCCGAAAGAAGAGCCAATACGCCTTTGCGACCGTATTCTGCAAAACGGCTTAAATCAATCATATCGCCGTCAACAGGTGTCGTATCAATTTTAAAGTCGCCGGTTTGAATAATAACTCCGGCAGGGCAACGAATAGCAAGACCTACGGCATCGGGAATAGAGTGATTAACATGAATCATCTCAATATTGAAAGCACCGAGTGTAATGTTATCTCTCGGCTTAATTTCAACAAGTTTTGCCGAGTTTAAAAGCCTATGCTCCTCAAGTTTACCCTTAATTAAGCCGATTGTTAATTTTGTTGCATAAATAGGAATGTTTACCTTTTTAAGAAGATAAGCAAGTCCGCCTATATGGTCCTCGTGACCGTGAGTAATGATTATGCCCCTGATTTTATCAGCATTACGTTCAACGTAGCTGAAATCAGGAATTACAAGGTCAACACCGGGCAAATCGGAATCGGGAAATGCAAGACCGCAATCGACAAGAAACATATCGTTGCCGTATTCGTAAAGAGTCATATTCTTTCCGATTTCGTTAATACCGCCTAAAAACGCTATACGTACAGACTCCTTCTCCTCAGGCGGAATTTGAGCCTTTTTCTTGTTTGTCTTACGATAAGTTACATATCGCTTCTTGGAATTCCGTTTTCCGTCAGCAATCTTACCGTAAGGACTTTTTTGATTTGTCATTAAAATATAAACCTCCGAATTAAAAATATTTTTTCCGTTCAACTGAAATTATAGTATATAATAAATGATAATAGATTGAATGTCAAGTGTTCAAAGCGCATGGCAGCAATAATAGGACACTAAACTCTATATTGATTATTGCCAAAAAGAATGGTAAAATATATAAAAATTTACATTTTGGTGAAAAATATGAAAGAAGTAAAAATATATACAGACGGTGCCTGCTCCGGAAATCCGGGAAAAGGTGGCTGGGCGGCAATACTCGTCTATGGAAATAACGAAAAAGAGCTTGTCGGCGGCTGTGAAGAAACAACAAATAACAGAATGGAATTATCTGCGGTTATAGAAGCATTAAAGGCTCTCAAAGAGCCTTGCGAGGTTTATCTTACCACCGACTCAAAATATGTTTGCGACTCAATCACAAAGGGTTGGGTATACAATTGGGAAAAAAACAATTGGAAAAAAGCAGACAAAAAGCCTGCTTTAAACGTCGATTTATGGAAAGCTCTTTTGCCTTTGCTTGAAAATCACAAAGTTACGTTTAATTGGGTAAAAGGTCATAACGGCCACCCATATAATGAGCGCTGTGATGAATTAGCCGTAAATTATTATAAAAATCTTTAAATATCGCCTTTAAAGAGTATTCCTATACCCACACCCAACTTACCGCCGTTTTGCATAAAACGCTTAGCGCTTCTTTGCAAAGCGGTATTTTCTTGATATTTTGACTTAATAAGCTGCCTTTTACCGAAAATTCTTTCAATAGCCTGCCTGTCATCATCGAAGGAATAAACCAAATCAAACAAAGTCGAAAACTGCAAAATATTACTTGAGCTATTCATAAATTGCCAATTTTCGCCGTATAAAAGCCAGCTTTCACAAAAGAAATAATCAAAATCATAATTCGGAAAATACTCACCAAAAAAGCTTTTAGCATTTTTAAGTGAATTAACACAATCTGCATAAACAAGCTTTTCACCCTGCGGAATATGAACATATATAAGATTTTCACCGAAATTAAAAGGTAATAAATCATAATTCAAAGTGCGATTATCACACTTATAAATTTGAAATTGAAGCCTGCCTATTTTGAAAAGATCAAAATTAAGATGATTTTTTATCCAAGGAAGATTTTTCAGACCTTTATTGTTATTGTTTTCGCACCAAACGGCAATATCTTTCATTGTTTCAAAATATATTTCATCGCTTATAACTGCCTTTTGATATTTAGGATAAGTAAATTCAACACTGTAAAGCAGTGCTACGGCAAGCTTAATCATATCATTTTTAGTGAAAACAGATTTAAAATTATCGTTATCTGCTTTTTTACATAAAGAAATAAGCTTAGCCCTGTCCCTTTCGACAAGGCTAAGCACTTTATTTTTAAGTTCACTATTAAGATTTATTTTATTCGCTAATAATTCAATATCCATAAAATCATTGTTGCGGCGGTTGAGCATCTGACACCTGTGCGTCACTTGACGGTGCGGTGTCGCTTACTGCTTGTGTAGTTGCCTCATATTTTGAAATAAGACCCGATGACTGTATATGAGTGACATTATATTTCATTTTATACTTGGTAAGAAGCGGTAAAACCTCTTTATTTAAAAAATTAGAATCGGCATGCTCATCCTGAACGGTAAATGTTTTGTCCGCATCCTGATACTTAATTTCCCTTTCAAGAGAGCCGATATCGTCAAGCTCGGTACCTTCATAGAAAATATATGTGCCTTTAACGGTGATTGTATCTTTAAAAGGATTAACAACATCGGTTGTATACGACTTAGTGGAAGCTGACGTAGTTTCCTTTTTAGAAAGATTAATTGTACCGTTATTAACAAGCAAGGCAATAACAACAACTGCAGCTACAACAATTACTGCAAGCACATATGGCCATTTTTTCTTTTTCTTTTCTTTTTTAAATCTATGCCTTTCAAGTGTAGGGGCATCAGAGTCCTCATCAACGTGAGTATTTTGCATACTTACCTCGTTGCCTTCTTCTTGGTAAGAAGCATCTCCCTTTTTGTGTACTACAAGAGGATTGTCAAGCTTTTCCTCTTTAATTTCATCAGCCATACCTATCTCCTTAAGATAAATTATTTATTTAATTATATCACAAATTTAACGTATTTTCAATAACTATTGAATTCAACAAAATAAATTGATATAATTATTAAAGAACAATACATATATGGAGTGATACTATGAGAATATTGGCATTCGATATCGGCGGAACAAATATCAAATATGCTATTTGTGACGAAAAATTCAATCTTACCGACAGGCATACAGTACCTACCGAGGCACAAAAAGGCGGTCAGGAGCTTGTTCAAAAAATTATATGCATAATCGAAAGCTATGAAAACATAGACCGCATTGCAATTTCTACAGCCGGTCAGGTTGACAGTGAAAACGGTATAGTAGTATATTCAACCGATAACATTCCCTATTACACCGGAATGATGGTAAAAAAGATTATTGAAAATAAGACTAATATTCCCACCTTTGTTGAAAACGATGTAAACGCATTTGCTCTCGGTGAAGCAAGATTCGGTGCAGGAAAGGGCCACAGCGACTTTTTATGCCTTACTTACGGAACGGGCATAGGCGGTGCAATGTTCCTTAACAACAAGCTTTATAAAGGTAATACATCATCCGCAGGAGAATTCGGTCATATGATTACTCATGCCGGTGGTAAGCAATGCACCTGCGGCGGAGAAGGCTGTTACGAATGTTATGCTTCTGCAAAAGCGCTTATTGAAGCTGTAAATAAGGCAAACTCAACTAATCTTAATGCATTTCAAATTTTTGAAAAAGAGAATTTCAGCAAACCGGAAATAAGGTCGGTCATCGACAAATGGATTGATGAAATGATTATAGGTCTTATTAACATTATCTATATTTTCAATCCACCATTGATAGTCCTTGGCGGCGGAATTATGAACGAGGATTATGTTATCGACCTTATTGACAGGAAAATATATAATCTTCTTATGGATAATTTTAAAAACGTTAATATAGTACGCTCAAAATTAAAAAGCGACTCGGCACTTTTAGGCGTTTCTTACGAAGCCTCGCAGTTATAAGATTAAAGACGTGATGCAGTTTTGCATCACGTCTTTTTTTTATTTATACTAAATTTATTACTCCGATTATTGCAAGATGAAGAGGATAATAGATATAGAAAAACCATTTCATAAATTTATTGACCTTTTCATTTTTTCCTCGCTGCCCATTATAAAGATAAATAACAGGAATTGAAATAACAACCGCCATTTGAATAATACCGTAAAGCTTATCAATAGCAAAGAAATAAACTAATGAATAAAGGAACACATAAAAAATCATCCAAAGCATTTGATTTTTGAAATTTCCCCTATTTGTACCTATCGCCATAATGCAAAGTGCGGCAATACAACTCCAATCGCTTGGAAGAGTTATTATGCATATTAAAATAACAAATAAAACTTTTAAAACATTATTTAACTTGTTACTGTAAGCCACTCGAAGCATAACAAGTCCCCATGCAAGCGACCACATTACACTCGTTTGGTTAAGAAAATTGCCGTAATAAAAAGGGATAAAGGATTTAACATCAACAAAATCGTTAGATGCAAAAATATATGCAAAATGAGATATAAATGCAAAAAGGAACAATCTAAAAGTATATTTCTTTATATTTTTAGTATAATGATATCCCTCTGCTATAAAATAGCACATAATCGGGCAAGTAAGCCTTCCGATAATATGCATAATAACAGGCAACGCTTCCCTCGGATAACCGGGAAAAAGCATCCACGCAATATGGTCAACCGTCATAGCGACAATTGCAATTATTTTAAGCTGATTAGAATCAAGCAATTTATTTTTCGTCATATATATAACACCGAAATGATTTTATCATCGAGTCGCTGTCAAAACAGCATAATCGGCGCAATTAAAATCTTAATTTACGCCTTGTTTCATTTCATTTTGATAAAAGGCAAGCGCTTTGTCTATTGCGTCCTTACCGGCAGGTTCAAACGGTTGCAAAACACTGAACACATGCGGCAAAGTTTCGCCGTATTCCTTACCGTAATTTGCAAGTTCACACGAAACGCCGTTCTTTTTTAAAAGCTCATAAAGCTTAATGGTTTGTTTCTCTGCAAGAGTATCCCCGCTGCTTGTAATCAAATATGTAGGCGGCATTTCATTTGCAAAAGGCAAAATCTCATCAAAATCCATATAATTGTACGTTTCGCTGTTTTTATAATTTTTTCCCCAAAGCGGCTTTGTATAAACGTTGAACCAACCGCCGTCCTTCATATAGGAAACAGGAGAGGTCAAAACCAGAGCAGTAAGCTTAACATCGGCGCTTTCGGTATCAAATATATCTCTTAATTCTTCACTTTGAAGTAAAACACCTGCGTAAGATGCCAGCATACCGCCTGCCGAATCACCCGTAAGCATAATATTTTCACGCTCGCAAGGATAGTTGTCAATATTTTCGCCTATCCATTTAAGCGCAGACATAACGTCCTTAATCTGCTCATTAACATTAACATCAGGCACAAGACGGTAGTTAATATCAAAAACAACATATCCCCTGTCGGCAAGCGCACGGCAATAGTTTTCATTAAGCCCTTTATCACCATACATCCAACCGCCGCCGTGAATATCAATAATAACCGGAAGCTTATCATTTTCAGAAATATTGTTAGGATACATCACATCAAGTTTATGATAATAATTTCCGTCATCTATGTATGCAATATCGCTTATAAGTTCAATATTTTTAGGTGGATTTTGCTTTGCGTGCTTGCTTTTATCACCGCCGTCACAAAAGCGCCAAACCATTTGCATAATTTTAACAATAGGATTTTTAGTCAGCCCCTCGCCGCTTTTATCCTTATAATCTATTGTTTTTGACTTCACCATAGAACCGACATAAATAACATTTTTATCATCGTCATATTTCGGCAAAGTAGTTAAATTTATAAAAGCAACGGCTACGATAACTATTGCCGCAATAACAAGAAAAATAATTTTCAATTTTTTTCCTTTCTTACTTTCAACCTTTTCCTTAGTTTTCATAATTTTACTCCTAATTTTGATAGTTTTATATTACAACATACAAGTAAAATTGTCAATTTATTACTTTTCATTGACTTTCATTTATACCAATGATATAATTTTAACGTTCGCTCAGGGAGCGATTGTTCAGTAAAAAGCAAAAGCCGAACAGGGTGCAGACTGAGATAGCTGCAGCTTGTTCGGCTTTTTGATGATATAATTGTTTTTTGATGTGATTTCAGTAAAACTTATACAGAAATAATTCAAGCAAAATTCAGGAGAATATAAAAATGACAAAGGACGAATATTTAATAACAGACCCACCCCTAAAAGCGTTAACTGTTTTTGCAATGCCTATTATTTTAGGCAGCTTTTTTCAACAAGTTTACAATATGGCTGATTCAATCATCGTCGGTCAATTTGTAGGCTCATCTGCGCTTGCGGCCGTCGGTGCCTGTGCCGCACTTACGAATGTTTTTATTTGCATAGCACTCGGTGCAGGTGTAGGCGCAGGTGTACTTGTAAGCCGTTATTTTGGTGCTCAAGATTACGGGAAGATGAAAACAATCGTTTCTACTTCTTTAATAAGTTTTTTGCTTTTAAGCGTATTTCTCGGTGTTTTTGGATTTTGCACTTCTCATTGGATGATGAGCATACTGCAAACGCCTGCGGACATAATGAAAGATGCGGTGCTGTACTTACGTATCTATTTTGTTGGCTTTCCGTTTTTATTTATGTATAACATTCTGTCGACCATGTTCACTTCAATCGGTGAATCAAAAATCCCGTTATGGCTTTTAATATTTTCTTCTTTATTAAATATCATTATGGACCTTTGGATGGTGGGAGGTCTTAAACTCGGCGTATTCGGTGCAGCTCTTGCCACTCTTATTGCACAAGGTATTTCAGCCGTACTTTCGCTTTTGATTTTTCTTTACCGTATGCGAAAATATGCAGGTTTGTTTCATTGGTTTGACAAAAAAGAACTGCGTACAATGCTTAAAATCGCCGTTCCGTCTATCCTTCAACAATCAACAGTATCAATCGGTATGATGATTGTGCAAGCGGTTGTAAATCCTTTTGGCACGCAAGCACTCGCAGGCTATGCGGCAACAATGAGAGTAGAAAATGTTTTTTCTCTGATATTTGTATCCATCGGGAATGCGGTGTCACCCTTTGTTTCGCAAAATCTCGGCGAAGGAAAAATCGACCGTATTAAGAAAGGCTACCGTGCCGCTTTACTGTTAGATGTATGCTTTGCCGTTCTTGCATTTGTAATTATTGAAACGATGCACACTCAAATTTCTTCGCTTTTCTTAGGCAAAGACGGAACTGAATTAGCGTATCAGGTGTCAGGTGATTATATGAAATGGCTCGGCTGCTTTTTCATATTTATGGGCATCAAAATGGCAACAGACGGTGTTCTTCGTGGAATCGGAAATATGCGACCGTTTTTAATTGCAAATATGGTTAATCTTGCAATTCGTTTGTCCGTAGCATTGATTTTTGCGCCCCGTTTCGGTATTGCCTTTGTTTGGCTTGCCGTACCGGCAGGCTGGCTTGCAAACTTTGTCATTTCTTATTTAGCGCTAAAAAAATCTTGGCCCAAGGATATATTAAATTAGAAATATTCAACTTATCAAACAAAACAGGTTTGTCCAAAATTTTAGGACAAACCTGTTTTGTTATTGTAAAATCGCATAATGTACTAAGTTCTCCATTTAAGAATTTATTGCGTTAAAATATTCCTCATCTGACACAGCTTCCAGCCATTCATTTGATGTATTTTTTCCCGGAACTTCAATAGCTAAATGAGAAAAATAACTATCAGGAGCAGCGCCGTGCCAATGCTTGACATTCGCAGGAATATTCACAACATCGCCGGGCAGCATCTCTATAGCTTTCTTGCCCCATTCCTGATAATATCCTTTTCCGGCTACACAAATCAAAATTTGACCGCCACCATTTTCAGAATGATGAATATGCCAATTGTTTCTGCATTTCGGCTCAAAGGTCACATTAAAAATACCAACTTGGTCTTTAGAAACAGGGGCAAGAAAACTCTTTCCGCTGAAATACTGTGCAAAGCTGTCGTTCGGCTCACCAATCGGAAATATCATTGATGAAGCATGTTTTTCAATCGTATTATATTCAGTTTCCTCGTTCTTATCATTCCACACTTCTTTTGCCATACGAAATGCAGCCCAAGCTTTGGGCCATCCTGCATAAAAAGCATTATGCGTTAAAATCTCCGTGATTTCTTCTTTTGTGATTCCATTTTTCTTAGCACTTTCCAAATGGTAACGAAAAGCGGTATCAATTAAACCTTGCGACATTAAAGAAGTAACTGTAACAAGTGAACGGTCTCTGAGTGATAACTTGTCTTCTCTGCTCCAAACCTCACCAAATAATACATCATCATTTAATTCGGCAAATTTCGGAGCAAATTCTCCTAATTCTTTTCTACCGGCTGTTTGTTTTACTGCCATAAGTTTCAACCTCCTAAATTTTGAAATTCGCTATTGAATATTTTTTTAATCTCTGTTATATTGATAATAACACCTAAACCTAACTTTATGTCAAGAGTTTTTTTATTTTTTTGGAGGGAAAAATATGTATACAATCGGTCAAGTATCTGATATGTTTGATTTACCGGTATCAACTTTGCGTTACTATGATAAAGAAGGGCTGTTTCCTGGATTAAATCGCACATCGGGAATTAGACAATTTAGCGAAAATGAAATTGAGGCATTGCGTGTAATTGAATGCTTGAAAAAAACAGGGTTACAAATAAAAGACATTAAGCAATTTATGTCTTGGTGTATGGAAGGAAGTTCAACATATACCAAAAGAAAAGAGTTGCTTGAAAGCCAAAAAAAGCAAGTAGAAGCAGAGATTATCAAGTTGAATAAAACGCTTGATATGTTAAATTTCAAATGTTGGTATTACAGTGAGGCTATCAAAGACGGAAACGAGGAAAGGCTCAAAAATATAATTCCGAACGAATTACCGAACAGTATTAAATCGGCATATATCAATTCGCACAAAGAATGAAAAATTAGATAAAAAAGAAAAAGTAATCACTAACGGATTTGAATTATGATTAATGCTTTTTTGATGATGTACCAAACGAATTGCATGAACTGTGTAGCACAAAGTGAGCAAAAAACGGTGTGAAAATGAAAAAACGGCGTATGGAAAAGACCGAGCGCCGTAATTTTATCAATATGGGAAACACAAGCAAAAACGCCGTAAAACTGCGTAAATAAAGGAAAAAAGCACCGAAAATTCGGTGCTTTTTTTGGCAGGGGCTTTATAATCAACTCAATGCGTAAACAGTCCACCGGACTGTTTACTGTCAAAAGTGCAGGCACTTTTGAATTTCGTGGTTCAAGTCCTTCTGCTTTAAAACAAAACAAAAAAGACACCCGCAGGTGTCTTTTTGTTTTGGCAGGGGCAGAAGGACTTGAACCCTCGGCACGCGGTTTTGGAGCGAAAAGCACGCTTTCAGTTAAGCCGCGTGTTAAAATACAGTCCCTCTAAAATTCCGCATAAAAACAGCACTTTCAGGATTTGAAAGTGCTATTCGTTTTTGTCTTTATAGTTTTTGTTGAAAATTGATGCTTTTTTGATGCTCTTGAAA
>FR889116.1 GCA_000436835.1 Eubacterium sp. CAG:251
TTTGTAATTGGACTTTTTCTACACGCTGAAAAGACCTTGAAAGTCAAAAACTTTCAAGGTCTTTAAATTATATTTAGTAAAAGCTATCTGCTTATTAGTCTGATGTGTAAGGGAGAAGAGCTAAATGTCTTGCTCTCTTGATAGCAGTAGTAAGCTCTCTTTGATGCTTTGCGCAAGTGCCTGTTACACGGCGAGGAAGAATCTTTGATCTTTCAGATACAAATCTCTTAAGTCTTGTAACATCTTTGTAGTCGATTTCATCAACCTTTTCTACACAAAAAACGCAAACCTTCTTGCGGCCCTTACGTGGACCACCGGCTCTGTTATATGCCATAATTAGTTTCCTCCTTTAAAATGGTAAGTCGTCGTCATCATCAACGATTTCTTCAAAATCTGAATTATCAGCTGTTGAGTAGCTCGGTGCCGGCTGTGAAAAAGCAGGATTTGCACCCTGAGTTTCTGCCTTTGAGCCACAAAAAGAAACCTGATTAGCAACAACCTCTACGGATTTTCTCTTATTACCGTCACGGTCTGTGAAATTATTTGTCTGGATTGAACCCTCGACAGCAATCATTGAACCCTTGTGGAAATAACGAGAAATAAATTCAGCAGTTTGGCGCCAAGCAACTACGTCAATAAAGTCAGCCTGTCTTTCCTGTCCCTGTGACTGATAATTTCTGTCAACAGCCATCTGGAAACGAATAACCGAAAGACCGCTTGTTGTAGTTTTAAGCTCCGGCTCATAAGTTAATCTGCCCATAAGAACAACAGAATTGATCATTATAAACCCCTCCTATTATTCGCCCTTAGCAACGATTAATGAACGAAGTACGCCGTCTGTAATGTTGATAACACGGTCAAGCTCCTGTGGGAATGCTTCATCACTTGTGAAATCGATAACAATATAATAGCCATCGTTTTCATAGTTGATTGGGTATGCAAGCTTGCGCTTACCCCATTCCTCAACATTGCCAAGAGTGCCATGCTTTGCGATGAGATCAGTAAACTTCTGCTTTAAAACCTCAACTGCTTCTTCTCCGTTTGCAAGAGAGAAAACCATTACGATTTCATAATTTTTTAATGCCATTCTTCAGCACCTCCTTTTGGTCTTTTGGCCTGCGCATTTTGCGCAAGCAAGGATTGCTTTGTTTTCCAAAGCTGTGTTATTATATCAAAAATACATTTATATGTCAAGCATTATTTTAATATTACGGTTACAAGCGACTTAGGCTTAATAACAAGTTTTTTAACATTTTGCATTTCGCTTTTATCAAACTCATAGGCCTGTGTTGTCTCAATAAACAAACATTTATCAAAAGCCTTGTCAAATTCAATCGTTCTATTTGCTTTACTGTTATTGACCGCTATAATCACCTTTTTGCCGTCTGCTCTTTCAAATGCAAAAACCGAAAAGCCACGAGAAGTATTAAAGCCGATATCAAGGCTTTTCGAACCTTTAGGAATACATTTTGAGTAATGAGCCATTGCATAGTAACGCTTTGCAACATAATAATCGGAAAAATCGTCCTTAGCAACTATAAAACCGTCACTAAAGCATTTGCCGTCACGCACAGCGTTATCCCATTGATTTGCGCAAACCCATGCGCTCCAGCTGTCTACTCCCGTATAAATCAAATCCTCACCGATAATGCGTGCCATAATCAGAGCCGACTCAATAGATTTTGTATCATTCTTGCAGGGAAGTTCACACCATTCACTCATATCAAAACGTGGGGTTTTAATATTTTCCTTTGCCCATTTGCCAAATTCAGCCTTTTCTGAAACGTTGTCATCAGAGCCGTAGGAATGATAAGCAAATACGTCAAGATATTTCATAATAAGCTCATTTGATGATAAAAGATTATAATATTCTTTTGTGTGGTCCTTAATGTTACCGCTTTCCGGCCCATATAATTTAAGAGAGGAATTGCGCTTTTCAAGTTCTTTTGCAAACGCTAAAAAGCAATCGTAAACCTCCTGCGCCTCATAATGGCATCCTTCCTGCCAGACACTCGTACCGCCCCATTTCCATTGCGGCTCATTAATCGGGCTGATATATTTAACGGGATATCCCTCGGCTGAAAAATGCTCTGCAATATCAATAAAATATTTTGCAAAAGCTTCGTATTTTGACTTATCAAGATTTGAAAAATGCTCCGTAAATCCTCCGCTCGTCTGCCCTGTTACCGTTTGGGTAAAATGCGGAGAATTGGCAAAAAATATGAGCGTGTCAATATTTCCGAGCGATAAGCATTTTTTCATCATATTGACGGCATATTTATCCTTTGAATAATCAAATGAGCCGTCCTTGTTCATAAAGCTTTCAATATATCTCCAAGGATTTTCAATTCTCAAATTATCCTTTTCATATCCGCCGCCGACATTAAAACGGTAAATATTCATTCTAAGTCCGTCATCGCCGTAAAGAAGATTTGCAATCTCGTGTGCTGTTTTTTCGCTCTTTACCTGAGGTGACCACCAGCAAGCAGAGCCACCGAAACCTTTAACCGTTTTTATAACTTTAGCATTTTCAAGATTAATTCTCATATCTTAACCCTTTATCATATGTTCAAGTTTTTCTATATCACGCGAGAAGTGGCGTTGGCTTACAAGAACAACTATTTCATCGCCTTCTTTAATAACCGTATCGCCCTTAGGTGTGATTGACACACCGTTGCGTTCAACGCTTACAACAACGCAGTGCTTACCCCAATCAACATCCATAATTTTCTTTTTTGCAACAGGACTGCCGACAGGAATAGTATACGTTTCAAGCACCTTTTCATCAGTTTCAAAGAAGCTCGGCTTTTTGTGGTCGGTGCTGACAATTTTTTCAAAAAGGTATTCATAAAACGGAGTAACACCTATAAAATTAGCGGTTGCATAGCTTATTAAACTTACTACTGCAAGCGGGAGAATATTATTCATATTACCCGTAAGCTCAAAAACAAGAACAATGCCTGTAATCGGGCTTCTGACAATAGATGCAAAAAGACCTGCCATACCGATTACAACAAATTCTTCCCACATAGCAGGAGTGATTGCGCTAAACGAATTAACGCTGACTGTTCCGAATATCGCACCCATATATGCGCCCAAAATACAAAGAGGATAAAGAGTACCGCCCGGCGCACCGCTTGCAAAACAGATTGCCCCAAACAAAAATTTGGTTGTCAAAAGAACAATCAAATATGTAAGCGACGGATTTTCTTTAAGAAGAATAACCTCCATACTGTGGCCGCCGCAAAGAATTTGAGGCATAACAAGACCGATTACACCGCTGAATACAAATACAATCGGCAGTTTAATATAATTCGGAATTTTAATCTTTTTATATAAATCCTGAGCCTTGCCCATACAAACGTTATAGGCACAGCCGCAAAGACCGAGGAAAAAGCCCATTATTATTAAAAGCCAATAATATTTAAGCGGAAAATTCACCGTATCATAATTAAACACCGTGTTTTGACCGAAAAAAAGCTTGGAAATATAATCGGCAGTTATTGATGAAACAATGCCCATACAAAGCAAGCTCTTATCAAAAGTATGATGGATTTCCTCAAGCACAAACATTGTGCCTGCCAACGGAGCGTTGAATGCAGCCGCCATACCTGCGCCTGCGCCGCAGCTAATCATACGAAGTTCAGTAGTTTTATCAGCCTTGGTAAATCTTGCGACACCCTTTGCCGCCATACCGCCGAGTTGAACGCTCGGTCCCTCTCTGCCGAGGGAAAGACCTGAAAAAACAGAAGCCGTGCCGCCAAAAAGCTTAACAAGTATTACTCTCCACCAACTTGGATTGATATAGCCCTTGACTTCTCCGTTTACTTGCGGAATACCGGAGCCGCCGCCTTGCACTTCCCATTTAACAAGCATTGAAACAAGAAAACCGATAAGAGCAAGAATAACAAACCAAACGGCAACCTTACCCGGATTACCCTTAACAAAGTCTATTATTTTCATCAAATATTTTTCTGCAAAAGAAAGCAAAAACCTATATAATACGGCAATAAGGCCGGACGCAATGCCGACCTCTAAGCCACGAACTAAAAGATAAAAACTTTCTTTTCTGTGAAATTCAATTTTTCTGAATGTAGATTTATCTTTATTTCTCATAATATCAATATTTCTTCAATTGTTCCTCGTTTACATTTTCAAGGAATTCATCGTATGTTCCCATTCTGTCAATAACTCTGTTGCCTGAAATTTCAATAATTCTGTCAGCAACGGTCTGCACAAACTGATGGTCGTGAGAGGTGAACAAAATAGTTTCAGGATAACGGATAAGTCCGTCATTAAGAGCAGTGATTGATTCAAGGTCAAGGTGGTTGGTAGGCTCATCAAGAATAAGCACGTTCGCACCCGAAAGCATCATTTTGCAAAGCATACAACGCACACGCTCACCACCTGAGAGAACGTTTGCCATTTTAAGCGCTTCCTCGCCTGAGAAAAGCATTCTGCCGAGCCAACCTCTGATATCAGCCTCAAGAGTATAAGTTGTATATTGCCTGAGCCAATCAACAAGAGTAAGCTCAACACCGTCAAAATATTTACTGTTGTCGCTTGGGAAATAGCTTTGAGATGTGGTAACGCCCCACTTAAAGCTGCCCTCGTCAGGCTCTAATTCGCCCATAATAATTTTGAAAAGAGTAGTTTTTGCCACAACGTCAGAGCCGACAAAAGCAACCTTTTCCCTTGGGTGAATAACAAACGATACATCGTCAAGTACCTTTCTGTCACCTATTGTCTTTGTCAAATGGTCAACTCTCAAAAGGTCATTGCCGCATTCTCTGTCAGGTTTAAAATCAACATACGGAAAACGTCTGCTTGAAACAGGCATATCAATCATTTCAAGAGCGTCAAGCTGCTTTTTACGGCTTGTTGCCTGCTTTGACTTAGCGGCATTTGCAGAGAAACGGGCAATAAATTCCTGAAGTTCTTTAATCTTCTGCTCGTTCTTTTTATTTTGGTCTCTTGCCTGACGCTGACGCATCTGTGTATATTCATACCAGAAGTCGTAGTTACCTGTATAAAGCTGAATTTTTCCGAAGTCAACATCGCAAATATGCGTACAAACCTTGTTTAAGAAATGACGGTCATGGGATACAACGATAACGGTATTTTCAAAATCCATAAGGAAATTTTCAAGCCAACGAATAGCCGAAAGGTCAAGGTGGTTGGTAGGCTCGTCAAGAAGAAGGATATCGGGATTGCCGAAAAGCGCCTGAGCAAGAAGAACCTTAACCTTCATATCTGACGGAAGTTCCGCCATTTTCATATAATGGTATTCGTCAGGAACGCCGAGTTTATTGAGCATAAATGCAGCATCACTTTCAGCGTTCCAGCCGTCCATATCTGCAAATTCAGCCTCAAGCTCGCCTGCCTTAATGCCGTCCTCCTCGCTGAAATCTTCTTTCATATAAAGAGCGTCCTTTTCCTCCATAACCTCAATAAGACGTGGGTTACCCATAAGAACAGTCCTGATTACTTCGTATTCATCATAAGCAAAATGGTCCTGCTTTAATACGGAAAGTCTTTCGCCGGGAGTAATGAACACCTCACCCTTTTGAGGGTCAAGTTCACCTGAAAGCACCTTTAAAAACGTTGATTTACCAGCGCCGTTTGCGCCGATAATACCATAGCAATTTCCTGCCGAAAAAGTAACGTTTACTCTTTCAAATAAAACACGACCGCCGAACTGAACGGTGACGTTATTTGCCTGAATCATTATTTTTCCTCCAACATATACAGTTAATTTTAACAAAATTTTAAATACTTAAATTTTCACGGATATATAATACTACATAAAATATATAAATACAAGTATTATTTATTTTAACATTGATTTTATATAAAAAGTAAAGTATAATATATTGTAATTTAGAACGAGAGGTATAAAAATATGGATATCAAAATTTCCCCTTCAATGCTTGCAAGTGATTTTGCAAATCTTGAAAATGAGCTTAAAAAGTGCAAAACGGGCGGTGCGGATTTAATTCATCTCGACGTTATGGACGGTCATTTTGTGCCTAACATTTCTATCGGCGCTCCTGTAATTGCGGCAATGAAAAAGGTATGCGATGTTCCTTTTGACGTGCATTTGATGATCAGCGACCCATATTTTTATATTGAAGATTTTGTTAAAGCAGGAGCCGATATAATCACGTTTCATATTGAATGTGACAGCGATATCAACAAAACGATTGATAAAATAATTGCACTTGGCTGTAAAGCTTCGCTTGCAGTTAAGCCAAATACGGATATTGAAGCAGTTTACCCTTATCTTGACAAGCTTTCAATGGTGCTTGTTATGACTGTTGAGCCTGGCTTCGGCGGTCAAAGCTTTATGGAAAGCACAATGCCTAAGATTGAAAAGTTGCGTGCAAAATGCCCTGAGCTTGACATTCAGGTTGACGGCGGAATCAATCCCGAAACAGTAAAAATCGCAGGTGCGGCAGGCGCAAATGTTATGGTTGCCGGTTCTGCCGTATTTAACAGCGAAAATCCAAAAGAAACTATCAAACTTCTTAAGCAAAATGCGAAAGCATAAAATGGCAGTGGTTTTAATTTATGAAGAAAAAGCGTTTTTATAACAACAAAAAACGGAATAGCAAATGGACTGAAAAGGAAACCGGACGTAAAATAAGCTTTGCGGACAAATATATTGATGCCGGAAACGGAAGCGATAAGTTTGATTCCAAGCGCCCGAAACCAAAGAAAAAGCGTGCGGCTAAGGAAAAAACGGCTAAACTTTTCAAAAACATTGCAATAGTTATCGCCTGTTTTCTTATTATCAGCGTAGGTTACAGCGCAATGGACCTTTACATTGACCGTAATGCCATGCCTGAAACCGAGGAAAACACAGGCGAAAGTGTAAGCTTCAGCAACGTTAATCTTATGCTCAAGGGTATGAGCGTTCAGTCAATTTCGCTTGACAATTCCGTTATGCTCGACTCTGTTATCAAAAGTGCGGAAGATGAAGCATATTCCTCCGTCACATTTGATTTAAAGCGTGACGACGGCACAATAGGATATAACAGCAAGCTTGCAACAATAAGGGCTTACGGTGCTATTTCATCGCCTGCAGCTCAGCTTGAAAAATCTGTTGCAAAACTTAATCAGGCAGACATTATCCCTATCGGCAGAATTTCGTGTTACAAGGATAATATCGTTGCCCTTTCTGACCTTGACAGCGCAATAAAAAACGGCAAAAGTGTTTACAAAGACGCAAACGGCAACGCATATTTAAACCCCAACAGCAGCACAACATATAACTATATCAAAAGTATTATTGAAGAAACAAAGGCTATGGGAATCAATGTATTTTTGCTTGATAATACAAAGCTTCCTGGTGATATAAGCGGCGACTATAATGACGGTTTTGCCACTCTTGCCAAAAAGTTATATGCCGAATTCGGTCAAGATATAAAATTCATTGAAGCTATTGATGTAACAATTAATGACGACAGTATATCTGACGAGCCTGTTACGGATGAAAACGGCGATACTGTTTATAATACCACTTCGTCATTTGACAGTGAGGAATTCACAAGCGGATACGGCGATTCAAACGAAACAATCGGCGACGACGGCACTGTTTCCACTACAAAAAAACGTGAGCCGCTGACGGATGAGGACGGCGATATTATTTACGGAAACGACGGTCAACCTGTTTATCCTACAAAAGAGGGTGAAACCACAGCGACCACCAAGGCAAGAATAGCGCTTACAGACGAGGACGGCGACATTATTTACGGCAACGACGGTTTGCCTGTTTATTCAACTGAAGAAAGCTCTGCAAGCGAGGCGACAACGCAAAATAGCAGTTCGCTTGAAAAGCAGATTGATAAAAAAATCAGCAAGAAATCATCAAAGGGTAAAATGTATTATATTTCAACAAACAATGCACAAAAGGTAAAGAAAATACTCGACAATAAGAAAATTACAAACTACATTATTCAAAGCACAAACTAATGCAATATAAGGTGAAAATTATGAAAAAAGCGCTTGGCAAATTTCTCTTAATTTTACTTGCAATGAGTTTTATATCAAGTTTTATACCCGCAACTGCATTTGCCAAGTCCGGTGAAGATGCAGATTTAAAAAGCATTGAAGTAAGCTGTGGCGTGCTTGACCCTAAATTTGACGGCAGCAAAACAAAATACACTCTTTATATTCCGAGTGATTTAACGCAAATAGTTATCACTCCTACGCCAAAAAGTGAAAATGCAAAAGCCAATAAAATCAATTTAACGCTTGGCACAAAGCAAGAGCCTGAAATCACCGTAAGCTGCACATGTGCAGATGACAAAAAGGAATACACCATACAAATCAAGCGTATTGATAAAACAACAAACGAAATAGAAAAAGAAATAAGCCAAAACGGCTATGCAGTTTATGTAACCAATCAAAAATTTTTTCAGAAAACAGATTTTCTTGTATGTGCATGTGCTGTTTTAATCGGTGTTTTGATAATAACTTTACTGTATCTTTTTACAAGAAAGAAGCTTATCAAAGCTTATGACGAAAACGAAAAGCCGTTTTATCGTATTGACTAAAAGATTTATGGAAGCGAGATGATAATATGGATATTGAAGAACTTAACAATGAAGAAACAGCGCATGAAATCTCTGAACTTTTCGCAAAAAAAGAATTTCATAAAATCAAAAACATTCTCATTGAAATCAACCCTACCGATATAGCTGCAATATTTGATGAATTGCCAAAGGAACAGATGCTTCTTTTATTTAGGCTTTTGCCAAAAGAAGAGGCGGCAGAAACCTTTGTTGAGCTTGACGGAGATATGCAGGAAGCGCTTATTACTGCCTTTTCAGATACGGAGCTTAAAGAGGTTATCGACGAGCTTTACCTTGATGATACCGTTGATATTATAGAGGAAATGCCTGCGACGGTTGTTAAAAGAATTCTTAAAAATACAGATTCGCAAACTCGTAAATCCATAAATACGCTTCTTAAATATCCCGAAGACAGTGCCGGTTCGATTATGACACCGGAATTTGTCGACCTTAAGCGTGACAGCACCGTTGAAGATGCTTTTAAGCGCATAAGGCGAACGGGTGTTGACAAAGAAACAATTTACACTTGTTATGTTACAGACGCATCTCGTCATCTTATCGGCGTAACTACTGTTAAAGAGCTTCTTTTGCACAATTACGACGATAAAATTGAGGATTTTATGGAAACGAATATCATTTTCGTAAACACTCATGACGACAAGGAAATTGCCGCTAATCTTTTTGACAAATATAATTTTCTTGCGCTCCCTGTTGTTGATATGGAGGAAAGGCTTGTCGGAATTATCACATTCGATGACGCTATCGACGTATTGCAGGAGGAGAACACAGAGGATATCCACAAGATGAACGCCATGGTGCGTACAACTGAAAAGCCATATCTTAAAATCGGCATTTTTGAAACATTCAAATCACGTATTCCTTGGCTTCTTCTTTTGATGATCAGTGCAACATTTACCGGTATGATTATCACCTCGTTTGAGGACAAACTGTCGGCGCTCATTGTGCTTACTGCGTTTATTCCGATGCTTATGGATACAGGCGGTAATTCAGGCGGTCAGGCAAGTGCAACAATCATTCGTGCGCTTTCTCTTAACGAAATTGATTTAAACGATATTTTCAAGGTTATTTGGAAGGAAATAAGAGTAGGCTTTGTATGCGGTTTAACTCTTTCAATAGTTAATTTCTTTAAAATTCTTCTTATTGATAAGCTTTTATTAGGAACAAAAGGCATTACATTTAAAGTCGACCTTGTAATAAGCCTTACCCTGTTTATAGAAATTATTTTTGCAAAAATTGTCGGTTGCACATTGCCGATATTTGCAAAGAAGCTTAAATTTGACCCTGCGGTTATGTCATCACCGTTTATAACAACAATCGTAGATGCGCTCTCGCTTCTAATTTATTTCGGTCTTTCGACTGCAATTCTTCATATATAAAATCAATCCCTCTGATGCAATTATCAGAGGGATTTTCATTTATAAAACACATAATTTATTTTGAGTGATACGCAGTTTGCGACATAGAGGAAGAAAGAAAATCCTTTATTTCGTCAATCCTGTCAATCGTCTGTTCATATCCAAGATTATAGATATGTTGAATTTTCATAGGCTCACTGTCAAGAGTGTGAAATTCGAGCGGAGAACGGGGAGCGAGCACAAGAACATTTCCAAGTTTTTCCTGCTCAAACACAAATTTTCTTTGTTCGTTATACATATTTTGCCTGTTGATAACAGCTTCGGCTGTAAGCGGAAATTTATGAAGCGCTTTTCTTATGGCTTTTTCGTGGCCTAACGGTTTTTTGATAAAATGCCTGTCTTGAGTCAAAACAACAACACATTTTTCGCATCCGTCCTCATACGCCTTTTTAAGCGGAATTGAGTCACAAATGCCGCCGTCATAATACATATCCTTACCGATTTGAACAGGCTTTGTCGCCATAGGAAGTGCACAGGAAGCGTGAATTATCTCACATCCTTTTCTGAAATCGGTAGGGTAAAAGTATTCGGCTTTCCCCGTTTTGGCATTGCTTGCAACCACGCAAAATTTAGTTTTACTGTTTTCAAATTCATCATAATTGAGCGGAAACATTTCATAAGAGAGTTCACCGAAAATCCACTTTGAATTAAGATATTCACCGTTTTTAAAAATAGATTTAATACCCATATATCTTTCATCGTGGGCATAATTAACCATAATATCTCTCATTCGGTGCAAATTCTTTGCAATAAACGATACTCCGTTACAGCTTCCCGCAGAAACGCCGATAACATAAGGAAATGTAATATTATTTTCAATAAATGCGTCAGTTACACCACTTTCATAAGCGGCACGCAATCCACCGCCCTCAAGAACCAAACCGGAACTAAACATAATTAATACTCCATTAAAAAATAATTATAAAAAATGACGGCTAAGGTTAAACCAAAGCCGTCAAATAAGTTGAAAATTAATTACTCAGCTTTTTTCTTTGCAGGAGCTTTCTTTGCAGCCTTCTTAGGAGCAGACTTCTTTGCAGAAGCCTTCTTTTCTTCCTTTGGCTCTTCCTTAGCTTCCTCGGCTTTTGCTTCTACGATTTCAATTTCGTTGTCACATTCAAAGAAATCATTATCGTCAAAATACTCCGGCTCCTTATGAGCAGTAAGCTTTTGAATAGCAATATAAACAGCAGCGATTACACCTGCAACAGCAACAATAGCACTGATAACTTTTAATAACTTTTTGAAATTCATAATTTTGAACCCCTTTCAAATAACTAAATATATTATAAATTCAAATCAATATAAAGTCAAGCATATTTAAAATATTAAACAAATGCATATTAAATTGACTTTTATTATTTAGCAGTAACAGTTTTAACCTTTGACCAATTGGAATAAACCTTCTTGCCCTTTACAATTTTGTATGTACGCACTTTTACAAAATAAGTCTTTCCTTTTCTAAGGTCCTTAACTGTTGCAGACGTTGTTTTAGCTTTTTTAACATTCTTTGATCTTGTTAAGCTTTCAAAGAAATATTTATTTGTTGAATACTTGATTTGATATCCTTTTACGCCGGAAACCTTTTTCCAAGTAATTTTAAATCCGTTTTTCTTGCCTTTAACAGATTTAATTTTGGTTTTTTTCGGCTTGTTTTTATTTTTTGCCTTTGTAGTTGCCTTGGTAGTTGTTGTAGCCTTTGTGGTAGTAGTTTTATTTGCTTTACTTAACGATTTGCTAAACTCATTTGCAATAGAGTATGCGCCTTCAACAATTTTGCTGTCGGCAGTAATTTGGTTTGCTGTTGTAAAAGTGGTTAAAGTCGTAGTTTGCGAAGAAGCATCAGAGTCAGTTGTTGTTGTTCTCGACGGAATTGTAATATTCGTCGGAACAGTCACGCTTATAGATGAAGTGGTTGTTACATTCGGGTTTTTAAAATATGCGTAAAAATATTTTTGAGTCCCTTTCATATCAACCCTAAGAGGATTTGCTTCACTGTAGCGCTTATCTTTTCTCAAATCGGACAAGCTTGTATACCAAGCGACAAATTCGCTGTCCTCAAGTGGCAGAGCAGTAAGAACCATTGTGTTGCTTCCTACAACTGTCTTTGTTACCATACCGTTTCCGACAGTAATGGGTACTATTTCATCTGTGCTTGAATTAATTACATCCTGAATGGAAGATAATGCAGATGCATTAATAACGTCATCAAGTCCGTCTGCATTTGCACTGACTGCCGCAGTAACCATAGTAAGTGCAAAAACAAGTGTAACAAAGATTGATAAAGCCTTTTTCATATTACTTTCCTCCTGATGCTAAACATATTTTAAAACATCTAATATATCGGTAATAACCGGTACATCTTTTCTAAGGTCTTGCCCCTTAAACCAACCCCAATTCATACGAATTGCGTGCATACCGGCATCAAGCGCACCCTTAATATCATTAATAGGGTGGTCGCCGACATAAGTGCACTCTTCTACCGGCAAATTAAGCTTATTCGCCGTATATTTAAAAATTTCCGGGTCAGGCTTATGAACACCTACATCACCGCTGACAACGGTAATATCGCAATATTTTCTCAGTCCGCTTTCGTCAAGCTTATGATTTTGAAGATATGACGGACCGTTTGTTATAATTCCTACAATATATCCCCTGTTTTTAAGCTCCTTTAAAAGCTTTGGTGTATGTTCAAAAATCACATCACAGTCGCCGAATCGGCAGTCATAATGGCGGGCAAGCTCCTTTGCAGACGGTGCGTCGTTCCACTGCCACTCATCAATTATGCCCTGATACCATTTTTCCCTGTCAACATATCCGCCGTTACCTGTAATGCGCATATAATCTTTTCTTTTTTCACGTTCCTCGCAAGGCAAATTCGGGCAAAATTCATCTAAAAACATATCCATATATTTTTCAAATGCCGCCGTTCTGTCCTGCAAAGTTTCATCAAAATCAAATAATACTGCTTTTATCATACTGTAACTGCTTTTCAAGTTCATCAAGCGATGAAAATTGCTTCTCCCCTCTTAAATATCTGACAAGCTCAATGCGTATATTTTCATTATATAAATCACCTGAAAAGTCGAAAATGTGAGTTTCAGAAAGAGGAGATGAAAGACGCCACGTGGGCCTTATTCCGATATTTGTAAACGATTTATATTCCTTGCCGCAAACAAAGGTTCTGCTTTCATAAACGCCGTATTTCGGCACAACAAGCCCGTTCGGCAAGTGCTGATTAAGGGTAGGAAAACCGATTGTTCTACCCCTCATATCGCCTGAAACAACTTTCGACTCAAAAGTGAAATTATATCCAAGCATATCATTAGCCTGCTCAATTTCACCGTCTGCAATGCATTTTCTTATTCTTGTAGATGAAATCGGCTCGCCGTTAAAATCAAGATGTTCCAAAATCCTGACCCAAATGCCCATTTTTTCAAGATAATTTCTCATATCAAGTGCCGACCAGGACGCATTCTTGCCAAATCTGAAATTGAAACCGCACAAAACGGTTTGCGCTCTAAATCTGTCTATCAGAATTTTATTTATAAAATCTTCACCGTCCATATGCTTAATCTGCTCAAAATCGGCAAATACACAATTTGGATAGCGTTTTTTAAACAAGCTTTTTTGCAAAAGCGAAAATTTATTATTAACACAGTAAATAACGGTATTTTCAGCACCGGTAATTACTGTTTGGTGAGCCTTGTGCATTCCGTCAAAATCGCCGAGTGCAACAGCTCGCCTTGAAATACTGTTGTTATTATTCATACCGTCTTAATCACGTTTAACCAAAAGCCTTTCAACCAAAAGTTCCTGTGTGTCAAGGCTGCATTTTCCGAGTCCTAAAAACCCTACATCTTGAGAATACACCCTATAACTTTTGTTTTCAAGTCTTTTTTTAATTCTTTTAACATCAAGTGCTCCGCCGTTTTGAAATCTCTTAGCCTGAGCAGGCGAAACAAACACGCTGTCAAGACTTAGAAACATTTTATCAATATCAATCAAAACATCTTCAAAGCCCTTGCCACTGTCTTTTCTTTCTTGCATTTCGTCTAAAGTAATGCAATCGTTAAGAGTAAAGCCCATAGCCGCCGTTCTCTCAAGTTCAGTCATAACTGCACCGCAGCCAAGCTTTTTGCCCAAATCGTCAATAAGAGTTCTTATGTAAGTACCTTTTGAGCAAAGCACATCTATCGTATAAATATTTTCATTTTCATTTGAAAGTTCACGGCAAAGCGAAAGTTCTTTAATCTCAACCTTCCTTGCCTGCCTTTCAACCTCTATTCCCTTGCGTGCCAAATCATAAAGCCTTTGGCCGTCAACGCTGACAGCGGAATACATAGGCGGAATTTGCTCAATCTCTCCCCTAAATGGGGCAAGTGCCGACTCAACATCATCAACTGAAGCCGCAACATCATATTCGCCTGTAACCTCTCCCGTGATATCGAGAGTATCGGTAGTCTTTCCAAGCAAAAATCTGGCACGATAACCCTTATCGCTGTCAGGCAAATAATTCAAAAATCTTGTTGCGCCGCCGAGCATAATAGGCAAAACTCCCGTTGCCATAGGGTCAAGAGTACCCGTATGCCCTGCTTTTTTTTCACATGTTATTCCTCTAACCTTAGAAACAACGCCGAACGAGGTTATATCCTTGCCTTTATTTATGCATATTATACCCGTCATTCGAGCATCTCCCTGCACTTATCAACAAGCAATCGCCTTGCCTCTTTAACATCGCAATCAAATTTACAGCCTGCTGCCTGAGCGTGACCGCCGCCACCAAAACACGCAGCAAGTTTCGCAGCATTAACGCTTTCAAATGTACGAATTGAAGCCTTACATGTTCCGTCAGGTCGCTCTTGAATGGTAATACCTATTTCAACGCCCTCGATTTGACGGGTAAGCGGTGCTAAGCCCTCCGTTTCCTGAGCATTAGAACCTGTAAGCTGAAACATCTCTTGCGTAACAGTTATAACCGCAACACGCTCGTGCTCATAAAAACGCATCGATTCAATAGCAAGCCTTTCAAGCCTTGCATAAGTCTTGCTCTTTGTTTCAAACATAATTCGGTTAATCCTACCGTTGTCTGCTCCGGCATCAATAAGGTCAGCCGCAACACGATATGTCTGCGCTGTGGTCGAATCGTACCTAAAGCAACCCGTGTCGGTTGTAAGCCCTGTATAAAGGCAGTCCGCAATTTTTTTATCGACCTCTACACCGAGAGCAAGCACAACCTCATACATAATTTGGCAAGCCGCAGGAGCATCCTCAAGAAGTAATAAATTTGCATACTCCGTATTGGTTGAATGATGGTCAATACACATATCAATCTTGTATTGCTCCTCAAGGCCTCCCAAAAGCTTAACTGTTGCAACATCGACAGCAACAACATAATCGGGTTTAAATTTTATTTCTACAATATCGTCAAAAAGATAATTGTACTTTTTAGGAATATCGTCTGCATTTATAACAGCGCAGATTTTACCTATTTTCATAAGTGCACGGCAAAGTGCAAAGCCCGAACCGAGAGTATCGCCGTCGGGATTTGCATGAGTAAGAATAAGGATATTATCCTTTTCTTTCAATGTGTCGGCACATTCCTTTACACTAATCTTCATGAGTTATTTCCTTAATTTTTTCAAAAAGGTCCATACCCTTTTCAATAGAATCGTCTGCAATAAATCTAAGCTCCGGGCTTTTTCTTAAATGAAGCCTTGAACCGAGTTGCTTTCTGATATATCCCTGCGCACTTTCAAGCCCCTTGACTGACCTTTTAGCCGCATCAATTCCGTCAATTGCGCTGATATATACCTTGGCATAGCTTAAATCTCCGCTTACATCAACCTTAACAACAGTGAGCATATCGCTGATTCTCGGGTCTTTAAGCTCTCGCATTATTGAAACGATTTCTCTTTTTATATCCTCGCTGATTCTGTCAATATGAAATCCTGCCATAATTAATCCCTGTATTCCTCAACAATGTATGCCTGAAGAATATCTCCTGACTGAATATCGTCCCAACCGTCAAGGCTGATACCACATTCATAACCTGATGATACTTCCTTAACCTCATCCTTAAATCTCTTAAGGTTAGCAAGCTTAACATCGGCAATTTGCTTGCCGTTTCTGATAACTCTTACCTTACCGTCACGCTTGATGGTACCGCTTGTAACGAGTGAGCCTGCAATAGTGCCGGCAGAAGAAATTTTATAAACCTCTCTAACCTCGACCTCACCTGTGTCAACGTCACGATATTTAGGAGCTCTCATACCACGCATAGCTCTTTCGATATCCTCAATAGCATCATAAATAATATCGTATTGTTTAATTTCAACTCCGTCACGCTTAGCGTTATCGGCAGCAATTTGGTCAACGCCGGTATTAAATGCAACAATAATAGCCTTTGAAGCCTCTGCAAGCATAACGTCGCTTTCACTTACGGCACCTACTGCGCCGTGAACAATCTTAACATTAACCTCGTCGTTTTCAATCTTGAGAAGTGACTGCTTAACAGCCTCAACAGAACCCTGAACGTCAGCCTTAACGATAATGTTAAGTTCCTTCATCTCACCCTCTGAAATAGTGTCAAAGAGAGTATCAAGAGTAACTTTCTGGAATAGCTTAAATTCTTCTTCCTTAGCCTTAGCCTTTCTCTGCTCAACAAGTGCTCTTGCAAGCTTTTCATCAGATACTGCGTTAAACTCGTCACCGCTCATAGGAGCAGAGTCAAGACCCATAATCTCAACAGGAACAGACGGACCTGCAGTTTCAATCGGCTTGCCGTGATAATCCGACATAGCACGAATTTTACCTACTGCAGTGCCTGCAACAACGATATCTCCTGCATTAAGAGTACCGTTTTGAACAAGAAGAGTAGCAATAGGGCCACGTCCTTTATCAAGCTTAGCCTCGATAACAACGCCCTTCGCCTGCCTGTCAGGATTTGCCTTAAGTTCTGCCATTTCAGAAACGAGAAGAATGGTTTCAAGAAGCTTATCAATACCCATTTTGGTTTTAGCCGAAACAGGAACGCAAATAACGTCGCCGCCCCATTCCTCAGGAACAAGCTCGTGCTCTGTAAGCTGCTGCATAACCTTGTCGGGATTTGCTCCCTCTTTATCCATTTTATTAATAGCAACAATAATTTCTACGCCTGCTGCCTTAGCGTGATTGATAGCTTCAACAGTTTGCGGCATAATACCGTCATCTGCCGCAACAACCAAAACTGCAATATCGGTTGCCATAGCGCCCCTTGCACGCATAGCGGTGAATGCGGCGTGACCCGGAGTATCAAGAAATGTAATTTTCTGACCGTCAACGTCAACCTGATAAGCACCGATTGCCTGAGTGATGCCGCCTGCCTCGGTAGAGGTGACTTCTGTATTACGGATAGCATCAAGGATAGAGGTCTTACCGTGGTCAACGTGACCCATAACGCAAACTACAGGAGGTCTTGTAACTGCATTTTCATCATCTTCAACCTCTTCTTCGATAATTTGGTCCTCAATAGTAACAACTACTTCCTTTTCAACCTTTGCGCCAAGCTCTGTTGCAACAATTTCAGCAGTATCATAATCAATAACCTCGTTAACCGTTGCCATAACACCGAGGCTCATAAGCTTTTTGATAACTTCTGTTGCAGTCATACGAAGAAGCTTTGCAAGGTCGCCTACCGTGATTTCCTCAGGAACGGTAATTTTAATCTGCTGCTTCTTTCTCTGCTCTGCAATACGGGCAAGACGCTGTGCCTCTGTTTCTTTCTTAGACTTAGCACGCATACCCTGTGGCTTTTTCTTTCTGTACTGCTTTGACTTCTGATTAAGCTTCTGCTTTTTCTGATAGTCGTTCATATTGTTTGCAGGCGCAATATCCTCATACTTTTGGTTGTATTTTTCAAGGTCAACATTATTTACACGTGTATCAACATGCCTTGCTTCGCCTTTAGTTCTTGCCTGCGGAGTTTGATTAGCCTTTTTCTTGGCCTTTTCCTCTGCTCTTTTAGCCGCTTGCTCTGCCATTTGAAGAATAGCGGCTTGATTTTTATGTTTTTTATTTTCGTCCTTTTTTTCCTTGTTATCCTTAGAAACATTAGCGGACTCATTCTTACTGTCTTTTGTCTTTTTCTTATTTGATTTTTTGGCAGAATTAAAATAATTGTCAAGACTTTCAACGCTGTTGTCGGCTGTGAGCTTGTCAAACAAAATGTTAAGCTCGTTTTCCTCCAAAACGGTATTAGCCTTTTTTGCGGGACCGTCGCAATATTCACTGAGAATATTGATAATGTCCTTGTTATTCTTGCCGAAATCCTTTGCTACATCGGAAACTTTAAATTTAATAACCATTGGCATTTCCTCCTGTTAAATTTCAAGTAATTAATATATCCTACTGTTCGAGAAGAGAAATTATTTTTTTTGCGAAATTCTCATCGTCAACTGTAATTACTCCCGCTTTATATCCCACGCCGAAATAAATTTCATCAATAGTTATATCGGTTTTGATAACCTTAACCTTAAAATGATGAAGTTCGATCGTCTTTTCAAATTCTGAAATAAGACGAGGGGATACATCACTGCAAAAAAGCAATAACTTTGCTTTGTGCCCAAACAGTGCATGCTGCGCCATATCGTGCCCCATTGAAAGCCTGCCTGCACGCCTTGCAAGCCCGAGCATTGAAATAACCTTTTGATTAGGCATTTTCTATTTCTTCTTCCATCTTATTATATACCTCATCGTCTATCTGCATAGAAAAAGCTCTTTCAAAAGCTCTTTTCTTTCTTGCTTTCTTTAGACAATCGGCATTTTTGCAAACGTATGCACCTCTGCCGGCTTTTTTACCCGTAAGGTCAAGCGAAACCTCGCCTTCAGGGCTTTTAACTACTCTGACAAGCTCTCTCTTGTCAAACATTTCGCCGCATCCCGTGCACATACGCATAGGTATTTTTTTAGTTTTCATATTTACGCCGCCTTTCTTTCAAAATGCGAGGTAATTATTCTTCGATTTCGTTTTCTTCATCTTCAGGCTCTTCATTGGTAAAAAATCCCGATTCAGGCTTGATATCAATTTTCCAACCTGTAAGCCTTGCTGCAAGACGAACATTCTGACCCTTATTGCCGATAGCAAGAGAAAGTTGGTCGTCAGGAACGGTTGCACGGCAACTCTTAGCGTCCTCATCAAGAATTTCCACACCGCAAACCTCTGACGGAGCAAGTGCCGCAGAAACATACTGTGCCGGGTCGTCGTTATACTTAACGATATCGATTTTCTCACCGCCGAGTACATCAACGATATTTGAAACTCTCTGACCTCTTGGGCCGATACATGCGCCTACAGGGTCAACATCCTCATCTGTTGAATAAACGGCAATCTTAGTTCTTGAGCCTGCCTCACGTGAAACCGACTTAATCTCAATTGTGCCGTCATAAATTTCAGGAACCTCTTGCTCAAACAAGCGGCGAACCATACCCGGATGAGTACGTGAAATCATAATACGAGGGCCTTTGCCCATTTCTTTCACATCAACAACAAATACCTTAATATTTTCACCTACTGTGAAATGCTCTCCCGGTACCTGTTCCGTTTTAGGAAGAACAGCGGAGTTTTTACCCATATCAAGAGTAACATTGCCTGTGTCAGGGTCAATTCTGTCAACCTTAGCAGTAATAAGTTCCTGATTTTTAGACTTAAATTCTTCAATCATCTGTCCTCTTTCAGCCTCACGGATACCCTGACGGATAACATGCTTAGCTGTTTGAGCAACAATTCTGCCGAAATTCTTTGTTTTAAGCGGAATATCAACTGTGCCGCCGACTTTAGCGCTCTTTCTGATAAGCTGAGCCTGTTCGAGAGTGAGGTCTGTGTCCTCGTCCTCAATTTCGTCAACAACATTTTTTCTTACATAAACCTTAATTTTCTGCTTTTCCGGGTCGATATCGCAATGAACGATATCCTTTCCGTTATAGTCGTGCTTAGCGGCTACAATAATTGCTGCTGAAATTTTTTCATAAAGATATTCGGCAGGAATACCTTTTTCAGCTTCAATAGCTTTTACTGCGTCAAAAAATTCTTTACTCATTTTCCTATCATCCTTTCGGTTAATTCATTTCTTTTTCAAAATCTTTTATATCAAAGTCATCAAGCTTAACGAATGATGTCTCTTTTTTGTTTACTTTAAGTTCTTCGCCGTCCTTAAGTTCAAGCGTAATTTCACCGTCAGAATAAGCTTTAAGCCTTCCGGCAAAATCCCTGACGTTATTAACAGGGCGAATAAGCCTTACCATAACATTTGAGCCAATATATTTTTCAAAGTGAGCGTCAGCGGTAAGCTCCCTTTCGACACCGGGAGAGCTAACCTCAAGAGTATAGCTTTGAGAAATCGGATCAGCCTCGTCGAGCGGCTTTGTAATTGCGTGGGTTAAATCAACACAATCGTCAATTGAAATTCCGCCGTCCTTATCTATAAATATGCGAAGATACCAATCTGTACCCTCCTTGGCAAATCGAACGTCCCAAATTTCAAGACCGAGCTGATGTGCGTAAGGGGTAATAATTTCAGTTACCCTTGATACAGTATTTCCTTTTCCTGCCAAGAAAAAACCTCCTTACAATAATAAGAGAGCGGACCTCTTAGGTCCACTCTCATTGGAATTAATAAACTTACTGTCTATATAATAACATATAATTATAAAAAGTCAAGTATTTTTTAATATTCGGCAAGAGCAAATCTGCGATTCGGCAAACCCTTTTGTCACTTCGTGACATTTCCCCTGTAAGGGGAATCTCCCTTGCCTTACAGTAGTCTTGTTTATTTGGATTATTTAATATTAAACGAATACCGTAGGGGCGAACATTGTTCGCCTTACCTTTCAAGCATTTTTGCGACTATGACTGACATATCGTCCCTATGCTTTTCGTCGCTGTTTTCAAGTGCGATTTTGAGTATCGCCTTTGCTTTTTCGTTTGGTTCAAGCGTCGTTTCAAGTCGCAAAAACTTTTCAAGCCATTCATTTCCGACATCGGTTACTCCGTCGCTCATCATAATTATTTCATCATCGGTATTAAGAACGGTTGTTCTTTTTGCAAATTCAACCCCTCTCAAAATACCTGCCGGCATAGATGTCAGTTCGCATTTTGTAAGCCTGTCATCCTTTACTATGTATGAACGGGGAGCACCTGCCTTATAAAATTCACACTTACCGCTGAACAAGTCAACTCTTACACAATCAAGTGTTGCAAGGCTTTCCTCGTGGCTCTTAACAAGAAGTGCACTGTTTACAACTTTTAAAGAAGAGTCAAATCCAAAACCTGCAGACAAAAGCTTTGACAAAAGACCGGCACCCATTGCGCCATCCAAAGCCGCACGGCTTCCTTTTCCCATTCCGTCGCTGATAATGAAAACCATATGTCCTCTTGAATCATTTATAGTTTTTATCGTATCGCCGCACAAATTGCCCTCTGCGCAGTATTGAGCAAATCCGAAACTCATTTTGAAATTAGGCTTTTCCATAAATGAAAGCAATGTTCCTGCCGAACTGACGTTTATTTTGCCACGTTCAAACTCTCTCTTACATATTTTGCATATTTCATTAGTCAGGCGCATATTATCAAGCCCTTTTGTGTCATTTGGGGCTAAAATCTCTATTCTCATTCTGTCATATTTATCAATTATCGCCGAAATATTTTCGGGAAAAATATCGTATTCGCCGAGCATCCTTCTAATCCTGCCTGCTGCCTTAAAATCAAAACTTTCCGCCTCGTCAAATTCAAATGCCAAATCGCCGAGCATATCCGAAATGGAAAAGAATTGGTCTGCCGCAACCATTCGAATTTCACTTTCATTAGGGTCAACGGTTGAAAAAGAATTGATTTTTTCACGAACATCTCTTACGCTTTCACTAACCTGTGCGAGTGCGCTTGAAGCAAAACGCAACCTTACAACAAGGCTCTGCCTCAAGCTTCCTTCAGGCGCAATATCCGCCCCGCTTTCCCACAGTTCTGAAAGCTTGAGCGTTAATTTTTCAGGCAAAATACAAAGAATTGCAGAAGCAAGTACGCTCTCTAAAACCGTACAAAGCGAAAATGCACCCATTTTTGCCGCAACAGCAAAAAACGACATTGAAAGAGTAAAGCTAAGCCCTATCGCAAGGCTTGAAAACGAAGTAAAAAGACTGCATAAAAGCGACGAAAACGCATATGCGCCTATCAAAAAAAGTGCATTTTCCTTTGTTATACCGAGTGCGAAGCCCAGACACAGCGACACAATCAACGCAAAGTGCTGACTGCCGAAGCGAACGGTAGTCAAAATCAAAAGGCAAGCCAAAATTCTTGCAATTGAAACGCCTTTAATTTCAATAAACGAAATAGATGAAAGCAAAATAGAAAAAGCCACAAAAATGCACGTCAAATCCGTCACGGGCAAAGCTTTAAGCTTAAGCCTTTTTAAGCTGCAATTTGCCGCACGGTAAAAGAAAAACGTACTGCCCAAAGCAAGGATTGACTCACCGAGAGTTATTGCGTATTCGCCGAGAGTCGAGCCTGATTTGACATTCATAACAATCCCTGTTGACAAAACAGACAAACATGAAATGAGCATTGAAAGATACGTTTCACGTCTGACCTTGAAAAATATCAAAGCCGCCGTGCCGAGAGTACAAATAACCACTGCGCTTACATATCTTATTGCGTTTTCACTTGAGCAAAAAACAATATAACCGAGCGACGCACCGACACAGGCAAAAAGAAAATTTTTCTTACCCGACACCGCTATAAGCGACACGGCAAACGGACAGCAGCCGCCCACGACGCTTGAAAAGCAAAGCAGAAAAGCAATTACACCCCAAAGCACACGCTTAGAATATAAAATTATATTTTTTAAATTCTTTTTAGGTATTTTGATTTTATTTTTAATATTTTTAACAATTGCCATTTTTACACATCCCAAAAGCATTATAACCAAACGCTTTTGAGAATTTTGTAAAAACAGGTAAGCAAAATAAAAAGACTTCACCCCCAAAAAAATTGGGTGAAGCCTTTTAATCACATAAATAAACTTTTAATTTTTGCAAGAAGATTTACAAAAATGCACCACGCCGCCTGAAAAAGCGCAACCTTGATTGCATCAAGCTGGTCAATTCCGCCGACAAATGCCAAAAGACCAACAACACCGAACCCCAAAGCAGAGCCAAACGATATAAGAACGCTGATTAGTTTTCTAGTCTCCTGCAAATCCTCAGCCGCACTGAATGCCGAAACAAGGCCGAGAGCGGAGCCGTTATGAACAATGTAGGCAGGTGACTTTTGAGCAAAAAGGTTTGAATATTTTTCAAACGCTCTGCCGTTTGACGAATTCATAACTCTGATATATCCGTCCGGAAGTTCAAAAAGCTCGGCAATGCTTTCGTCATTAATGAATGGGTCGGCACTGCGAACAAGAATTGTCATTCCGCTTTTTTCAAGCTTTCTAAGCGCTTTTTTAAGCTGAGGGTCGGCACTGTAAGACACAACAAACATTGCCATCAACTTTCCCGCCTCTGCAAGATAAAGCACTTTTCTGCCCTTACGGGTATATTTTTTTTCAAAATCTTCCTTAAGCACGGGAACACCGTGATGAATAAGCAAATCCCTTGTGCCTACAAGAATTTTTTTGCGATAAATCCAACCGGTTGTTCCGAGCCTGTCCTCATAAACAATATCGTCAACCTCAGGCAAAATCGCCTGTTTGCCGATAATCACATCGTCAAAAACAGAAGCAAGCGGACTTTTTGTATTAATAATAACCGAAGCGGTTTTTAAAATAACGTCATCAGCTTTAGCGCCGTTAAATGTTTTAATTCCGTGAATTTCACAGCTGCGAGGTCCGAAAAGATTTTGCGCCTCAATAACAATTGCATTGGCATCGCTTGTAACGCTTGCACCCTCAAATCCATTCACCATAGCGCCACGGGTTCTAAGCTGCTTTGACACTCCCAAAAGTGTATTATTGGTACAAAACAGCGCATAGCAAGGAGTTGTGATACACATAGCGCAAACAAAAGCATTAACTCCCAAATGCCAATTTTGATTAATTAAGCCAACAACAACTGCTAAAATTATATTAAGAAGAAGTGAAACAGTACCGACATATTTACTGATTTTATCCGCCGGCTCATCCACACTTGAAATATCAAGAAACTTAGTTGCAAAATCCGTTTTAATGCTTGCCTTTAAATTAGGTTCTCCGGTTAAAAGCCCACGGCTTATAATTCCTGCGTCAACCTTATTAACAATCGGCTCAACGGTATATTTTTCCTTTTGATTTGCTATAAAATCAAAGTCTGTTCTTATTCTTGTAATAAATGTATATTTTCCAAGTCCGCTCAAAAGCAGAGCAAACGCACCTGCAAACGGATAAAGCGTACCGTCATCGAGAAGCAAGTTGCTGTCAATCAAAAGCAAAATTGTGTGAACAAAAACTATTATTTCCGCCACACATATCGGAAAGTCACTGTTAATGCCGCCTTTGAGCTTAAAGCCGTGCATAAATATTCTCGCATTGACAACGCAAACAATAACAAATAAAACAAGAAGCGTTATTATGTAAGGCGTACTGTCAAGCAAAAGCGACGGTAAATAGGAGCTGTCCTTAAATCCTGTCAAAAGTCCTAAAACAAAGGTTAAGGCAAATGTTATTTTTAAATTCAGCGAAGCTGACGAACGTGCGTCATCAAGCCTTTTTGAAAATGCCGATTGCTCATCTGCACTTTCATATTCCTTTTTAATCACGGTATCCTTGTCCGCTTTTGCCGCATCCTCAATATCTTCAGGTGAAAAAATGCGAAACTTATTGACCTTTTCTTTTCGCCTTTCCTTTAACTGCTTTTCAGCAAGTTCCTCATCAATTTTATCTATCTGCTTTGTTTCGTCATCAAAGCCGTCAAGAACAATTTGAACTGCCTGCTCCTCTTCCCTTTGCTCCTGAGCCTTTTCTTCCTTCTCCTTAATTTCCTCTCGAGTAAGGGAAATTTTCGTTTTTTCAAGTTCCTCAACGGCTACAATGGTAGGTATTTCCTCAAGGTCGCCCGTTTTGTCAAATCTCGACTTGCTCTTTATCGTGGCAGGCCTTTCAATAATTTCCGGCGGCTTTTTGGAATAAATCGGTTCTTTGGTACGGTTGCTTGTAAAAAAGCTTTTTTGTACGGTTTTTTGGCTTGCAAAATCGTCGCTCTTTGACTTTGGCTTAAAATCAATATGCTTTGTTTTCCCGTCATCTTCAGCTTTTATGGCTGGGCCGACTTTCGTTTTATCCGAGGCAGTGCTTTTTTCATACGTCTTTACATTTTCACTTTTAGGTTGAATTTTTATATTTTCAATATCAGGCTTAGGCACCTCTATTTCACGCTTTGTTATCTCATTTGCAGATGTATTTACATCTTCCAAAGCCGATTGTGCCTGTTTTACCGTCTTTTTTCTTATTTCCTCAGCCTGCCTGATTATTTCATCAATAGATAAGCTTTCGTTCATAATTCTCCACTCTCAATATAATTATATTAAAGACCGAGCCTTTGCCTTGCGACCTCATACATAATAATACCTGCCGCAACAGAAGCGTTAAGCGAATTAACCTTTCCGCACATAGGAAGCGAAACAGTTACATCGCATTTTTCCTTAATGAGCCTGCCGACACCGCTTCCCTCATTGCCGACAACAAGTGCACAGCCACTGGAAAAGTCTGTTTTGCACCAAGGCTGACCATCCATATCGGCACAGTAAACCCAAACATTCTGCTTTTTAAGTTCTTCAATAACAGAAACTAAATTGCCTACCCTTGCAACTTTAACATATTCAAGTGCGCCGCACGAGGTTTTTGCAACGATAAAATTAAGCCCAACATTTCTTCTTTTCGGAATAATAATTCCGTGAGCGCCGCAAGCTTCGGCAGTTCTGATAATTGCGCCGAGATTATGGCTGTCCTCAATTTCATCGCAAATTATAATAAAAGGCGCTTCGCCTTTGCTTTTTGCATATTCCAAAATATCATCAACGCTTGAATAGCTGTGAGCCGGAACATTAGCCGCAACCCCCTGATGATTGCCGCCGGCACACATAAAATCAAGCTTTTTCCTGTCCACTGTCTTAACAACTATTTTATTTTCCCTGCACATTGCAATAATACGGTTAATTGAGCCTTCCCTCTCACCCTTTGCAACAAGCACATTTTCAACCTCTCTGCCGCTTTTGAGAAGTTCTATAACAGCGTTTCTGCCTATTATCAAATTATCGTTTGTTCTGTAATCTTTTTCTTCCTTTGGCATATTTTGTATCTCCATAAATTTATTCAGTTTAATTATAACATTATATAGTATCCATTTCAATTATTATTTAACATAAATCATAATAATTGACTAAGTGAAAAAACTAAAGTATAATAAAGAAAATAAAGGAGTGTTAAATATGGCTGAATATAATTGGGCAACTCTCGGTTGCGGCGTTATTGCGCACCAGCTTGCAGATGCTATGAAAGCAAAAGGCAGGGCACTTTACAGCGTTGCCAACAGAACGTATGACAAAGCGATTTCCTTTGCCGAAGAATACGGCATTAAAAAGGTTTACGGCAATATTGAAGAAGTGTTTGAGGATGAAAATGTCGATATTATTTATATTTCCACTCCTCACAACACGCATATTGAATATTTAAGGAAAGCTCTCAGCCACGGCAAACACGTTATATGCGAAAAATCAATTACGTTAAACAGTGCCGAACTCAACGAAGCAATTGACCTTGCAGAGAAAAATCACGTCGTTTTGGCTGAAGCGATGACAATTTACCATATGCCGATTTACAAAAAGCTTGATGAAATAATAAAATCGGGTAAGTTAGGCGAGCTTAGGCTTATTCAAATGAATTTCGGCAGTTACAAGCCCTACGATATGAACAACAGATTTTTTAATCGTAATCTTGCCGGCGGCGCAATGCTTGATATCGGCGTTTACGCCCTCTCAATCGTTCGCTTTTTTATGACGTCAAAGCCGCACAAAATTGCCACACAGGTTAAATATGCGCCGACAGGAGTTGACGAACAGGCAAGTATTCTTCTTCAAAACAAAGAAGATGAAATGGCAACTGTTATTCTTTCGCTCCACGCAAAGCAGCCAAAAAGAGCAACAATTGCTTTTGACAAGGGATATATAGAAATTTACGAATATCCAAGGGGTGACGAAGCTACAATCACCTACACCGAAACGCTCAAAAGCGAAAAAATAAGCGCAGGAGATACGGCAAAAGCACTTGAATATGAAATTGACGATATGGAAAAGGCAGTAGCCGGCGAAAACGTAGATATGCATCTCGACTTCACACGTGATGTTATGGACATAATGACGTTTATAAGAAAAGAATGGGGCATGTTTTACCCCGAAGAAGAGGGCAAAGAAATTATTTGACATTAAAAGAAAGGTTAAAAAATATGAGCTATCAATATAACATTATCTATACCGCAGGCGGCAAAGTGCACAAAACTCACCACAGCGAAACCGTAGATTTTGAAATAAGAGAAGAAATCAACGGTGATATTTTAACACTTACCCTTTTGCCAAAAACAGATATTACATTTCAAAAATTTGAGATTAAAGATAACATCTCATTTTCAAAAGAAAGCAAATTTTTTGTAAACGGATATCAAAGCTGGACTGTTTCAAAAGAGTATGCACCGAATGACGATATGCGTGATGATTTCAATCCAAAATTTCTGTCTGTTTTAGATAAAAAAAGTTTTAACATCAGGGGCATTTGGGGCGCAGGTGATTTAACCTTCCACGAATATCCTGAGCAAATCGGAATATTTTACGGATATTCTTACGCTTACATCAGAAATGCAAACGATATCCGCCTTTTTGCTTCCTTAAGTGAAAGAGCCGGATACACAATCATCACGTTTAATGCCAACGCTTCAACCGTTTCTGTTAAAAAAGACCTTGAGGGCGTTACATACAAAAAAGGTCAGGAAATTACACTTCTTGAACTTTGCGATATTATTGATAACATTGACAATGCATTTGATAAATATTTTGAAGAGGCAAAAATCGATAAGCCGAGAGCAAAAAGAATGTGCGGCTACACCACATGGTACAACTATTACACAAGCGTAACCGAGGAAATCGTTGAACGTGATCTTGAAGCGATTGCAAAATTAGGCTCAAAGATTGACATTTTTCAAGTCGATGACGGCTACGAAAGAACTGTCGGTGATTGGCTTTATCACGACGAGAAGAAATTCCCGTCAGGTATGAAGCTTATTGCGGATAATATTCACAAAAACGATATGCTTGCAGGCTTATGGCTTGCGCCGTTCGCCGCAACACCCAAATCATACATATATAACAAGCACAAGGATTGGTTTGTGAAAAACAAAAACGGCAAAATTCCGTTTGCTTCTCACAATTGGGGCGGATTTTATGCGCTTGACATTTACAACAAAGAGGTCAGGCAATATTTAAAAGAGGTTTTTGATACCGTCTTAAATGTTTGGGGCTACGATATGGTTAAGCTCGACTTTCTTTATGCTTGTTGCATTATTCCGTTTAACGGTAAAAGCCGAGGCGAGATTATGTGCGACGCAATGGACCTTATCAGAGAGCTTTGCGGCGATAAATTAATCTTAGGCTGCGGTGTTCCGCTTGCTCCCGCATTCGGAAAGGTTGATTTTTGCAGAATCGGCGCCGATATGGCTCTCAGTTGGGGTAAAAAGCCGTTTTCAAGAGAGGATGTTTCCACAAAGCATGCACTTCTTAACACGATTTTCCGTCGTGAACTTGACGGCAGAGCTTTTTTAAACGACCCTGATGTATTTCTTTTGAGAGATAATAATATTAAAATGTCCTTTGAACAAAGAAAATTAATCGCTGAAACCGCAAGCCTTTTTGGCAACTTGCTTTTTGTCAGCGATGATGTTTCAACATATAATAACAATCAAAAGGATTGCTTTATCAACGTCACAACACGTAATAAAGCTGACATAAATTATGTAAATATGGACAGCGACGGTGATATTTCAATTAAATATACGCTCGACGGCGAGAAAAAAGGTTATTGCTTCAACATAAACAGCGGCGATAAAAAGGTCTTAATTTGACAGTATTAAAAATTTTTATGTTTCGCTATTGAATACTTACAAAACCTATGGTATAATTAGGTTATGATTTAAAAGGAAGCGATAATTTGAAAATTTCAACTAAAGGGCGATATGCATTAAGGCTTATGCTTGATCTTGCGCAAAATCGCAACGAAGGCTTCGTTGCGCTTAAGGACATTGCCGATAGGCAGGATATATCAAAAAAATATTTAGAGCAGATTGTGCCTATTCTCAACAGAGCAGGTCTTTTAAAAACAACACGTGGGTATCAAGGCGGATATATGCTTGCTAAATCCCCTTCAAGCTACACTGTCGGAGATATATTGAGAATAACCGAGGGCAGCCTTGCGCCTGTCGCCTGCTTAGAAGACGAAGTAAACCAATGTGACAAATACGAAACATGTATGACAGTCGGCGTTTGGCAGGGGCTTTACAAAGTCATTAACGAATACCTTGATTCAATCACTCTTCAAGATATTTTAGATAAAAACAGCACTCAGCTTATTGACGAGTACTATATTTAAAAGTTTTTTCAAAAAAAGCAAAATAAGACTTGACAAATCACGAATAATATATTAAAATGTCAAAGCGTTGAAAAAACAACGAGGTGTAACTCAGTTTGGCTAGAGTGCCTGCTTTGGGAGCAGGATGCCGCAGGTTCGAGTCCTGTCACCTCGACCATAAAAAGAGATGTCTTTCATTTGGCATCTCTTTTTTTGTTATTCAAAATTGAAAAGGCTCGAACCTGCGGCGGAATTATCCAAATTTGGCGACTGCAAAGAGCAACAAATTTGGGAAAAACAGTCCGGTGGACTGTT
This sequence comes from Eubacterium sp. CAG:251, assembly GCA_000436835.1. Lineage (GTDB taxonomy): Bacteria > Bacillota > Clostridia > Oscillospirales > Acutalibacteraceae > Eubacterium_R. The sequence goes on from FR889116.1 coordinate 29,938, forward strand.
TCGTAGAATTCCTGTTTCTTAAAAGAGTCCTGTCACCTCGACCATTTGACCTTAGAAAGTAAAAAACTTCCTAAGGTCTTATTTTTTAGCAAGTCCATCACCCTTTATATTATTGCTTTATACACTTTTATTGTATAATAAGTCTAAACTTTTTCAAGGGAGTTTTACCAAAATGCATAAACTTTTTCTAACGAGTTTTTTGAATTTTTGAATATTTTTCGTTGAAGTGTTGAAGTATAGAATAAATGGAAGTATAAATTTTCCTCCTAAATATTGAACATCAGTTCAAGTTCTTCTTTTGTAATTAATAAAACATTGACAAAACATAATACAAATGATATTATAATGTTACGTAGTCCGATGCCAAAAACTATGTATCTCAATCAAAACGCCCTTGGTTACTCAGCCGAGGGCGTTTTTGTTTTAGTTTAAAATTCACCTGTCAAATGCAATTCTTGTTTCAAAGCATTCGCAAGACTCGTCGAATTCGGAGAAGCCTGCCGCAAGTTCAAGTCTTGTTCATACTGATAAATAAAAAGAGATACCTTTCATCTGGTATCTCTTTTTTATGGTCGAGGTGACACAGAACTGAACTAGCCTTCTACGAAACAGTCCACCGGACTGTTTCTCCCAAATTCGCACTTCGCTTTTGCTCGTCGAATTCGGAGAAGCCTGCCGCAAGTTCAAGTCTTGTACATACTAATAAATAAAAAAAAGATACCTTTCATCTGGTATCTCTTTTTTATGGTCGAGGTGAGTCGGGTAAATCCGAACAATTATTTAATTCATCAAAAGTTATGGTTTCTGTATGTTCTTTGTAATTAAAGAAGAATTTGATATGGTCATCATAAATAATTATGCTGTTTACAAACAAATCAACAAGCTTTTGTCTTTGCTCACTTTTTGAAATATCTAATTTTTTCAATTGGTCAAACCAAAATTTGAATTGCTTTTTAGTAAGCATTGGATTTTCTATTGACTCTTTTGAAATGGACATTTCAATATCATTTTTGCGTTGTTCTAAATCAAGCAATCTTTCTCTTGTCGATTTTGTGCTGATACCTTGCTCAATCGCATCTACAATATTTTTTATACCTTTTTCTGTTTGAGCGAGCTGTTTTCTTAAAAGAGGTAACTGTTCATTTTCTTTGTGTTGAGCATCGTATGCTAAATCAATAAGAGTGTTGATTAAATCTTCATCATTCAGAAATTCCCGTATATATTTAATTGTCATATTCTCAATCAAATCTTTTCTGATTGATTTCATATCGCAGCCTTGATGCTTTTTGTGATTAACACATTTATAGTAACGATATTTTTTACCTTGAGCATTTGTCCCGCTTTCACCAACCATAAAGGATTTGCATTTACCGCAAAATAATTTAGTAGTTAAGATATAGTCATCATCAGCCTTATGGCTTGAGGGTGCTTTTTTCGTTTTAGTAAGTCGGTCCTGTACTTTTTCAAAAAGTGATGTAGAGACAATAGCAGGTATTCCGTCTTTGATGGTAATATCCTGAAAAGTATATTCACCAAGATATTTTCTGTTAGTTAACATTCGAGAAATAACATCAATAGAAAGCTTACCACCTCTGCTGTTTTTTACACCTTTCATATTCAGCTCATCACGGAGCTGTTTCATTGTCATGCCGTCTGCATAATGCTCAAAACACTCAACAACAAATGGTGCAACACTCGAATCAATTTGAAAATGCTTGCTTTCATCTATATAATAACCAAGTGGGACACTTCCACCATTATACTTACATTTCAAAGCATTTTCTTTCATTCCACGACTTACTTTTTCGGCAAGCTCCGCAGAGTAATATTCAGCCATACCTTCAAGCACAGATTCAAGAATGATACCTTCTGCACCACTGCTTATTGCTTCAGTTGCAGATACAACTTTAACACCGTTCTTTTTGAGTATGTTTTTATAATGAGCAGAATCATAACGATTACGGGCAAAACGGTCTAATTTCCAAACAATGATAACATCAAATTCACCTTTCGCACTATCCTTAATCATTTTCTGAAACGAAGGACGATTATCAGTTTTAGCAGAAAAAGCACGGTCGATATATTCACCGACTATTTGAATATCGTTATGCTGTGCAAAAGCAGTACATTCTCTCAACTGACCGTCAATAGACTCTTCTCGCTGATTTTCGCTTGAATATCTTGCATAAATTACACCGTTCATATCATCACCTCACCCGCATTGTAACGCTCATTAAAACTTTTTGCAACTAATATTTATTAAAAAATATTATATGAATTTTATTACAATTCCTATAAAGACTTCACCGATAAATTATCTATTTCATTTTCCATACATTCTTTATCATGCATTATTTTCCATTTATCAATCCAATATTGTTTTGTTTTATATAATTTGTTTCCTTTAATTGATAAAATCAATTCTATAATAACTAATAATATCGGGCTGATTACAGCTATCCAAAAATCAAAATTTATTTTAGAAGTCATATTTAAAAATCTTACTACAAACAATATGTAACAAGAAATTGATAGTATCAAACAATCATAGTTAATATTACTTCTCAAAGCCTTTGTAATATTATTATTAATTGAGATGTTTAATTTATGGTTTCTTGTTTCCCAATTATAGTTCTTGTTTTTAGGTTCAATAAATACAGCAATATATGCAGAGATTTTGACCATTGCCGATCTGTAATAAATTACTCTTAATGATACTGGTATTATAACACAAAAAGGTAAAAGGAAAAGATAAGCATTGTTTTGGGAAAATGCAAAAGCTAAAATAGCAACGGTGGTTGTAATTGCAAACATAATCAATTTATTATGCAATTCAATTTTTTGCAATACCTCTGCTCTTAAAGTATTATATTCTTCATTCATAAAATGCCTCCAAATAAGTATATTTTAATATGATATAATTCCGGATATTGTAATTATCAAAACAATTTTAATATTATTTTTACTTGTCCGAATTTTGTATTAAACTTAGCTATAACAATTATTATTGAAACATCTCATATCACTAAAAACAAGTGCTATGAGATTTTTTTATATACAGCTATGCTTATTTTTTTTGATTCCTAATATGCATAAAAATACACCTATGATTCCTAAAGGCAAATAAAAGCAACATAAATTCGTGTATGTTACTTGATTTATTACATATAGCGGGAAAATAGTATAACGACCACCTAAAATTAAACTACTTATTATATAAAGCAAATCAATCATAATTACAATTGTCAATGATTTAGTATAAAAGAGAAGAAAATATGAAAGACCAAATAGAAAAATTGAAATAAGGAAAATTGAAATAAAAATCGGTAGTGCTGTATTAATCACACAGCAGGTAATCACTGCAATGATTGACATATTAAAAAATGCATATATTAAAAGTAATAAAAAATCATTTATTTTAATTTTATTATAACTTATATAAAGTATTTCTGAACCGATTTCGCCTACATAATCTTTCATTGAAAAAATACTCCAGCATATAGAAGAAATAGGTAGTATCATAAAACAATATTGTTGTATGTCAACAAGAAATTCTTCACTTACTCCATTAGTTTTGTAACTGTTAATTAACAGTATAGGCAATATAACATCCATTAGTAATATGGGAATGAAGAACAAAAATCTTAGGTTTTTCAGATTAAGAATACTTCTTTGTATTGATAATATTAAATGTTTTTTATTGCACATATATATCCATCCTCAATATTCGGTGAATCTTGTATATATTTTAATTTGAGATTTGATAACACCCTTGCACATTTTTGTCCGTTTAATTCAAGATGTTTTTCAATTTGACAGTTATTAGGTAAATTTAATACATCATTTTCCGGAACAATATAAACTTTCGATTTGGCTATATTTCTTATATCAGAACTGCTTCCACTTGTGATTAATTTGCCTTTGTTCATGATAACTATAGTATCACAGATTGCTTCAATATCTTCAACAATATGTGTTGAGATAATAACAATAGTGTTTTTTGATATTTCGGAAACGATATTTTTAAATCTTAACCTTTCTTCTGGATCAAGACCAGCAGTTGGTTCATCAAATATAATAATTTTAGGATTTCCAAGCAGAGACTGAGCAATGCCTAATCGTCTTATCATCCCTCCCGAAAGAGATGACACTTTAGAATTCAATTTATCTGTTAAATTAACTGTCTTAATCACTCGTTTAATTTCTGCTGTACTATTATTCAAGTCAATATTTTTTAAATTAGCCATCATAAGCATCATATCTTTGACACTTAAATCCTTATACATTCCAAATAACTGTGGAAGATATCCAATATATTCAAGATATTTTCTATCTTTATTAATATCATTTTCGTTATAAAAAATAATATCATTGTCGACTGGATATAATTTTGATATACACCTTAGTAATGTTGTTTTACCTGCTCCATTAGGACCAAGTAGCCCGTAAACACCATTTTTAAATTCAAAACTAAAATTATCTATTGCTTTTACCTTTTTGAAATTTTTAGTTAACCCGTTGATTTTAAGCATATTATTTTACCTCCAACAAATCTTCAAGAAATTCTTCTATTGTTCGTTTATCATTTGAATCAAATAAATAATGATTACATTTTTCATAAAATTCATTTTTATCATGTTCTTTTAGATTTTCTTCAAATAAGGCAGTAAAACAAAAATATTTTTTTGTTTCCTGATAGGATTCATTATCATTTTCAAATGCATCTATGCAATAATATAATTCAAGTTTATCTTTATTTATTAAACTTTCTATATAATCATTTTGAATATCAACTATCCATCTTGAAATCATGTAATTATTATTACTATATACTGTTTCAAATTTACCTTGATTTAAACTTGGTAGAATAATAATAGTTTTTATTTTATTATTATCAATATTTGAGGCTTTGAATTTGTTGATATAATTTTCAATACTGTTTTTATTCATTTCTTTAATATCTAAATATGGATAAATTATTTTAATGTCATTGACTAGAATACTTTTATATAAGCCACTGACTAATGAAAGTGATTCTGCATTACCAGAAAAATGATTTTTTTCACTTTCATTAAGATTCGAATAAAATTGTTTCATTGATGATACATTAACGTTAAAATTTATATTCTTATCAGAGTGATTAGGAACAAAACTTTGATAGTTTAAATCGTAAACCTCCTGATATCCTGCCATAGGATAAAATGGAAGAAATCCCGGTAAAATTGTTCCCTGAATATTACTGTAATATCTTGAGGAGTATCCATCATAATTTATAGTTATTGTATCAATTTCATAGTTTTGGGTGTTATTGATTTCAAAATAATCTAAATTTCTGTTGAAGTTAACATCTTTGTCATTTATTTTAATATTCTTAATATTATATCCGTGATATAAAGTGAATTTATATTTTTCTAAATTTTTATTATCTACTTTAATTACAACTTTTGCTTTTAACATAGAATTTGTTGAAATATCCATTGTTAAATCAGTCATATTAAAATTGTTTTTTTCTATCATTATTTCATCTTCATGTTTAGTGTAATATTCATAATCTGCATTTGGACCATTTACATTTCTTTGATCCATAATTACTTTTGAAGATGGTGTATAATAGACTGTAATACATATTATTGAAAGAATTATGCAAGTAATTGCTTTGATTTTTCTTTTATTTATCTGATGGAGAGAAAAGATAATTCCAAATGCAAAAATAAATATCCAAAAGAGAATTACTGCAAATCGATAAGGCAAAACCGAATATCCAAATGCTGTATTAGGTGTCCAATTTGTAGATGGTGTTGTTAATTCAAATAATCCAGTTATTTTAAATATATCTATATTTGTTGTTGTATATAGTGCAAGCCATAATATATCAAGAATTCTGCTTGTCATAATAGTAATAAAAATCATTAATAAATATGCTGGAATTTTTTTCATCTTAAGAGCTGAAAATGAACCTATAAAAATGCCTGCAATACAAATTAAAAATATATTTAGCAGGATGGAAACAATAATATACAATAAATATTGTAATGTTAAAGATCCTTCTGAAATTGCAAAAAATACATTTATTAAAATTAACACTAAGGTTTGAACTGATGCAACAGCACATAATAAAGAAATTTTACTTTTAATAATACTTTTAGTACCTTTAGGTGTGGTGTCTACACATTCTATAAGTGAATTCGATTTTAATTTATAGATGTATTCATAAGATAAAAACATAAAAGCTATTAAGTATATTACGGAAAATTTAAATAAAATTAATTGTAAATCAATTGCGGTAGCTTCATGTATTACGCACCAAATAGTTAAAATTATAGGCGGTGCAGCAAGAATTAAAGTTGTCAATATTTTTAATATTTTATCTTGAAAAAGTATCTTTTGTGCGAATTTCATCAAATTATTTTTCATTTTATATTATATTCCTCTCTTAGTGCTTACAGGCGTTAAGCCTGTAAGCACTTTATCAATTAGGCAACAGAAGTTATAGTTCCGCTTGCGATGCATCCATATGCATTTCCACCTTTAGGATTAAGTACTAATTCCCAACTACAACTGGAATTATATTTGGTAGTAGTGTTGTTTGAAAAAGATTTACCTTTTGCCAAATCGTGAGAAACATCGGTAGACCAAATTCCACCGTGATTATTTTTAGCAAGGAAGTAGACGTTTCCGGCTGACAAAGAACTATTACTTCCGGAATATTTACATTGTTTTCCAGTAATTACGCCACTATAAGCTATTTTATCTGATGTTTTTAAAGAAGCAGACTTAGAAGCCGCACTTGCCGTAATAGAAAAGCAGGATACTATTGTTAATACTGCTAAAAACAGTGTTAATGGTTTTGTTAATTTTTTCATTTTATTCATATTTGAATTCTCCTTTAATAAATATATTATTGTTAACTTTTTTATTATTGATATTTTTAAATATTTATGGTGGGAAATACTTTGTATATTCACATAATTTAATGCTTATCATGTGTTATTTCAGCTCCTTTCGTTAATATTTAAGTCCAATTTTATATTTTGATTTTTTATATGCTGAACACTTATAGTTCGTTTCAAATATTGTATTGAATACAATCAAAATTTGTAGTAGAATTAAGATATCAACTAGAATAATATTGAACTTAGAAAATGAATGATTTTCCTTTGACGGGGGTAAATCATCTTGTAATGTTAAAATATCACAAATATGTTATTAATATTTTGATTTCGTTTTTTCGGTTTCTTTTTGTGTTCAAATGGTTATTAAACTTTTAATCTTGCAAAAGAGTTGCAATTGCCATTGGACACAAAGCGTTTAGCCGTTTAGACAATGACAATCAAAAATTAGAATAATTATGTATACTATAAATAACTTTGGCGGGTTTATTTTTTATATATTGTATTTAACAAAGGAGTTATTTTGGTATGGACAAAATTGAATTAGGCACACCGTTTCGTACAGTAATAATTAAAATTCTTTCTTGTAATCCAAAAATGCTATCAGTTTTTGGAAGGACAAAAGAAAAAGACCTTTTTTTCAAAGATCTTCTTACAATCGGATGCGATTTTTATGAACTTTTGGAATTGTTTGCTAACTGTGAAGCAATAAATAATGAAAGTATTAATTGTATAGTTGAAAATGTACCAAATGTTGAAATTATAGAAAACTATAATGATAAAGAAATTAGACGAATGATTCCTCATTGGTCTTCTTCAAAATATCATACTGCTACGATCAAAGATATATGTCAGGAATTAAAAATGCATATTGAATCTGATTCAAACGGTACATTTGTATATAACAGTAATAATTCAAAAAATAAGAAAGTCTATAATGACACATATATTCTTCTTATATCAGATTCAAATAAATTCTTTTTTGATATAAATAGAAAAAAATCTTACAAAATAATCAATGATGGTGAGGTGACAGAAAATGTTTAATGTTTTTATTTGTGATGATAGTAAATTGGATATTGAAAATATTAAAAATTGTTTATCTGTTTTTTCAAAGAAAAAACATGTTGATTTTAATATCAGTGAATTTTCAAATCCCGAAATGCTGATGTATGAAGTTGAAGACGGAAAAATTGCGGATATTTTTATTCTTGATGTTGAAATGCCTGATATGGATGGGTTTGAACTTGCCGATAAAATCAGAAAATATACAGAAACATCTGTGATAATTTTTCTGACATCTCATGATGAAATGGCGTCAATGGGATATAAGTCAAAAGCACTGAGATATGTAATTAAGCTAAATCTTGAAAGAGATATTGAAGAGGCTCTTGAAAGTGCTGTTGCTGAGATTTCATCAGCTGATGATAAAACGATAACATTACACCGCTATAACGATTATTGGAGAATACCTTATAAAGATATCATCTGCGTCAGCAGAATATCCAGACAATTAGTTATAACAACAAGATTACTTGGAGAAATAACCGATAACAGAGGAATCAAAGAATTCTTTGATTTGCTTGAAGATAATCGTTTCTTATTTATTGATCGAAGCTGTTTTGTTAATATCGATTATATTTCCCAAATCAACGGCTTCAGTCTGAAACTAAAAGACGGTCAAGTTTTACCAATCAGCAGAAGATCGTTGAAAAATGTTAAACAAACATTGCTTGAACAATGGGGAACATAAAATAAATTATTGGAGAACATATGGTAGAATTTATTTATCAATTTTTTGAACTGTTTGCTACATTTATCGAAGGCGTTTTAGCAATATTCGTTTCAACCAGCCTTGCAGGCAGAAAGTTAAGTATAAAACAAAATATACTTTATGGTTTGAGTATGTCAATCATATATACCATTCTCATTACATTATTAAATAAATGGCAAGTTTTTTCTTTTACCACAATAGCAATTGCCATTGCCTTTACTTTTGTTGCAATATATTTCACAACAAAAGGTAGTTTTTGGTATAAAGCATGTGCTGCAATGCTAACTTGGTTTTTCATACATGCATCTGACTATATAGTATCGTATACATTAATAATGCTGTTTGGCAAATCAGCCGATGTTTCCATCGGCATACAGTTAATACTTAATCCGGGTACCAACAGATTAGTTTATATACTTGTAAATAAATCTCTGCAAATAGCTTTGTTCTTAGCGTTCAGTAAATTTTACATAAAACTGAAATTATTAAATAAGAAAAGTATTATCTTACTTTTTTCTGTTACAACTTTATCATATATAGTTATGTCTATATTGACGAATTTGATTTTAACCGGCTCACTTTTAGCACTGCAAATTGCCGTAATATTTTCATTGTTTTTTATACTTATAACAATTTCGATATCAATTATATCTATAACTATAAGTACTAAATATCAAAATGAAAAAAGTGAAAAAGAACTTATGTCAATGGCAAATATGATGCTTGAAAAAAATTATATTCAAATGAAGGAATCTCAGGATATAATCAGAAAACAAGTGCATGATTTTAAAAACCATATAAGAACACTTAACGGAATGTTAGAGGATAATTCAAATGCAAAAGAATATACAAAAGAATTATTGTCTGCATCATATCAGCAAGCACAATATTGTCATAGCGGAAATGATATAATAGATTCTATTATAAATTGCAAAATGAATGAAGCAGCTGAGAATAACATAGAATTTATTCACAAAATACATCTTAATTCACAACTATATATTTCATTTGCTGATATATGTGCAATTCTTGCTAATCAAATAGATAATGCCATAGAGGCTTGTGTTAAAATACCAAACGATAAAGAAAGATTTGTAAAAGTTGAAATTTGGAATAAAGAATCATTTGTGTTTTTTAAAGTTACAAATACAGTTTTTCAAAATCCATTTGATAATTCACATAATCTGAAAACAACTAAAGACAATAGTGATTATATGCATGGTTTTGGAATAAAAAACATTCAGGAAACTGCATCTAAATATGGCGGAACATTAAAAAATGATTACTCAAACAATTGCTTTATTTCGCTTGTTATGGTTTCAAACAACGAATAACACATAAAATTTAACCAAATAAACAAAAACATCCCCGCAAACATTAAAACTCGTTATTATAAATTCGAGAAATGTTTGTGGGGTGTTTTTATGTTAACCAAATATGCTGCATATCTGACAAACAGATTAAATAACCATATAAATATTTCAGACAATGAAAAAGAGATTTATATTTACGGGTTTGAATTATTGCTTTCAAATTCATTTACAATGCTTATAATCTTAGTGATCTCAATTTTGTTTGGAAATATATTTTACATATTATCGTTTGTTTGGTTCTTTTTTATACCACGGTTGTTTTGCGGAGGTCTGCACGCTAACACTCATCTGAAATGCACATTAATGAGCAATGCAATATTTATATCTGTAGTAATTATTTCAAAATTTCTTATATATTTCAATTTAGAAGTTTTTATTGTTCTACTTTTAGTGCCATCCATGATTGTTACCTCTGTTTTTTCACCGGTTATTAATAAGAATCATCCAATAAGCGATAAAACATATAAAAGAAATAGAGTAATTTCGTTATCATTATCTTTAATTAACTTTGCAATAATTATATTTGCACTTTATATAACAAATAACGAAATCGTTATTTGTTCTGCATTGTCATTCATATGGGTAACCATATTGATATTTATAGAAAAGTTAAAACAAAGGAGGACCCAAAATGGAATCAATTAGCAAAATAATTTCAGACATTATAAAGTCAATTGCTGAGATGGGTGCAGGCTGTGCTTCATCCGGTCTGTGCTACGAGCCCAAAATGCCGGAATCATTGAAAAAGTAAAATAATATAAATTGGGGAAAGTACATCTGACTTTTCCCAATTTTATTTTATAATAGAATTTTACTTCATTAAATATTAGTATAATGCCTATCCTTACTATACGGCACGAAATTATTAGCTTCAATTTCAAGTTGATTTAATAATTCATATGCTGATAAGTCACCTTGCTTGTATTCCTTAATTTTAGGTTCAAACATATCCAACCAATCGTAATAATCATAAAAGAAATCGTATTCATCAAGTTTGCTTCTGTTGCAGTACATCAGGATTCTGTGTTTTTCAGAATTATATTTCTTCAGCACAGGATCACTGTCAATATTATCTTTGAATTTTGCTTTAGCACCTTCTTTTTTGCAGGTGCTGTTATTCTCGGTTACTCTGTCGCAATACAGCGTAACTCTTTTTGTTTTCGGTTCAAAGAATCTATTGCAGTAATTGCATACTGCAAGATTAGGTTTTGATGCAAAATAATATGTTGCTAACAGCGAGTAGAGTATTTCTGCTGAGCTTACCAAATAGGTTTGATGCACTTCACCATCTTCATAACACAAGTCAACATTGATATTAAAATTACACAGTCTCTCAAGCACAGGCAGATTTTTTCTGTCTGTGTATTTTAATTGCTGTTCACTGAAATCTTCAAAAAGAAGTTGTAAATCACGCTGAAGAATAATGATTCCGTCGAGTTCATCCCATAGCTCATTCATCGGCGTTATGAAGTCGAGCATCATTAAATTGTTCAATGAATAACTTGTATCAATAAATGTGTTAAGAGAATAAACAAGTAATGGTAAATCACAATTTACTTTATCAACGATTTCTCTGAAAATATTAATATAATCATTAAATAATTTAAGAGCAGTATCGTTATTTTGATTAAGTATATCATCATAAATTTTTTGCAATTCTTTTTTATACTCAAAAACAAATCTGAAATCATATTCAATAAATCTGTTCAGTTCATTAAAAACACTATCTTCAACATCAATCATATTTGTATCTGTGCTTAACATAGGATTTGATTTTGCGTAAAAGGTTTTATTATCACTGCTGAATGTTACTTGCAATGCAAGATAATTCTCGTTCAAATCTTCCATTCTCATATTTGTACCGCCTTGTCAAAATCATTATATCAAAATTTTTCGATTAATAATCTATCACGCTAAGGTCTTTTGAAAAATTAAATCGAATGCTACTATAATAACAGAAAGAAATGATCACGACAATGATATATTTCAGATTAGAGATTCTTTTTTTCAGAATAAAAAAGGAGTGAACTTATGATTGTATTAAATAACTATCCCTAAGGGGATAGGCAAGCATATTGTTTGTATATACGCTCAAGCGATACAAACAGTTATCCGGGAGTACCCGGAACCCCTTTAAATTGACAGTGGTGTAATCCACAGAAAGAGAGGTACAAACTAAAAACAATAAAACTAAAATGGTTGCAATGCGTTTTCGTGAAAACGATTACAATACAATCAAAAGAAAAGCAGATAAAGCAAATCTTAACTTTACTGAATTCGTTACAAAATCCGCATTAAATAAACCGATAACTATCATTGATGGTTTGGGCGATGTTCTGAAAGAGCAAAAAGCAATCGGAAGGAATCTTAATCAGCTCACAACACTTTGCAATATGGGTAAGATTGAGTGTCCTGATTTAACTGAAATGATTAACCGATATTCAGCAGTGTATGACTGTTTAAACGATATTTCAGAGAGGTGCAGCTAAATGGCTACCTTCACAGCAATATCAAATAAAACGCAGAACAGGACAGCAATGAGAAAGGTTCTGGACTATGTAATGCAGGATTACAAAACTGTGGATAACGGAGTTAAATTAGTTAGTGGACAGAACTGTATTCCGAATAGTGCTTACTCAGAATTTATGGCAACAAAGAATCAGTATGGCAAAGCAAACGGAGTATTCTTCAAACAGTATGTTCAATCATTCAAACCGAATACTGCAACACCCGAAATCATTCATCAGATAGGAATTGAAACGGCAAAATATTTTAACGGATTTGAGGTTGTAGTAGCAACGCACATTGACAGAGATCATTGGCATAATCACTTTGTAGTAAACAGCGTAAACTGTGAAACTGGATTAAAAATACAAATCAATGAAAAAGGTTTGAAAGAATTGAGAAATTACTCCGATAGTATATGTCAAAAATTTGAAATTGAAACTTTAAAACCATATACAATACCAAAACAAAAGGCTATGAATACAAGAGAATACAGAGCGGCAATGAAAGGTGAAAGCTGGAAGTTCGCACTAATGGCTATGATTGACCAGACAATGAAATATTGCAGGACAAAAGACGAATTTAGAAAATATATGAAACGATACGGATATGATGTCAAATGGCAGGATAACTACAAGTACATTACCTATACTTGTCCGAACAACATGAAATGCCGTGACATCAGATTACACGAAGAGAAATACAGAAAGGAGAACATGGAGCTTGAGTTTGAATTACGAGGAGCTCAAACGAAGGAACGATACGAATATCAACAAGCTGCAGAATGCACCGAGTATAACGATAATAGATCAGGAACTGTGGCAGACACTGATAGACTTGAACAAAGACCAAACGACATTGCTGGAGGATACAGCAGATATACAGACAGTGAAAACCTGTACAGAGAATTCAAAGAAAGCAGTGAAAACGGAACTGATAAATCAAACGAATTCTCTGAAAGCGAAGATAGAGGATTTAGAGAAACAGGTTGGGAATCTGAACGAGAGTATCTCTTCAGTGGAGAAGCGATTGAAGAAGACGGACAATATATCGGAAGAACTGAAACAGAAATGGTTACCACTACTGATTGGAGTACCGACAGCAGTACAAATCCTATCCTGGACAGTTTATATACTCTGGCAAGTGCTGCAAAAATAATACAAAAACCAACAACAAAAACGCCAAGACAAGCAAAAAACAAAAAGAAAGGTCTTGGGCAAAGAGAAGATGACCACAGCGGAGATTATCAGAATAACAATGAACTCTACTATGGACCATCTATGTAACAAAACAAAAGTCACGGTGATTATTCACCGGGCAGAAAGGATATTATGATAACTGAAAATATGAATACAGGAAATAAAACGAGATAGGAGTAATATAGAAAACTAATAAAAGAACTGTTGTCTTATGGCAACAAACAAAGATAAAATCTATGAAGAATTAAATCTATCAAAGGAAGATTTACAATCATTAGTAAGATGCTTTCTACCAGATATCCAAGCGTACTTCAAATCAGAAGAAGGCATAAAAGCTTATGAAGATTGGGAGAAAGAAAATCCATAAACGAATATTCAGCGAGGGCTTAGTCCTCGCTGTTACTAGTTATTGCATTAGTAAGTTTATCAACAGTTTCTTTACTTTTTTCTTCTGAACTTAATTTAATTTTTGATATTATTTCATCTCTGTCCAGTTTCAATTTATCCAAACAAAAACTATGGCTAATCTCAAAACTCTTAAATACATCATCCCATGTAAGTGCATAAATCTCGTAATTCTCTGTAATATTGACTAATCCAAGCTTGCCTCGATCTTTGAATGTGTCATATTTTGCTTTTACATCATCATCGACTTCCTTACAAACAGCAATAAACTTCCATCTTCTGTGTATGCCATTGAATGGAGAATTACGACGCACATAATCCATATAGTCCTCAATTTGTCTCAATACAGTCTTGGTCAATGGGACTTTAGGTGCTTTTAATTCAACAACAATATTTTCTTCAATTGCAGTTTCATGTGAATTTTCTGTTTTGCGAGAACCACATAAAAATATATCCATTCGTCTATTTAATTCTTGATCCGAATCCAATTTTGAATCAGGTTTGCTTGCTCCATAGAGTATATTTAAGTATCCCTCAAGAGCTCGTGTCATGGTTTTATCTGCACTTGCAAGGTTATATTTTTCTCCAAAAAGCCAGTAGTTTTGCTCAACGATTTTTTGAATATGATCACGCTCATTTGTGAATTTATCTAAATCATATATCAATGTTTTTAATGTTTCAATTATTCTGTATCGGTTTTCAATAAAACTGATTGTTTCAATAATATTTTCTAATTGTGTTTTGTTAAGTATACTTGCAAATTGTTTGCGCTGTTCTGTTGATAAATTAACAATTTGATTTATTATGTCAAGTACACTTTCTCTTTCTTCCGATGACAATAACAAATTTAAAAATGCTAGTAATGATTTTTCCTGAACTTCTTTGAGTTTATAAAAGATTCTTGGCTCAGCACAGTATAATGCTTTTGTTACAGTTTTCAAATCATTTTTTCTATATTGACCGTAAATATCACTTGAAAACACCGGAAATGTTTTTCTTTCATCAATCATTTTTTCAATTTCGGTATCAGCTTTTCCGGACATATAGATATCAATTTTTCTTGAAATCAAATCTAAAACAATTTTATTGAGTTCTTTGATTATTCCTTGTCCATCATCTGGTCCACCAAATGTCATTTGAGGTGAATCAATTTTTTCAACATCTAATTTATTAAAGAAGTTAGATTTGATAAATACGCTATGATTAAAATCAATAGTATTTCTGTTATATGTTGTTGTGTTTTTTCCTTTAATTGAATTATTATCATCTAAATAATAACAACAGAATTTTTCTTTAATTTTAGCATTCCAAACAATTAGATTAATTTTAAAATCATGTCCAAAAATATTTACATTAATTTCTTCACTTAAATTTGTATTAATGTATGAAGAATAATCTAATACTTGACCATTAACATGTAAACTTGTATTTTTATTTAAGTAAAGATACCATGCAAATTCAGTCAACAAATAATTTGTAAACTCTTCTGATTGCAAATCATTTAAATCAAAACCAAAAACATTCAATAATGTAGCAATTGTACCTGTACCTTTAATAGTAGGTTGTGGTTCACTACAATCAATAAACTCTTTGCTTGAATCAGATAAACTTAACTCATATTCATAATTTGTTTGAGTTTCAGTATCAGAATAAACAGTTTTCCACAGAACATCAGAAGCACAACACATAAAAGAAAAACGTCCCTTTCCTTTATTTGCTTTAGATTTTGCTTTAAGTGATAAAGAATTTTTTTGTGATGCTAGAAAAGTTCCAAATGTATTGTCAAGATTATTGAAATTAATTCCATCACCATTATCTGCAATAGATATAATATCACCACCATCTAACTGGTTGTGTTTCCATTCTAATTCAACATTCTTAGCATTTGCTTCAAAACCATTCCAAATGTATTCACAAATAGCCTCTTTATAATCTTTAGTTATGCCAGAGGTCTCAATGCTTTGGTTTTTTACACTTAATGGAATCCTTCTCATTCTTCATTCTCCTTATAGGTCATAACTTCATTATAGATTACATTATTATATGTGTCAAACAAAAAGTTAATATTCATCAAATTTGGGCCTATTTATAAACAAAAAATCCGAACACACCATCTTTGATGATGAAGTTCGGATTTTTCTTGTTTGGTCGAGGTGACAAGACTTGAACTTGCGGCCTCTGCGTCCCGAACGCAGCGCTCTACCAAGCTGAGCTACACCTCGAAATATTAAGTTGAAGCACTGACATGCAACAAACAAGAGTATATACGAAAAAAAGAAAAAAGTCAAGAGAAATTCAACTACTTTTCAACATACAAGGCAAAAAGCAATGAAAGAATTTCTTCCATTGCTTTTTCATTACGTGTTAGCACCTACCTTATACAAACATAGCAATATGCAACACCCGACTCATTAAGACAAACAACTTCGTTCATAATACCCTTAAGGTTTTGAGAAACTTTAAGAGTTTTTCTGTCATCTCTAAAACGCAAACCGTTTGTAGTACCAAAGGTAGAGCCGTAAGCCGTATAAATATAGTCTTTGCTATTTGGCGCATCCCAAACGTGAGGGGTAACGCCTGTCGGGAAAATAATAACTGCGCTCGGATCAAATGGGCAAGCGGTTGCAATTTCACGAACACTTTCATTATTGCCATAATAAATATTGCAATAAACATTCGTATTCCATTTGTTTCTTTCCTCCTCAGACACGTGGCAGGACATATCGTTTTTATGGTCTATAATTTGCTTATCGATAATCAAATTATCATTACAAAAATCTTCTCTTTTAGGTTTGTCCCCACCGAGCCAAAGATTAAGCCCTATTTCTGTTTTATTTGTGTTGCTCATTGTGCACCTCCTAAACTGTCTATAAAATTAAATGATATTTTTGCAATTTTGTCCCAATCGTCTGCATTATAATCAAGCGCATCAAGCGCATCGAAATCATAAATGCTCTCATTCGCCTGCATAACAACACCGGGACAAATATATTTTTCAAAATAAGAAATATTTTTTAAAACTTGCGATAAAAAAGACTCTTTACTGCCGCCGGCAGAAAAAACAAAATTCGATACGCTAAACGTCATATTTTTATCAAAAGTTTTCAAACATTCCTCTTTAAATTCATCATATTTATATTTAACAAAACCTTGCGATAAGCCTTTTTGAACATTCTCATAGTTAATCGCATCCAAATCGAGTAAATCGCACATCATTTTAATGCCGTAATTTTTAGCCGAATCAAAAAACACTTCAGAAAGTATTTTATCAAAATATTCTTCCACAAGCGTCATTCCCGCATCAACAGCTTTAATCATGGCATAATTGAATCCGTTTCTTCTTACATTCAAATTAAGCGCAGACAAAAGCGACGAAAGCCTGTAAATGCATGTATTGCTAACATTCATAAAGTTCGACCTCCAAATTGTCAAGAAGAATATAGCCGTCGCCGTCGCAAAGAATACAATCGCCCAAAACATTTGTTCCGCTTATTTCAACGCTTTGAACGCTGTCGATTTTCAGCGCCGCCTTTCTAATCTCATCAAGTGAAATATTATAGTTTATTTTATTGCGTGTTAAAATTTCATAAATGTTATCATATATTTCTTGCTTTTGTGACGCCTCATCAGAAATACTGTCAACATTAGCCTTGACCTTTATCGATACATGCGTCTTTTTGGCATACTCAATATGAATTTTAACACCAAACAGTTCAATTTGCGGAAATGCTTTTTTGATGCCTTCCAATTCTTCACTCGTGAGTTCTCCGGGGCAAGAAACAATTACCCTTACGCTTCCGGGGGTGTCGCTTTGCTTTATTGAGCAATCTTTAATATTGCCAATGTTTTTAATTTCAAGTTCAATTGAACTTTTATTAAAATAATTAAGCGGAATTTTAAATGTTGACATAATTCTTTTTCTAAACGAGCCGTCGCTTTCGTCATCGCTTCCGCCTGTTATCGGATACGCATTAAACGCATATTCAATCCCCGACGGAGGATTAACAAGAGTCAGTAAATTGTCGCCCTCTAAGTTGTATTTTTCTCCGTTTCCCAAAGCGGTACATGAAACCGATATACTTGTATTGCCCGCTTTAAGAATAACCGTTTCATCTGTTGAATACTGAATAAGCGGATAATTCGGTTTTGAGCAAACAGTTCCCTTTTCAATAACTATATCGCTTGCAATTGCTTCATTAATGCCAAATGTAAGCGTACCCTTTGCTTTAGTACCGAGCTTTCTTTTGCAATCACGCAACGCACCGTGACGGTCAAGATACTCTCCCGTTGCAGTTTGAACAAACGCTTGCTTTAAAATAAAATCGCCGTAGCATGACAAGCCGTAAAGTTCGCTTGCAATTGCTTCAAGCTTTTTTTCATCAATAGAATTTTCAGCAATTTCCCTGCCAATTTCTTTATTGTAAGCAGCTTTCATATTCTGCAAAATTTCATTATATGTAGACTTCATATTACAACGTACACCTGCCTTTCCTCATTATTAATAAGAACATCAACTGTAATTAAATTATCGTTTTTGGTATATGTAACATTTTTAACATATACCCCGTCAAGCTTTGATAAAGCCATTCTGATAAACGACAGCATAAGCCTTTCGTTTCCTTTTGCCTCGTGTATTCTGCTGCCGAAATTTTTGTCGGGATAGAATTCTCCTTTTTCGCAATAAACAGCCGAGCGGCACAAATTAATAATATCGGTTGTTTTTTCATTAATATCACTCAATAATTTTGCCCTCCTTTTATATAACCAATCCGTTTATCACTATGCTTCCGTCATTTTTGAGGTGAATATATGCACCGGAAAGAGACATGATTTTGATTTCTCCGTATTCAACATTTGAACTGTCGTTTTCAACTCCTATGCAAACCTGCTCTCCTCCGCCTTGAGTAAGCAAAAGCCTTTCACCCTTAGGTATACAAAAATTGTAGCCGTAAGGAGAGTAAAAATTAACATTTCTTTCAACGCCTGTTGAAGTTGCCTCAACAGCACCGTTTGAGCTCATAGTAACCTTACCGCATTCAACAGCAGGCACTTTTTGTTCTTTAATAATCTGCTTGCTAATCCACATAATTTACCTCCGAGATATCGATATTTTTTCTTAAAATAAGCTTTGTGTGCTCAGCGTTTTCATCAATGGAATAAACCTTCTCAAAAAGCAGATAATCATTAAAATCACCAAGTTTACCGCTGTAATCAAACCGCTGTAAAAGCTCGCTTTCAACATAACCTTTAAGCGTTATTTCAAGGCGCTTATAATCCTTGAACGAATCTTTGAGCATTTTAGAAATTTTATAATTTCTCTGCCAACTCGGAAGCGCCGCAAGATTTACATATCTTTGCCTTGAAAATCCTAATTTTTCAGCAAGCTGCGAATAGGTGTGGCAATCGTAAAGATACGAAAATTCCTTTTTATAATTAACTGCCGAAATCGGTTCGCTTCGATTTATTATGCTTTTTGCCGAAATCACTGAAAAATCATTAAGGCTTAATATATTTTCGCTCGGTTTCAACATAAAAATTTCATTATCGGCATTAATCCTTATTGAATTGCCGGTAATTGTTGAAACAAGCAAATTGATAGCACCGTAAAGCGAGGAGCCGCTTGAAACTTCATATTTTTTAAACGTGCAAATATCGTCAAGCTTATAAGAAAAGCCGAACGGTTTTGCATAAGCGTCAAACAGACTTTGAGCACTCGGACGATTATATGTATAAGCGAAAGCATCGTTGTCAACCAAAAGGCAGGCACTTGAACGAGCATAAATATATGTTTCAAATCCTCTTTCATCAGCAGTTGTCCTCTGGCAATCGCAATAGCCGTTAAATATAAGTTTGTTATTTTTATAAACATATACTCTCTCAATTTCATCAAGCGATTTGCCGCCGATAATTTTAATGCTTAGACTGTCGCAAGCAACCTCTGCCGTCTGTGTTAAAACGGCTGAAACAATACCGCTTGGTATTATTTTATTTCCCAACGTTGTCACTAAAACAATTTTCATCTCAGCTTCACCCGATCACCTTTCTTTATTGAAAACGGACTTTCTATATCATTTAATTGCATAATTTCGTCAACACTCATATTTGCCCTTGCCGCAATATCAAAAGCATTATCCCCGTCGTATGCAACAATATAATCGAGAGGAGCAATTTCCTTTTTATCATCACACACCTGAGTAAACTCAAATTCATACTCGATTTTACCAAGCGTTGCACTTGAATCATACTTAAACTCGGTAAAAATTGCCTCAATAGGATAAAGCGACGGGCAATGAAGTTCGCCTGCGCCTCCCTGCCTTAAAAGATATGACAGACGAGCGCATTTTTCGTCTGCATCGTCTGAGAAAAAAGTGCCCTTTCCTTTAACGATAATCGGTTTTTGTGATATATCCTGAGTAATTCCTTTTCCGTCATAGACAGAAGTGTTTGAAACATCACGAGAGGTAATAACCTGAATATATGACGGATTTGTATCAAACACAAAATCCTTAAATCTCATTTTAAATTCTTTCATTATTCACCTGCGGATTTATCATATTGATTTTTATCAAGACGGATAATTTCGCTTATATTTTCCGCCTGTTCATATTCCTCATTCACCGCTTTCACCTCCGAAATCAATATTTGTGCCGAATGAAAAATAGCCGTTAAGCCTATATCCCTTGGCTTGCTTTACATATTCAAGAGGCTGTGCTTTTATTGAAGTAATATTAAATTTTTGGCTTACCCTGCAAATATTTAAAAACACATCCTTTGCAAAAGCAGAATTATTTTTCTCGGTGAATATACCGACCTTAATTTTGACATTTGCATATTTTGTATCATCGCCAAGCTCTATCGGCGTAATTTCCATCTCGTCAAGACCGACACAAACAAACGTATTTTTTATTTCACCGGCATAAGATACATTTTCAAAAGGCTTGATGATTTTAATATTTTTAAAAAAATAATCAGCTTTAAGAGCTTTTGCAAAGGTGATTATAAAATCATTAATATTCATCGTATTCCGCCTCCTTAATTTCTCTTAAAATGCCTGTATAATAAATAACCTCGTCGTTTATTTTCACTGCATTTTTTCTCAAAAATTTATACTTGCCCGACGAAGTTTGCAAATATCCGTTATCGCTTATTTCCATAACATTGTGCGTTTTCGGACCAAGATACAAATAATATCTCGCTTCATTTATTCCAAGTTCTGTAACATCATCGTCAAATGCACTGCTCTTTTTTCGCCACAAGGGATTTACGGTGCATTTAAACGGCATTGAGTTCCATTCTCCGTCATAAAGCGTTGCCTCAATTCCGATTTTATCAAGATGATTTTTTATAATATATCCGCTTCTCATATTACACCGCCTCAAAAGCAAAATGATTGTTTTTAATCAGCGAGGCACACTGTTCAAGAGCAAAATTGTATATTGCCCTTGCATTTTCAAGCGCAGAAGACGTGTCAAGCGAATATGACACATCTCCTGCCTTAAACGAAGTGATACCGTCTGACTGATTAGTAAGCATATATCGATAATAAGCCTTTGCAGCGCAAAGAAATATTACGCAGGAATTATTTTCGTCATCACTGCTTTTTAAAAGTGAATTTATATATTCACATTCCATTTCGATAAGCGATTGATATTTTCCCGCATCTTCCTCACTCAAAGACGAAAGAGTGATAAATTCCGCTTTAATTTTACTTAAATCAGTCATAATAAATCACCTTATTTTGCCTTAACAAGCATAGCAACGGCATCAGGGAAAATGTTTGAGAAACCAACAATTGTAGATACTGTTGCTCTTTCAATCTGACGGTCGATAAGCTTGTCAAAATCTGTTGTAATGTCTGATGCAATTACTCTTTCAAACGCATAGTTTTTATCAATTGCAATAAGGGTATCGGAATCCATTTCCTTTAAGCAATAAACCTCTGCACCGAAAGGAGTAACCATTCTGCCTGTGCCGTGAAAATCGAGACCTGCGTTTGCGTCTCTCATTTCAGGTAATTTAAGAAGTCTTGCAAATGACTTAGGGTCAACAAGTATTGTTGTAAGATTGTAAGGCTTCATCATTGTGTAAATATCAATAAGATTATCATAAGTAAATGTATCACCGGTATATGTAATCTTATTTACGGTTGGTTTGTCAATTGTTGCAAGTGCATCGTATGCCTCATAATAAACCATATTTTCACCGATTCTGCGAAGTGTGATTGAGAAAAGGTCAAGCTTTTGGAACTTGATTGCCTCATATGATGCGGAAATCATCTTGCCGTATTTTTTAAGCTTGGTAAGCTTGTCTTTCACAGTAATCTTTACATCTGAAAATGCACTGCCCTCGGCAACATTTATAAAGTCGACCAAATCAGTTGTATCTTCAAGCGAAATAGACCTGTAATCAAGCGAATCAATATAAGATGTGGTTGCAATGATTTTATCTACGGTGCACGCTTCTCTCATACCGAGCTTAATAGAACGGGATACAAATTCAGGAAAAAGAGCTGCTGAATCGGAAGTTTGGAAAAACTTTGAAACAGTATCGCAGTTTTCGCCCGAAACCTTAATGTCAAATCTTTTAAGCTGACGTTCGTATGCGTCAAGGCCTTCAAGAGATGTGCCCTTGTAGTTTTCTGACGGGTCAAGTGCCTCAAGCGCCTGAGTGAAAGACTTACCTGTGGTGTATAAACTTTTTTCAATTCTAATGTTATCGTATGACATAAATTAATTCCTCCGTTAATTATAATTTAAATTGATTTACTGTATTATTTGTTTTTGTGTCATTACTTTTAATTTGAAGATGAGCGGTGCTTTCACGGTTTTTCTTTGTGAAAGCTTCTTTAAAGGACAAAAGTTCCTTTGCGGTCATAACCTGTGCCACAGAGGAAAAAGCCTTAATATCCATCTCCGGCATAGCCTCTGCGCAAAGCTTTATAACCTCGTTTGCAAGGCTTTTCTTGTACTTTCTGCCAAGCTCTGCCTCATCCTCAAGTGAATCAACATAATTCAAAAGCGAATCAAGCTGAAATTTTGATACCGTAGTATCGTCGCTCATATTTTTGAGCGTCTTAATAATATCTTCCATATTATTCTCCTTTGTAAATTCAAATGCTTTTGTAACTCCTGCCTGTCTTTGCGCAGGAACGGCTACAAAGCTGAACTCATACGCATCGCTGATATCTGACAAAATTGTGCAGGCGATTTTGCCCTTATATTCTTTGCCCGAAACGTGTTCGCATCTGCACTGCCTTTTATCCTTGCCGCAAATTGAACAGGTTGCTTTTTTTGATGAGCAGGAAACTGAAACTTCCTTTTTAATTCCTGCGTCAAGTTCGTCAATAAATCCTTTGTTTTCCTCGTTTTTGAGCATATAAGCCTTTGCCTTTAGCATATAATAAGGCTCACCGTCGGCTGTTGTTCCGTTGCCTTTTTCAATCCATGTTTCAAAAACACGTGCCTTTTGGTCGCTCGATTTCATTGAATGGTCGCTGATACCCGTTTTGCCGACAAAAAACGTTTTAAGTTCATTAAGCGCCGATAATGAAAATTTTTCAAAATCCCTGTCTATGTCGTTATCGCAAAGAATAACAGTAAAAACATAAAGACTGTCTGCGTCAAACTCACGCCTTGTATACTTATTGATTTTTTTTAAGTCCTCAGTGCTTGGACTAAAACCTTTTTCTACATAACCAAAGCTCAATTTTCAATCTCCCTTCTTATTTTTTCTGCCTGTTGCGTATAAAGCTGTGCCTTAGCCTCGTCACATTCATCCTGAAGTGTAATTTTCTTCCATTCGATATTCGCCTCATAAGGCAAGGCGTTTATTGCAAGATACATATTGCCGATTTGCTTAATCACAGGTTCAAGAATACGTCTGTACGATTCAAGCTCGCTTGTCAATATATCTGCCTGCTGCGTGCTCATTCTCTCTGTTGACGACCAACTAAGGCCAAGCATAAACGGCGGAAGCCCTGTTTTTGCAACAATCTGTTCAAGAAGCTGTCTTACAGGGATTTCACTGTCAAGCACTGCATTGTCAGCACCGATTACCTTAACGCTCACATCCCCGACTGCCACAAAATCCTTAACGGTATTTGAATTCATAGCATCTTTCCACGCATTTGCAACGGTTTGCGCCGTTTCGTTTGCGTTTGAATAAGCGCTGTCCTTATCCGGCTTGCAAATAACAGAATATCGAAGATTTCCCGCATGCTTCCAATTTTCGCCGATTGTATTATAAATTTCGAGCAAAATATTGCTTACAAACGGCAAGCCGGAAAGCAAACTTGTGCCGCACAAATCGGAAGGCTTAGGATTTAAAACAGAATATAAAATCAAATTCGGCTGATTGATTTTGGAGCCGTTATTATAAAAATCGACATCAATTCCGTTTTTTGCCCTTTTAAGCTCAATTGACGAAAGTTCGCTGTTATAAAGCGCATATATCCCGTCTGAGCACATAACTATTTCGCCTATTGCCGTGCCGAAGGTTAAAAGCTGATTAAGATAATTTGAAACGAAAGAGGTTATCCCCCTTTGGTTTCCGCCGACATTTATCGACTCAAAATACGAGTTCATCATATCGTTTATTTTTTCATTGCCCGTATCAAACCTAAAGCCCTCGCAAAGTCGCACAATTTTATTAATTGCGGCGTCTAAAATAGGAACCGCATTTCTAAGCTCGGCATATACTCTCGATTCGCCGTTAATCGGCATATAACTTGTAAGATTATAATAAGGATGATTTGTAGCGATTGACGTTTGAACCGCACATGCAGCATTTGAATTTTGACTTTTCTTTTTTCTTAAATCTAAAATTTTCAAAGCTAATTCCTTTCTATTGCAAAAGACGCAAACGAATTTCCTTGTCCCTCTCTGCCCAAAACAGTAGCGACAAAATATCGTATATCATCCATTGCGTGGTCATTTTCTTTTTTAACCGCATCCTTTTTTATACTGTCATCCCAGCGATAGATTGAAAATTCTCTTATTGCGTCGGCACAGCAGGGATATAAAAATATCTCCCCATCCTTGAGTGCCTGGCACACTCGGTTAATACCCGATAGAACATCATTATTCGCTTTGATAACACGAAATTTTTTGTGCCTTAAAACAGTTTGTATAAAAGATGCAGCTGACGGGTCAATAATCAAAGCTGTTATATCCTTGCCGTTCGCAAGTCTTTCAAGCTCACGGTAATATTCCTCATCTGTCAGCTGAATACCGTTGTCTCTGCCTGAATAATAATACTCATCAAGCCGATACCACTTTCCGTCGCACTCACCCCAAAGGCCTAAAGAAAAAGGATTTACCGTTCCGTAGTCGCACGAAAGATAATATCGTGAAAAACCGCCGTCGCACCTTTTTATGTGCCTTTCAGGTGAAAACATAGGATAAACAAGACCTTGAGCCGTGACCCATTTCCCCTCAATAAATCGCTCATAAAAAGCGCCCGAATAAAGACTTTTATATCTTTTTTTAACGCTTTCGGACAAAGAGGGATTGTCGTCCATAGTGAAATGGATATACAAAACATTTTTTTCTTTGGCTTTTTTTATCCATTCCATATAAAACCAATGATAAGGATGCTCCGGATTGCAGTTGAAAAAGTATTTTGAATTTTCAAGAGAGCACCTTGCAACCGCCTGTTCAACAAAACTTCTCGGCATAAGCGCAACCTCGTCGAGCATAACGCCACCCAAAGTCATACCCTGAATGAGTGATGCACTTGATTCATCTCTGCCGCCGAAAAGATAATAACGGTTAGTCACATTGCCTCTTGAAATCGTAACCATATTCCTGCTAATCCTGTAATCAACGCTGAAACCAAGTTCTTTAAGCGTCGGCAAAAGCGGAGTAATAACATTTCTCCTAAGTGAAGAAATTGTTTTCCCGCAAATGGCAAACGAAGTATCGCAAAAAGCATAAAAGGACCAACAAATAAACGATATACCCATACAAAGCGTTTTGCCTGACCTTACGGCGCCGTCACAGATTATTCCGTTTTTATTTTTAACGTCACTGCCATTGCACCACCAATTCAAAACGGCAAGTTGCTTTTTTGAAAACGGGATAAATCTATTCATCAAATTCCTCCGTATAATGCCTTTTAGTCGCCTGCGTACTTTTTTCCAGTGCCTCATAAAATGAGGTCGGCGACTTGTCCGTTTGCTCATTCACCATTTCTCTGATTTTGTCAATAGCCTTAAGCCTGTCAAAAAATTTAATCTCCATTCCGCCTCCCTTTGGGCGCTTGATTTCGCTTACGTTAAACAAATCAAGCGTGTTAAGCTTTTGGAGTATTTTTTCCTCAGGCTCGAAAAGCAGGCTGACCGCATCCGTTATTTCGCCGAATGCAAGACGTCTTAAACCGTCGCATACCTCCTTTTCGCTTATCTTCTTTCTGCGTGACATTTCACACCTCCATATCATTTTTTTGCAGGGCAAAAGAAAAACTCCCTACACTAACAGCGTATAGGGAGTAAAATATAACGTTTAAAGGCTATATTTTGCCTAAAAAATATTCAAAAAATTTTATTTTAGCCGATTTATTCAATATATGCGTATATTTTAAATGCGATTATTGCGCAAAACTTTAAAAAAAGCAAAAAAACAGCAGATATTCAAAAGCTTGAAATATCTGCTGTAAATTCCTATTATATTATGTATCAACCCTCGTCAATCGGGTTTTTATTATTTTTCTTTGACTCTCTGCCGTATTTTTCCTCATAACCGGGGTTAATATAATCCTCAACCACCTTGCCGTCACGAATACGGATTACACGTTCTGCCTCTTCCGCAATTTCATTATCGTGGGTGATAACTATAACTGTTCTGCCCTCATCCTTAAGTTCGTGTAAAATTGCCATAACCTCTTTTGTTGATTTTGTATCAAGGTTACCCGTAGGCTCATCTGCCAAGATAACAGGAGGTTTTGCGGCAATAGCTCTTGCGACGGCAACACGTTGCTGCTGACCGCCGGACATTTCTGCAGGCAAGTGATGAATACGACTTCCAAGTCCTACTCTTTCAAGCGCCTGCTGCGAAATTTCACGCCTTTCCTGCTTTGGCATACCTCTATAAACCAAGGGAAGTTCAACATTTTCAAGCGCAGAAAGTGACGAAATAAGGTTGAAGCCTTGGAAAATAAAGCCGATTTCCTCATTTCTGATAACACTCATTTGGTCATCTGTTAAATCGTCAACAAGCTTGCCGTTGATATAATATTCGCCGTGAGTAGGAGTATCAAGCAAACCGAGCATATTCATAAGAGTTGATTTACCTGAGCCTGACTGACCGATAATGGCAACAAATTCACCCTCGTCAATAGTGATAGATACACCGTCAAGCGCATTAACCTGATTTTCACCCGGATTATATATTTTGTATACGTCACGAACCTCAATAAGATGCATAAATATGCCTCCGTTTGTAATTTACAAATAGTATATTATGATATTACAAGATATAATCAAAAAAGTCAAGTGAATAATTATTATAAGATTGTAAATATTAATAAAGAGGTGACAGATAATGAGCATCAGCAAGGACGATTACAGCAAAATGACTGACAAAGCAAGCCCGAATTCGCCAAAGGTGTTAAACTGCATTAAGGCATTTTTAATCGGTGGCACAATTTGTTTAATCGGTCAAATTTTGTTTATGATTTTTGAAAAGGCAGGATTAAACGAAAAGGAAGTTTCAGCCGCAACGTCAAGCGTATTAATTATTATAACCGCTATTTTAACCGGTATCGGCGTTTTTGATAAAATTGCAAGACACGCAGGTGCAGGAACAATTGTGCCGATTACAGGTTTTGCAAACAGCGTTGTATCCCCTGCGCTTGAATGGAAGCATGAGGGCTTTGTGCTCGGTACCGCAGCGCAAATGTTTTCAATCGCAGGTCCTGTCATAGTTTACGGCACGGCGTCGGCATTTTTATACGGCTTGATAATATTTATTTTTAGATTATATTAATCTCAATTTTTATTTAAGCGTTGCGAATATTTCGCAACGCTTTTGTTATATTGTATAGTTTTTTAAGCATTTTATGCTTTACTTTTATTTATATTTGCTATATGATATATTTATAGGACTTTATACATTTTTGCTGAAACGGAGTTATTATGCTAAAGAAATCTTTAATCATTAAAACAGATGCAAAAGCAAATGAAAATCAAATAAAAATAATTGACGATATCAGAATTACATATTTAACCTCTCGGCTGATAAGAGTTGAGGCAGGCACTTTTACCGATTTGGCAAGTTTTACCGTACTCAACAGGAATTTTCAAGTCGGCAAATTTAATGTCAAAAAAATCAAAAACAAAATATTTGTCGAAACAAGTGACGTTATTTTCATTATAAAAAACGGCACTCCGATTTGCGTTAAAATAAAGAGCAGCGATGAAACGCAATATTTTAAAAAGCAAAAGAACTTAAAGGGCACAAGGCGAACGCTTGACGCAACGTTTGGCAAAGTACCGCTTGATAACGGCTTAATTACAAAAGACGGCGCATTTTTGCTTGATGACAGCACAAGCTTTCTTTTTGATGACGAGGGGCATTTTGTAAAACGAAGCGGCGGCAAGGACTATTACTGCTTCGCCTATGGCAAAGATTATAGCAAAACGATAAAAACATTTTTTGAATTATCAGGCTATACTCCGCTTGTGCCACGCTTTGCTCTCGGCGTTTGGTGGAGCAGATACCACGCATACAGCGACAGCGAATATATCAATTTGATGGACAGATTTGAAAAAGAAAAAATCCCGCTTACCGTTGCAACAATTGATATGGATTGGCATTGGGTAGATTTAAAAAAGCAATTTAAAATAAATGCAAACGGTTGGACGGGATACAGCTGGAACACAGAACTTTTTAAGGATTATAAATCATTTTTAAACAATCTTCAAAACCGCAATTTAAAGGTGACGTTAAACTTACACCCTGCCGACGGAATAAGGCATTTTGAGGATATGTACAATGACGTTGCAAAGGCAGTCGGCATTGACCCCGAAACAAAAGAGGACGTCAAATTCAGCTGCAAAAGCGATGATTTTTGGAATGCGTATTTTGACAAGGTACACAAGCCGTATGAAAAAGACGGCGTTGACTTTTGGTGGATAGATTGGCAACAGGGTAAAAAAAGTGATATTGAGGGCCTTGACCCACTTCTTGCATTAAATCATTATCATTTTCTTGACAATGCGGAAAACGGAAAGCTGCCGCTTATTCTGTCACGCTACGCAGGGCTTGGCTCACACCGATATCCATTAGGCTTCTCCGGCGATACGGCTATAAATCATAAGGTTCTTGACTTTCAGCCTTATTTTACTGCAAATGCGGCTAATGCGGCATATTTTTGGTGGAGCCATGATATCGGCGGTCACCATTTCGGTTACAAGGACGATGAACTGTATTTAAGATGGATTGAATTCGGAGTGTTTTCTCCTATTTTAAGGCTTCATTCAACGTCAAACGATTTGCTCGGCAAGGAACCGTGGAAATACAGACGTGACGTTTATTTAAGCGCTAAAAAGTGGCTTAATTTCAGGCACAGGCTTATTGCGTATATTTTCACTATGGATTATAAATGCCACAAAAACGGCACGCCGCTTTGTAAGCCTATGTATTACGCTTATCCAAACGAAGAAAGCGCTTTTAATGTGCCTAATGAATACTTTTTCGGAAGCGAGCTTATTGCAGCCCCCATAACATCGAAAACAAATAAAAAAACTAATATGGCAACGGCAAAAGCTTGGATACCCAAAGGCACTTACACAGATATTTTCACTCTTCAAAAATACCACGGCCCTATGGATATAACGCTTAACCGTGAGCTTTACGATATTCCCGTTCTTGCGAAAGAGGGCGCAATTATTCCGTTATCTAACGATGATGGCAACTCCTCGGCAAACCCTAAAGCACTTGAATTTTGGATATTTAACGGCAACAACAGTTTCACCCTTTACGAAGATAACGGCAGAGTGAATTTTGAAAAGCATAATGCAAAAACTAAAATTCTAAACACGTTTGACGAAAAATCCCGCAAGATTAAATTAACGATTAAAGCACCGTTCGGCGACTGCGAGGTTATACCGAGCGGCAGGAAATATAAAATCACGTTTAAGGAAATCGAAAGCGCAGATGTTAAACTCAATAAGGAATTTACAATTTCAAATTCAGATAGCGCTTTGAGCATTGAGGTGGATTTTTCAAGCGATGATATAGAAATTGAACTTACAAATATAAAACTTATAAAAATGCCTGACTATAAGGAAAGAGTTATCAATTCAATGTCACGCTGGCAGGAGCAAACGTCTAAAAAAACAGCATATTATAAACCGTTTAAAAATGCGCAAACAAGAGAAGAATTGCTAAAGGTGTTAAGGATTTCAAAACTGCCTAAGGAAATTAAAAATCTTTTATATGAACAACTTATAACAGACTGATAAAGGAAACATTATGGAAAACGTAAACACATATTCAAAAAAAGAAAGAAATATGTTTTTGACCGGAATGTTCGGTCAAAATATGATTTACAACGTAGTTACCGTCGGACTTTATTATTACTTTCAAAATGTAATTTGCCTGCCGGCTATTGCGTTTGGCTGGATATTTGCAATAGCGAGAATTTGGGACGCAATCAATGACCCGATGATGGGCTCGATAGTTGACAAAACAAGAACTAAATGGGGCAAATGCAGACCTTATCTCATTTTTTCGCCTATTGTTATATGCGTTATTACGATAGCGGCATTCTTCAACGGCAACTATGCAAACGCAAAGGCAAACGGCAACAAAACGGCTATGATATTTATTGTTGCTTGGGCGGCAATATCCTATGTGCTGTGGGGAATGAGCTATACGGTTGGCGATATCCCTCTATGGGGCATTATTTCACGTATAACGGAAAGCGAAAAGGACAGAAGCTCGCTTATTTCTCTTTCAAGAATTATTGCGTCAATCGGTGCCGGCTTGGTTGTGATTTCAATTGTTGCAGTGTCGCAATCGCTAAACTCCGCTTTTGGCTTAGACACAAATGCGCAAAAGGGATTTATCGTTGCGGCAATTATAATCACAATTATAGGTTCGGCGCTGTTTGAATGTGCAGGTACAGGAACAAAGGAAAGAGTACCTAACGGCAGTGAAACAAAAACTATGAAAGAAAGCTTTGCTCTTATGTGGAAATGCAAGCCTTTCAGACGTATTCTTATAAGCGGACTTCTGCGTGCACCGTTACAGCTTATGATGAATATTGCAATGACGCTTTTAACATACTACTATTGCAAGGGCAACCTCACCTATGCGTTTACAAAGCTTGATATATTCATAATCGTGCTTATTTTAGCCGGCGGACTTTTTATAGGTCAATTTGTTTCAATGGCAATTTCCCCTGCTCTTATGAAAAAATATGAAACAAAAAAAGTATACAATCTTTTCAGCGGACTAAGTGCTGTTGCATTTGCACTTTTGTTTGTCGTATACTTAATAGCGCCGACCGACCTTTCTAAAATAGGCTTTGTGGTTATTGACGGAATTTTATTCTTTGGCACAGGTATGGGCTTTGGGGGAGTAAGCGTTTGCCAATCTGTTATGATTAGCGATTGCATTGACTATGAGGAATATCATAACGGTTACAGACCTGACGGAATTTTTTTCTCCGGTCAAAGCTTTATTACCAAGTTTTCGGCAGGCATCAGTTCCATTATTTCAGGCTATGTTTTTGACGCAGTAGGATATACGGATATCAACATAAATAAAATGAACGAGGCTATTGCAAACGGTGCAAATTTTGCAACAGACTACACTTCTTATTCAAAAGCTATGTGGTTTCTTATTTCAATTCCGCCTGCAATCGGTATGCTTTTAGCGGTTATTCCTACTCTCAAATATGAAATAGACAAAAAATCGCACAACAAAATGCTTGAAGAACTTGTAAAACGTCACAAGCAGAATAATCAAGGAGATACAAATGGATAAATTAATCAAAAACATTGAGCACAAAACAGTTCTCAAAATCAAAGACGAAGTGACATACCAAAAAGGTCAAATCGTCAGCAAAACCCTTTCGCAAAACGAACACCATTCGCTTACTCTTTTTGCATTTGACAAGGGCGAAGAAATCAGCACTCACGAATCCGGCGGTGACGCTATGATTGTTGCTCTTGACGGAGTCGGCAAAATCACAATTGAGGGCGAAGAATTTATTTTAAACGAGGGCGAAACAATCGTTATGCCTGCCAAAAAGCCTCACGCTGTTTTTGCAAAGGAACAATTCAAAATGCTTCTTATCGTTATGTTTCCTGAAGAATAGTAAATAAAATCAAATATAAAAAACCGTTGCAGCGCTTCATTTAAGAAATACTGCAACGGTTATTATTTTATTTATTGCTATTGTAATGCTCTTTGGCTTCGCTCATTATTCTAAGCGTTTCACGTATCGTTTCAAGCGTTGCCTCGGTCGGGTCAAGCTTAACTGCGATATACGGCCTTTTAGCCGCAGAAAGAGTAACTCTGCCTTTCATAAACGCATTAAGTATCGCAACGGTTTTGATATCCGGCTCGCTTGAATAAAACAAAACAGAGCCGTTTCGCTGAACAATATCCGTTATGCCGAGTGCCTTTGCACTGTTTCGCAAAAGTGCAATTTCTATAAGCCCCCAAACAGATGACGGCGGTGCGCCGAATCGGTCTGTAAGCTCGTCATAAACATCTTGAGCGTCAGCCTCATTTTTAATTGCGGCAATGCGCTTATACATAGAAAGCCTTTGCGATGTGGAAATAATATATTCCTCCGGCAAATGAGCGTCGATTTGAACGTCAATAAGACATTCTCTCTCCTCCGGCTCCTCTTCGCTGATTTCGCCTTTTTCCATAGCAACGGCTTCTTCAAGAAGTTTTAAATACATATCGTATCCAACTGCTTCCATGTGACCGTGCTGTCTATTTCCCAAAAGCGAGCCTGCGCCCCTGATTTCAAGGTCACGCATAGCAATTTTAAAGCCCGAACCAAACTCAGTATATTCCCTGATAGCTTCAAGTCGCCTCGTTGCAATATCTGTCAATTCCTTGCCTCTTGTAAACGTGAAATAGGCATAAGCACGCCTTGATGACCTGCCTACACGTCCCCTTATTTGGTGAAGCTGGGCAAGACCCATTCTGTCTGCATTTTCAATAATAAGAGTATTGCAGTTAGGCACGTCAACACCCGTTTCAATAATAGTTGTGCACACAAGAATATCAATATCACCCGAAAGCAAATCACGCCAAACGCTTGAAAGTTCCTCCTCACTCATTTGACCGTGGGCAATACCCACTCTTGCCTGAGGAATTGCTTTTTTAATCATCATAGCTTTATGCTCAATCGTTTCAACATTATTGTGAAGATAATAGCATTGACCGCCACGGTTTATTTCACGTTCCATTGCCTCTTGCAAAATTTCAGCGTCATATTCGATAACATATGTTTGAACAGGGTGGCGCTCACCCGGTGCCTCCTCAATAAGGCTCATATCCCTGATACCGCTCATTGCCATATTGAGCGTACGGGGAATAGGGGTAGCTGAAAGGGTAAGAACATCAACACGAGGAAATTTTTCCTTTATTTTTTCCTTTTGCGCCACGCCGAATCGTTGCTCCTCATCAACTATAAGAAGCCCTAAATCTTTAAATTTAATTGATTTGCCTAAAAGCTTATGAGTACCTACCACAACATCAATCGAGCCGTCGGCAAGCCCTTGAAGTATTTCTTTTTGCTTTTTGGGAGATACAAAACGAGATATCATTTCCACCTTTACGGGATAAGGCTCAAGCCTTTTGAGCGCAGTTTGAAAATGCTGCATTGCAAGCACCGTTGTTGGCACAAGAATGGCGCATTGCTTTGAGTCGCTTATACATTTAAATACCGCACGAAGTGCAACCTCCGTTTTGCCAAAACCAACGTCACCGCAAAGCAGTCTGTCCATAGGTGCGGTTTTTTCCATATCGTGCTTAATTTCCTCGCTGCACCTAAGCTGGTCATCCGTTTCGTCATATTCAAAGCGCATTTCAAAATCACGCTGCATATCGGAATCCTCAGAAAAAGCAAATCCTTTTGTGCTCATTCGCTTAGCATAAAGCGCAATCAGTTCCTTAGCCATATCCTTAACAGAAGAGCGCACCTTAGCCTTAGTCTTTTTCCATTCGCCTGAGCCGAGGCGGTTAATTTTAACATTGGTATCGTTTTTAGGGCCTATATATTTTGATACCAAATCAAGTTGGGTAACTGGCACGTAAAGTGTATCGCCCTTTGCATAGCTGATTTTTATATAGTCTTTTTTTACCTTATTAAGTTCAAGTGCATGAATACCCTCAAACACACCGATACCGTGAATATTATGAACAATATAATCGCCGACGGTAAGCTCGTCAAGCGAATGAATAGCATTTTTTGATGACGCTTTTTTTGCCTTTTTGGTGCTTTGATTAGTCTTTGAATGGGTAATAACCGCAAGCTTCATATCGCTTATTTGGAAACCCGACTGAATTGTGCCCGTAAGAATATTGATAGCCTTATTTTGCAGCTTTTCAGGTCTTTTTTCAAAGAAAACAGTATTGATAAAGCCCATATCCTCAATATCCTTGCAAAGAGCTTTGCCTGCCCTGACAGTGCCTGCCATTATGCAAACCGTATATCCGCCCTTGAAAAGAGGAAAAAGCTCCTCCTTAAGCTGAGAAAGAGTACCGCTCCACGCATTAAAGCTTTGAACACGGAAGTTTGCAAGGTGAGCGACAGGTGTGTCAAAGCTTCCACGAGGTAAAGAATCCATATATATTGCATTATGCTTTTCGTAAACAGATTTAAGCTCGTCAAAATTAAGATTAAATTTATCAAGCCCTTTGCAAAGCGTACCGTCCTCAACAAACCATTTAAGTTCTTCAAGATTAAGCTTTTCCTGCTTAATCATTTTTTCCTTAACTCTTGCACTTTCGACAACAAAAAGTCTGTCAAAATCATAATCAAACACACCGTTTGAATTATAAATAAGCGGCAAATACTTATCAAGGCAATTGAGATGAAGCCCCTGCCTTAATTTATCAATATCATTATTAAGCTTTTCCCTTGCCTTAATCGCCTTGCCCTTTAATCCTTTTGAGAGCGCCTCGATTTTATCGGCAAATTTAAAATTATCGTCAACAAGTACCTCGTTAGCCGGAGTAATTTCAATAAAATCAACCTTGCCGCTTCGCCTTTGAGTGTCGATATCGAAACTCGAAATAGTATCAACGGTATCGCCCCAAAATTCAATTCTTACAGGCTCGTTAAGATAGGTCGGAAAAATAT
This sequence comes from Eubacterium sp. CAG:251, assembly GCA_000436835.1. Taxonomy (GTDB): domain Bacteria; phylum Bacillota; class Clostridia; order Oscillospirales; family Acutalibacteraceae; genus Eubacterium_R. The sequence goes on from FR889116.1 coordinate 65,417, forward strand.
CTATAATTCCGCCACGCACAGCAAATTGGCTTGTTCCGTCAACCTGGTCATAACGGGTATATCCTGCAAAAACAAGCTTTTTTTCAAGCTCTGCTATATTAATCTCATCGTTAACGCTGATTTTAAACGTTCTTTTTTCAAGTTCCTCAGGCGGCATAGTATATTGGCATGCAGCTGCTGCCGACATAACAACAGCCGAATAATCGCCCTGAAGTATGCGTGACAAAACACCAAGCCTGATATGCTCAAAATCCCTGCTCACGCCTGCAACCTCAACAAAAGTCATCTCTCTTGTCGGGTAAAGCAAAACTCCGTCTTGAAGTTCGCTCAAACACTCCTGCACCTTAACGGCAGTCGCCTCGTCGGGTGTAATAATAAATGATTTTTCACCCTTTTGGCAAAGCGAATGAGCAACGAAGCACTTAGAAACATCGGAAAGACCTATAACCCCAACGGGAGCATTATCGGCATTAACACTTTCGCTGAGGTTTATAAATTCCTTGCTTTTATTAAATTCATTAGAAAAACAGGACAATGCTTATCACCTTATCCTTTCAATATATCATTATATTATGAGTTATACTTATTCATAGCCTCATCAATTTTTCCTGAAACTATTAATCTTACAGCGGCAGTTGCATGCTCAAGTGCCGATTTTAAATCAGCCTCCTGTTCCTTTGGAAATCTACCCAAAACCCAAGCTGCCAAGTCGTATTCCGGATTTGGCTTTTTGCCTACTCCGACCTTAACTCTCGGAAAATTCTCACTGCCCAAATGAGCAATAATGCTCTTTATTCCGTTATGGCCGCCTGCAGAGCCTTTGCGCCTAATTCTTGTTTTGCCGACATCAAGTGAAATATCGTCATATACAACAATAACGTTTTCAACCGGAACTTTATAATACTTTGCCGCCTCGCCGATAGCCTCACCGCTTGCATTCATCATAGTTTGAGGCTTCATAACAAGGCATTTTTTACCCTCAACGGTCATATCTGCGCAAAGAGCGTGATGCTTTAATTTTTTTATATCCACACCCTCCTCAATAGACAACAAATCCATTGAAAGAAAGCCGGCATTATGACGTGTCATTTCATATTTAGCACCGGGATTTCCAAGACCTGCAATAATAAAATCATATTTACCTGAGCCAAATTCTTTCTTTCTAAAAAACATAAAATTCCCTCGTATGCGCCGCAACTGCAAATACGGCAAAAGAGCGTACATAATAAATATATGTACGCTCCGACGTTTTAATTTTTAATCTTCTGTCTTTTCAAACTCAGAGAATTCTCTCTCCTCGTCCGGCTTTTCATAATTATACATATTTTCATCTTTAACGTGCTTTGCAATATACTCGTCACGGTTAAAGAGTTCATCTGCCTTAACCTTCCAAGCCTTAGCAGCGGCAATAGTCTTATCAAAGAGTTCGTTTGCCGATTCAGGATGTTGCATTTCTGTTGAATATGCGCCCGTTTCTGCAACCATCTTGCTGATAGCGCCCGGATTATCAAGAACAGGGCAAGGACGAAGCATATTGTTTGAGAAAGGCTGATTACGCTTGTAAGCCATAAAGAGCGGACTTTGAAGCGCTTCAAGAACAGAATGTTCCTTAATATTAACATTAGAATAGTGAACGAAAGCGCAAGGCTCACAGTCACCGTTTGAATTGATATGGAAATAATGGCGACCGCCTGCGATACAACCCTGAACATACTCGCCGTCGTTCCAGAAATCAAGAGCAAAAATAGACTTGGTATGGCGCCACTCGTGCATCTTCTTATACATCAAAGCACGCTGCTCAGGAGAAACCATAAGGTCTGTTACAGCACCGTTGCCTGTTGGCATATATGTAAAGAACCAAGCAAATTTAACGCCACGTTCAATAAGCCAATCCATATATTCGTCAGATGCAAGCACATCTGTATTTTTGCTTGTGTAGCAAAGGGAAGCGCCGAAAGGAACACCCCTGTCTTTAAGCCTTTGCATAGCGGCAGTACACTTTTTAAATGTGCCCTGACCTCTTCTAAAGTCATTTTCTTCTTCATATCCCTCAATTGAGAATGCAGGATAGAAGTTGCCGACCTCTTTAATTTCGTCAGCAAAGCTGTCATCAATAAGAGTACCGTTAGTAAATGAAAGGAATGCGCAATCCGGATTTTCACGGCAAAGGCGCATAAGGTCCTTTCTTCTCATTGTAGGCTCACCGCCTGTGTAAAGGTACATATAAGTACCAAGCTCTTTACCTTCTTTGATAATCCTTGCAAGGTCATCATAAGAAAGTGAGCTTGTATGGCCGTATTCTGCTGCCCAACAGCCTGTGCATTTAAGGTTACAAGCGGCAGTCGGGTCCATAAGAATAGCCCAAGGAACGTTACAGCCATACTTTTCAATAGCTGCCATTCTCTTTGTATAACTGTTTATTGCAACATTCATAAGCGGAGGAACAAGCTTTGTAAGCACGTGTTCGTCCATGTTGCAAATCAAATCCTCTGCAAACTTCATCCAATTGTTATTAGGGTCATCCATAACCTTATGAAGACCTGCATATGTTGAACGGTTTACCTTTTTAACGTCAAATTTTTCTACGAGATTGAGAATTCTCGGAGCGTTTCTCTTGAAATCCTTGCGTGCATACTTAACGGCCTGTTCAACCGCTACCGACGCAACCTTTTCCTTGAAAGAAGCCATAATTAAATCCTCTCTTAACCAACTTTAATAGTTAATTTCATTATTTATTTATTTTATGCGTTATCTAATATTGAATTATATTACTTTTATAAAAAAAGTCAAGTTATTTTTAGCCAAACGGTCTGTTTTGCACTTTGCAATAATAAACAGTTTGCCAAAAAATGCACCATATAATATATGATTTAAGGCTTATAAATATCAAAATCTTATTTGGAATTTAAGCCTGTAGGTCTTATCTGTTTTGTTTTTATACATATCGTTGCAATGAGCGCCCCAGCTGTCATATCCTCCGATACCCTGTTGCCTTGCAATAAGCCTTACAACGGTTTTGTTATATTCAGGCATATCCTTTTGGTGCCAAACATCTTCAATTTCCTTAGGAAGATAATGGCAAACATTAAGCTCCATTTGCGGCTCGGCAACTACTGAAAATACTTTTTTGTTACCGACAAGAGTAGCATATCTTACACCTGTTCTGTTGCCGCATTCCTGCGGTTTAAGATAGTCAACCCAAAGGTCATTTACAGTCGTGTTATAAAGACCGATTTTAGCAGCGTTGCATCTGTCAATATAATTTTCTTCAGGGCCGTTGCCGAGATATGTAAGATTTTCAAAATCCTTAGGAAGCTCGAAAAGAACGGAAACCTCAGGAATTTCAGGAAGCGATGCATCGGGATAAAACTGAAGGTCAACTTCCATACCCTTTGAAGTAATCGTATAAATCACCTGTGCCTTAGACTCAGGCTGTGTGCAAACGGTTGCACCGCCTGTAATAATAACCTTTTTGCCGTCCTCAAGCACCTTATAATTATTAATACTCCATTTCGTATTATTGAAAATACCCGGTGTGTCGCCTGCATCTCTCCAACAACCGAGACGTGAACCGGCTCTTGTGCCACGGTCGTTATCGGTAAGCGCTCTCCAGAAATTAAGGCGCATAGGAGCACTCAAAAGTTCTTCACCGCCGACCTTTATAGAATAAAGCTGATTGCGCTCTCTTCTTTCAAATCTTACGTTTACGTCATCACTTATTACTCTGAGTGAACCGTATGTATCATCAACAATAAGCGGCTGGTCAACCTCAAGCTCATCGTATGTATTTTCAAATTCGTTTATTACAAATTGCTCCTCAGCAACAATGTGACCTGCCTTGCAATATTCATTATCTTCTTTTGTTTTTAATTCGAGATTAAGATAGCACTCTGTCTTAATTCTGCTCAGTTCAAGGTCAATAACGGTTTTTTCGCCCGGCTTAACATCCAAAACGAGAGTACCGCTGCAAAATTCACCCTTGTCAGAGCTTTGGCTCCAATGAAGCTCATACTCGTTAAGGTTAGTAAACATAAATTTATTTTTAACCTCAACTATTCCTCGAGCGGCATCAATAGCATTGAAATCAACATTTTGATAAAGCTTTTTTATCTCGCAAAGCTTAGGAGTAACTTTTCTGTCACCGAAAAGAAGCCCATTGCCGCAGAAATGACCGTCGTGCGGGTTTTCGCCGAAGTCACCGCCGTAGGCAAGATATTCCTTTCCGTTTTCATCCTTGGTAAGAATACTTTGGTCAACCCAATCCCAAACAAAGCCGCCCTGCAAACAAGGGTATTTATCCCAAAGGCGTGTATATTCGTCGGTAGAACCGCAAGAGTTACCCATAGCGTGAGTATATTCGCACAGAATATACGGTCTGCCGTCACGCTGAGTTACAGCATATTCCTCACATTCCCAAGGCCTTGCATACATCTTTGACTGAACATCCGAAAGCTCCTTTTCATCAGGGGCACGGTGACATTCAAAATGAACAAATCTTGTTTTATCAGTATCCTTAATAAATTGATACATTTTCTTTGGAATAGCACCGCCGAGAGATTCGTTGCCAAGCGACCAGCAAACAACACTTGTCACATTCTTGTCCCTGTTGTACGTAGCCTTAATTCGCTCCATACAAGCCTTTTCCCATTCAGGACGTGACGCCGGAAGCTGAGGACAGCCTACAATAGTTGACCAACCCGTTCCGTGAGTTTCCATATTATTTTCATCAATAACATAAAGACCGTATTCGTCGCAAAGCTCCAAAAATTTAGGGTCGTTAGGATAATGAGAGGTACGAACAGCGTTCATATTGGACTTTTTCATCATCTCAATATCATAACGCATTACATCTTCACTCATATATCTGCCGGTATGGCAATCAAATTCGTGCCTGTTAGTACCCTTAAATACTACTCTTTGATTATTGATACGAATAATTCCGTCCTTAATCTCGACTTTTCTGAAGCCGATTTTTTGGCTGATATATTCAATCGGCATTCCGTTATCCTTAAGAGTAATTACCATAGTATAAAGATAAGGGCTTTCGCTTGACCAAACATTAACGTCGGTCACAATCGCCTTAAGTTTAGTTTGGTGATCCTCATTAGCATATTGGCTGTCAAGCGCAACAGTGTTGCCGTCTTTGTCAAGAATACTCAAATCAAGGCTGAGGCTTTCATAAGAACCGTTAGTTTTAACAAGAATATCTGCATAGCCGTCGTTTAAAGTAACGTCAGGCTCGGCAACAACCTCAAAATCCCTGATATACTGCTTTTCGGTAGTATAAATATATACATCACGGAAGATACCGCCCAAGCGCCACATATCCTGACACTCAAGCCAAGAACCGGTGCACCAGCGATAAACTTCTACACCGATAACGTTTGAGCCTTCCTTAATATATTTCGAAACATCAAACTCGCTTCTGTGGAAGGTTGACTCGCTGTATCCCACTCTTTCGCCGTTGATATAGAGATAAAATGCAGACTCAACACCCTCAAAGCAGATTACAACACGCTTATTCAAAAGTGATTTGTCGATATGTACCTTTTTAACATAACAGCCTACGGGATTATGCTTTGTAGGAGCATTAGGCGGGCAAATATCCTCGCTTCCTTCCCAAGGGTAACGAACATTGCAATACTGCGCCTGGTCATAGCCTTGCATTTGCCAAGAGCCGGGGACCTTAATAGTGTCCCAATTATGAGTATCATAATGAGGCTGAGCAAAATCACTCGGCCTGTAAGCATAATTTTTGTAAAGCTTAAACTTCCATTTTCCGTTTAAAAGTTTAGAACGGCTTGAAGCAAATCTGTCGGCTTTTTTAGCCTCGTCAAAATTTTCATAAGGCATAAACGTTGCATGTTGCGGAAGCTTATTAACACCCACAATTTCAGGATTTGACTGCCACTCCGTATATCCGTCAATAAAGTTTCTTTCCATAAATCGTTCTCCGTTTAATATTTTATCTGCGGTGCCACTTGCCCTCTTGATAACCCTCTTGCTTAAGTGCAACACCTACGCTCTTAAGCAAAATTACCAAGTCAAGCTTAATCGACCAATTGTCACAATAAATCTTGTCATATTTCATTTTCTTCATAAGCGAAATTTCATCTCGACCGTTGATTTGCGCAAGCCCCGTAAGTCCCGGTCTGAAACGATACACGCCATATTCAAGCCTTAGCCTGTGCGCTCTCATTTCACTTGAAATAAGCGGCCTCGGCCCTACAAAACTCATATCGCCTTTAAGAATATTCCAAAGCTGCGGAAGTTCGTCAAGACTTGTTTTTCTTAAAAACTTTCCGACCTTTGTAATATACTGCTCCGGATTTTCCAAATCGCCCGTGGCAACATTCGGCGTATTGTTTTTCATAGTTTGAAATTTGTAAATTTTAAACGGCTTGCCCTTTCTTCCTCTTCTCTCGTGGGAGAAAAATACGCTTGTATTAGGTGTAAGCAAATTCGCAATACAAATCACCAAAAAAAGCGGCGACAAAATTATCAGTGCGAAAAACGATACAACTATATCAAAAAGCCGTTTAAACTTTGTCGGTGCAAAAAATTTTTTAAACTTCTCTTTCATCTGTTTAACATTCCATTCATCACATTTATAAAATTAATTTAAACCATATAATGTGGATAACCTAAGTGATTATACCACATATATTCTAATTATGCAATTTTTTTATAACAATTTTAATTATTATTGCCATTTTTGTTTTTTTTATATATAATAACAAGAAATATGCATAAAGTTAAAATCATATAAATTTTGTGGATTTCACATATAGTACATATAATTATGCTTTATGTCAACAAATATTTTTATACGGACGGTAATCATTATGAAAAAAACATTAAGTATTTTATTATGCCTTGCATTTATGCTTGTAAGCTTTACAGCCTGCTCGTCAAACGCTATGACGGAAAAAAATGTCACAAAAACGGTAGACACGGCTTTTGCGGCGCTTAAAGAATTTGATACGGATACGCTTCAAAAATACGTTGACTCAACTACTCTTAACACAATCGTCGGCTATGCCGAAAAGCACGAGCAATTAAAACAGCTCGGCCAAGCTATTTTTGAAAACGTAGATTACGAAATAAAGAGCATCGACCTTGACAAAAAAACCGTAACGCTAACAGTTAAAAATAAAGATTTGGCACAGGGCGCATCCGATTTTGCAAATGAGCTTAAAAAGGATTATTCCGCTTTTCAACTTCTTGCAAAGCTTAGCGACGATACTTTTCTTGACTCCAGACTTGCCCAACTTAAAGAAAAAATTGCCGACGCTCAAATGGAAGAAAACGGTGTTGACATCACTCTTAATATTGAGCAAGGAAGCAAAAATCTCAAGCTTACCTTTGACGATACGGCAGAAAATGCGGTATCCGGCGGAGCACTCAGTTCAATCAAAGCAATTTTCGGAAAATAAGCAATAAATATACTTGTTATATATTATATAATTTATTTAAAATAATTAGTGACATTGAGTGCCATTCGTGTTATAATGGCAGTTGGTACTAATTAACGAGGTGTAAATTATGGCAAATAAATTTGTTACAGCCATTTTTGGCGATTACTCTAAAAAAGAGGTTAAAAGAGTTAAAAAGACTGCAGACAAGGTTCTCGCTTTAGAGGACAAGTATGCAGCTATGAGCGATAAAGAGCTTACCTCTCAAACCGAAATTCTTAAGGGCAGGCTTGCAAACGGCGAAACACTTGACGATATTTTGCCGGATGCATTTGCAGTTTGCCGTGAAGGCGCTTGGCGTGTTCTCGGAATGAAGCATTTCCCTGTTCAGATTATCGGCGGTATTGTTCTTCATCAGGGCAGAATTGCCGAGATGAAAACAGGTGAAGGTAAAACTCTTGTTGCTACCCTTCCGGCTTACCTTAATGCGCTTACAGGCGAGGGCGTTCATATCGTAACAGTAAACGATTACCTTGCAAAGCGTGACTCCGAATGGATGGGCAAGCTTTATCGATTCCTTGGCTTAAAGGTAGGTCTTATCATTCACGAAAAGACTAATGAGCAAAGGCAAGATGCTTACAACGCAGATATCACTTACGGAACTAATAACGAGATGGGCTTTGACTATCTTCGTGACAATATGGTTCAGTATAAGGAAGAAAAAGTACAGCGTGGCCACGTTTTCGCAATTGTCGATGAGGTCGACTCAATCCTTATTGATGAGGCTCGTACTCCTCTTATCATCAGTGGTAAGGGCGAACAGTCAACTGACCTTTACCGTCAGGCTAACGCTTTTGCAAAGACCTTAAAAATGGTTAAGGTTGCAAAAATGGACGAAAAGCAGGATACGGAATCAACTTACGACGGCGACTATATTGTTGACGAAAAGGCTAAGACTGCAACACTTACTCAGGACGGTGTTAAAAAGGCTGAGGAATATTTCCACGTTGAAAACCTTATGGATATTGACAACACCACACTTCTCCACCATATTGACCAGGCTATCAAGGCTAACGGCGTTATGAGAAGAGATATCGACTACGTTGTAACAGACGGTCAGGTTAAAATCGTTGACGAGTTCACAGGTCGTATTATGGAAGGCAGACGTTATAACGAGGGTCTTCATCAGGCTATTGAGGCAAAAGAAGGCGTTAAGGTTGAGCACGAGAGCAAAACTCTTGCTACAATCACTTTCCAAAACTACTTCCGTCTTTACAAGAAGCTTTCCGGTATGACAGGTACTGCTTCAACGGAAGCACCTGAATTTTCAGAAATCTACAAGCTTGATGTTGTTGAAATTCCGACTAACAAACCGCTTGCAAGAATTGACCATCCTGACGTTATTTTCCAAACAGAACGTGGAAAATATCACAATGTAATTGAAAAGATTAAGGAATGTCACGAAAAAGGACAGCCTGTTTTGGCAGGTACAATCAGCATTGAAAAGAGTGAACTCCTTTCAAAAATGCTTAAAAAAGAACACATTCCTCACAACGTACTTAACGCTAAAAATCATGAGCGTGAGGCTGAAATCATTGCTCAGGCAGGTAAATTCGGCGCTGTTACAATCGCCACAAATATGGCAGGTCGTGGTACCGATATTATGCTCGGCGGTAACGCTGAATACCTTGCAAAAAGCGAAATGAAAAGGATGCAATATTCAGACGAGCTTATTGCAGAGGCTACAGGATTTGCGGAAACGGACAATGAGGAAATCATTGAAGCAAGAAAGACCTTCCAAGAACTTGAGGCTAAATATAAGACTGAAATTCAAGAAGAGGCTGACAAGGTAAGAGCCGTAGGCGGCTTATTCATTTTGGGTACAGAACGCCACGATTCACGCCGTATTGATAATCAGCTTCGTGGACGTTCCGGACGTCAGGGCGACCCGGGTGAAAGCCAATTCTTCTTATCTCTTGAAGATGACCTTATGCGTTTATTCGGCGGTGAAAGAATGCAGGCTATGATGGCTCGCCTTACCGACGATGAAAATATGCCTATCGAGTCAAAGATGATTACAAGAACTGTTGAATCATCGCAGAAAAAGGTTGAAGGCAGAAACTTCGGCATAAGAAAGCAAACGCTTCAATATGACGATGTTATGAACCGTCAAAGACAGCTCATTTATCAGCAGAGAGATCAGGTTCTTGACGGAATTGACCTTACAGATAAAATTCTTCAAATGCTTGATACAAACATTGAGGAAAATGTTAAAAACTATTTTGCAGGCGACCATAAGAGCGATTGGAACGTAGCAGGCCTTAAGGAAAAATATAAAGGCTGGCTTACAACCGAGGACGACTTTAACGACGACGTTAATATGCTTTCGGTTCAAGGCACAATTGATATGCTTCAGGAAAGAGGCCACAAGCGCCTTGAGGAAAAGAGAGAACTTCTCGGCGACGAAATGTTCCAAGACTTTGAAAGAATGGTACTTTTGCGCAACGTCGACGTCCTTTGGATGGACCACATTGACGCTATGGACGACCTTAAACAAGGTATTCATCTTCGTGCTTACGCTCAGCAGGACCCTGTTGTTGCATTCCGTATGGAATCATACGATATGTTTGACGAAATGACGGCAACAATTCGTGAAAACACAGTCAGAATGATGCTTACAATTATGCCAAGACGTCAGGAGGACGTTGAGAGAAAGGCTGTTGCTAAGGTAACAGCTACTTCATCGGGCGGCGACGATACAGTTAAGCAGGCTCCCGTAAGAAAGGGCAAAAAGGTCGGCCCTAACGACCCATGTCCTTGCGGAAGCGGTAAAAAGTATAAGAAATGCTGCGGCGCTCCGGGCAAAGTGCATAACAATTAATTCTACACGCCGGGAGACTTCGAGAAAGTGAGATAAATTT
>FR889117.1 GCA_000436835.1 Eubacterium sp. CAG:251
TGAAGCGGTTTGAACGTAATGTTCAAACCGCTTTGTCAAAGTATATTACCTAGTATATCTGCTCTTGACTTTGAGTCTTTCCATAGCACGGGAAAGATTAGCCTGAGAGTGATAATATTCAAGAAGAGAATGCTTTTGACGAAGTTCCTCCTCGGCTCTAAGCTGAGCCTCTTTTGCACGTCGCTCGTTGATTTCCTCAGGAAGCTCTGCCGAAATACAAACAAGCATTGCCTCATTATCAAGAAATTCAAGAAATCCGCTGCCGACAAATGCGTTAATCGTTTTACCATTTGCGTCAACAATTTTCATTTCACCGAATTCAATAGGAACAACGCAGTTTTCATGCATAGCAAGATAAGCCTCGCTGCCGCCGTCAAGCCTTGGAATAATCAAGCTTTGAGCCTGACCGTCAAAAAACACTTTATTAGATGCAATTATTTTAAGTTGAAAAGTATTCATATAATCACCTTATTTTTCAAGCTTTTTTGCATTTTCCAAAACATCTTCAATAGTACCTGTATTAAAGAATGCCTGCTCAGGTACATCATCAACCTCACCGTCGATAATTGCCTTAAAGCCTTTAACTGCATCCTTAACGGCTACATATTTACCCGGCTGACCAGTGAATGCTTCAGCAACGTGGAAAGGCTGAGACAAGAATTTTTCAATCTTTCTTGCACGGTAAACAGTAGTTTTATCTTCATCGGAAAGTTCTTCCATACCGAGAATTGCGATAATATCCTGAAGTTCTTTATACTTTTGCAAATACTCCTGAACCTTACGTGCAACCTGATAATGTTCCTCACCTACAACATCCGGCTCAAGAATACGTGAGTTTGATTCAAGCGGATCAACTGCAGGATAAATACCTTTTTCAACAATTTTTCTTGAAAGAACGGTTGTTGCATCAAGGTGAGCAAATGTTGTTGCAGGAGCAGGGTCGGTAAGGTCATCGGCAGGTACATATACAGCCTGAACCGATGTGATAGAACCGTTCTTTGTTGAAGCGATACGTTCCTGAAGTTCGCCGACATCTGTAGCAAGAGTTGGCTGATAACCAACGGCTGACGGCATTCTTCCCAAAAGAGAAGATACCTCAGAACCTGCCTGAACGAAACGGAAAATATTATCAATGAAAAGAAGCACATCTTGATGCTCTACATCTCTGAAATATTCTGCCATTGTAAGTCCTGTTTCGGCAACACGCATACGTGCTCCGGGCGGTTCGTTCATCTGACCGAATACAAGCGCAGTTTTTTCAAGTACGCCGCTTTCGCCCATTTCTTTCCATAAATCGTTACCCTCACGGCTTCTTTCACCGACACCGGTGAATATTGAATAGCCGCCGTGTTGAGTGGCAACGTTAGTAATAAGCTCTTGAATAAGTACGGTTTTACCTACACCGGCACCGCCGAACAAACCGATTTTACCGCCCTTTGGATAAGGTGTTAAAAGGTCAATAACCTTAATACCTGTTTCAAGGATTTCAACGTTTGCGCTTTGCTCTTCAAATGTAGGCGGTTTACGGTGGATAGCCCAATGTTCTTCTTTGTCAAGACTGTCAAGTCCGTCAATCGTTTCACCTACAACATTGAAAAGTCTGCCCAAAGTTTTGTCACCTACAGGGACTTTAATGGCGTCGCCTGTATTGATAACTTCCATATCCTTGCAAAGACCTTCAGATGCGGCAAGCATAATGCAGCGAACACAGTTTCCGCCGATATGCTGACTAACTTCCATAACAAGCTTCTTGCCGTCTAATTCTACTTCAAGAGCGTCCTTAATCTTAGGCAATTCATCTTCAAACTCAACGTCGATTACAGGTCCCATAACCTGAACAATTTTACCGTTTTTCATACAAGGACACCTCCTAATCTTCTTTCATTTTTTGTGCCTTGGCACCGGCGATAACCTCAGTAATTTCCTGAGTAATAGCTGCCTGCCTTGCACGGTTATATTCTATACCGAGACCTTTGAGCATATCCTTTGCAGCATCAGTAGCCGTTTGCATAGCCATCATACGTGCATTATGCTCAGAACAATACGATTCAACAAGAGCACCATATACGAAACCTGAAATATAGTTTGGTATAATATGGTCAAACACAGCATTCATACTCGGTTCGAACGTACATGTTTTATATTTGTTATGCTCTTCTGTTCTTTCAAACTTAACCTTCTTTAAAGGCAAAAGCTGTTTGATTTCAGCATCAAAGGTAACAGAATTAACCATTCTTGTGTAAACGATATAAACCTCATCAAGCTTCTTTTCCCTAAAAAGCTCAACTATCTGTTCGCTGATAACTCTTGCTCTGTTAACATTAGGATTTTGAGCTGTATATTTGAAGTCAATATCGATAGGAATATTCTTTTTTTCAAAATATTTACGACCAACCTGACCGACAACAAAAAGCATATTTTTATTATCGGAAAGAGCCTCTTTTTCTGCTATTTTGATTACATTGTGGTTATACGCACCTGCCATACCCTTATCGGCTGTAACAACGATATAACCCTGCTTTCTCTCCTGCTTTGGTACGTCCTCTCTTTCGTCAAAGTAAACGTTACCTGCGTCGGGAGAAAGCTCAAGGATTTTTGAAAGGCAATCCTGAATAGTATAGAAATAAGGCTCGGTATTTTTAAGGTCTCTTCTCGCCTTTTGAAGCTTTGAGGACGAAATCATATACATTGCGTTTGTGATTTTCATAGTGTCCTTAATAGACTTCATTCTGGCTTGAATTTCACGAGCATTAGCCATCATTAACCCTCTTGATAAATCTTTTTAAATTCGTCAATTGCCTCTAAAATCTGCTCTCTGGTGCCATCCTCGAGCACTTTTTCCTGCTCAATTGTATTGACAAGCTGAGAGTAGTTTTCATTCATATAAGCAAGCATTTTATTCTGGAATTTCTTAGTATCCTCCGTCGGGATATCAACAAACTTTCTGCCTGTTGCACCAACAAGAGTAAATACCATATCAGCAAGCGAAAGCGGATGACCGAGCGGCTGCTTAAGAAGTTCCATAAGTCCCTTACCGTAGGTAAGACCTGCTTTTGTTTCTTCATCAAGGTCAGATGAGAACTGGGTAAATACTTCCATTTCTCTAAACTGCGCCAAGTCAATTCTAAGTGAGCCTGCTGCCTTCTTCATAGCCTTTGTTTGAGCCGCACCACCTACACGTGATACAGAAAGACCGACGTTTACAGCTGGACGCATACCGCTGAAGAACAAGTCACTTTCAAGGAAAATCTGACCGTCTGTGATAGAAATAACGTTTGTAGGAATATAAGCAGAAACGTCGCCTGCCTGTGTTTCAATAATAGGAAGCGCAGTAATTGAGCCACCGCCGAGTTCATCTGTAAGACGGCTTGAACGCTCAAGAAGTCTTGAATGAAGATAGAAAACGTCGCCGGGATAAGCTTCACGGCCCGGACTTCTTTCAAGAAGAAGTGAAAGAGCACGGTAAGCTACTGCGTGCTTACTTAAATCATCATATACAATAAGGCAATCTTTGCCCTGATACATAAAGTATTCGGCAATTGCTGTTGCGGCATACGGTGAAATATACTGAAGTGAAGCAGGCTCGCTTGCTGTTGAGCAAACAACGATTGTATAATCCATTGCACCTGCTTTTTCAAGTGTATTTACAAGCTTGGCAACGCTTGACGCCTTTTGACCGATTGCGTTATAGATACAAATTACATCCTTACCCTTTTGGTTAAGAATTGTATCAAGTGCAATAGAAGTCTTACCTGTCTGCCTATCACCGATGATAAGCTCACGCTGACCTCTGCCGATTGGGAACATTGAGTCAATTGAAAGAATACCTGTTGCAAGCGGAGTATCAACACTCTGACGGTCAACAATTGACGGTGCCGGCTGCTCAACAGGACGATATCCGTCAGCCTTAATTTCACCCTTACCGTCGATAGGCTCACCGAGTGAATTAACAATTCTACCGATAAAGCCATCGCCTACAGGCACACCTGCTTTTTTATGTGTTCTTTTAACCTTTGTACCCTGTTCAACACCTGTATCGGAGTCAAAAAGAATTACGCCGATTTGATGTCTTTTAATATCCTGAACCATGCCCTTAACGCCGTTTTCAAATACAACGATTTCGCCGTACATTGCATGGTCAAGACCGTGGATAGTAGCAATTCCGTCACCTACACGAATAACAGTACCGATTTCCTCGCTGTTAGTTCTAAGTTCAAAATCATTAATATCCTTTTTCAAAACCGCAAGAACATTTTCGCTTGTTACAGCGCCGTTTCTTGCAGAATTCATAACCTTTTGCTTAATACCGTCAAGCTTTTTCTTAATTGAAAAGTCAAACTGCTTGTCGCCGAGCGTTACGATAAAGCCGCCGATAAGTGAATCATCCTTAACAACCTTGATTACGGCATCATTTGCATTTTCCTGCTTGCAAACAAATTCCTTAATGCCCTTTAACTGTTCGTCATCAGGCTCTGTTACGCAGGTAATTGTTGCCTCTGCAACATTGTTTTGCTTGTTGAGTTGTGAGATATAAGCCTCAACAATTTCGCCTAAGCTGTCAATCTTTCCGCTTGCTGCAAGCTCTGCCACAAAATCATTAACAGACGGGGCAAAAAGCTCCTTACAAACGTTTTTCTTTTCCTCAAGAGTAACGTTAGGGTCGTTAAAAATTTCTTTGAGCTCAGCATTGGATTTAACAGTATTTAAAGCTTCTTCCAAGCTTGACACACTTGCGTGAGCAGAAAACAGTGCGTCAAGATATTTTTCAATATTTTGAATCATTATTTATCACTGCTTTCATTTAAAAATTGGTCGTAGAGCATTTTATTTGTTTCCGGAGAAACTTCCTTTTCAACAACCTTGGTTGCTGCCTGCATAGCAAGCTCTGCAATTTCCTGCTTAACTGCAAGACGTGCCTTTTCGCTTTCAAGCTCAGATGCCTTTTTAGCATCCTGCTTAATCTTAACTGCATCGTCGTTTGCACGTGCAACGATTTTGTCATACTCGCCTTTAGCATTATTTCTTGCCTCGGCGATTATAGCCTTCTTTTCATCTTCTACGCCTGAGAGCTGTGACTGATATTCAGCCTGTAACTCCCCAGCTTTTTTCTCTTTATCTTCAGCAGCCTTGAACTGACCTTCAATCAATTCCTTACGCTTATCAAGTGTTTTCTTAATTGGTTTAAATAAAAACAGTTTCATAAGCACAAAAAAGATAATAAGGTTTATCAAGGTCCAAAGAATATTTATGTCAAATTTTAACATTAATTATGGTCCTTTCTCATCAAACTGTTTTGATTAAAAACTGTTTTATTTAACCAAGAAAATAATCATAATACAAGCTACAAGTCCGTAAATAGCTGTTGCTTCAGAAAGAGCAGCACCAAGGATAAGAGTTGTACGAATCTGGCCGGCCATTTCCGGCTGACGAGCGATAGCCTCAACGGCTTTACCTGTAGCGATACCGATACCGATACCTGCACCGAGTGCACAAATAAGAGCAATACCTGCACCGATAGCAATAACTGAACCTGTCATAATATTAATCTCCTTAATAATTAAAAATATATTTAAGCAGCTTTAGCCTGCTTTTTGTTCTTTTTACTTGCTTTTTTTATTTTTTTCTTTTGTTTGCCGGTTGTTTCCTCCGACTCCTCAACAGCTTCCTGTAAATAAAGGCCTGTTAAGAACACGAAAATGTATGCTTGAAGTAAACCGTCGAATATATCAAAATAAAGACTGAATACTGTAGGTAAGAATATCGGAACGCAAGCCTTAATAAGTTCCATAATAATGAACGAACCGATTACATTACCGAAAAGACGCATACAAAGCGAAAGCGGTTTGGTAATAACTTCCATTAAATTGATAGGAGTAATTATCCAAATTGGTTTAGTAAATTCCTTCAGACGTCCTGCAAATCCTTTGTTTTTAAACGCAGTAAATTCTACAAGCACTATACTTATTATAGCAAGACACGCAGTTACCTGCATACTTTTTGTCGGCGGTTTTAATCCAAACAAACCTATAATGTTTGAAACGCCGATGAAAAGTGCCACACTCATAAGCCAAGGAATAAACTGTTCTACCTTTTCTCCCATTATGCCCTTGAAAAAGTCTTGCGCTTTTTCATAAGCAAGCTCGAGCAATGCCTGACGCTTTGAAATTTCTCCTGTTACTTTGAGATTTCGGGTTAAGATAATCGCAAGAACTGTCATTACCGCAATAATTATCCAGCTTACCACTGTTGCCTCATCGAAGCCGAGCTTAAAATTACCAATCTTAAAGCTGAAAACTTCTTTCAGTTCGAGCTGGTCGGTAAGTTCTTTTTGAAGATCCACCTTCATTAAAATAGTATCAAACGTTGCAGTCACCCCCTTGTTTGTACTGTCGTGATTATACTACAATAAAAATGCGAATTCAAGTCTTTTTCATCCAAAATATACATATTGTAACACATTTCATTACTATTTGTAGTGTTGGACAAATTACACAAAACAATCAAATTATATTTGTGCAAAAAGACAACAAACACATATCATATTTACCATAGATAACCGCTATAAGCATATTTTGCCTACAGCTTTAATATATCAACCAATTATGAACAAATCAAGAACAAGCAAAAGAAATGGCAATATGTCACAAAAAAACGAATTCTGTTAAAAATTTTTGTTCAAAAATAGTGTTTACATCTTGTCTCTGTTATTATATAATAAGAATTAAACGTAATTTAAAACTATTTTCTAAACTATCATTATCATATGACAAGGAGTCACAAATATGGCAAACGACCAAAAAAAGATGGTTGATTCCATCACATCTATGGACGAGGATTTTGCGAAATGGTACACTGACGTGTGCAAAAAAGCAGAGCTCGTTTCTTACACAAGCGTAAAAGGCTGTATGGTAATAAGACCTTACGGCTACGCAATTTGGGAAAATATTCAAAGAATTCTTGACGGTATGTTCAAGGAGCTTGGCCACGAGAATGTTAATATGCCAATGTTTATCCCTGAAAGCTTGCTTAAAAAAGAGGCAGACCACGTTGAGGGCTTTGCACCTGAATGTGCATGGGTAACATACGGCGGAAACGAAAAGCTTGAAGAAAGGCTTTGCGTAAGACCTACGTCGGAAACTCTTTTCTGCGAACATTTCAGAGATGTTGTTCATTCTTACAGAGATTTACCTAAGCTTTACAATCAGTGGGTATCGGTTGTAAGATGGGAAAAAACAACAAGACCTTTCCTTCGTTCAAGAGAATTTTTATGGCAGGAAGGTCACACTCTTCACGAAACGGCAGAGGAAGCAATTGAAGAAACAGAAAGAATGCTTAATGTATATACAAAATTCTGCCAAGAAGACCTTGCAATGCCTGTTGTTCAGGGTATGAAAACCGACAGCGACAAATTTGCGGGTGCTGAGCGTACATATTGTATTGAAGCGCTTATGCACGACGGCAAGGCACTTCAGGCAGGCACAAGCCACTATTTCGGTGACGGTTTTGCTAAGGCATTTGACATTCAATTTTCAAATAAAGAAAACAAGCTTGCATACCCTCATCAGACATCTTGGGGTATGACTACAAGATTAATAGGCGCAATCATTATGACTCACGGTGACGACAACGGTCTTGTTTTGCCGCCTGCCGTTGCACCTATTCAGGTTATCGTTGTCCCTATCGCTCAGCACAAGGAAGGCGTACTTGACAGGGCTAATGCTCTTTGCGACGAACTCAAAAAGGTTTGCAGAGCTAAGATTGACGACAGCGAAAATTCACCGGGCTGGAAGTTTGCGGAATATGAAATGAAGGGTGTTCCCGTAAGAGTTGAAATCGGACCGAGAGATATTGAAAATAATCAATGTGTTGTAGTTACAAGGCACAACAGAGAGAAAACAGTAGTTTCTCTTGATGACATTTCAACAGTTATTCCTCAAAAGCTTCAAGAAGTTCGTGACGGGCTTTACAAAAATGCTCTTGAAAACAGAGAGAGAAGAACATATAAATGCAAATCTACAGACGAAATCATAAAGGCGCTTGAGGAAAACGGCGACGGCTTTGTTAAGGCTATGTGGTGCGGCAGTGAGGAATGTGAGGACAAAGTAAAGGAAATTACAGGTGTCGGCTCTCGTTGTATTCCGTTTGACCAAGAGGAAATTTCAGACGTTTGTGTTTGCTGCGGCAAGCCTGCCAAAAAAATGCTCTATTGGGGCAAAGCATATTAATAAACAAAAATATTTTTTATATAAAACTACGGAGGTAGCATTATGTCAGTATTAGTTACAGGCGGTCTCGGTTATATCGGTTCTCACACCTGCGTTGAACTTATGAATGCGGGTCAGGATGTTGTAGTAGTAGATAATCTTTACAACTGCAAGAAAAGCTCTTATGACAGAATAAAAGCTTTAGTCGGAAAGGATTTCAGCTTTTATGAATGTGATATAAGAGATGCCGAGGGCTTAAGCAAGGTTTTTGAAAAGGAAAACATTACATCTGTTATTCATTTTGCAGGCTTAAAGGCAGTAGGCGAAAGCGTTCATAAGCCGCTTGAATATTTTGATAACAACGTAACAGGCACGCTTGTTTTGCTTGACGTTATGAGAAAGCACGGTTGCAAGAAGATTGTATTTTCATCATCGGCTACGGTTTACGGTATGAACAACGTATCCCCTCTTACCGAGGATATGGAGGTTGGCGGAGTTACCAACCCTTACGGCAGAACTAAGTTTATGATTGAATGTATACTTAAAGACCTTTATGTTTCAGACAATAGCTGGTCAATCTGTCTTCTTCGTTATTTCAACCCAATCGGTGCTCACAAGAGCGGCACAATGGGCGAAGACCCTAACGGTATTCCTAACAACCTTATGCCTTATATCACTCAGGTTGCTATCGGTAAGCTTGACCACCTTAATGTATTCGGCGACGATTACGATACTCCTGACGGAACAGGTGTTCGTGACTATATTCACGTTGTTGACCTTGCACTCGGTCATATCAAGGCTGTCGAAAAGGTTGAGGGTGAGGACGGACTCTTTATCTACAACCTCGGCACAGGCATCGGCTACTCTGTTCTTGACGTTGTTAAATCATTTGAAAAGGCTTCAGGCAAGAAAATCCCTTACGTTATCGGACCTCGTCGTGACGGCGATATTGCTACCTGCTATTCAGACCCGAGCAAGGCACTTAAGGAACTTGGCTGGAAGGCTGAAAGAGGACTTGACGAAATGTGCGAGGATAGCTGGAGATGGCAGAGCCAAAACCCTAACGGCTACCCTGATTAATAAATAAGCATATAAAAAAACACGCATTATTGATGCGTGTTGACAAATATATTATTCTATGCTAATATAATTATAGACAAAGGGCTTATCGGATAGACGGTTAGCCCGGAATAGTGATTAAATAACCACCCTTGTTTTTCCAGGACACAGGGCGGTTATTTTTTTATTATAAGAATCAGTGTAATAATAAGTACCAAGGTAATTATTGTTGCATATTCCATAATATCTCCCCCTTTTGATTAAATCTCAAGAGGGATAACAACCCTCTTGGAATAAGAGGGCTAACCGCCTACCGTATTCGACAGTTTCCTTTGTCCACTTCAAATTATATAATACACATATAATATTGTCAATAATCAGGAATATTGTCGTTTTTTCAATTAATTTTGTATGTTGCGCAGAGGTAACATTACCTATCTGTTTTCTATCCTTTCCTTTAGCTTTAGCATATCCTCAAATTCCTGCTTATTTTTACAATAAAACACGTGATTAAATCCAAGCTCCGAATTTTTCAGTTTTAATTCAAGCCGCCCAACACCAAGCCAATCAGGCTCGTTTATAATCACCTCGTTTATTTGGCTGAGCATAATCTTAATTGTACCGTTTATCAATGCATATTCATCATTAATTTTTATTTCAACGCCGTCAATTTTAAACTCATCAAATTTCATAAAATCACATCCTATAATGTATCCATTTACAATATTAGACATTTTCTATCTATTTGTTAATAGACGGTTTGTATCTATGATAGAATATCGACGGTGATATTTATGAAACAGGAATTCGGCAAAAGGATTCGTGATTTAAGAGAAGATATGGACCTAAATCAAACCAAGCTTGGCAAAGAGGTCAATATGACTCAACGCAAAATTTCGTATATAGAAAACGGCACTTATGAGCCGAGCATTGACGATATAATTTCATTTTGCAAATTTTTCAACGTTTCGTCTGATTATTTATTAGGACTTAAAGACAGCACAAAATAAGGACAACGGAAATTTTAACATTCCGTTGTTTTTGTTTTATGTAAAGCTTTCGATTATATCACCATATCTATGTATCGTATTAAAAAAATAAAACTGTTTCAGTTTTATCATAGAACAATATGTTCTATCAGTCAATAGAACATATTGTTCTGCCATATAATAAATATGGTGATTAAAATGAAGTATCAACGCATAAAAGATTTGAGAGAAGACAGTGATTTAACCCAATCTCAAATCGGTGAAAAATTAAATTTGCCACAACGAACATACGCTTATTACGAAAGCGGCGAAAGGACAATTCCACCGGAAATTCTGATTAAGCTTGCAGATTTTTACAATACAAGCATAGATTATATTCTCGGCAGAACGGATAAAAAATAAGGACAACGGAAGTTCAATACTCCGTTGTCCTTTAGTTTATTCAATTACAATTCAATAGGCGACCAATGGTCGCCCCTACGGTATTCCAAAATCCAACACACTGCTGTACGGCGGATTTTGCGAGGAGAAAGGAACGGAGTGTTTATTATAAATTTTGCAAAAAATTTATTCAAACACGCAGTTTCTTTCGACGCCGTAGGGGCGATTATTAATCGCCCGTTTGATAATGTTATATAATTCAACTTTGTTCTTAATTATAGATATTTTAATTTTTACAACAGGTTACATAACGGTATTATAATATATCTGCCAAGGTTTTAGACGATAAGAAATCCTCAATCACGTCATCAAGTTCTTTCCAAAGAACGTAAGTTTTACAGCTTGGTGCATTTTCGCAGTCGCCGTCACTAACGCACGCAACGGGAGCAAGGCTGCCCTCTGCCGCATTGAGAATTGAAGCAATTGTATATTCCTTTGGCTCACGGTTGAGCATATAGCCGCCGTTTTTGCCACGAACGCTCTTTAAAAGTCCGTTTTTATTAAGAGATGAAACAATGATTTCAAGATATTTAATGCCGATATTTTCACGTTCGGCAATATCCTTAAGCGATACGGGACCGCCCTCTTGATTTTCGGCAAGGTCAGCCATAATTCTGAGAGCATATCTGCCCTTGGTGGAAACCATCATTACTTCTCACCTCCGAAAAATTCCTTAGCTATTCTTACACTTTCCATTGCGTCCTTAGCGTACCAATCGGCATTAATCATTTTGGCATACGACTTTGTAAGAACAGCACCGCCGACAAACACTTTTGCGTCCGTATTATCGTGGATAAGCTTAATCGTTTTTTCCATATTAGGCACGGTAGTAGTCATCAAGGCTGAAAGACCAACAAGCTTAACGCCCTGCTTTTGCACCTCTTCAAGCACTCTTTCGCACTTAACGTCCTTGCCCAAATCGATAATATCAAATCCGTAATTTGACATAAGAACCTTAACAATATTTTTGCCAATATCGTGGATATCGCCCTCAACGGTTGCGATTACAACCTTATGCTCGCTTTTTTTCTGTTCTCCTGCCAAAATCAAATGTTCTTTGATAACGTCAAATGCTGCCTTTGCGGAATCAGCACTCATAAGAAGCTGAGGGAGGAACACCTTATTTTTTTCAAATCCGTCGCCGACAACGTCAAGCGCAGGGATAATATAATCATTAATAACGTCAAGCGCCGGCGTATCTTTTAACAGCTCCTTAGCGCAAGCGCCTGCATCCTCTTTCATACCTTTGATGATAGCCATTTTTAAATCGGTCACACCTGCTGCCGTCGCAGTATTGGCAGAAGCGGTAACAGATTCGATATACTCAGTGCAGTTATCGTCAAATCCCTCAAGAGCATTATACGAATAATAGGCATTCATCATACTTTCGCTCAAGGGATTTATAATACCTGCCGACAAGCCTGCCTTAAGAGCAAGGGTAAAGAAAGCGGTATTAATCGCCTCTCTTTTCGGCAAACCGAAACTGATATTTGACACACCTAAAACCGTGCCGACACCAAGCTCATGACGGATATAATCAACAGCTTTAAGCGTTTCTTTCGCATTATCCTTGTTAGTTGAAATTGTCATTACAAGTGCATCAACTACAAGGTCTTTTTTATCTATACCATAGCTTTCGGCTGTTTTGATGATTTTCTTTGCGATATCAATTCTGCCCTGTGCCGTTTCGGGAATACCACTTTCATCAAGGCAAAGGCAAACAACAACGCCGCCGTATTTTTGAACAAGCGGGAAAACCTCATTCATTGACGACTGCTTGCCGTTTACAGAGTTAATCATCGCCTTGCCGTTATACATACGCATTGCCTTTTCAAGAGCCTGAGTGTTGCTTGAATCAAGCTGAAGCGGAAGAGAAAGAACGCTTTGAAGATTAAACACAGCGTCCTGAAGCATCTGCACCTCGTCAATTTCAGGCAATCCGACATTTACATCAAGGATATGAGCGCCCTTTTCCTGCTGAGCCATACCCTCTTTAATTATATAATCGATATTGTTATTTCTAAGTGCTTCCTTAAAAAGCTTTTTACCCGTTGGGTTAATTCTTTCGCCGATAACCACGGGCTTTTCACCGATAGTAACGGCGCTTGAATAAGAGCAAACAACCGTATCGTTTTTCTTTTCGGGAACGTTATCGGGAATGTCCTTGCAAAGTTCAATCATTTTGGCAATATGCTTTGGAGTTGTACCGCAACAGCCGCCCAAAATCGACACGCCGAGCTTAGCAATCTCTCTCATATCCTGCGCAAATTCGTCAGGCGAAACGTTATAAACAGTCTTGCCGTCAACAGATTCGGGAAGCCCTGCATTTGGCATAACGAGAATAGGAAGCGAGGTACACTCTCTAAGCTCCTTAACAAGAGGAATCATTTGCTTAGGGCCTAAGCCGCAGTTAAAGCCGATTGCGTCAACCCTAAGTCCCTCAAGCATAGCAACGGCACTTTTAACGTCGCCACCTGTAAGAAGCCTGCCCGATTCGTCAAAAATCATCGAAGTGATAATCGGCAAATCCGAATTTTCCTTAACAGCGATTACAGCCGCCTTAAGCTCATACATATCGCTCATAGTTTCAATAATTGCAACGTCGGAGCCGTCCTTGCCTGCTCTTACAACCTCTGCAAAAAGCTCAACTGCTCTTTCAAATTCAAGATCGCCCATAGGCTTCAAAAGCTTACCGGTTGGACCGATATCGAGCGCAACATACTTGCCTGCTTTTTTAGCAAGTGCAACGCCTGCCTTTACAAGCTCATCTACATTATCATATTTAAGCGAGTTAGCGCCAAAGGTGTTAGCCGTAATAAATTCTGCGCCTGCATCTGCATATCCCTTATGAACAGCAAAAACTCTTTCAGGCTCACTGATATTAAGCTTTTCAGGCAGTTCGCCTGCCGCAAGATTGAGCATACTGCCCATACCGCCGTCAAAAAATCTAATCATTTTCAATACCTATAAATGCCGTAACGGACTTTGACGGAACCATTTGGCAGGTGCCCGTAATCGTAAGCCCGATACGCTTTGTTATATCCATTAATTCAAATAATTTTTTATTTTCCGTTATATCAAGGTCAAAATAGCCCGGAGAATATCGACTGCGAAGAGTCATACCCTGCTTTTTTAATTCATCCTCAATCCCGTCGCAAACCTCTTCAATCTTAGATGCAAGGCAGGCTTGGAGCACCGTTGCCCTCGTTATATCGGTTGAGGCATACGTTCTCAAAAGCCTGTCACATTCAGTGCCGAGAGTCGCACCAAAAATACAAACTCTTTTACAGCCCTTCATATTATCCGCAAGGCGCTTGCTTTTAAAAACCTGATTTTCAACAATAACCTCGTCATCATTTACCTTGCAATCAAAAATACGATGAATGGTTTTAGGCCTTACGCATTTGTTAACCTCGTTGCAGCAATCATCAATAAGGTCAAGAAGCCTTTTATCGTCTACTTTTGAATTGGTACGCAAATAGTGGAGTATTTCTGTCCTATTCATTTATAATCGCCGAAAGTCCTTCCATAATTTGATGTGCAACGTCAGGCTTATTCATAGTATAAATATGAATATTATTAACCCCGTTTGCCATCAAGTCTATTATTTGCTCTGTTGCGTAAACAATACCTGCCTGCTTCATAGCGTCAGGATTTTCACCGAAGCGCTCCATAATCTTATTAAACTTAGCGGGAAGAGATGCATTTGAAAGCTCCAAGCTTCTCTTAATTTGATTAGCGTTTGTAATCGGCATAATTCCTGCTATAATTGGCACGTTAATCTCTTTTATAGCGCACATTTCACGGAAATTATAAAATTTATCATTATCAAAAAACATTTGAGTTGTAATAAAATCAACGCCGCAGTCAACTTTTTCCTTAAGCCTTGCGATATCCTCAACCCTGTTTTTAGACTCAGGGTGAGTTTCCGGATAGCACGCCGCACCTACGCAAAACTTTCCCCTTGCCTTAATTTCATTCACAAGCTCAAAAGCGTGGTGAAAATATTGATTTTCGCCCATTTCAAAATCCTTAGGAATATCGCCTCTTAAAGCAAGCACGTTTTCAATACCGTTTGCTTCCAACTCGTCCAAAACGCTGTCGATTTTTTCCTTGGTAGAAGTAAGGCAAGTAAGGTGAGAAAGCGGTTCAACTCCGCCCTCTTTAATCGCATTTGCAATCTCTGTTGTAAAGCCGCTTGTAGTTCCTGCCGCACCGTAGGTAACGCTCATAAACGACGGCTTGTCCTTTACCATTTCCTCAACGATTTTCTTTGTATTTGCAATTTTGTCCCACTGCTTCGGAGGAAAAACCTCAAACGAAACAGTAACCTTTTTATTATTTATTATATCTTTAATTTTCATTATAACCACCCGTTTTTTAACAAACACATATTTCAGTAGACATTATACTACCTTTTTAGTAGGAATTCAAGAAGATTTTGACCTATATTCACTATAAGGTTAAACCTATGGCTACGCAAAAATCAAGATTAAAATTTAGCACATTTCATATAAATTTTCAATGTCTTTAAATTCGTCGCTCATTATGTTTTCTGTCGCAAACTTCATTTCGTTGCTCCTCCTTTTTCCAAAAAGCTAGCGCTTTTCAAAAGCCTCAATTTAGAAAAAAGCTCATCGTGCAAAGAAAAAAACAGCGCTTCCAAAACGGAAACGCTGTTGAAAAGATAAACAGATTATCTCTTTGAGAATTGGCTCGTTTGTGACCGCTGCCTGTGGCAGACAAAGGGAACAACAAGAGCTTAGTAACGGTCTAAAAATCAGAGCATTATTTATAATGTGAATGATTTTTAGGGCACCGCCCTGCGAGGTGCACGACGTCGTCGTAAAAAGCCTCAATTTAGAAAAAAGCTCATCGTGCAAAGAAAAAACAGCGCTTCCAAAACGGAAACGCTGTTGAAAAGATAAATGATTATCTCTTTGAGAACTGTGGTGCACGACGTGCTTTTTTGAGACCAGGTTTCTTTCTTTCCTTCATTCTTGGGTCACGAGTGAGGAAGCCTGCCTTCTTAAGAGCAGGACGAAGTGACTCGTCATACTGAAGAAGAGCTCTTGCAATACCGTGACGGATTGCACCAGCCTGACCTGTTACACCGCCGCCGTTTACTCTGCATACAACGTCAAGCTTTTCGCCTGTTTCTGTAAGAGTGAGTGGCTGACGAACAATAAGCTTAAGTGTTTCAAGACCAAAGTAATCGTCAATATCTCTGTCGTTGATTGTGATTTTGCCGGTACCTGCGTATAAGCGTACACGTGCTACTGATTCTTTTCTTCTACCTGTTCCGTAGAAATATGGATTAGTTTCATACATAACTCAGATACCTCCTATTATAATTCATAAGCTACAGGCTTCTGAGCCTCGTGCTTATGGTCTGCGCCCTTGTAGATATGGCATCTTGTGAGCTGCTTTCTGCCGAGTGTTGTGTCAGGAATCATGCCCTTAACAGCAAGCTGCATAGCAAAATCACTCTTTTCAGCCATAAGTGTGCCGTACTTAACTTCCTTAAGGTTACCGATATAACCTGTGTGATGCTGATAAAGCTTCTTGTTAAGCTTGTCACCTGTAAGAACTGCTTTGTCTGTGTTGATAATAATTACGAAGTCACCGCAATCTACGTTTGGTGTGAAGATTGGCTTGTGCTTACCTCTGAGGAGAACTGCAGCTTCACTTGCTACACGTCCGAGAGGCTTGCCGGCAGCGTCAATAACATACCAGTTACGAGTGATTTCGTCAGCTTTTGGTAAAAATGTTGACATAATCAAATCCTCCTAAAACATTTGACCTAAACGGCCCTTTTTCTTTTGCTTGAATATAATAACACAAGAGAGTTTAATAGTCAACAATAATTTTATAAATATAGTGATAATCTCTCATTTACTCGCTTTTTCTCGTTTTTTCATATATAATGCTCGATTAAAATATAAAATAAGGGTAACGGCAAATTAACCGTTACCCTTATTTATTTTCAACTATTATCAGTCTTTGCTCGGAGCATAGAAATCAACAAGCTTAGCAAGCTTATTATATTTTTCAATTGAATTTTCTGCGGCAATACCAAAGAGTTCCTCTGCCTTGCCCGGGAATGAGCGTTTAAGAGCAGAATATCTTGTTTCACCCTCAATAAATTCAACGTAATCAGCCGTCGGAGCCTTGCTGTCAAGCGAGAATGGGTTTTTACCTTCTTCTGCAAGTGCAGGATTAAATCTAAACAAGTTCCAATATCCTGCTGCGACAGCCTTTTTCTGTTCAGTCTGATTAAACGGCATCTTGATACCGTGGTTAATACAAGGAGCATAGCAGATGATAAGCGAAGGTCCGTTATAAGCGGCAGCCTCTTGGAATGCCTTAAGGCATTGAGCGGCATTAGCACCCATAGCAACCTGAGCAACATATACATAGCCGTAGCTCATAGCGATTTGAGCAAGGTCTTTCTTCTTAACAACCTTACCGGAAGCGGCAAACTTAGCAACCGCACCTGTAGGAGTAGCCTTAGAAGCCTGACCGCCTGTATTAGAATAAACCTCTGTATCAAATACTACGATATTAACGTCCTGATTTTGAGCAATTACATGGTCAAGACCGCCGAAACCGATATCGTAAGCCCAACCGTCACCGCCGAAGATAAATTGATACTTCTTAGCGGCATAGTCCTTATCCTTAAGGAAATCAACCTTAGCATCATTAGCCTCGCCGTCAAGCTCTGCATTTTCGAGAGCGGCAATAAGCGCATCTGCAGCCTCAGTATTTGTTGCGGCATTTTCATAAGTATCAAGCCAAGCCTGAGCCTCTGCTGAAACTGATGTATCAAGAAGTACCTGTGCGTCAGCGGCAAGTCTTTCACGGATTTGCTTTTGAGCAAGCATCATACCGTAACCGAATTCGGCATTATCCTCGAATAGTGAGTTAGACCAAGCAGGGCCGTGGCCTTTTTTGTCAACAGTATACGGTGTTGACGGAGCAGAGCCGCCCCAAATTGACGAACAGCCTGTTGCATTTGCAATATACATTCTGTCGCCGTAAAGCTGGGTAGCAAGCTTAGCATAAGGTGTTTCACCGCAGCCTGCGCAAGCGCCTGAAAATTCAAGATAAGGCTTTCTGTACTGAACGCCGATAGTATTATTTGTAAGCACCTCCGGCTTAGCATCAATCTGTGAAAGAGCGTCATAAACCGGTTGAGATTTAAGTTGAGAAGCAATAGGCTTCATTGTAAGCGACTTTGTAGGGCAAACATTTGCGCAAGAGCCACAACCTGTACAGTCAAGAGTAGAAACAATAATAGCATATTGATAATCAGTCTTTTTATGTTTAACAAGCTGTGTACCTTCAGGAACATTCTTCGCCTCTTCCTCATTAAGGCAAACAGGGCGAATAACTGCGTGAGGGCAAACCATTGAACAAAGGTTACACTGAGCACATTTTGTGCCGTCCCATTCAGGAACAGTAATAGCAATGCCTCTCTTTTCAAATGCGGCAGAGCCTTGAGGATATACACCGTCTGCCCTGTCTACAAACTTAGAAACAGGTAAATCATCACCGTGGAGATGGTCGATAGGATGAAGAATATTTTTAACAAAGTCTTTCATTTCAGGGCGATTTGTAGGAATAACAAGTTTCTTTTCCTCGTCAACCGCATTCTTCCAGCTTTCAGGAACGTCAATCTTAACAATTTCCTTTGAGCCACGGTCAATACCGTTGCAGTTAGCGTTTACGATAGCTTCGCCCTTTTTAGAGAACTTCTTAACAACAGCCTTTTTCATAAGTTCAATTGCCTTATCAACAGGGATAATATTTGCAATTGTGAAGAATGCAGACTGAAGAATGGTTGAAGCTCTGCCCGGAAGCCCTACTTCCTCGGCAATCTTAATACCGTTGATAGTGTAGAAATTAATATTATTTTCTGCAATATATCTCTTCATCTTGGCAGGAAGTTGCTTATCAAGTTCCTCAGGTGACCAAATACAGTTGAGAAGGAACGTACCTCCCGGCACAATATCCTGCACCATATCATATTTAGTTACATAAGACGGATTATGACATGCAACAAAATTAGCCTTATTGATAAGATATGTTGAAGTAATCGGAGATGAGCCGAAACGAAGATGAGATACGGTTATACCGCCTGACTTTTTCGAGTCATAGAAGAAATAGCCCTGAGCATACATATCCGTATTATCACCGATAATCTTGATAGAATCCTTATTTGCGCCGACTGTTCCGTCAGAGCCGAGACCCCAGAATTTGCAAGAGGTTGTACCCTTAGGTGTTGTGTCAGGGCTTTCGGTAACATCAAGTGAAAGATTTGTTACGTCATCGTTGATTGAAAGAGTAAACTCTGTCTTAGGCTTTTCTGCATTCATATTGTTATAAACAGAAATGATATGAGCAGGAAGTGTATCCTTTGAGCCTAAACCGTAACGTCCGCCGTAAACAGGAACATTGCTGAACTTAGAGTTTTTAAGAGCGGCAACAACATCAAGGAAAAGAGGTTCGCCGAGTGAACCGGGTTCCTTAGTTCTGTCAATAACAGAAATCGTCTTAACGCTGTCAGGAATAACGTCAACAAGGTGTTTAACAGAGAAAGGTCTGTAAAGATGAACCTTAATCATACCAACCTTTTCGCCACGTGCGTTAAGAAAATCAATTGTTTCCTTAATAGTATCGCAAACAGAGCCCATAGCAACAATTACTCTGTCGGCATCCTCTGCACCATAGTAGTTGAAAAGCTTATAATCGGTACCGAGCTTTTCATTAACCATATTCATATACATCTCGGTTGTTGCAACAGCGTCATTATAATACTTATTGCAAGCCTCTCTGTGCTGGAAGAATATATCACTGTTTTCGGCAGAGCCACGAAGAACAGGTCTTTCAGGATTGAGCGCTCTTGCACGGAATGCCTGAACATCATCCATATCCACCATAGATTTGAGTTCATCATAATCCCAAACTTCAATCTTTTGAATTTCGTGAGAAGTACGGAAGCCGTCAAAGAAATGCAAAAACGGCACTCTGCTCTTAAGTGTTGAAAGGTGAGCTACTGCGCCGAGGTCCATAACCTCCTGAACATTAGCCGAGCAAAGCATTGCATAACCCGTTTGGCGGCAAGCCATAACGTCTGAATGGTCGCCGAAAATGTTAAGTGCGTGAGTAGATACGCAACGAGCCGACACGTGGATAACAGACGGAATAAGCTCGCCTGCAATTTTATACATATTCGGAATCATCAAAAGAAGGCCCTGTGATGCCGTATATGTTGTAGTAAGCGCACCTGCTGAAAGTGAGCCGTGAACAGCACCTGCTGCACCGCCCTCAGATTCCATCTCTGCAACACGTACTGTTTGCCCAAAGATATTTTTTACTCCTCTTGCTGCCATAGCGTCCGTTTCCTCTGCCATATTTGATGACGGAGTAATAGGATAAATAGCAGCGACCTCTGTAAACGCATAACTAACGTGCGCAGCGGCACTGTTACCGTCCATGGTCTTTTTCTTTCTTGCCATTAAATTTCCTCCCTTAAGTTAAAAACAAACGTAATTAGATATAATATATTGCCAAAATTACGTCACTCTTGTTTTAATTATATCATTAAAATTATTTAATTTCAACAATTTATATTTCACATTCGTTATACAAAATTGCAATTTTCACTAATTAATCCTTTTTACCTATTGCAATATCAATGCCTGAAGCCGGAGCTATTGTAACACTGTTTTCGTTTGACTTAATTGTTGCAGCGTTTCCTGTCAGCTCAACTCCTGAAATCGACACTTTAACCTTAACATCACCCTTAATTTTACCGAGACTGTACTTTTTAACGGTTTTTCCGTCAAGTTTAACTACCTCGTAATCAAGCTGATTTTTCTTGTCATTCGGGTCATCAATTTTAAGCGTTTTATATTCCTTATCCTTTTCGGTCTTATATTTTATTGTAAGCTTAGCTTGCTTTAAATCGCTTGAATTAGGCAATTGAACTCTTACAATAACTTCACGCTTTTCAGGCTTTTCGGTAGTAGTTTCCTTAGTAGTCGTTTCTTTTTTATCTGTTGTGGTTTCATTCTTTTTGGCTATTTCCGCTTTCTTAGTCGATGAAGCTTTTTTTGTGGTTTTATCCTCTTTATTTGCCTTAGCGGTTTCATTTTTCTTAGTTGAAGAAGCTTTTGAGGAAGCGTTGCCCTTTGAAACAGAAACAGTTGAAGAAGCATTACCGTCTTTCCCCGGCTCGGTTGACACCTCAGTCACAACCTTGCCCTGATCATCTGTAACGGTTTCACCGTTTTCGTCAGTAACAGGAATGGTAACCTCTTTATCGGTATATTTTTTTGAAGAACATGATGCAAAAGCAAATGCAACCGTCATAATCATAACAACGGCTAATAAAGCCGCAATAATTTTTTTCATAAATAACACTCCTAAATATTAATTATATAAATGCATTAAACGATGCGTCACTCGGCATTCTCCAATCCCCTCTCGGACTGAGTGAAACAGAGCCGACCTTTGGAGAATCGGGAATACAGGAACGCTTAAACTGACTGATAAAAAATCTTTTTGTAAACACAGCCAGCCATTTTGAAATCGTTCTTTCATCATATTTACCGTCAAAAGCTTTAAGAGCAAGCCTTTTAATCTTATTTTTTTCAAAGCCGAAGCGAACAAAATTATACAAAAAGAAATCGTGAAGCTCATAAGGGCCGATATTATCCTCCGTTTTTTGAGCAATGTTACCGTTTTCGTCAGGCGGCAAAAGCTCAGGCGATACGGGAGTATCAAGCACATCATAAAGAATATCCGCCGTTTTTTTATCGCTTATGTTTGCAACATATTCAACAAGATATTTAACAAGAGTTTTAGGAACGCTTGCATTAACGCCGTACATGCTCATATGATCCCCGTTATATGTGCACCAGCCCATTGCAAGCTCACTCAAATCACCCGTACCGACAAGAAGCTTGCCGTGCTTATTTGCAAGGTCAAAAAGAATTTGCGTTCTTTCCCTCGCCTGCGTATTTTCGTAAGTGATATCCTTAACTAAGCTGTCATGCTCAATATCCTTCATATGCAAAACGCACGCATCCTTAATACTGATTTTCTTTATCGTAACTCCGAGAGATTTCATAAGGTCGATTGCATTTTGATAAGTCCTGTCCGTTGTGCCGAACCCCGGCATTGTAACGCCCAAAATATCGCTGTTATTCTTGCCGAGAAGTTTCATTGCAGAGACGCTTACAAGAAGTGCAAGAGTTGAATCAAGACCGCCGGAAATGCCGACAACAACGCCGTTTGAACCCACGTGCTCAATCCTCTTGGCAAGTCCGCTTGCCTGAATGGCAAAAATTTCCTTGCATCTTTGTGCTCTTTTTTCATTATCACTCGGAACAAAAGGCATTGAGTCAACAAACCTGTTTTCAAGGTCATTATTTTTATTTTCAAGATTTAATTTAACACATTCTGTTTTATCATTGCTGTTTTCAAACGACATATTTGAACGTCTTTGACTTAAAAGCCTTTCAACGTCAACATCGGCAACGGTAAGCACATTTTCACGCTTAAAGCGTTCGCCCTCGCTCAAAACCGTTCCGTTTTCACACACAAGAGTTGCGCCTGAAAAAACAAGGTCGGTTGTACTTTCAAAAACAGAAGCGCCCGAATAAACATAAGCGCAAACACACCTTGCAGACTGATTAGCCACAAGTTCACGGCGATACTGCGCTTTTGAAACGTATTCGTCGCTTGCCGAAAGATTAGCAATAATATTTGCGCCGCATAAAGCAAGAAAACTGCTTGGCGGGTTAGGCACCCACAAATCCTCGCAAAGTTCAACACCAAGGATTGCGCCGGAGCCCAAATCAAAAACAATATTGCCTATTTTAGTATCAAATCCGGCATAAGAAATGCTTTGCACCTCTTTAAAATCAAAGCCCGAAGCAAACCATCTTTTTTCGTAAAATTCGTTATAATTTGCAAGGTGCTTTTTGGGCACAATACCTTTAACGCCGTCCTTATCAATCACAACAGCGCAATTATAAAGCTTATTAAAGAAAGGCACGGGTGCGCCGACAAGAAGAACTATATCCTTGCCCTTTATATAATCGGCAAGTTCAGCCACTGCTCTCTCGCTTTCAATCAAAAGTGTTCGTGCAAAGAACAAATCTGCGCATGTATAGCCTGTAACAGAAAGCTCCGGAGTGACAAGAAGTTTAACATTTTTTTCAAGTGCGCTGTCAATTGCTTCTTTAATTATAGACGTATTAAAGCTTACATCGGCAACCTTAAGTTTTAAGCTGCTTGCAGCCGTTTTTATAAATCCGTAATTCATTTAACCACCAAAAATATTTTATAATTAATATATTAACACATTATATACAATACTTTAAATCATTGTAATTTTAAACTTGAAAGAAGCGGTTTCGTCCTTTTCAAGAACAGTCATTCCTCTTTTATGTTCAAAAAGTCCGTCCTCATCATTACAGCTTGCAAGCCCTGTCCACGGCTCAAGAGCAACAAAAGGTGCATTACCGACAGCAGACCAAATAAGAAGATTGTTCATATCCTGAAATTCTATCTTTACACCTTTACCGCTTTTGCCGATAAGAGTAGCGCTTTTAGCTTCGCAATTTTCAAAGATAAGTGCATCTTTTTCCTCAAACAATTCGTGAACAAGAGAAAGTGTGTCACCGCCGTGCATTTCGTCAAATTTTTCAAACACGTTTACAAGCCCTGTATGGTGATCGGGTCTTAGGCACGGCTTGGTAATATTTTTATCGAAAACGACCTTGTAATCCTCAAATTTTTCATTTTTTGCAAGCGGACAATTAAACGCCGGATGCCCGCCGATAACAAACGGAAGCTTATCCTCACCCGTGTTTGTGACTGTATATTCATTAGTAACGGTATCGCCGTTAATCGTATATTTAATTTTAAGTTCATAATCAAACGGAAAATCACGCTTAGTATTTTCATCGCTTCTTTGAACAAAAGTAACGCTGTTTTTATGCTGTTCTAAAACCTCAAAAGGATTAATTCTCGCAACACCGTGGCGTTTCATTGTGCATCTTTTGCCGAAAGCCTCCATTTCACCGTTTGGAAGCACACCTGTAATCGGAAAACAAACGGGCGCCTGCCCTGCCCAATATTTAGCGTCTCCCTGCCAAAGATATTCCGTATTATTCTTATTAAGCGAATTAAGCATTGCGCCGTCAAGACCCAAAACGGCATAATTTTCACCGCTTGTAATTTTTATTTTCATAGCTGCACCCCTAAAATAAACAAAAAATTTATACATATCAATTATAGCTTATATAAAAATATAATGCAATATTGAAAATAAATATTATATAGTATATAATATTAACAAATTAAAACACGGGAGAATACAAATGGATATTGAAAGCTATATTCAAGAAGCAATTTTTGGAGAAAATGAGCAGCACACTTGCTTTTATCAATTAATATGGGATACCTTTAAAGAAAGCGGTTTTGTTATTACAGACGAGGACGGCCACGAAATTGACGCAATTTTCAAGGCAACAGCAATTCAAAATCTTTTAGGCGAATTTATGTATAGGCTTTACGACGAAGTAAATGAAACCGGATTTGAGGACGTTATTGATTATGTTCAAACTCTCGGATACGGCGACGAAGATATCTTAAATTATTGCAAATCAGACCCTGAAATTGAGGTTGACGAAAACGACTTTGACCTCACGGTTAAGAATGCTCTTGACTATATAACGGAAATTACGGCTGATAAAATGCTTGATGAATTTTCAGCTGATGACCTTTTTGATTTAATGTTTACCGCAAGTTATGCTTTTGAACAGGACTTCACATTTGACTTTGAAGATTACGACGAAATGCAGGCATTTATTGACACCAACCACGACCAGCTTGATAATTACAAAGAGGAATATCCTTCTGTAATGAACTGGATTGAAGCAGGTATGATTTGCTAAAACATAATAACTGTAAGCGTTAATTTATACTTTTGCATATAAGTCGGCAAAACACCAAAATGGGCTTGAACGTAATGTTCAAGCCCATTTTCTATAATTATTATTTTTTTAATTATCCTCATCGCTTGAAAGCTTAAGCACTGCAAGGAAAGCCTCCTGCGGAACTTCAACCTGACCGAACTGGCGCATACGCTTTTTACCCTCTTTTTGCTTTTCAAGAAGCTTTTTCTTACGGGTAACGTCACCGCCGTAGCACTTGGCAAGTACATCTTTGCGCAGCGCTTTTACAGTTTCTCTCGCAATAACCTTACCGCCGATTGCAACCTGAATAGGAATTTCAAACAAGTGGCGTGGAATATGCTTTTTAAGCTGTTCGGCAATTCGCCGTGCACGTGCATACGCCTTTTCCCTATGGATAATAAACGAAAGTGCATCAATAATATCGCCGTTCAAAAGAACGTCAACCTTGCACAAATCACTCTTTCTGTAATCGGTGAGTTCATAGTCAAACGAAGCATAACCCCTCGTTCTCGACTTAAGGTCATCAAAGAAATCATAAATAATTTCATTAAGCGGCATTTCATAATGAATATCAACACGGTCTGTTGTGATATATTTCATATCTTTAAAAATGCCACGTCTGTCCTGGCACATATCCATAACCGTGCCTACATAATCACTCGGAACATAAATATATGCGTTTGCAAACGGCTCTTCGCAGTAATCAATATAAGCAGGATCGGGATAATTGGTAGGATTGTCAATCTCAACCATAGTACCGTCAGTCATATGAATTTTATATACAACGCTCGGAACAGTAGTGATAAGGTCAAGATTATATTCCCTTTCAAGCCTTTCCTGAATAATCTCAAGATGCAAAAGACCTAAAAAGCCGCATCTAAAGCCAAAACCGAGAGCGCCCGACGTTTCAGGCTCATAGGAAAGAGAAGCGTCGTTTAATTGCAATTTTTCAAGTGCGTCACGCAAATTTTCATAATCAGCACCGTCGGCAGGATAAACGCCGCAGAATACCATAGGATTAACCTTACGATATCCCGGAAGTGCCTCAGGTGCAGGATTGGTTGCAAGGGTAACTGTATCGCCGACTCTTGCATCTCCTACTGTTTTAATAGAAGCGGTAATATATCCAACCTCACCTGCGCAAAGCTCGTCTGCCTTTTCAAGCGAAGTTGCACGCATATAGCCAACCTCAACAACGGTAAATTCAGCACCCGTTGCCATCATACGCATAGTGTCGCCCGCTTTAATCTTACCATCCATAATTCTAACATAAACAATAACACCACGATAAGAATCATAAACAGAGTCGAAAATAAGCGCTTTAAGCGGTTTATTGTCATCACCCTGCGGAGGCTTAATTTCATTAACTATATATTCAAGCACTTCTTCAACATTTTGACCTGTTTTTGCGCTGACTCTCGGTGCGTCCATACAAGGAATACCGATAACATCCTCAACCTCATGAGCCACCCTGTCAGGGTCTGCGGCAGGAAGGTCGATTTTATTAATCACAGGCAAAATATCAAGGTCGTGATCAAGCGCAAGATAAGTGTTTGCAAGAGTCTGCGCCTCCACACCCTGAGATGCGTCAACTATTAAGATTGCGCCCTCACAAGCCGCAAGAGAACGTGAAACCTCATAGTTAAAATCGACATGACCCGGTGTATCAATAAGATTAAATTCATAAACCTCACCGTTTTTAGCCGTATAATCAAGCTTAACGGCATGCGCCTTAATAGTGATACCACGCTCACGTTCAAGATCCATATCGTCAAGTATCTGTTCTTGCATATCACGCTTGGCGACAGAGCTTGTAAGCTCCAAAAGCCTGTCTGCCAGAGTTGATTTACCATGATCGATATGGGCGATTATTGAAAAATTTCTAATATGGTCCTTACTAACTGACAAGAGTTTTAATCCTCCGAATATTACTTAATATTTTTTCAATTCTTTTATTTCTTTTTTTGCAACATCAGACTTTTTAATTGATTTGTAGACAAGCCTGTAAATATACATAAAAGGAAGCAATACAATATGTTTTTTCAAAATATTGTAATATTTTACCATTTCCGATTTCGGCGGAAAAATACGCCTAAATAAATATTTGAATTTAGAACCGCCGGCAAGTTCCATTCGTTGTTTAATTTTATCATCTGCCTTGCCGTAAATACCGTTTTTAAAAACAGTATCTAAAAGTTTTTGTTCTTCCTCATCGCACGAAGCGCCATCAAAAAGAGCATTAACAAACTTTACAACAGTATTGTTAAACTCGAAAACCCCATAAGATTTAAGCTTTGCGTTAATATAATCAAAATCAAGTTTATCATTACTTCTAAGCAGCAAATAAATATCACAATAAAAGCGAATTCCGCAACTTTCTCTACAATAAAAATGCTTATAAAGATGAAGTAAAGTATAAAGATAATTATCCTCTCTTGTTAAACGCAGTCTGCTTGATTTTGGAATTTCAATTGCGTTATCCCACGGATTAAAATCAGGATTAAATTCATCCTGTTCACCAAAAAGCGCTCTGTGAAATTCAAACGTATAATACGGCTTTTTTACGAAATCATCACCGTATCCCTCGAAATTGACAAGTTCAAAGCCACGTTTTTTCATAATCTTGATTATATCGCTTCGTCTTGACTCATCATATAAAATATCATAGTCGCTCATTTGGCGCATAGAAGTTTTCGGATAATAATTTCTGAGTTCAAGCCCTTTAAGATAAATATGCTTTATCTGCTTATCTTCAAGCTCCTTTTCAATCTGCTCAAGCTCGTTTTTCATCGCAATCATACGCACAAGCTCATTTTGTGTATAAAAAGTAAGCTCCTGAGCCTGCTCAACAGGTATATTAATTTTGTTGATAACAGGCGCAATTGTAGAATAAACCTGCTGCTCGTTAGAAAGTTTAACAAGCTTTTCCCAATTAAGTCCCACAGGAACATCCGGCACATCCTCATTTTTTAGTGCGCATTTTAGAAGTGCCACAAGATATTCACTTTCAATGCAAGTGTATTTCATAATTATTCCTCAATAATATTTTTTGATTTTAAAAGGTTTAAAAGTTCATTAACGTCTGCCCTTGCAGTAGCTTCATCAACCTCGTATTTATCAGTCATAGCTTTAACAATACTGTCCGGCGTCTGCTCAGTTTTGAGAAGTTCAAAAATAAAAGCAGCAGTAGGATTGTTTTTGATAAGACCGTTAAACTCCTTAGTAGCCTCACCCGTAGCAATGGCAAAGCTTTCGCCGTCAATTGAATTTGTAACAATTCCGTTTTTTAATTTCATAAATATCACCTTTAAATTAATTTTAATTAGTTTTATCTTAAAAAACAATTTTTTTAATGCAATCCGTTACTTTCTTTACCTTATTACAAACAGGTTGTGAAAGCTTGTCAACAATAATCAAATATGGCTTTTCAACCACCTTTTGCCTAATCAAATCAATAGCTGTACAAACAGCATATAATGTTATAATCACTGCTATTGAATAAGGTATAACAACAGCAGAACCTTCAAAAGATGAAACATTAAACAAATCTTTCCATATAAAAGTTCTTAAAAAATTATCATCATGAATGAGATAAACGCCAAACGAAGCAGATGCAATAATGTTTATCCATTTATGATAGTTCATTTTTAAATTAATAAATATCATAAATAAAGACACACAAATTATTAAAACATTTATCTTTTCTTGATTATAAAAATAAGTAAAATGCGATGCAACAGACTTAAATTTTACACCTGCAACAGTTATAGCAATACCGGAAAGGTATGTTAGTATTGATACAACCGCAAAAATTATTACGTATTGATTATTTTTTATTTTTGGATTTAATCCATATAATTTAATATAGCCTGATATTGCGTAAAGTAACATAAACCACAATAACGAATTACTTTCAAATTTGGTTGCCGTTAAAGTAGGTATAACCGACCAAAATACAATCAACAATAACAATAGGCTTTGATATGCTTTCTTAGAAATAGAACACAGAAACTTGTTTATAAAAGGATGCAAAAAATACAGAACAAAATATGTACTTGCAAACCACCACTGACTGAATGTTATCGGAAAAATACATTTAATTAAGTCAGTAAAACTAAATTGTGAAATTCCAAAAGCGCAGGTAAGAACATAAATAACCACCGAATAAAAAAATACCTGCCCCCAAAGTTTTAATATTTTCTTAAAATTCAACGATTTGGTATCACTGATTAAATAATATCCTGATATCAGAACAAATAAATCAACGCCTATTTTCCCGCCCATTGAAATAAAATTAAGCCACAAACGGGAAACGCTCACACTTGCTGTTGCAAAATCGAAGTGACCGTGAATTGCAAAATGATAAAACATTATCATTACCATA
Organism: Eubacterium sp. CAG:251; assembly: GCA_000436835.1. GTDB lineage: Bacteria > Bacillota > Clostridia > Oscillospirales > Acutalibacteraceae > Eubacterium_R. Next base: position 29,072 of record FR889117.1, read on the forward strand.
GAGATAATTCGCAATAATTCTATTGATGAATTTCGCCGTTTTGACGGTAAAACATTATTATTCATTATTTTCCTCATTATATTATAATTTATAGCTTTTCAATCAGAGCGACCGCTTCAACATGCGGTGTACGTGGGAACATATCAACAGCGCACACTCTTTTGGTTTTATATCCCTTTTCATCAAGAATTTTCAAATCCCTTGCAAGCGTTGAACTGTCGCAAGAAACATAAACAATTCTTTCGGGGTTCATTTGGCACACGGTATCAAAAAGTGACGCATCGCAACCTTTCCTTGGCGGGTCAAGAATTATAACGTCAGCTTTTATTCCCTCTTTTTCAAGTTTTTTTGCCGCAGTAGGTGCATCTGCGCAAATAAATTCGGCATTGTCGATATTATTAAGTTTTGCATTTATCTTTGCATTTTCAATAGCCTTTCCAACAATCTCAACACCGATAAGTTTTTTAACGCTGCCTGCCATAGTCAATCCGATTGTGCCGACACCGCAATAAAGGTCAAGCAAAGTTTCGTTTTTATTTAGGTTTGCATACTCCATTGCCTTAGAGTAAAGCCTTTCGCACTGGTCATGATTAACCTGATAAAAAGAATTGGGAGAAATAACAAACGTTTTTCCCAAAAGCTTATCCCTGATATAATCATCACCCCAAACGGTTTTGCTTTCTTTACCTAAAATCACATTTGATTTTTCACGATTAATATTAATTACAACGCTTTTAAGCCCTTGAATCTTTTCCCTTAAAAGAGAAACAAGAAGGTCGCTTTCAGGAATTAACGTACCGTTGATAACGGCGCAAGCCATTATATCACCTGTAGCAAAGCCCTTTCTGAAATAAATGTGACGCAAAAGCCCTTTGCCCGTATTTTCATCATAAGAGGTAACGTTTGCTTTTTCCGCCCAAATTCTAAAAGCTTCAAGCCCTGCTTTAAATTCCTTTGGTTGCAATGCGCAATCATCATTGCAAATAATTCTGTGGCTCTTATAAGCATAAAAACCGGCAAAAAGCTCACCGTCGCAAATCGAAACAGGATACTGCGCCTTATTGCGATAATGAGAGCATTTATCCGCACCGATTATTTCCTCAACCTCAATATCAAGCTTGCCTATACGTTCAAGTGCGTCTTGAACTCTGCCTTTTTTATATCTCAGCTCTTCATCATAACTAACATTTCTAAACGAACAGCCGCCGCATTTTGACGACACGGGGCAATCGCTTTCAATTCTGAATTTTGACGGCTTGATTATATCCTTAACTACGCCTATTGCGTAATTTTTTGAGCATTTAATAATATGAGCTACAACCTCATCACCGGGGACAACACCCCTTACAAAAACAGCAAAGCCGTCAAAGCGACCGATACCGCTTCCTTCAGAAGTCAGACTGTCAATATTCAATTTAATATCATCATTTTTAGACAGCTTCACCTAAATCACCAAAATATATAATATCATAAATTAATACAATAATAAAGTCCTTTTTAATAATTTTACATAAAGAATAAGCGAACTCCAAACAAAAGCCTGAAATTCGCTCAAATCTAAATTATTTCAAAAGAATACTTGCATTATTTTCAAGTTTTTCCAAAGTATCTATTGAACATTTCTTGATTATTTCCTTAACACCCGATTCAAAATCAGGCTTACGAGATGAAAGATTATGACAATCCGAGCCGATAAGATGAATCCTGCCTGTTTGAAGAAGCTTAAAAAGTTTTTTCCTCAAATGCCTCGGCGAGTCAACAAACGAGCTTACATTAACCTGAGCAATACAGCCCATATCTATATATTCGTCAAGAAGGTCAAAATTTTCCATAAAAGCGGAATAACGCTCAATATGTGCCAAAATAGGTATAATGCCGTAATCGTAATTCAAATTGAGCAAACGTTCATATATATCTCGTGAAAAATCGCAGGAAAAAGGATGTTCAATAAGTGCATAATCGGTATTGCCAATCTTAATTTCGTCAAGATTTGAATTGCGCAAAAGATATTTTGTAATGTAAACCTCCGCTGCGGGTATAAGCTTTGGGCTATCAGGAGGAAGAGAAGCTTTTAAAAGTTCAAACGAGTCATCTCTTCTTTTAACAAAATCCTCATAGCTTATAGAGTCGGAATAATAATGCGGAGTTAAAACAATTGCACTTGCACCCTGTTTTTTTAGCATACCAATCATTTTTAAACTGGTATCAACATCAGGCGAACCATCGTCAATCCCCGGCAAAATATGGCTGTGTACCTCAACAAGCTTGTCAATCATTTTATCACACCTTAACTTTAGTATCTTGGGTCGTAACGGCCGTATTCATAACCGCCGGCGATAAAGCCGAGAATTGATTTTTTAACAGTTCCCATCCCGTTAGGTGTACTTGCCTCAATTGCGGCATCTTCAACAGAAGCATTTAAAAGTCCGTTGTTTTTATTTTTCATAACCTTAGGAACAGTAATTTCAAGCTGGCGTGCAATTTGGAAAGCAGTCGCCTTATCGTCAGTGGTAACCGTCATTGTCATAATGGCAGTATCCTCTTTTGTCTCGATTGAAATACATTTGCTGATATCCTTATATGTGTAATTCGAGTTGTATTTTTTATTAAGGTCGTTTGCCACTCTTTTTGCAAACTCACTTGTATTAAGCATTTCGGTATAGGTTTCCATCATTTGCATGGCATAGTTCATCTTGCTTGTGTTACTTGCCGCATTTCTTGCAAGAGTAGAGTCCGAAAGCTCATGCTGGGTTTCAACTGCATAAACAAAAAATTTAACGCTTGAAGAATATGTTTTAGTTGCAAAATTAGCTGAATAAATGCCGATTAAAAGCGCACCGATTACGCAAAATATTGCAACCAGTTTTCATTTTTTCAGCACAAGCTTCATAATTTTTTGCAAATCAATCTCTGTGTTCATTAAGTTCTCCTCCGCTTAATAAATAATAAGTATCAATAACGTATAAATAATACATTGAATATGTCTTTTTGTCAACTGATTTATCGGAATAGTTCATTAAATTTGTTGTTTCTATTGACAAAGTTTGTTAAATGGTTGATAATAAAATGTGAATTATTTCTATATTGAGAAAGGAGTTTTCAATGACAGATAACAAAATAAAGATGCCTGTATGGGGTCCGTACTCCAAGAAATATATGGGCATATCAAAAATAATAAATGAGCTTGCCGACAAGGGCGCAAGGTATGATTTTTCAATTCACCCTACCCTTTGGAACAGTTCAACACCCGTACCGAACGTTACAGTTCCGTCAAATTATCACTTATGGAACTGCAAAAACGATTACACTTTTTATTCATACAGATACGAGCTTATGTGGAAAGACGAAGTTTATGCCGATATTTCATTTTCAAAGGCTGACGATGATGCATACCTTATGAGATGTGAAATTTTCAATAACACCTCTCTTTCGCAAAACTGTATTTTAAATATATTTGCTTCTCTTGAATTTCCTCACCCGACCTATTGCGAGGTAAGCGTGCCGAGCGGTGCAATTCTTAAAACAGCCAATGATTACGTTGACTATTCTTATGCTGTTGCAAGACCTTGGGACGAAGAAAATCCGGACGGAATGTTTAAGGGTATGTTTGCAGACAAGGAGTTTTACCTTGGCAAGGGACTTGGCGACAGATGCGAGAATTATCACGTTCACTTCTTAAATCTTAAGCCTTTCGGATTTGAAAGAGGCGACAAAGTATCATATAAATTTGATGACAACGATATTAAAAATCCTATTATCGCAGTTAGATATAAAACCGTTACAGACGGCGACGCCGAATTTGATATGAACGGAAAAACAGTCGTATTTGCACACAGCGATGAACTCAACATTGCATATATTCCTTATATGTCTGAGTTTACACTTGAAAGCCACGGCAAGGCAGGAATCGAGTTTGACTTTTTATGTGCCGTTGACGAAAGCGAAAAGGAAAATATCACGTGCAAAACAAAAGCGCAGCCTTATATGCCGCAAATTGAAACAAAGGTGCTTGAAAACGGTCATATCACAAAGCTTACTTATGACACTGTCGACAAGCCGTTTTACATTTTAACAAATAATAAAAACACACGTGAAAGAAAGCTTGATTCAGGCTGTCTTGAAGATGCGCTTATTAACAGACTTTCAAACGGCGACCACACTTATGACGAGCTTAGAGAAACCTTCTCCGCCTCTTTCCAAAGAAAGCACAGCGACGACGGATTTTTCCACAATTCGCTTATTAAATCAATTTTTATTGAGCCTAACACTTCTCACGTTGAATATGTTATGCTTTCTCAGAGCGAACCGAAACAGCTGAGTAGTGAAGAATACGAGGCTATTTATCAAAATGCGAAGAAAGGTTCAAAACCTGCAAGCTTTAACAAAGCAGGCGAAAAATACACACTTTCAACAAAAATTCTTAAATCAACACTTTTAACAAACGTGGTATATCCTGTTTATCGCCACGGTGAGAATGTTATTCATCACACACCGGGCAAAAGATGGGACAGCTTTTACACATGGGACAGCGGTTTTATCGGAATGGGGCTTTTGGAATTTTCGCCTAAGCTTTGCCAATATGCGCTTGATATGTATTTATGTGACGAAACAAACAAAGACTTTTGCTTTTTACTTCACGGCTCACTTGTTCCTACCCAATTTGTTGAATATCTTGAACTTTTAAAGCGTACAAATGATAAGGAAAGCCTTGCATTTTTATATGATAAAGCTAAGCTTTATTACGAATTTTTACGTGGCAGAAATCATGCGTCAACCGTTGCAAAATTCAATAACGGGCTTCTTACAACATACGATTACTGGTATTCCCACTGCGGAATGGACGACTATCCGGCTCAAGTTGAAATGATGGCAAGAAAATCGCAGAAATATACCTGTCCTTGTCTTTCAACAGCGCAAATTATCCGTGCCGGCAAGATTATGAAAATGGTTGCCGACTCTCTCGGAAGATATGACGATATTAAGATTTATGATGAAGATATCGAATATTCAACAAAGGCGCTCAACGACCTTGCTTGGGACGAGGAAAGCGGATATTTCGGCTATACGGAATATGACGAAAACGGAAATGTTACGGGCATTATGAGAACTGCCGACGGCGAAAACTTCAACAAGGGTATGGACGGTGTTTATCCTATCGTTGCAGGTGCAGTTGAGGGTGAGCGCAAGAAAAAACTTCTTGACCACATTAAAAATCCTAATGAAATGTGGTCTGCGGCAGGAATATCCGCAGTTGATATGAGCGCTTCCTATTACTTTGATGACGGTTATTGGAACGGCAACGTTTGGATGAGCCACCAGTGGTTTATTTGGAAAACAATGCTTGATAACGGCGAAGCCGATTTTGCTTATGACATTGCCAAGCTTGCTTTGGATATGTGGAAAGATGAAACAGACTTTACATATAACACTTATGAGTGCTTCGGCATTGCAACAAAACGTGGCGGCTGGTTCCACAATTTCGGCGGTCTTTCCGCTCCTATTTGCATTTGGGCGAATGCTTACTTCAAACCTCAAACCGTCACCACAGGCTTTGATGTTTGGACAGATTATCAAAAAACCACCGACAACAGCGCAAATATTAAATTTAAATATTTCGGCAATTGCGATAAATATACTATGATAATCACCCTTTCGGACAAGGTGAAATATGTTGCTTACCTTGACGGGCAAAAAATTGATTTTAACGAAAGAAACAAAGGTTCACTCGAATTTACATTTGACAAAAATGTAAAAGGCGGTGTACTTGAAATTAAAGAAGAGCAGGAGTAAAAAATGGCTAACAAAATATGGGGAAGTAATAATGAACCGCTTAAAATTCAATTTATAACCGACACTCATTATTATTCAAGAAAAGGCGGCACCGAAGGCAAGGCTTACGATAAAGCCGAGTCAAAGTCGCAAAAAGTAATCAAAGACAGCGACCTCGTAATCAAAGCGGGTTTTGATATGCTTTGCGAGGACAAGTCGACAGATATCGTTGTTCTTGCAGGCGATACCACACGTGACGGTGAGATTGAATCTCATAAGGAATTTATCGAAATGCTCAGAGACCTTAAAAAAAGAGGCAAAAGAGTTTATGTTATCACCGCTACTCACGATTTTAGGGACGGAGGTGTTGCCGACGGATATGACGGCGACAAAAAAATTGAAGTTCCGGCAGTAGAAGACAGGCATGATTTGTGGGATATGTACTACGAATTCGGCCCTAACGAAGCTATTTCAACTCACCCTGAGTCAATGAGTTACGTTGTTCAGCTTGCACCGGGTTATCGTCTTTTTGCACTTAATGACGATACAAATTATAAGCCTGAGGGCGAAAGTGGTTCCGGCTTCTCCGACGATTGTATGAAATGGATTATGGAGCAGCTTGAGGACGCTAAGAAAAACGACCAATTTGTTATCGCAATGACTCACCACCCAATGATTGCACCGTCACCTTTTTATGCCATTATCGGTAAGGGCGATATGCAAAGAAATCACGAAACTACGAGAGAAATTTTTGCAGATGCAGGTCTTTCTTGTATGCTTACCGGTCACACCCATATTCACGATATCAGCTACGTTGTAACTAAAAAGGGCAACACATTTTACGACATTGCCTGCGGCGCAATGATAGGCTGCCCTCCTACTATGAGAAACGTTACAATCGACCCTAAAAACAAGAAGATTGACGTTGATACGATTATGATTAAGGACGTGCCGGGTCTTGATACAAACGGAAAGCCTTTTGACGAATATATGAAGGGATTTTTCTTTGGAATGATTGGCGAAATCGTTTGGGCAATGGGCAACGATATTGACAGACTTGCTGAAATGACGGACGCATTCTCAATTCCCGGTGAAAAGGTAAAGAAGCTTGCTTGGCTCATTAAGCCTATCGGCAAATTGCTCAACAAGCTTACATACAAAAAGATTTGGCGACTTTGCAAAAAGGAAAGCGGACTTAAAAAGGCTGACATTGCAGATATTGCAGACAATAAGGTTGTCGATTTCCTTCTTGAACTTGTTCAAAATCTTTATTGCGGCGACTCGCCTTACGGTCCCGAAACAAGAGAATACAAAATTACCTGCGGCCTTTTAAACGTAATTGATTCATTCCTTAATACAATTCATTTGAACATAGGCAAATTCATTAAGGGTGCAACAAGCGTCAGAGGTCTTGTTGAGCCGCTTCTTTGGAATCCGGGATACTGCGACGCCAAGTCAACGCTTCCTCTTTATCCGCTTTATGATGACGAAAACCCTGCTCCTAAAGAGGTATTTGAAAAGAAAGAATTTAATGACCCTGTTAAAAAGAGCAAAAAAGGCCCGCTCGTATTGTTAATTCTAATTCTTATTGTAATACTTCTTCTTGCAATTGTTGTGGGCATTGCGGCGCTCATTGTTTGGGCAGTAATTGCGATTATTCACGCAATCGCAGGTTCGGCAATGCTTGGGTTACTTTTTTCTTAAAAAATATTGCAATAATGCTAAATTATTGCTATAATGTTAAGGACTTATTAATTTTTTACATATTAAAGGAGTAAAATTATGGCAGAAGAAAAGAAAAAATTCAGCCTTGGCGGCATTGATAATGCAGCTGAGGAAAAGGGTTCATTTATGAAAACCTTGTGGCAGCTTGTTAAGTTTCTCGTTGTTTCAGGTCTTGTAACAATCATTCAGCTTGCACTTGCCGCATTGTTACCGCTCGTATGTGACCAAATTCACACTTTGCTTCCTGAATTTTTAAGAGGCATTTTCACACCGACAATGTTCACAACAGGTTCAAAGGAAGCAACAAAGTATGTTATTGACGGCGTTGTTACTTGGGGTTATGTGCTTCCATTCCTTCTTTCAAACCTCGTTGCTAACATCTACGGCTTCTATCAGAATAAAAAGACAACATTTAAATCTGATGCACCATGGTACAACTTTGTTATCTACATTGTATTACTTCTTGCACTCATCCTTTTCTCAACATGGATGCAGGGCGCAATCGTAGGTGCATTATTAAAGATTGAAGGTTCTAACTGGTTCTTGAATATAATTACTAATGAATCGGTTGCACGTCTTCTTGCATCAATGGCAGCCGGATTTGTTCAAATGGTAGTTCTTTTCCCTATGGAAAAATTCGTTCTTATGAAAGAAAAGAAAGAAGACAAGGGCGAAGAAGCAAAGGCTTAATCGTAAAAAGATATGTATTATTGACCGCTGATTTTTCAGCGGTCTTT
>FR889118.1 GCA_000436835.1 Eubacterium sp. CAG:251
TTAAGACAAAACGTTCAAATGTTATTGATATAAAAAACAAAGGAATTAGAAAAACGTAGATAAATACGTATTTCTAATTCCTTTTCTGTTTCGGCACGGTTATGGCTGCTTATTCACGACCTTATATATGGTCTTTATATGTTTCAGCGGTAATTATTCCGTCATTGACGTGCAACTTGCAAATTCTTGCGTTTCGCCTGTCACCTGCAAGTCCGTCGTCCTCAATATCCCTTGCGTGATAAATCGCATACCATTGACCTTTGTATTTAATCATTGAATGATGGCCCGTGCCTTCTTCAAATTCATTTGCCTTCATAACAGGATGATATGTGTTTTCGTCGGGATATTTTTCAAACTTAATCTTAGTAAGGTCGGTTTCGTCCGTCTTTGCCCTTGCATATCCGATATAATAAGTAGGCTGTAAATAGCAATTGCCCGAATACATAAGATACTGCCAATCGCCCTCTTTAAAATAGAAAGCACCCTCGATTGTGTGCCAATTTTCGCCCTTTTTATATCTGTCACGCATATAGATATCCTCGTCAAGGGTAGGTGTCAGCATTGTAACAGGCTTGCCCTCTGCCTTTTCCGGGGTCAAAAGGCGGTCGCAAACAATATATGTACCAGGTCTTTCACCCTCAAAGGTGTTGGTTGAATAAAAAATAAACAAGCCGTTTTCATTTTTAACAACGTGCGAGTCGATTGAAAATGGGTGCAAAAGCTGTTTTGCGTTTTCAAAAGGACCAAGCGGACTTTTTGATGATGAAACGTGCATAGCCTGATGGTGACCGCCTTGGTCAGGCTCGTCGTCAAAAAATTCAAACGAGCAGTAAAGATAATAAGTGCCATCGATTTCAATCACACTCGGCGCCCAAAAATCGTGAACGCCCTTGCCCTCATAAGTAAAAACTCTGCCGTAAAAATTCCATTTACCGAAAAGGTCATCGGCAAAATATGCGTAAATTCCGTCGCTTCCTGTGGTGTAGATATAGAATTTTCCGTTTGCCTCAAAAATGAACGGGTCTGCCTGACCGATATAATTTTCTTTGTTTATTTCAAGTAGATGCATAGTAAATCTCCTGTAACTTAATGGAATAATTTTACTATATTGGTGTTAATTTTTCAACAGTTAATCAAGATTTTTACATATATAATACCATTTGCAGTCGGTGCAAACGTCATTTGGCGTCGGTTTTATGCCGAGGGAAATAAGCTTTTTTACCTTTTTGTCGTAGCTTTTTACCTTCTCTTCTTCTTTGCATTTTCCGCCTTTATTGTTTGGGCAGTGCGAGCAAATCTCATCGCAATGTTCAACAAGCGTTATTTTTTCATTATTATATCGCTTTTTAACATTTGCCATATTCTTGCAAAAATCAGCGCTGTATCCTTTGCCTTCAAATCTCGGAAGGCATAAAAGATGATGATATCTGATATCCATTATTTTACAAATTTCTTAAGCCTGTTTGTAAGTATTGCGGCGATAACAATTTTAACTGCGTCAGGAATAAGGAACGGAGTTACGCACCAGCCGAGGATTGTTGCAAGAGATGCAGGGTCATTTGCTTTATTGTAAACTACCGCAAACCAAGCTGTGCCGAAAGCGTAGCAAACAAGAATTCCGATTACCATTGAAATAACAAGGGGAATAAGCTTTCCCTTGAATTTGTCTGATACAAAACCGACAATAAGTGCTGTAAATATAAAGCCGACAATATATCCGCCGGTTGAGCCTAAGATTACGCCCATACCGCCAGAAAAGCCTGCAAAAACGGGAACGCCGATTGCACCTAAAACGATGTAAACAAGCGTTGCAAGTGTGCCTCTTTTAAGCCCTAACAGTCCCGATACTAAGCATACACCCATGGTTTGAAGTGTGATAGGCACAGTAAGCGGAATTTGAATCCACGAGCAGATTGCAATAAGCGCCGCAGATACGCCGATATATACAATGATTAAAATTTTGTTTCTGTTTTTTGTGTTTGTTTCTTTTGCTTTTTCACTCATAATTTTTGCCTTTCAAAATAAATTTCTTAAAGATTATGCCACTTGAACGTCCTATTGTCAACTAAAAATTAAAACAGGGTTTACAATAGGCTTTAGTCTATTATGCCGTATTGTAAAAAAATAAAATAAAAGCTATTGATTAGTTTGAAAAACTATTGTATAATACTTACGTATTTTAAAAGGGGGATAACTACTTATGAGTGATTTTACTAAAGCTATTTGCGGTGATTGGCTCAACGGCAAGACTGTAATTGTTACAGGCGCATCAGGCGGTATGGGCGCAGGAATCGCAGCTACACTTATTAAAAAACACAACTGCCGTGTAGTCGGCGTTGCAAGAAATGAAGCAAAAATGCTTAAATTTATTGAAGAACTCGGTCCTATGTATAAAGACCAATTTTCATACAAACTTTTTGATGTTTCTTCAAGAGAAGCTTGGGAAAATTTTGCAGCTGAGCTTGCCGAGGAGGGTATTGTTCCGTCGGTTCTCGTTAATAACGCAGGTATTCTTCCTAAGTTTAAGAGATTTGACAGATATTCTTATGAAGAAATTGAAAGGGCAATGAACATCAATTTCTATTCTTGCGTTTACGGTGTAAAGACATTTTTACCTGTTCTTTTAACGCAGGATGATCCTGGTATCATTAATGTTGACTCATCTGCTGCTCTTATGACCTTGGCAGGTACTTCTATGTACAGTTCGTCTAAGGCTGCTCTTAAGGGTTTTACCGAAGCACTCAGAGTTGAGTTTAGGGGCAAGTGCTATGTAGGTCTTGTTTGCCCTGGCTTTACTAAGACCGATATCTTCCGTGACCAGTCAAATGCAGGCGGCAAGGGTCAAAAGGTTATGGATATGATTTCAACCGATTGCGACCTTATGGTTAAAATGATTATGTTCGGTATCGAGCATAAGAGACCTATGATGGTTCACGGTCTTGACGCTCATGCAATGTCAATCTTTAACAGACTTCTTCCTGTTGCAGGCTCAGAGCTTTTCTCTGCAATTATGAAGATGGCTGATATTGACCTTTTCAGCGAAGTGTTTGATGATTAATTAATCTATTAAAAAGGGTAAAAGTATCAATGGCGATACTTTTGCCCTTTTATGCTTTTAAATATCTTTTTAGGAGGTAACTATGGAAGATATCACTAAGAAAAAACATATGTCATTTAAAGAGATAGCCGCTTATTCGCTCGGTCTTTTCGGATTTCAGGCAATAGTTGGGCTTCTTAATTCATATCAGGCGGAATTTGACGGCTCGATTTTGGGCGCAAACGTCAGCGTCGTTGCAATTCTTATCTTGGTTGCAAAGATTGTTTCTGCCGTTGCCGACCCTGTGGTTGGTAATCTTGTTGACCGCTCAAAAAGCAAGCTCGGCAAGTTCAAGTCAATGATTGTATATTCAATCGCTCCGCTTCTTATTTTTACGGCGGTGGTTTTCGTTAAAGTTCCGTTTAAGGGCATAGGTCTTTATGTTTGGATTTTCCTTACATATCTTATTTGGAGCATTGCAATGACAATGGGTGACGTTCCGTCGCAGGGCATTGCTTCCGTTTTAACCCCTAACCCGACAGAGAGAACAAATGTTGTTTCTATTTCAAACACGTTTAAGCAAATCGGCTTTTCTGCTTGCGTTGTTATCGTGCCTATCGTTTGCCTTATTATCCCGAACGGCTCAAAGGTATTTGTTAAAAGCGGCGAAACCGATACCCCGATGATTAGCTCGGAGTATTTCTTTACCGCTCTTTTGACTGCTATTTTGGGTTGTGTCCTTTTTGCTCTTATTCCTATTATTAATAAGGAAAGAGTTACTAATACTTCTCAGGAAAAAACAACCTTTAAGGATATGGCGCTTGCACTTAAGAATAATAAGCCGTTTTTGCTTGTAATCATTTCTTATTTCCTCGGATTCGGCAGGCAGATGGCTATGGGTATTCAGGTTCAGGCGGCAACCGTTATTTTGGGCAGCCAAAACCTCGTTGCCGTTTTGGGTATCGTTACCGCTGTCGGCTCAATGATAAGTATGGCGCTTTGCCCGCTTCTTATTAAAAAACTTAATGAGAGAAATGCGTATATTCTCCTTTCTGTTTACGGCTTTGCGGCTTCTATTTTCTCGTTTGTAATCGGTCACTTCTGGTTCCAGTCGCCTAAGAATATGGTGCTCACCGTTCTTTTCTATGCGTCATTGTTCCTTATCGGCTTGCAGTTCGGTGCAGTTACTCTTATGCCGATGATTATGACGGCAGATGCAGTAGATTATTACGAGTATGAAACAGGCAAGAGAATGGAGGGCGCTTGCTACTCAATCCTCACCCTTACTATTAAGGTTTGCCTCGCTCTCGGTACTGCCGTTGGCCTTATCTTTGTTCAAAAATCAGGCTATTACGAGTCGCTTACTGCCGGCACATTTACTACAAAAACTAAGGATATTATCTTCTTTGCATATACCGCTTTGCCGGGTATCCTTGCTCTTATTTCAATCTTCCCTATGTTCAAATATGATATCGTAGGCGAAAAGAAAGCAAAGATTTCCTATGAACTTGCCGCAAGAAGAAAGTAAATATTTTAATAAACGAAATAAGAAAAGCCAAGAACCTTTGCTCTTGGCTTTCTTCTATTTTATATCTTTAATTGCTTTAATAAATTTTTCATCATTGATATTTGTTTGTGTAATATTGACATCAAAAACTTCGTTACCTCTTATAAATATCAATTCAAAATCATTGTTACCGTAATTGTCTAAAACATAAAATCCTTCGTCAAAATTTGCCGCTTTGCAATAATCGCTTGTGCAAGTGTAATATTTATCCTTGTTTTCGTAATATTTTTTCTTCTCGTTATAATAAGCCTTTGCAATATCGGTTTTTGAAGCGGCAACGCATTTTGTGTACAGCAGATTGTTTTCGCTGTCAGTTCCGTCAAACATTGCAGCATAATTTTTTGTTATGTATTCGTTTGTATCATTAATGCGTATTTGAGTGGTGAACTTGTCGTTGAAAAAATCGTCATAATTAATATAACTGACTGTTTTAATAGGTTCGTCACATAATTCAATGCTTCTGCTGTTTTCCATATCAGCCATTTTAAGCGACGCTCCGATAACGAAGCAGACGGACAGGCAAATTATAACCGCCTTGATAACAGAACCTTTTTTGTTAATTATCGTTGTGATTATTTCAACAATCAGCCATAAAACGAAAAGAAAAATAAATATAAGCGTAAATACGCTCAAAAGCTCAATTTCATTTTTATGAAGCGCTAAGTCGAGCACATTTTGAAATCCCTTGAACGTGTCTTTAAAAATATATAGCCAATAGGCATAGACTATTGTTATTACAATTTCGGCGGCAAGGCGAATATATTTTTTTATTTTCAGCTTTTTCAAAAGCTTTGCGTTGTCAATTTCGCTTTCGTTATTTTGCGATTTTTCGCCGTTTAGTATTTCACTCACGCTTACGTTTAAGGCATTGCTAAGCGGCTCGAGCGATGATATATCGGGCAAGCCTCGCCCCGTTTCCCTTAATTAAAGATATTGTTGGG
>FR889119.1 GCA_000436835.1 Eubacterium sp. CAG:251
GACCCCGAATGGAATTTCGTTTTATAGCACGGCACGGTTTAGCCGCTTTATCGACAGTCAAAAAGGACTTGTATTTTTACAAGTCCTTTTTTCAAAGTTATTACAGTTTTATTTTACTCTTGTTAAGCCTATATTTTGACCTGCAAGATAATCATCAGATGCAGGATACTCACATTGATACTTAATATCAAGAGATGCACTCTTATCCTTAAGAACAGCCACGTTAGCGTGCTTAACATCAATATGAACAAGCATTGTGTAATCAGCCTTGGTAATCTCGTTAGTCTTTGTATCAATAACAAAAGTACCTGTGCCGCCCTTATAATCAACTACAAAGTTATCCTTAACCGTACCCTGTGAGAATGAAAGAACAGTGATTGACTCAACAACGGATGAAATATCACCGAGTGAATTAAAGAATCTGCCCTGTGAGTCCTCGCCCGGTGTTGAAAGGAGAGCCTCTTTTGGCTGAATAACCATTGTGATAGTGCCGTCGCCGTTATCCTTTACATTAGCTGCAAGAACATCATCAGCAGTAAGATGCGATGTTGTACAATCCATCTTTCCGTCATTTTTAGTATCGCCCTTAGGGTCTCTGTTACCTGACGGTGAAAGACCGTTTGTGCCGCCTTTGAAAAGGCCGCCTACGATACCCGGAACAAGCTTGTTGATAATGTCGTTTGACTTGCCCTCAACAAGAAGGTTATTAACCTCAAGAGTTTCTGTGCCAAGCATCTTATAGTAGCTGTGTGTTTCGCCTGAATCGGTTTTATATTCAGCAGTAAGCGTCTTGGTATAGTCGTAGCACTCTTTATAATAATTAACTACGTCTTCCTGAGTTTTAAACTCCTTGCCGCCGTATGTGCCTGCCTTGAACTCGTCAATAACAGCAACATCCTTTGCATCGGCACCGCCGTTAGCATCAGCAGCTTCAATCTTAGGATACTTGTTAATTACAAAAGCAGTTGCTGCAAGGCAAATTACCAAAACGATTGCCAAAAAACCGTTGAATTTACTTAATCCGGATTTTCTTTTCATACAAAAATTCCCCTTTGAATATATTGTTACTCTCTTATAATATACTAAAACGAAAAATATTTCAACTGTTTTTTTAATTTAGTCTTTAAAAGTAACAATAATCTCTGTTCCTTTACCCTCTTCGCTGCTGATTTCAAGCTTAGCGTCGTGAAGTTGAGTGATATGCTTTACTATTGCAAGGCCAAGACCTGTACCGCCTGTTGCCTTGCTTCGGCTCTTATCAACTCGGAAAAATCTTTCAAAAATTCTTTCCTGATATTTTTTGGGAATACCGATACCCGTATCTTTAACACTTACGCTTGCACCCTTTTCAAGCGGGGTAACCGTGACAGTTACATTTCCGTTTTCCTTATTATACCTGATTGCATTGTCGCAAAGATTATAAACAAGTTCCTCAACAAGCTGAGCCTTGCCCCTTATATAACATTCCTCACCTGTAAGGTTAAGCGTAACGCACTTATTAATTGCATTAATATTAAGCGCCTCAACACACCTTTGCGCAATTTCATAAAGATTGACCGACTCAAAGGACATATCCTCGTCATCACTCTCCTCAAGCTGAGAAAGCTGAATAATATCCTCGCTTAAATTTACAAGCCTTAGCGCCTGCTTGCGAATAACACCGGCAAATGGTTTGATATCCTCCGGCTTTGCCATTCCCGTTTCTATAAGTTCTGCATAGCCTGCAATAGATGTAAGCGGTGTTTTAAGCTCGTGGGAAACATTGGCAGTAAACTGCTTTTTCTGCTTATCAAGCATTTTTTGCTTTTTCTTTTGCTGCAAAAGCGCATTTACGAGCGGCTTGAGTTCCTCATCCGACTTAAATTTATCAATATTATCAAGGCTTTGCCCAAGTTGAGTAATCGGTTTAACAATGCTTTTAGTGATACCCATACTCACAAAAACTGCCGCAACTATTACAACAATTATACATAAAAAGATATATATAATATAATCCGAAAAAAACTTGCCAATGCTTTTAGCTTCAGTCGAAACACGCAAAATATTGCCGTTATCAAGCTGCTTTGCAAAATAATATACCTTTTTTCCCTGAGTGTCAGAATGTCTTGTTACTGTTGCTTCGCCGTTTTTGATTGCCTGCTGTATTTCCTGCCTGTTAAGGTGATTACCAAGCTTATTTGCACTCTCTTGGCTGTCCGCAATAACCGTTCCGTCCTTTGCAACAAGAGTAATTCTTACATTTTTGTCAATATGATTTGCAATAAAAGCTGTATCGTCATCCTGCGCAAGCTGATTTTCAACCACGCTTTCAACAACTCTGAGCTGCTCTTTTAACTGATTATCACTATAAGAATAAAAAACAGATAAAATGAGCACTGCCGTAATTGTGATTACCGATACGCCAAATGCAAATATTTTATATAAAGTCTTTTTAGCCACTTAATTACTCACCGACCTTGTAGCCGACATTTCTTATTGTTTTAATATGCTCGCCTGCAGTGCCGAGTTTTTTACGAAGCGACTGAATATGAACATCGACCGTTCTGTTGCCCTGTTCAAAATTATAGCCCCAAACGATTTCCATAAGCCTGTCACGTGTGAGAACAATACCCTTGTTCCTAATTAAATGCTTAAGAATTTCATATTCCTTATATGTAAGGTCAACCTCTGCTCCGTCAACCAAAACAGTATGTTTATTCTCATCAAGTTCGATGTTTTTATATACAAGAACGGTTTTAACTTTCTTGGCACTTCTGCGAAGCACAGCTTTAACTCTTGACACAAGTTCCATAACGCCGAACGGCTTTGTAATATAGTCGTCAGCGCCCAAATCAAGCCCTTTTACGGCATCAATCTCGCTTGTTTTTGCCGTAACCATAATAACGGGAATATCGGCATAAGCGCCCGTTTGCCTGATTGTACCCAAAATGGCAAGTCCATCTTCTTCAGGAAGCATAATATCAAGCAAAATTATGTCCGGCACTTTAATTTCCAACTGAGCCATCAAGCTTTTTCCGCTTTCAAAGCCCGTTACCTCAAATTCTGAATTTTTAAGAGCATATATTTCAAGTTCTCTTATGGATGCGTCATCCTCTACGATATAAACCGATTGTTTATCGCCCATACTCTACCTCTTACCTAACCGCATATTTATTAAGATATGTTTCAAATTGCTCCATAAATGTTTTATTATTTGAATTTTTAACACCTTTAAGATAGCTGTGGGTTTGATAATGACCCTGTGAAAATTCAATAATACATACTGCAAGATTTGAACAATGATCTGCTATGCGCTCAAACGAATTAACTATATCAAAAAACAAAATTCCGTTTTCAAAAGTACATTCGCCCTGGTCCATACGCTTTGAATGGCGTGCACGAAGCTCCGCTTTAAGATTATCTATTACCTGCTCAAGCGGCTCAACCGTCATTGCAAGCTCAACGTCATCATTAATAAATGCCTTTGTCGAGTTTTCAATAATCTCGGCAACTGCCCTGCCCATAATTTCAAGTTCTCTGTTTGCTTCCTCTGAAAAATGAATTTTATCCTGATGCATTTTTCTCTTGATTTTAAGAATATTATAGCCATAGTCGCCCATACGCTCAAAATTACCGATAGCATGGGAATAATTATTAAGCCTCATTGAGTCTGAAACATTCAAATCAATTGAGCTGATTTTAACAAGATACGTTTCAAGCTGGTCCTCATAATCATCAAGCCTTTTCTCATTAGCCTTGATTGCTTCGTCCTTTTTGTGGCTGTAGCTTTTTATAAACTCTATGCTTTGCGATATATTTGTTTGCGCAAGAGTAGCCATTTCGTCGCACTTATCTTTAACCTTATCAAGAGCAAATCCCGGACTGATAAGAAAACGTTCCTCAACAAGACCGTTTTCGTCTTTTTGTTCTTCCTTGTCGTCTTTGCCGTCTTTGATAAGAACACACATAAGCTTTTCAAGCTGCTTGCCGAATGGGAAAAGAATTATTGTTGAAAAGATATTGAAAAGAGAATGGATAATCGCAATAGTAGCAGGTGAAACATTATCGTTAAAGAACGGCAAACCGAAAATCGCATTTGAGCCGTAGAAAAGTGCCATTGCGATAACCACACCGATTACATTAAAAGTAAGGTGAGCATAAGCTGCCCTTTTAGCGTTCTTGCTTGCGCCTATTGACGAGATAAGAACTGTTGTGCACGAGCCGATATTTTGACCCAAAATAATAGGAAATGCGGAAGAAACGGTAATCGACCCCGTTGTTGAAAGCGCCTGCAAAATACCGACCGAGGCAGATGAGCTTTGAAGCGCCGTAGTAAGAAAAGCACCTGCCAAAATACCTAAAATAGGATTTGAAAATTTAGTTAAAATGCTTGTAAACTGCGGTACGTCCTTGAGCCCTTCCATAGAGTCGCTCATAGTTGTCATACCAATCATTAAAAGACCGAAGCCCAAAACAATATAGCCGACATTATGCTTTTTCTCGCCCTTGCAAAACATAACAAGAATAATGCCGATAAATGCAAGAACGGGAGCAAACGAACTCGGTTTTAAAAGATTAACAAAAAGATTTGAGCCTTCAATACCTGCAAGCGAAAGAATCCACGCAGTAACGGTAGTACCGATATTTGCACCCATAATAATGCCTATAACCTGCCTGAGTGCCATAATTCCGCTGTTTACAAAGCCGACTGCCATAACCGTAACAGCACCCGACGACTGAATAACAGCCGTAACGAAAAGGCCAAGCAATACACCCTTAATCCTGCTATCGGTCATTTTTTCAAGAATTGTACCAAGCTTGCTGCCGCCCATTTTTTCAAGGCTTTTGCCCATAACGTCCATACCGAAAAGGAACATGGCAAGCCCGCCTACAAGAGTTAAAAAATTATAAATAGTCATACCCTTTTCCTCGTATTACACAAAATTACAAGTAGATATTATATGCAGTCGATTAAATTACAATATAGTTTATGTTAAATTTACGTTAAATAATCATTCGCAATAGATTGGTGAAGTGATTGCGAGGGGCTTTTTTTCTCCGTCAACAGTACCCCAAAGCTCTGCACGGTACCAGCAACCGCTGTCAAGCCTTAAACGAACGTGCCTTTCGTCGTATCTTGTTTCAAGCACGCACTTACCGCCGTTTGTAACTATTTTTATTTCCTTATATACTATATCTTCCGTGCCGGCATCCTTTACCCTTGAATGTAAATCGGTAAAGAAACTGAAAGTATAGTTGCCCTTTTTTACAGTATCGCCGATACCGCTTGTAACGCCGTGGCGATGAACTCTGAATATGAACTTTGCGCCGTGGGAAATGACCGTTTTACCAAGCCTTATTGCACGCATTGCGGATTTTGCGCTGATATCATCAACGTCAACATAGGTGCAACCGTAGTGGCCCGATGTTTCCTCTCTGTGCCAATCCCTGCCGTAAGTTGCGGCAATTTTATATCCTTTGTCAAGAAGTGAGGTCCACAACTCAAGCGCTCTTTCGTTTTCTCTTTTTGCAGAATAAAGATTTTGATGCCAAACCTCGATATAATCAACGTTTCGCCAATCCCTTACATTAAATTCCCAGCGACCTCCTGTACAAAGCGGAGAGCCAAGCTGGTAAGGATGAGCAATTCCGACAATACCGCCGACAGCCTTAACCTGCTTGATTTTTTCATCAATATTATCAGGCTGCGCATCACGCCAATCAACAAAATCATTAGCGCCCAAAACAAGCATATGCCCAAAATAGGTTGTCCATTCAATGCCCCTGATTGCAGGGATTATATTATCGTCAAGTTCGTCCCAGCCTGAAAAAGTGTTATGGTCGGTTAAAGCAATAATTGCAAGGTGGTCGTCTACCGCCGCCTTTTGAAGTTCGCTAACCGTGAAATCACCGTCGGAATGAATAGTATGGCAATGAAGTTCGCAAGGTAAATAGCTCATTATTTTTCCTCCCCTTCAACAGTAATTTTATAATCGACGTCGCAACTAACCGAATGAACGTTAAGCGTTATTTTCCATTCACCTTTTGCAATATCCGTCTTAAAAAATCCGGCAGACGAAAAAGCGGAAGAAATAATGTGTTCCTGCTTATTGCTCTGCCTGTGCGCCGCACCGAGATATTCCCTACTTGAATCAAGAGAAACGGTAACAAGATTTTTAATCGGCAAATAATTTTCTATATTTCCCTCCTGAACTTCACCGTATTTTTCCAAGCAATCCTCGGCAATCTTAATTTCCTTTGCTTTATCTTCTAAGGTTTTCGGTGAATATTCAAAATTTATTTTTAAAGATTTAAAATCATCTTTTATTTCAAAAGGCAAAACAATATTTGTTTTATTATCAGCTAATGTGATTTTGCCTGTTTTATTAAGTAATACCATATTTGCACCTCATTTGTGAATATACTATTCTAATTATAAAATAAATTGTTAATATTTTCAATTGATATTATTTACTAAAAATGTTATAGTGTTTTTGGTGATAATTATGAAGTTGAAAAGTTGGATGAGCAAAATTGACGGTAAAAACGAAGTTTTGAGGCTGAATATACCGGGTACGCACGATTGCGTTACTCAATTTGTTCAATTTTCTCACATTTCAAAATGCCAAAATATGAATATATACGAGCAGCTTTATTTAGGTGTTCGTGCGCTTGATATCAGGGTTGAATCAAGGGGCGACAGGCTTAAAATGGTGCACGGTGTCGCAAAAGCATTTAATACAAAAAATCACTTTTCAAAGCAAATGGATATGGCGGACGTTTTGGCTCATTGCTACCGATTTCTTGACGAAAATCCAAGCGAAACAATAGTTTTTCAGTTCAAAAATGACAGCGCAAAGGAAATGGAACGTTGCTTTGATTTGATGCTCAATAATTATATCAATAAAAATCCCGAAAAATGGTATACGTACAACAGAAGTCCTTATCTTGACGAGGCAAGAGGTAAAATTATATTTATCCGCCGCTGTAAAATGGATACAACTAAGGGCTATGATATAGGCAAAACAGGAATTGACTTTTCAAATTGGGTGGAGCAAACAACAGCCGTACCCAAGCCTTTGGTTCTTAATACTTCAGGCGAAAATGAAATAAAATTCATTATTCAGGACAGATTTAAGTACAAGCCTGAGCCGAGATGGAATGAGTGCATAAAGCCGTTTCTTGACAGTATGAATAAATGGGACGGAAAATACATAATCAATTACCTTTCAACCGCAGGCGGACTTAAAGGGCCATATAACAATTCCAAATACATCAATCCTAAATTTTTATCATACAAATTAAACAAGGATTACTATTACGGCACGATTTATATGGATTTTCCAACAAAAGAGCTTACGACAAAAATAATAGAAACAAATTTTTAAAGGTGAAATATGAAATTAGAAGATATTAATATCAGGGATCCTTTTGTTTTAAACGACGGCGGAGTATATTATTTATACGGCACAAGGGCAAAGGATTTCGGTTGCCATACCGGCGGGTTTGACGTTTATACATCAACCGACCTTGTTAATTGGAGCGAGCCTAAGGAGTGCTTCAACAGCGCCGAATACGGCTTAAACCGTGAGGTTAATTGGGCGCCCGAAGTGCATAAATACAAAGGTGAATACTATATGCTTGCAACCTTTACGCAGGAAAACGGACTGAGAGGCTCATACGTTTTAAAAGCGGAAAATCCGCTCGGTATGTTTGAACCGTACAGCGACGGAGCGCTCACTCCGGAAGAATGGGAATGTCTTGACGCCACGCTTTATGTTTCAAAATCAGGCGAGCCTTATCTTGTTTTTTGCCACGAGCATACGCAAATAATCGACGGCGAGATTTGCTTTATCAAGCTCAACAAGGAGCTTAATGCCGCAATCAGCCTGCCGACAAGGCTTTTTGCCGCTTCCTCACCCTATTGGGCAGACAAAAAGCCTAAGGGTGAACATTACATAACCGACGGTCCTTTTATGTATCGCACAAAAGAGGGTAAGCTTCTTCTTATATGGTCAACCTTTGTTAATCACAAATACTGCCAATGCGTTGCACGCTCAAGCGATAACGAATTAAACGGTGTGTTTGAGCATCTTCCGCTTTTGATTGATAATGACGGCGGCCACGGAATGATATTTAAAGCAGAAGATAAGCTTTATCTCTCATACCATACGCCGAATACAAACGGCTTGGAGCACCCTAAGTTTACTTTAATCAAAGACAACGGTAAATCAATTGAATTAGTATAAGAAAAGACGGCAACTCCTAAAAGAGTTACCGTCTTAATTTTTATTGTAATTATAAAAGGCTTGCAACAAGGTCGCCCATTTGAGAGGTATTAACAGCCTCAAAGCCGTCCTCATAAATATCAGGTGTTCTTGCCTTGGTAAGTGCAATGTCAACAGCATTTTCGATAGCGTCGGCAGCCTCTGCCTCGTCAAAGGTGTAGCGAAGCATCATTGCACCCGAAAGAATAGTTGCAAGTGGGTTAGCCTTGCCTTGACCTGCAATATCCGGAGCAGAGCCGTGGATAGGCTCATAAAGACCGAATGTGCCCTGGGCAAGTGAAGCGGAAGCAAGCATACCGATTGAGCCTGAAATCATTGAAGCCTCATCTGAAAGAATATCGCCGAAAATATTGGAAGTTACAATTGTATCGAATTGGTTAGGGTTACGAACAAGCTGCATTGCGCAGTTATCAACATACATATAGGAAACCTCAACCTCAGGATAATCCTTAGCAGTTTCCTCCATAACCTTTCTCCAAAGCCTTGAGGAATCGAGAACGTTTGCCTTATCAACGCAGGTAAGCTTTTTGCCACGTTTCATTGCATATTCAAAGCCTGCCTTAACAATTCTCTTAATCTCCGGATACGTATAACGCTCTGTATCATAAGCGCCTACAACGCCGTTTTCTTCATAAGTTCCACGGTCGCCGAAATAGATACCGCCCGTAAGTTCACGAACGATAAGAATATCAAGACCCTCACCGATAATTTCTTCCTTAATAGGAGAAGCAGACTTAAGGGGAGCAAAAATCTTGGCAGGGCGAAGATTTGCAAAAAGTCCTAAATCCTCACGAATTGCAAGAAGTCCCTTTTCAGGACGATTGTTGCCCGGCTGACTGTCCCACTTAGGGCCGCCCACTGCGCCGAGAAGTACAGCATCTGAAGCTTTACAAGCTTTTGCTGTTTTTTCAGGATAAGGAACGCCAGCCTCGTCAATAGCGCAACCACCCAAAAGCTCATAATCATAATCAAAGGCAAAACCAAATTTTTCGCCTGCTTTATCAAGCACCTTAATACATTCATTTACTATTTCAGGGCCGATTCCGTCACCCTTTAAAACTGTAATTTTATAATTTTTCATATTTTAACCTTTCTGTATATCGGCAAGCGCCGAAAAATTCGCCTCTTTTATTTAACTGTAATCCCGACTATGCCGAAAGCCAAAACCTAAATAATTAATATCAGGCACGCTTATGATAGCTTATTCACAATATTGCGAAGAAGTTAACATTTATCAAATATACCCGGCATTGTGTCATCACGCATTGTGTCCTTTTGGTCACGGTTAATAGCACAAATAATACCCTTCATTGAAGCATAGCCGATATTGTGGCTTACACCGATACCGAATATATCTTTTCCGTTAGGATTCTTAATGTGAATATAGCTAATAGCCTTTGAGTCACTGCCGACTGAAATTGCATGCTCGCTGTAATCGACAAACTCATAATTTGAAAGTCCCGCTTTATTCATAGCCTCACAGAATGCGCCGATAGGGCCTGAGCCGTCGCCTGAAATTTTAACAGGCTCATTATCCTTATACTTAAGTTCACCGGTGAAATGAACAGTTGTAAGATAATCCTTTTCGTTCTTTTCTTCGGTAATTTTATAATTAAGAAGCTTGTAAGGACCGCAAACATTTCTGTATTCCTTTTGGAAGATATCAAATACTTCGTCAGGCTGAATTTCTTTGCCGCTTTCATCGCAAGCCTTTTGAACTACTGCGCTAAACTCACTTTGCATAGCCTTAGGCATCTTAATTCCGTAATCATTAGCAAGAATAAATGCCATACCGCCCTTGCCGCTTTGCGAATTGATACGAATAATCGGCTCATATTCACGTCCTACGTCGGCAGGGTCAATAGGAAGATACGGGATATCCCAATAATCTCCGCCGTGTTCATCCATATACATTTTGCCTTTATTGATAGCGTCCTGATGAGAGCCTGAAAAAGCAGTAAATACAAGCTCGCCTGCATAAGGATGACGAGGCGGCACTACCATCTTTGTTGCTCTTTCATAAACGCCTTTAATCTTGTTTATATCGTGGAAATCAAGCTCAGGGTCAACACCTTGGGTCCACATATTAAGTGCCAAGGTAACAATATCAACATTACCAGTTCTTTCTCCGTTGCCAAAAAGTGTGCCCTCAATTCTGTCAGCACCTGCAAGAAGCCCAAGTTCTGCTGCGGCAACACCTGTACCCCTGTCGTTATGAGGATGAAGCGAAATAATAGCTGCATCACGATTTGGAAGATGGCGGCAGAAATATTCAATCTGGTCAGCATAACCGTTAGGAGTTGAGCCCTCAACAGTTGACGGAAGATTAAGGATAATAGGATTTTCCTTAGTAATATGAAGTTCCTCCATAACCTGACGGCAAATTTCAACAGCGTTGTCCATCTCTGTACCGGAAAAGCTTTCAGGACTGTACTCAAAACGGATATTCATATCCGGATTCTTTTTCTTTTCTTCCTCGGTAAGCTCATAAATAAGCTTTGCGCCGTCGATAGCAATATCAATAACGCCTTGCATATCTGTTTTAAATACAACCTTACGCTGAAGAGTAGATGTTGAATTATAAAAATGAACAATAACGTTTTTAGCACCGTCAATAGCCTCAAAGGTCTTTCTTATAAGGTGCTCTCTTGCCTGAACAAGTACCTGAATGGTAACGTCGTCAGGGATATAATTTCCCTCAATAAGTGTTCTTAAAATTTCATATTCTGTTTCACTTGCCGATGGAAAACCGACTTCAATCTCTTTAAATCCGATATTTACAAGAGTGGTAAAAAACTCAAGCTTTTCCTGCAAATTCATCGGGTCAACAAGCGCTTGGTTGCCGTCACGAAGGTCAACCGAGCACCACGTCGGCGCTTTGGTAATGGTTTTGTCAGGCCAAGTACGATCCGGAATATTGATAGGCTCAAAGCCTCTGTATTTTTCGTAACCCTTTTTCATAATGTTAATCTCCTTTCATTTTTGCACAGGAGCAAAAAAAATAAGCCCCTACACAAAGAGTATAGGGGCGTTAATATCACGCTGTACCACCCTACTTCAGCAAGGTAATTCCCTGCCCTTTAGCATCAATCAATGCCTCTGCCGATAACGAAGCAACACGTCTGTTCCTATTAATTTCTATTCAAAACAGCGACTTAGCAGAGAGCTATGCACCTTTTATCCGTATTGACTCGCACCGCCCGTCAACTCTCTTAAACCAAAATAGAAGGTCTTTTTCTGCTTCACAGTCTTTATTTGGGTACTATTAATTTGTAAATCTATTATAACAAATTAAAACAATTTGTCAAGATATTTTTAAAGAAGAGAATAGCCGTAGCCGTTAGTGATTGCATCGACCTTTTTGTTTTCACGGCAAAGCGGACAATCGTGAGCAGGATATGCCTCATATCCCGGAACGTCGTCTTTAGTAAAAATACTGTTTACACTTACTCCGTCAACCTCATCAATTGCAGAGAAAACAGCAGAAATTCCGACTGCTTCGCCGCCGTAATAATTAACGCTTTCCATTGCTCTTTCAATAGTTTTACCGCTTGTGATACAAGAAATAAGAAGTAAAACTCTTTTGCCGTCAATAAGCTTACGAAGATTATCACGGAAAATGATATTACCCTGAGCGTCATATTCAGGGCCGAGAACGTAAACTGTGCTGTCAGGATTAGGATTGAGCATATTTGCACGCTGAAGCTCGTGAGCAAGATAAGCGCCGAGAGCCTGCGTTTCATAAAGGCACAAAACAGTGTCGACCTCAATTCCTCTCTCGTGATAATAGCTTGCAAGCATCATTGCGGCATCAACAGACACGTCATGGTTATGCTTAATATCCGATGTTCCTATATAAAAATTAAGATGCGAAGAACTTGAAACAAAATGACCCGGCATTGCATGAATAAATACGTGTTCATTTCTGCCAGATGTTATTGTATAAATTGTTTTTTCTTCACTCATAGTGACACCTCTTTGATAAACTGTTGTAGTATAAAATATATTTTATACTATAATGTTTAATTTTGCAATAAAGCGAAACATAAAAAATATCGTTGATATTTTGTTGATATTTCACAAACTCTTCAACATTTTCTTATCTATCTTGACAACATTTAAAAAAATTTGATAAAATAATATTGATTTGGGGTGTTTTAATTGATTACTAAAAGCTACGATACCTTGCCGCAATGCGCAAAGGATATAAGAATAAATGTGTTTATTAATGAGCAGGGATTTCAAGAGGAATTTGACGAACTTGACGGTATATCAAACCACCTTGTCACCTTTGACGGCGATAAGCCTTGCGCAACTGTTAGGTTTTATGAGCAAGACGGTATTTATTATATCGGCAGGCTTGCCGTTTTAAAGGAATATCGCAGTAAGCATCTCGGCGCAAAAATAGTAAACGAAGCCGAGAAAATTATCAAAGAAAAAGGCGGCAGGGAAATAAGGCTTCATTCTCAAGTACAGGCAATGCCGTTTTACCAAAAGCAGGGATATGCCCCGTTCGGTGAACGTGATTTTGACGAGGATTGCCCCCACCAATGGATGAAAAAGAAAATATGATTAAATAGTATAAAAAACCGGTGAGAGACTTACGAATCTCACCGGTTTTTCTTTTGACACTCGTGTTGGCGCAACCGCCAACGCTTTCGTCTTATTAAAATTTTCGATTAAAGAGCTTCTGCAACTGCAACAGCACATGCTACGGTTGCACCAACCATCGGGTTGTTGCCCATACCGATAAGACCCATCATCTCAACATGAGCTGGAACTGAAGATGAACCTGCAAACTGAGCATCTGAGTGCATTCTGCCCATAGTATCTGTCATACCGTATGAAGCAGGGCCTGCTGCCATATTATCAGGATGAAGAGTACGGCCTGTGCCGCCGCCTGATGCAACTGAAAAATACTTTTTGCCTGCTTCAAGACGTTCTTTCTTGTATGTGCCTGCAACAGGGTGCTGGAAACGAGTTGGGTTAGTTGAGTTACCTGTGATAGAAACGTCAACATTTTCCTTCCACATAATAGCAACGCCCTCTGTTACGTCGTTAGCGCCGTAGCAGTTAACCTTTGAACGAAGTCCGTCAGAATAAGCCTTGCGGAATACTTCCTTAACCTCGCCGGTATAATAATCAATTTCGGTTTCAATATATGTGAAGCCGTTGATTCTTGCGATAATCTGAGCTGCGTCCTTACCAAGACCGTTAAGAATAACACGGAGAGGCTTTTGTCTAACCTTGTTAGCCTTTTCAGCGATACCGATAGCGCCTTCTGCAGCAGCGAATGATTCGTGACCTGCAAGGAATGCAAAACACTCTGTTTCCTCTTCAAGAAGCATCTTGCCAAGGTTACCGTGGCCGAGACCTACTTTTCTCTGGTCAGCAACTGAACCCGGAATACAGAATGACTGAAGACCCTCACCGATTGCAGCAGCAGCCTCAGCAGCAGACTTAACACCCTTCTTAAGTGCGATTGCACAGCCTACAGTATAAGCCCACTTTGCATTTTCAAAACAGATTGGCTGAATACCCTCAACGATTTTATAAGGATCAAAGCCTTTAGCCTGGCAGATTTCTCTGCACTCTTCAATTGATTTAATATCGTATTGAGCGAGAACGTCAAGAATTTGTTTCTCTCTTCTTTCGTATGATTCAAATAAAGCCATTGTCTTTTTCCTCCTTATTCTTTTCTTGGGTCGATGATTTTAACTGCGTCATCAACTCTGCCGTACTGACCCTGAGCCTTCTCAAATGCTGTGTTAGCATCGTCGCCTGCTTTAATGAAGTCCATCATCTTGCCGAAGTTTACAAACTTGTAGCCGATGATTTCGTTGTCAGCGTCAAGTGCAATACCTGTTACATAACCGTCTGTCATTTCAAGGTAACGAGGACCCTTTGCAAGAGTACCGTACATTGTACCTACCTGTGAACGAAGACCCTTACCGAGGTCCTCAAGGCCTGCACCGATTGCAAGACCGTCATCAGAGAAAGCACTCTGTGAACGACCGTAAACGATTTGGAGGAAAAGCTCTCTCATAGCTGTGTTAATAGCATCACAAACAAGGTCTGTGTTAAGAGCTTCAAGAATAGTTCTGCCAGGAAGAATTTCAGCAGCCATAGCAGCTGAGTGAGTCATACCCGAACAACCTATTGTCTCAACAAGAGCTTCCTGAATAACGCCTCCCTTAATGTTAAGGCTGAGCTTGCAGGTACCCTGCTGAGGCGCACACCAACCTACACCATGTGTGAAGCCTGAAATATCTTTAATTTCTTTTGCCTTTACCCATTTTGCTTCCTCCGGAATCGGAGCAGCACCGTGAGCAACGCCCTGTGCTACAGGACACATTGTTTCAACTTCATGTGAATAAATCATTTGAATTACTCCTTCCATATTTTAGCTTTAAATATTGCCAAAAATAATAATTTATAAAATTATCACAAATATTATACCCAATTGCTCGTCTATCTTCAAGAGTAAATGTCAATTTTTTGTCAAAAGTTTTATGTTTTAGTTACTATTATAAGAAAACTTGAAAAAATCAATCAATTTTGGTACAATATTAATATTATAATTCAACATTTGAAAGGATAAAGCAATATGAAAATCAAAAACGGCTTTGCAAAAAGGAAGATTGCCGATTCAAATATTGTAGTGCCTGTCGGCAGAGCAACAAACGATTTCAACGGAATGATTACGCTCAACGATTCAGGCTCATTTTTTTGGGATTGCTTAACACACGAAACAACGATTGACAAGGTTGTTGAAAAAGTAATAAGCGAGTATGATATTGATACAGAAACGGCGAAACGAGATATTGAAAAATTTATAAAAATGCTTGAAGATAACAATCTTCTTGAAAAATAAATCAAAAAGTAATCCCCCCGTAGGTTTAACACTTACGAGGGGTTGTTTTTTATCCGAATCTGCCGTTAATGTATGCATCTGTGCGTTCATCCGACGGGTTTGAAAAAAGTTTCTCGGTTTCGTCAAATTCAATGACCTCACCCAAAAGGAAAAATGCCGTTTTGTTTGAAATACGCTTTGCCTGCTGCATAGAATGGGTAACAATTATAATTGTATAGTCCTTCTTAAGCTCAAGTGCAAGTTCCTCTATCTTAGATGTTGAAATAGGGTCGAGGGCAGAAGTAGGCTCATCCATAAGGATAACGTCGGGATTAACGGCAAGAGTACGTGCAATGCAAAGCCTTTGCTGTTGACCGCCCGAAAGGGCAAGTGCGCTCTTTTTAAGCTTATCGCCTACCTCGTCCCAAAGAGCCGCCTGACGAAGAGATTTTTCAACTATTTCATCAAGTTCTTTTTTGGAACGAATACCGTGGGTTTTAGGGCCATAGGCAACATTATCATAAATGCTCATTGCAAACGGGTTCGGTTTTTGGAAAACCATTGCAACATTTTTGCGAAGTTCGTTAATATCGTAAGAATAAATATCCTTGCCGTCATATTTGACGCAGCCGTTTATTTTGCAGGTATCAACAAGGTCGTTCATTCTATCAAGAGTTTTCAAAAGAGTTGATTTTCCGCAACCTGACGGCCCTATAAAAGCAGTTATCTCATTTGGCGAGATATTCATATTTATATTTTTCAAGGCTTTAAAATCGCCGTAATAAAGTTCTAAATTTTCAATTTCAAATTTATTCATTTTGTTTCCTTATTTCATAATTTTCTTTGCAAGTGCATTTGAAAGTGCATTGATTATAACTACAAAAACGATAAGCACAACAGCAGTCGCATAAGCCTGTTCGGTGTAAAGCCCTTCATTCAAAAGGCAATATAAATGAACCGATATTGTGCGAGATGATGAGGTGAGCTTTGTTGCAGCTTCGGGTACAGTTCCCGCAGTATAAATCAGCGCCGCCGTTTCGCCCACTATCCTGCCGATTGCCAAAATTATCCCTGAAAGAATACCCGGCATTGCAGACGGCAAAACAATTTTAAAAACTGTGCGAAGCTTTCCCGCACCAAGACCATAGGAAGCCTCACGAAAGGTGTTATCAACACCAAGCATTGCCTCCTGCGACGTCCTTATAATAAGGGGCAAAACCATTATTGCAAGCGTGATTACACCTGCCAAAAGCGAATAGCCCCATTTTTTTGAAATGACGAATGCCAAAAATCCGAACAAGCCGTAAACTATTGACGGAATACCGGAAAGGGTTTCGTTTGCAATATTTATTATTTTTACAAAAAACGAATTTTTCCTTGAATATTCCGCCAGATAAATTGCCGAAAAAATCCCGATAGGAACAGATAAAAGAAGTGTGAGCGCCGTCAAATAAACCGTATTTATAATTGACGGAAGCATTGACTGATTAGAAGATGAATATTTAAGCGAAAAAAGGTCAAGCGAAAGATTAGGCACACCCTTTATAAAAATATATCCTATAATAAATACTACTGTAAGTGCAGTTATAACCGTGCTGATTATAATAAGCAAAAACATAACAAAGGACAAGGGCCTATTGAGATATTCCCTTAATTTTTTCATAATACTCATTGTTACCCCTCCTTTTTATGAACGGCAAGTGAGAAGCACAAATTGATAATCAAAACGAATACAAAAAGAACTGCCGCCGTTGCAATAAGCGCACGCCTGTGAAGACCCGAAGCATAAGCCATTTCAAGAACAATATTACCTGTAAGAGTGCGTACACCGGAAGTGATTGATTTAGGAATAATCGCCTGATTACCCGCAATCATAACTACAGCCATGGTTTCGCCGACCGCTCTGCCGATACCGAGAATAATTCCGCTGACAATACCCGATTTAGCAACAGGAAAAACCGCCTTAAATATACTGTATTCCTTAGTTGCGCCAAGTGCAAGCGAGCCTTCATAATATGACGGAGCAACACTTTTGAGCGACGATTCACAAGTATTAATAATCGTCGGGAGAATCATAATTCCCAAAAGGATTGAAGCGGTTAAAACACCCTTGCCGCTTGTATTTGTAAGCTTTTGGATAACAGGCACAACTGCAACAAGGCAGAAAAATCCGTAAACTATTGACGGGATACCCGCAAGAAGATTAACAACCGGTTTCATAATCGAATACAGCCTTTTAGGGCAATAAAATGCAAGAAACACCGCTGTAAAAATACCTATGGGCACACCGATAATAATTGCCCCTGCCGTAACGTAAATACTGCCGAGAATCATAGGAAAAATACCGAATATTTCCCTGCTTGGCTTCCACGTTTTGCCGAATATAAAATTTTTAAATCCTATTTCCTCTATTGCCGGAATGCCGTTTTGAAAAATAAATTTGCAAACAAAGATAACGGCAATTACCGATAGAAATGCGCACAGCAAAAATACTATACGCATTGCAATTTCTTTTGCCTTTTTCAAATTATTTTATAACCTCTTCCCAAGTTGAAACATTACCTTCAAAGATATTTTTTACCTGTTTGCTTGTCAATGTATCCAAAGAATTTGAACTGTTTACAATAACTGCGATACCGTCAAGAGCAATCGTTTGCGATTTAAGAGTTTTTGACTCATCGTCCTTAAGTTCTCTTGAACTCATTGCAATTTCAACTGCGCCCTGCATTGCAGATTCAATACCTGCCGACGAACCTGATTCCTGAATTTCGATTTTAACGTCGGGATTGAGCTTTTTATATTCATCTGCAAGCACATTCATAACCGGAGCGACCGAGGTTGAACCCGCAATTGTGATTGTGCCTTTCTTGCCGGATTTCGTGTAATCTTGCGTTGCTTCGGGGGAAATATATCCCTCTTTGGAAATAATTGCTTCACCCTGCTTTGAGGTAATAAATGATATAAAATCTTTATCAATATCTGTAAGTTTGGTGTCAATATATGCGATTTTAAAAGGCCTTTGCAGCTTATAACTGCCGTCCTTAACAGTAACAGTTGAAGGCGCAACACCATCAAGCCCAACTGCCTTAACGTCGCTTGAAAGTGAGCCTAAAGATATATAGCCGATTGCGTTTTTATTACCCTTTACGGTTGACATCACAACCGAGGTTGAATTTGTAAGTTCTGCCGAATCCACCGTAATATCGTTGCCGTTTTCATCTGTAACACCCATAAGTTCAACAAACGCATCTCTTGTGCCTGAGCCTTCCTCTCGGCTTATAACGGTAATTTGACCCGAAACCCCTGTTTTTTCTTTCTTTTCATTGCCGCCTTTAGACGAACAACCATACATTGCAAATGATACTATGCCTACAAGGCAGATAACCGAAATTACACTGATGATAATACTTTTCTTTGTCATTTTCTTTTTCCTTTCATACATAAGTACAAGTGTTTGTTTAAGTACCTCCTTGTTACAAATTGAGAATACACCCGACGTATTAAAATATGCTAAAAATGCCGTTAAAAATCTGATAAAATCTCGATAAATTTTATTGATTTTAATTTAACCTTTTCTTTATTTGATTTAACATATGCCTAACAATTTTATTATTTATCATTTATTATAAATTATAAAATTGCAAAAAAATAAAGACTTCTTTATCAGCTTTTTAAAAAAGTCTAATAATAAATTTCTATAAGCTGTCAGACTTCGAGAAAGTGAGATAAATTTCGTATTTTGCGAGCGGGTGCTGTACGTGGGTACTGCCCCCGAGCAAAAGACGGAAAGCGCCAAAAATGGCAAGGACTCGACGTCCTTGCCATTTTTCCAATCCCTCTGAGTGCAACAAGTTGCACCCACCTCCCTTTGCAAGGGAGGCAAAAAGGTTTATTTATTATATTCGGCGCGATTTAGCCACTTTATCAAAGTCTGTTAAACTTTTCTGACTGTTATTTCACCGGAGCGCAAAACCGTTTTTTCGCCGTTTTCAAGTTCTACTTCAAGACCGCCTTTCTCATCTATGGCGGTTGCTGTTGCAAGATTTGCTTCTCCGTTTTGGATAAATTTAATCTTTTCGCCGATAACCATTGAATGACTGCGATAATAATCAATAAAGCTTGCATAATCCCCGCCGGCAATTTTCATAAGTTCATTAACGGTTTGAGCAATCAGCGCACTGCGGTTTACATCAACATCAAGGCAACCTGCGCCCTGAACATCACTTGGGAATTTTGTGGTGCTGATATTGATTCCTATTCCGATTATCACGCTGTCGACCGTGCCGGATTCAAAATCAGTCGTAGCTTCAGTTAAAATTCCGCAAACCTTTTTGCCGTTTAAATAAACATCATTAACCCATTTGATTTTCGGCTTTAAATCGGTAGTTTTTTCAATTGCCTTGCACACTGCAACCGCAGCGGCGGTAGTGGCTGTGACAGCATTTTGAAGAGAAGTATCGGGGCGGATAACAAGAGAAAAATATATCCCCGTTTCACTTGGGGAATAAAAACTTTTTCCCTGCCTTCCTCTGCCTGCCGTCTGTTTAGCGGCGGTAACAAGAAATTCGCCCTGCTTGCCGTCTGCCAAAAGCCTTTTGCAGTATGTATTTGTTGAATCAACAGTATCAAAATGAGTTACTTCAATATCTTTTTCAAGAAGTGCCTTGACACCTTCGGCAGTCACAAGGCTGTTATTTTGTTTGAGTTTATAGCCGCATTTGGTAACACCCTCGATATCATATCCGCTTTTTTTAAGCGATTTGATTGCTTTCCAAACCGCCGCACGGCTTACACCGGTTTGCCTTGCAAGCTCCTCACCGCTGACATAATTTTCCTCTTTTAAAAGTCTTGTTAATATCTCATCCTTAGTAGCCATTGTAAACACCCCTTTACATTTAAGTTTACAAATATTTCAAAATAACAGGCAGGAATTTTTCCTGCCTTAGACTGCCGATAAAGTGGCTAAACCACGCTGGGCAGGAATATTTCCTGCCTTAAATTATTAAAATCCTATTTTTTTATATAAAATATCGCCAAAGTTTTAGGGCCGCAATGAGATGAAATGGTACAACCGGCATCTGCCCTTATTATTTCATCAAACCTTGCCTTCCCTTCGATAAGGCCTAAGATATAGCTCAGTACATCACCGGATATTCCGCCGCTGTCTGCAACAACGATACGAGAGGTATCAATCTTGCTGACATTTTTAAGGCAATCATCTGCATATTGCTTATATACGTTTTCCAT
Organism: Eubacterium sp. CAG:251; assembly: GCA_000436835.1. Taxonomy (GTDB): domain Bacteria; phylum Bacillota; class Clostridia; order Oscillospirales; family Acutalibacteraceae; genus Eubacterium_R. The sequence goes on from FR889119.1 coordinate 20,368, forward strand.
CTTGCCACGATATTTTTTAACAACATCAAGAGTTCCTGTTTTTGGGTCAACCGCAATGCTCGGCCTTATTCCCAAAACATTGGCGCTGAACTTTGCAACACCGGAACATCTGCCGCCCTTGTGGAGATATTCAAGTGTATCAAGCACAAAGGTCGTGCTTACCTTAGGTACTATTGAATTAACTCTGCTTGCAATCTTCCTTGCGTCAAAACCCTTTGCCTTAAAATCGCAAGCCTTAAGAACAATAAGCCCCATTGCGGCACAAAGACTTTTTGAATCAACAACATAAACATCGTCAAAATCAGAAGCAGCAATACACGCATTTTGATAGCTTGAGGAAATGGCAGACGAAAGGCTGATATGAACAACAGCCTTGCCCTGCTTTGTCAGCTTATCAAATAAATCAAAATAAGCACTCGGAGCAACCGCCGCAGTTTTTGGAAGAGTACCTGTTCTTGCTACAAATTCATACACATTTGCCGGAAAAACGTCTACACCGTCCAAAAATGTATCCTCGCCCAATAAAATCGACAAAGGAGTTATTACTATATTATTTTTTTCAATTATACTTTTTGGTAAATCACAGGTGGAATCCGCTGTAATAACTACTTCTTTCATAAATACACCTTAATATAATTAACACTTTCATATTTACTGTCAAAAAAGTATATCACAAATCAGATTGACGTTCAATAATATTATAAATTAGTTTAGTCTTATTTAATAATCTGAATTATGCACCGTATTTAAGTTTAACGTTTTTAAGCATCTCACGGCTGTATTTTTTGTCATAAGTGATTTTCAATACACTTCTTGACTCTCTTTCCAAAATCTCTGCCTTATAAGTGATATCTTTATTATCACCTATGACTACGCTGTAATCACCGCTGTTTGTCACTCTGTCGGAAAATACGAAGCCCTCTTTAGCGGTCAAAACTATACTTGTTTGCGTAATTTTAACCTTATCAACACATTTAATTTGAGATTCAAGCTCTCCAAATGAAACGCTTTGTTCATTAACGTTATCGGCAATTTCAAAGCTTGCGTCAATCCAATCAATAAGATTATCATTTGTAGTAATAGTATTTGACGAAGTGTTATTTAAAGTATATGTAAATTTTTTAGGATTATTATCCCTTAAATCGGGCATTGCATAGCTATCCTTTGGTATAAATTCAATAGTTTTCGGAGTAATTGTAAATCTGCCTTTTTTATTAACACTCACACCCGTATGAATATCGCCTACATACTGAGCCTTGCTTGAATCGTCATAATATGCAAGCACCATAATATTGAGTTGGAGAGAACCGTCCTTTGCAACATAATAATTGCCTTCGCCCTTGCCCCATTTAGTAAATTTTTTGTACCCGTCTTTGTTATCATTATGAAGCGCCTTGGCATAATAAACATACTTATTTGATGAAATGCCCGTTGCCTTGTCATATTTCAATTCAACGTCATTATCATCCATAACAAATTGCAAATATTTATTGCAGCTTTTCACCTGATTCATTTTAGCGTTAATTGCCATCTCAAACGGTTTTTTCCAAGTATTTTGGTCGGCATAAATTATCTTAAAATCCTGCTTGCCGCTGCTGTTTGTAATAGGCTTAATCAAAACGGCATATTTGTGATAATTTTCAAAATCAGATTTATCGGCAGTGATAAGTGAATTGTTTAAATCGCATGCGGGAGAACAATATAAAACAAGAAGTTCTTTTTCATTATCGCCGTCATAATCACCATAATAAAAATCCACAGGTTTTTGCGTTAATGCCCAATCAAAGCCGCCAAGCTCCTTTCTTACCGAATTATATTCGATATATGCTTTATTTTTATTGTCAATAAAGAGCTTATACCCATTGTCGTCATAATAAACGGTATCAGGCGCAGCAGTCGTTGTTTGATTAGGCTTTGTAGTTGTGATAACCTGAGTGGTAAGAACAATATTTTCGTTGTTTTTCTTTTCCCTGTAATAGTATGAAAAGCCGAAAACTATTCCTACTGCGATAAGCAATACAATGCTAACTCTAACAAAATATTTCATAATTTATCATCCGTAAATATCTTTAAATTTAAAAGGGATTTTATTTCCTTTAACAATATGATAGCAATTTTCACCGAGAGAAAAAATAGGTTTATCGTGCTTCAATGAATCTGAATATACATCAATAATTTTTATGTCTTCGTTATTATAAAGTTCAAAAAGCCTTTTAACCTTTTCTTCATCACGGCAATTTTTGCCTATAATTGCTCCTGTTTTTTTATTATGCCTTGTGCAAAGCAAATCCTCAAATCCAAGCCTTTTTTGAATTTCATTAAGAAGAAAATCAGGAGAAGCGCTTATAACAACAGCGTGTCTTTTGCGATTTAAAAACCATTTATGTACCTGATGTTCGTGCCTATCCCAAAATCCCTTAACTGCATTATCAAGCGGAATGAGCATAACAAAGCAGAAAAAATACTTTTTAAATTTTGTAAAATCAATCACCTTTAATACCATAAGTATTGCAAGAAGCGCCTGAAAGGGAATAAAAAGAATTATCCAAGGATAATGAAGAATCGAATATCCCCAAAAAAGCGAGCCGCTGTCAAACGGAACTATGGTTTTGTCAAAATCGTAAATATCTATTTCTTTCATCATGCCTCCAAAAACAAATTAAATAGTGTCAACATCAAAATCAATAGTGAGCTTTTTATTTGAACTGAAATGGGTAAGCTTAACCCCGGCATACTCAAACATTTTTTTGCTTGCCTTAACATTATCGGTATCTTTATATTTATCGCTAATGTAAACGACTTCTTTTATTCCGCACTGAATAATTGCCTTTGCACATTCATTGCAAGGAAAAAGAGCGACATAAATCCTACATCCCTTAAGACTGTTGCCGCCTGCATTTAATATTGCATTAAGCTCGGCGTGGCAAACATAAGGATATTTTGTAAGGGTAGATTTATCGCCCTCACGCTCCCATGGAAATTCGTCATCGCTACAGCCCCTGGGAAATCCGTTGTAGCCTACACTCATAATTCTGTTATCATCATTTACAATACAGGCGCCCACTTGAGTGCTTGGGTCCTTACTTCTTTGAGAAGCAAGAAGCGCAACACCCATAAAGTATTCGTCCCAACTTATATAACCGTTTCTTTTAGACATAATTATCTCCGTTTAAAAATACTATTTTAAAAGTTCGACAAAATCGTCAAGCTCATTTGCCTCAATTTCGCTTATTCTGCCTTCGTCAACCAGAGCATTAATTTCCGGATTAATCGGAAGCTTTGCAAGAACGGGAACGCCGAGTTCGGCAGCCGTTTCGTCAATCTTTGATTTGCCGAAAATATTGATTTTTTCATTGCAATTAGGGCAAACATAATAGCTCATATTTTCAATAAGTCCCAAAACAGGAATATTCATCATATTTGCCATATTATAAGCCTTGTTTACAATCATTTTAACCAAATCCTGCGGAGTTGAAACAATAACAATTCCGTCAATAGGCAAGCTTTGAAAAACAGTCAATGCCACGTCACCCGTTCCCGGAGGCATATCAACAAATAAATAATCAAGCTCGCCCCAACGAACATCGCTCCAAAACTGTTCAACAACACCGCTTATAACAGGCCCTCTCCAAACAACGGGAGAATTAACATCCTCCAAAAGCAAATTAATGCTCATAAGCTTAATTCCCTCATTCGTTACGGCAGGGAGCAAGCATTCTTCATCCTGCATTGCACGCTCGTTAATGCCAAAGGATTTAGGCACCGACGGGCCTGTAATATCAGCGTCAAGAATACCGACCTTAAGCCCTGCTTTTGCACACTTGGATGCAAGCAAACAGCTTACAAGGCTCTTGCCTACTCCGCCCTTACCGCTGACAACACCGATTACCTTTTTAATATCGGAGTATTTGTTCATAGGCTTTAAAAAATCTTTTTTATCCTGCTTCCTTGATGCACAGCTTTCACCGCAAGAGGAACAATCGTGAGTACATTCGCTCATTTAAATCACCATAGCCTTTCAGGCAACAAATGGTTTATAAAAATCACCCTATATCCTGCGTTGCCTGAACAGGCGTAAATGGTGATTTCAGCCATCTCAAAATTATGCCGTCGGCAAATTTTGAGGGCAATACAATCCGGATAGTGTGATTTTTCACACTATCCACCTAAATTATTATTTTTATTATTTTATAATATTATATACAATATGTTTATCGAAAATTTTAACACAATGTGTAAAAAATATCAATAGTTGCGAATAAGCGCCTTTACCTTGCCGGCAATTGCACATTCGTCAACAATTATCGGCTCAAATTTATCATTTTCCGGCTGAAGCCTGAAATGACCGTCCTCTTTATAAAAGCGCTTAACTGTTGCCTCTTCTCCGACAAGTGCAACAACAATATCGCCGTTTTGCGCCGTAGGGCACTGTTCAACAATAACAATATCCCCGTCAAGTATGTGAGCATTAATCATTGACTCGCCCTTAACTCTGAGTGCGAAAAGATTATTTCCGCTTACTCCCGAAACAGCAATATAATCTTCAATTATTTCCGTTGCCAATATAGGCATACCGGCAGTAACAGTACCTACGAGCGGAATATGGTTAACTCCCTTTGCCGCACCGACAACACGAACTGTACGCTTTAAATTAGCGTCACGAGTAATATATCCCGCCTGTTCAAGCGCATTGAGATTGTATTGAACAGACGAAGTCGAACGAAGCCCAACAGCCTCCCCTATTTCCCTGACAGACGGCGCAATTCCCTTATCGTTTATTCTTTCCTTTATAAAATCATATATGGCTTTTTGCCTTTTATTAATTTTTTCCATAACTGCTCCTTAATATTATAATTAGTATAAAGCCCTGTCATAATATAATAATAACATTAATAGATATTCAAGTCAAACATTTGTGCATATATTTTGTCAAAAAATGTCGCAAAGCACCGATTTTTGTCATTTTAAAATAAAGTTGAAAATAAACAAAAAAATGCTTGACAAATAGCAACTTATACGTTATAATCTTGCTTGCACTTAAGTCGTAGGTGCTTTATTTAAGTACGGCTTTATAGCTCAGTTGGCTAGAGCATGCGGTTCATACCCGCAGTGTCAC
>FR889120.1 GCA_000436835.1 Eubacterium sp. CAG:251
CGGTTTAGCCACTTTATCGACAGTCTGAGATGGCTACGTATTTTACGTAACCATCTTTTTACATTATATTTCAATACCTAATTCATTAATTTTATCTCTTAATGCAAGCCAATCGCCGAATGCCGCTTCCTTATTATTAGGATTTCTCAAAATAGCGGCAGGGTGATACGTTCCCATAAAAAGAGTACCGTTTTTATCAATAAATTCGCCGTGCTGCTGAGTAACCTTGAAGTTCTTATCAATAAGTTTTTGAGCCGAAATTCGACCTACACAAACAATAATTTTAGGTTTAATAATCTTAAACTGCTCCCTTAGCCAATTAATGCACATATCCTGCTCCTCAGGCTTAGGGTCACGGTTTTTTGGCGGACGACATTTAACCATATTTGCGATATAAACGTTTTTATCTCTTGAAAGGTCAACGCTTGCAAGAAATTTATCAAGGAGTTGACCGCTTCTTCCGACAAAAGGTTGACCCTGCAAATCCTCGTTTTCGCCGGGTCCCTCACCTATAAGCATAATATCCGCATCTTTTTTGCCAACACCGAAAACAAGGTTTGTTCTGCCCTCGCACAAGTCGCATTTTGTGCAATTTTTACATTTAATTTCAAGTTCGTCTAATGTCATTTTTCATCACCAACGCTATTATATCAAATTTATGGTTGAAATACAATCAAAATAGGTATAAAATATAAGAGATTAAAATGCACTTTATGTGCGTGTATGATTTAAGGAGATTTAGATATGGAAAACAAAGTTTTAGTTGAAATTTCAGCAAGACACGTTCACCTTTCAAAGGAAGATTTGGAAACACTTTTCGGCAAGGGATATGAACTTACTGTTAAAAAGGAGCTTTCTCAGCCGGGTCAGTTCGCAAGCAACGAAAGAGTAAGAGTTGTAGGTGCTAAGAGCGAATTTCCTGCTGTTTCAATCCTCGGTCCTTGCAGAAAGGAAACTCAGGTTGAGTTATCCCTCACAGACGCTCGTTCAATAGGCGTTACTGCTCCTGTAAGAGAGAGTGGCGACCTTGAAGGCTCAGGAAGCTGCAAGCTTGTAGGCCCTGCAGGTGAAATCGAAATTACAAAGGGTGTTATTGCCGCTAAAAGGCATATCCACGCAACAACAGCAGACGCTGAAAAAATGGGACTTACAAACGGTCAAATCGTTTCAGTTACCATCCCTACATCAAACGAAAGAAATCTTACATTCGGCGATGTTGTAGTAAGAGTATCGGATTCTTATGCTCTTGCAATGCACATTGATACTGACGAGGCAAATGCCGCAGGTATGGCTCCTAACACCATCGGAACTATTATCAAATAAGATACTGATAAAGCGGCTGAACCACGCCAAATAAAATAAATAAACCTATTTGCCTC
>FR889121.1:0-34842 GCA_000436835.1 Eubacterium sp. CAG:251
GTAGAATCTTATCAAAATCTTATCAACGGGCTCTTCGAAAACCTTGAAACCCTTGATATTACTGGGGTTTCAGACTTTTTCAATTTATTCCCACTCGACTGTGCCGGGGGGTTTGGAGGTGATATCATAAACAACACGATTTATATGTTCTACCTCATTTGTAATACGATTTGAAACCTTAGCAAGGATATCGTAAGGGATTTTCGCCCAATCGGCGGTCATAAAATCATCGGTCGTTACAGCACGGATTGCAACAAGGTGATCATAAGTTCTGTGGTCGCCCATAACGCCGACAGTTTTAACGCAAGGAAGAACGCAAAAGAACTGAGCAAGATTTTTCTCATATCCGTTCTTTGCCATTTCATCTCTAAGAACCCAATCGGCATCTTGAAGCACTTTAATCTTATCGGCAGTAATTTCTCCGATAATTCTTACACCGAGACCCGGACCGGGGAACGGCTGTCTCCATACAAGTTGCTTAGGAATACCAAGCTTTTCGCCTACTGCACGAACCTCATCCTTAAATAAATCTGCAAGAGGCTCGATAATACCGAGAAATTCAACATCATCAGGTGTATTTACCCTATTATGATGAGTTTTGATAACATCGGCATCGCCTTTACCTGATTCGATACAGTCGGGATAAATAGTGCCCTGTGCAAAATAACCGAGTTCGTCCTGCTTCCTGATTTCATTCCAGAAAACATTAAAAAATTCAGTACCGATAATTTTCCTCTTCTGCTCAGGGTCAACTACACCTTTAAGCTTTTCAAGGAAAACATCGCCGCAGTTTACTCTTACAAAATTCATATCAAAAAGGCTTGTGAATGTTTTTTCAACAAAGTCGCCTTCGTTTTTACGCATTAAGCCCTGATCAACAAAAACGCATGTAAGCTGTTTGCCGACAGCACGTGACAAAAGACCTGCTGCAACGGAAGAATCAACACCGCCTGAAAGACCGAGAATAACCTTTTTATCGCCAATCTGTTCTCTAAGCTTAGCAACGGTATTTTCAATAAAATTATCCATTACCCAATCGCCCTTACAGCCGCAAACTTCATAAAGGAAATTATAAAGCATCTGCGAGCCGAAAACGGAATGAGTAACCTCAGGGTGGAATTGAACGGCATAAATATTTTTCTCAACATTTTGCATAGCTGCGCAAGGGCAGGCATCTGTTGTGCCGATAATCTCAAAGCCCTCAGGAACAGTTGAAATATAGTCCGTATGACTCATCCAAACTACTGATTTTTCATCAACGTCTTTAAAAAGCTTTGACTCTTTTTTAGTAAATTCAATCTTGCCGTATTCACTTTGAGGAGCTGTTTTAACCTCGCCGTCACCCATCCAAGCGATAAGCTGACAGCCGTAGCAAATACCTAAAATAGGTACTCCGATATTTAGTATATCTTTAGTATAGTGCGGAGATGCCATATCGTAAACCGAGTTAGGACCGCCCGTAAAAATAATACCTTTATAATCATTTTTCTTAATAGTTTCAAGGTCGGTTGTATAAGGCAAAATTTCCGCATAAACATGGTGGTCACGCACACGTCTTGCGATAAGCTGATTATACTGCCCGCCGAAATCAAGAACAAGTATTTTTTCCATATTTTCCTCCGTAAAAATTACTTACAGTTTATTATATATTATAAAAAGAGCATTTGCAAGTAATATTGAAAATAATGATAAATAATCATTGTGGCATAATTTTTACGAACTGAAAAAATTAATCAAGAGTAATTGCAATATGCTCGCCGTTTTCCGTATCAATATTAACAATATCAGTCATATCATTTTCTGCCAATGTCGCAATTTTGTCAGAAATATCCTTGCTAAGACCAAACATATTGCCGATATTAAGACCGAGCTTTACAAACTTAAAAGGAACTTTAATAATATTCTCTTTTCCGTTTTGCTGTGTAACCTTAATCATAATATTCTTTTTGTCATCACTTGTTTTTGCATTTGCGTCTTTATTTTCTGATGAATTGACAATATCTTCCTCATTCTCACGAAGAAGAGCATCAACGCTGACACCGAAATAATCGGCGATTTCGGTAAGTAGAGAAACATCGGGGCAAGAACTGTTATTTTCCCATTTTGAAACAGCCTGAGCAGATACTCCCAATTCATTTGCAAGCTCCTCCTGCGTTATTCCCTTTTTCTTTCTTAATGCGGATATATTATTACCGATATTCATTGCTTCTACCTCCGTTTTAATTTCATTTTTGATTTTGTTAAACATATCAGTTACCTCCTTCGGTAAGCTAATCGTAACACCAAAAATGCCAAATAATCAATTATCCGTCAGTTGTTAAACTACACTGTTTGTTGATTTTTCGCTCAACTGACGGTTGAGTAACAAAAAAGAGCAGGAATCAGGCGCATTGCACAAGGAAATGCCCCCTTACCTGCTCTTTAATAATTATTTAGTTAAGACCTTTTTCGTCAAAATTAAGAATAGTGGAAATAATAACGTCAAAGCCTGTTTTGATAGTTTCAGGAACAAGGCGATCTGCCGTGTCACGGCGGTTATGATAATAATCTGCCGGCCTTGGGTCCATAGCGGCAAGGCACGTTGCAGTAATTCCTGCCTGCGAAAAAGCAGCAGCGTCCGAAGAACCGAAAAAGACAGAAGAAAGTTCAATGTCATCATGACCTGCGTCCTTTGATGCGTCCATAACCAATTGGCTAAACTGCTGATTATTTTTAACAGTACCGGTCATATCCTTATTATAAACACGGAGATATTCACGGTCGGTAAGAGTATCTACACACAAAACAACCGTTTCAACGCCGCTGTTTACATATTCGTCATAATGATTTTTTGCCCAACTCTTGCAACCTCTGAGACCTGCTTCCTCGCCGTCTGTAATCATAGCGCAGACCTCTGTATTTTCAAAATCAACACCTGCCATATCAAGCATACGAAGTGCACAAACAGCTGCATAAGTACCTGTAAGGTTATCGTTAGCGCCCGGAGAAATAGTGTTGAAATCAACAAACATAAACAATGTAACCATACCAAGAGCAGTTACAAAATGGAAAATGTAGCTGTAATTAATCATAAAATCGCCGAAAGTGCCCATATCAACAAAGTTGGCAACAATAGCGATAACGCTCAAAATAAATGAAACGATTGCACCTCCGATTGTCCAGCTCATAAAGATAGCCATAAGAGGTACTTTTTTACCGTAGTAAAGGTGACGCCATTCATAAGCCGCATCAATATGACCGCTGATAACAATTCTTCTCTTGACCTCGCCTCTCGGCTTTCGTACACCCATAAGATTATGAGCCTCAATCTTTTTATAAAGAGGGTCCATAAATTGCTTATAAAGCAAAAATTCCATAACGGTGATAAAAAGACCTACAAAAACAACGCCGCAAACAATACATTGCGCCAAAAGAGGTGTAATAATACTTGTATACATTAAAATTGCACAAACAACTACTGCCAAGAAAATGACAACAGATACAAGCTTTGTAAAATGGAGAAATGCCTTGGGAGCCATTTTATAGCTTTCAAACTCTGTACCGTCGCAGAAAGTATCCATTTCTTTTTTAATATGCTTTTGAGCCGCATAGCAATTCTCGTTGCCTGACTCACGAGGTCCGTATTTTTTAATTACGTTTGTAATTTCCTTAACGGTATAATCAACATTTTCTTTGATTACTGCCTGAGGAAAATCAGAAAATTTCATTTACTTTTCTCCTTGCTCAATATATTTTTTGTTAAGCTTAACTTCAAGATGAGTATCGCCCATACTGAACTCTTTTCTAATCTTTGATTTTAAGAGCCATTTTTTAGGCATAGCTACACTGTTTACCGCATAGCTCATACCAAAATATTCAAAATACGGCTTGAAATTTTCCATTCTTGCCATAAATGAACCAAATTCTTTCTTGCTTTCAGGCGACCAAGCCACCTCGGCAAGCGCTTGAGTTCTCGGATACATAAATACTTCTAACTTTTCGGGACAATCTGTCCACTCTGTCCAGTTTTCAGCCTCTATTCCGAGAATATTTTTTTCACTTTCGGGTTTAATTCCGAAATTTTTATAGTTGTAATTATATGTATTTTTAAGAGAGTATTGAGCATACGTCATATCAAAATAGAAAGACTGATGATTAGACAAGATTACGCTGTTGCCGTTATTTGCCCAATCTCTTGCTCTTGAATCTTTTTTAGGAGTCCAATATTGGCATATTACGGATTTATCAAGGCTTTTTGCCTTTAAAACCTCATTCCAACCGATAAGCCTCTTGCCCTTTGACTTGACAAACGCAAGAATTTCATTATTAAGCCAGCCCTGCAAATCTTCCTCGTCCTTAAGGTTGTTATCCTTAATCCTCTTTTGACAGCAAGGGCATTTTTTCCACTCCGACTTCGGTGCTTCGTCACCGCCGATATGAAAATAAGGTGCAGGGAAAAGTGAGCAAACCTCATCAATAACGTTTTTAACAAAATCAACCGTTTTATCCTTGCCGGGGCAAATAGGCCTGTTCCAATCAAATTGCCTAAGCTTTCTTTGAGGAATGGCGCCGCCAAAGTATCCGGGCACATCCCTGTTAATTTCACGGCACGCAAGCCAAGGATAAGCGGCAATAGCAGCGGCGCAGTGAGCCGGAAAATCAATTTCAGGCACCACCATTATTCCACGTTTTGCGGCATAATCAACAATTTCCTTAATATCATCCTGAGTATAAAAACCCGAATATTCCTCATTAATAATGTCCGTACTGCCCCAACCGTGAATTTGAGTATATGCTCTTTTTGAGCCAATCTCGGTAAGAAGCGGATATTTTTTAATTTCAATTCTCCAGCCCTGATCGTCAGTCAAATGCCAATGAAAAACATTAAGCTTTAACATAAACATCATATCAAGCATTTTTTTAACATATTCCTTGCCGAAGAAATGGCGGCTTTCATCAAGCTGAACGCCTCTCCAAGAAAATCTTGGCTTATCATTAATAATGCAACAAGGAATTTCTTTTGAGCCAAGCTCAAATCTACCAATCTGACGGAGAGTTTGAAGCGCATAATAAGCGCCTGTTTCGCTTGAAGCCTTGATTGAAATTAAATCGGGTGTAACCTCCAACTTATATTCCTCTTTATCAAGCGAAGAGTCCTTTTTTATAACAAGTTTGCCATCCTGAGCTTTTTCAAGCTTTAAAAGTTTTAAATCAAAATCGGAATTTACCTTAAGCTGTTCGTCTATCGCAAACACGCCGCTCTTTTCCTGAGCATAGTATGCAAGCGGTATTAACTGCAACATAAAATTACCTCACTAATATACATTTTGTTTTACCACAACATTTTACATTTTACCATAATATAACATAAAACTCAACTGTTTAAAGATTTTGTAAATTATTAGTAACAATTAAAGTGCGAGAAAATCGGAAATTTGGCTTAATTTGTCCAAAACAGGCGCATTTGTTTTTTCAAGAACACTTTTGTCCTGATGGCCGCAGGAAACAAGTACGCAATCGCAGGAAATACTTTGCGAAACTTCATAATCGTGAACGGTATCTCCGATAAAAAGGACATCGTTTTTATCTATTTTGTTATCATCAAACCACTTTTTCGCAAGACTTGATTTGCTCACCGCCAAATCGTCATCTATACCCAATACAGCATCAAAATAATCTTTGACTTTAAATTTCTCCACCTGATTTAAAAGTCTGTTTTTCTCGCAGGCGGAAACAATGATTTGCTTACATCCCCTATTTTTAAGGAGTTTAAGAATCGGCAGCGTTTCATCATTAAGCTTTGCCGTAAATTGCAAAGAAGTATAAACCTCAACATATATTTCAGCCAAGTCCTCAAATTTATCCTTCGAAAAATCAAAGCCTGCCTTTTGATAATATTCACTTACGGGGAACGTAAATATTTTCTTATATAAATCAAGGTCAATTCTGTTTTTATATCCTGTTTTTTCAAGCATTTTGTTCATTGTGTAAACACTGATTTCAACATCGTCAAAAAGCGTGCCGTTCCAATCCCAAATTACGTATTTATATTTCATAGTTTATTCTTTATTGTTATTAGCGCCGAAAATATCGGCAACCTCGGTTATTGATATGTATGCTTTAGGGTCAATTGAATGAACAATCTCCCTCATTTTTCCGATTTGAAATCTGTTTAATACAAAATATATTACCGTTTTATCCTCATTTGAATAATATCCCTTTGCATCATAAAATGTAATGCCGTTTTCAAATTCATTTGAAAGCCTTTTGCAAATTTCCTTTTGCTTGGTTGTAATAATCATTGCGGATTTTGAGCGGTCAAAGCCTTCAATAATATAGTCAACGGTTTTGAGTGCAACAACGTAAGCCACTATTGAATAAAGCGGCAAAATCCAGCTTTGAAATGCAATACCGCATATTACATAGAGAATTACATTATAAATCATTACAAACGTTCCGACCGTAAGCGAAAGCTTTTTTGCAAACACGACAGCCAAAACCTCAATACCGTCCATAGCACCGCCGAAACGAATTGCAAGCCCGCTTCCTATTCCCGAAATAAGTCCGCCGAAAATTGCGCAAAGAAATAAATCATCCTTAGCAAGAGGCGAAAAACTTGCAACATCAATCGGTAAAACATCTGTTATAAGCCATGCGGACAAAGAATATATTGCCACAACAAAAACTGAATATATCGTAAATTCTATACCCTGCTTTTTTGCTCCGAAAATAAAAATCGGAATGTTAAGCACAACAAGAAAAACAGAAAGCGAAAGCCATTGCGGTGTGATTTGAGATAAAAACATTGACGTGCCTGATATACCGCTGTCATAAAGCCTTACAGGTTGGAGAAACACCGTTACACCGACAGAATTTATTATTCCCGCAAAAAAGAGAACCATAAAATTTTTGATTTTCAGTTTTTTTATAAGCTTCATACACCCTCCGATTGATAATTATTTAATAGCTTTAACTGCGAAAACGGCTTGGACTGATGTTCAAGCCGTTTTCGCACATTTATATGCCCAACGTATTAAATTTTATTATTCACCCGAACTGTTGCTTTGAGATGAGCTGTCACCTTTTGACTCCATAAGCTTGCACTCAACCGTACTTGTCTTAATACTGTTATTTTCAATTCTTGCAATGGTAAGCTTAACCGTATCACCCGGCTTTGAGTCAGCCAAAACCGAAGTTAAAACATCGGTTGACGTCATAGTTTTGCCGTTAATTGCAACAATCATATCATACTGTTTAACATCCTTGCTTGCAAGGTCTGATGAGCCGTCAACAGAATTAATTACCATTGTGCCCTGTGCATTCTTATAGCCTTTTTCCTCAAGTGCCGAAAGGATAGCGGAATAATTGCTGTATTTAGTAAGAGGAAGATAAGTAATTCCAAGCTTAGCTCTGCCCTCTACATAGCCGGACTTAATCAAACTGTTAGCAGTTGCAATAGCAGTATCCGACGGAACTGCAAAGCCCATTCCCTCATATTCAGTAGCGGCAATCTTTGAAGAATTTACGCCGACAACCTGACCCTGCATATTGAACAATGCGCCACCGCTGTTACCGGGGTTAATTGCTGCATCAACCTGTATACATTTATTATCATAGCCTATATTTGATGAAATCGGCCTGTCAAGTGCTGAAATATAACCGCTTGTAAGCGAATTCATAAATTCAAGACCGCCCGGACATCCGATAGCAATTACCTGCTCACCGACTGCGAGATTATCGCTGTTTGCAAATTCAGCAACCTGCAAGCCTGTTGCATTGATAGAAAGAACGCCGATATCGGTCTGGCTGTCATATGCAACCATTGAAGCGTCATATTCTTTCTTGTTGTTAAGAGTTACTGTAAATTTAGTGCCTTCACTGATAACGTGAGCACAAGTAAGGATATATGTTTTGCCGTTTTTCTCCGACATAATGATACCTGAGCCTTCGCCTGACTTTTCAGGGTCTGAGTTACTTGAATTATTGCCGTCATTATTGCCGTAATTATAGAAATAATTATATGAAGCCTGCTTCTCACTGTAAACGGTGATGCCGACGCATGAATCCAAAACCTTTTTAGCAACACCTGCAACGGTAAGATTGCCGCTGCTGTCCTTTGTTTGAACACTGTTACTGTCGTTTGTTTTAACATCGCTACCCGAATCCTGACATTGAGAGGTTGAACTGTTATTTTGTGAATTTTTACTGTTGTCAATTACACCCGCTGTTGAAAGAACAATACCGACTGCTGCAACGAATGCGCAAATAACAAGAATAATTGCAACTATTTTGCCGGCACTGGGTTTCTTCTTAGGCGGCTTTGGCGAATTGCCGTTTTCTGCGTTTTGCTTATTATCATTTTGCGGCGGTTGATAATAGTTGCCGTTACCGCTTGAATAATTTGATGCGTTTGAATAGCTTTCTTGATTTTCCTGTGCTTTGCCTGCGTAGGAATAGTGATAGGTTGTGTTATTGTCAGCCTGCTCATTTTGAGGAGGGGTGTAATATGTTTGCCCTTCGTTTTGATTTGGCTGATAATAATCCGGTCTTTCCTGACCGCCGGTTTTTTCATTATCAAAATCGCTCATTATTGTTTGTCTCCTTTTTTATAGACAGGTTTATACTCCTTTGGCAGCTTAAACACAAATTCAGCCGTATTTTCGTCCTCACTTTGCGCATAAATTGTGCCGCTGTGCATTTCAACCATCATCTTTACTATATATAAACCTAATCCTGCACCTTTAGCATCAAGTCCACGTGATTTATCAACCTTGTAAAATCTTTGGAACACCTTTGAAAGTTCTTCCTTTTGAATACCTATACCGCTATTTTTGATGTGCACTTCAACGTTTTTGTCATCTTCATTCATAGAGACGTTAATATATCCGCCCTCATTTGTGAATTTAACAGCGTTGTCAAAAATATTATAGATAACCTGATAAATCATATCCCTATCCGCCGTGATAAAGGTAGGGTTTAAATTTTCAAGACCTTCAATTTCAATATGCTTTTCCTCTATTTTTTGCTCAAAAGTCAAAAGTATATGAATAATTTGGTCTGAAATATCATATTTTTGCGGTTTCATCTCAAAACTGCCCGATTCAATCTTGCTCATATTAAGCATAGTTACAACAAGTCGGGTAAGACGTTTAATTTCACCGCTTACAATTTCAAGATAATAATTTGCCTTTTCCTTCGGAATTGTTCCGTCAAGAATACCGTCAATAAAACCTCCGATTGAAGTCATCGGAGTCCTAAGCTCATGTGATACGTTAGACACAAAGCTTCGTCTCGACGACTCAAGCGTATCAAGTGCGTCTGCCATATCATTAAAAGCTTTGCCGAGTTCTGCAAGCTCGTCGCAGCCGTCAACTTTAACTCTGTATGAAAAATCGCCTATTGCAAATTGCTTTGCCGCCTTGCTCATATCACGAAGCGGCTGAACAAAGCTTCGTGTAAGCTTCCAAATACATAAGAAGCCCAAAACAAGGCAAAATACAGCACTTAACATAAACATTTTAAATACTTCGTGAACAAGTGAAACGGCACTTGTTGCGCTTGTTGCAAAAACAGAGCCGATAATCTGATTTGAGCTGTAAATCGGGCAACCGACAATAAACGAACGTTGACCGCTTATTACCCCGCTGCCGACATAACTGCTCTCATACACCTGCTGAAGTATCGAATCGCTTATATTATAGTCGGTATGAAACGAGCATTTGCCGAGTTTTCCGAAAAAAGGAAGCGAATCTGCCCTTTCCTTACACAAAATTATATTTCCCTCGGTGTCGCAAACAAAAATATCAGCGTCGACCGAATTGGATACAATCTTGATTGCACGGCATATCATTTCTTTCTCGTTTGAATAAGTATCATTCATATCCGCAACAAGGAGATTGGAACTTACACTGTTGGCAATAGACTGTGCATTTTCCATAAGCAAATCTGTAGTCTGTTTTTGAGTATACGCACCCACAAGAGCGGTAAGCGTCGTACCCAAAACAGTAAGCACAATAAGCATTATTGCCGAAAACAACAAAAAGTATTTAGCAAAAATATTATCCTTCAAATTCTTTTTTTGAGGTAAATGTATTTTTGTCATTATTTATACCTTTATTATATACTTACTGCCGGTAAATCTTCCGGCATTTTGATTATTCCTTTGTTTCGAACTTGTAGCCTACTCCCCAAACGGTTTTAAGCGACCATTTGTCTGACACGCCCTCAAGCTTTTCACGAAGCCTTTTAACGTGAACGTCAACCGTTCTTGAATCACCGTAATAATCAAAACCCCAAACCTCGTCAAGAAGCTGGTCACGGGTATAAACCCTATTAGGATTTGATGCAAAATGATAAATAAGTTCAAGCTCTTTAGGAGGAGTATCAACAGGTACACCCTTAACCTTAAGCTCATAATTAACTATATTGATTTCAAGATTATCATATTTTACGATTTTCTTTGAATTTTCCTCAGCGTCATTACTGCCGCTGGCTCTTCTCAACACAGCCTTAACTCTTGCCATTACTTCCTTAGCGTCAAAAGGTTTTGTAACATAGTCGTCTGCGCCAAGTTCAAGACCGAGAACCTTATCAAAAGTTTCACCCTTAGCGGTAAGCATAATGATAGGAGTATTAGATGTTTTTCTTATTTCACGGCAAACCTGCCAGCCGTCCATTTTCGGAAGCATAATATCAAGAAGCACAAGTTCAGGTGCTTTAGACTGAAACATTTCAACTGCTTCCTGTCCGTCATTAGCAACGAAAACCGTGTAGCCGTCATTTTCCAAGTAAAGCTTTAAAAGTTCGCAAATGTTGCGGTCGTCGTCAACAACCAAAATTTTTGTTCCCATAATGTTTCTCCTTTGATTTGTTAATATCATTTTATCACCGCTTAGTGATAATTTTTTGTAGTTTTAATTAACATTTTATAAAATTTATAAATATTTTTTGAATGAAAATTATTGGTAATATTAATTAATCTGCGTGTAGAACAGTCAAATTATAAATTTCAACCCATCATAGACTTCGAGAAAGTGAGATAAATTTCGTATTTTGCGAGCGGGTGCTGTACGTTGGTACTGCCCCCGAGCAAAAGACGAAAAGCGCCAAAAAATGGCAAGGACTCGATGTCATTGGCATTTTTCCAATCCCTCTGAGTGTAACAAGTTGCACCCACCTCCCTTTACACAAGGGAGGCAAATAGGTTTATTTATTTTATTCGGCGCGGTTTAGCCGCTTTATCGATAGTCTAATTACCATTCTTTTCCACGCTTTATACAGCCCTCAACATGGTCGATAAATTGCTTTGCACCTCTCGGCGAACGTCCGCCTCTCCTTGTTGCCCACTGGTCAGCTTTGAAAAGAAGTTTATCAACGTCAACGCCGTGCTCTTCAAAATGCCTGTCGCAAGCAAGTTTTTCAACAATATCAAGATATTCCTTTTTATCGGGATTAAGAAATGAGATTGTAAGACCGAAGCGGTCGGAAAGGGAAAGCTGTTCTTGCATAGTATCTCCCTTATTAACATCATTTTCCCTGTCAGAGAAATTTTCCTTAATCAAATGACGTCTGTTAGACGTTGCATATATTATAGTATTCGGCTGTTTACCCGAAAGCGAACCTTCAAGAGCGGCCTTAAGTTCGCTAAACGAGGTATCGTTAGAGTTGAAACTTAAATCATCAATATAAATAATAAATTTCATTGGTGAATCGGCAATTTGCTCACGAATAAGCGAAAGGTCGGCAACAGCACTCTTAGGAATTTCAATCATACGAAGTCCCTTTTGCCAATACTCATTCAAAATTGCGTGAACTGTTGAACTTTTGCCCGTTCCCCTGTCACCGTAAAGCAAAACGTTATTAGCCGGATGACCTGCGATAAAGCTTTCGGTATTATCAATAACCTTATTTCTTTGAAGTTCATAATTTTTCAAATCTGTAAGACGGATAGGATCAATGGAATTAACCGGAGTGATTTCCTCATCTCTCCAAGTAAATGCAATATTTTTGGCATAAATACCGTAGCCGTTTTCTCTGTGATACTTAATAAGTTCATCAAGTTGCCTGTCCCAATGAGAATCTAACGGAGCAAGCGGCTTGCCTACCTCCCAGCCCGGTAAAGTCAAAAGGATTTCCTTAATATCCTCATCATCAATATCTGCCAAAATATCCTGTGCGGTAAGAGAAGCGATTTCTTCAAGCTTTGCAAGGTCACTTTTAACCGCATTTATGACTGCGATTGAAAGTTGATTTACTTTTCCTGCGCATGCCGCTTTAGTGAAAATATTGTCATTAGTCAAAATCAAGCGTGAAATATGCCTTTTAAGCGATTCGCTTTTTGCAAGCTCCTTAAAAAAGTAACTTTGAAGTGCTACCGTGTCCTCTTCATCGTCGCAAAGCAAATCATATAAAGCAGAAAAAACGTCATCATCCTCAAAATCATAAATGCAAAGCGATTCAATATAATATTTAAGTCTTGTTACCTTATTCATCTTCAACACCTCCAAGACCGATATTTTTAGGTAATATATTTTATATACTTATAATATAGCAATTGTTCACAATTTACAAGTAATATAGTTAAAATCGTTGTTTTGAACAAATAAAAGCAGACCCAAAAGGAATTTTTGTTGTAAGATGTCTGACAACGTATTGACTTTTATATGCAAGTTGTGTTATCATACAACTCAAGAGGTGTTTATATGGGCAATTCATCAAGACTTGCAGACAGCACTGCAAATCAGATATTAAAAATGATAGAAGAAGAGGAACGCTTTTCCGTTGGCGACAAGCTGCCTAACGAAAACGATTTTGCCGCTGAACTTGGAGTAAGCCGTTCTACCCTCAGAGAAGCGGTAAAAATACTTACCACCTACGGCATACTTGAAATAAAGCGTGGCAAAGGCACATTTGTAACTTCAAACACTATTATAGATTCAAACGATTTAAGCGACATAACCTCAGGGCTTGACGATTTGTTTGAAATGAGGCTTATGTTTGAACCGGATTGCGCTTATTATGCGGCTTTAAGGGCTACTGACGAGGAAATAAGAATAATCTGTGAATGCGGCGAAGCGGTTGAAAAGAAAATACTTTCGGGTGAGGACAGAACTGTTGAAGAACAAAAATTTCACGAGAGTATCGCAAACGCAACTCATAACGCTTTTGTAAAGCAATTTATTCCTATTATATTTAACGCAATCAAAAAAGGTGTTGTTGTTATGATGAAGGACAGCGACGTCAGCAAAGATAATATGAGCGACGACAGGCTGATTATGGATTTTATAAAAAAGAGAAATCCCGATGGTGCAAGAACAGCTATGAGGCTTCATATTATTCACGCTATGGAAGGCTTGCAAAAAAATCAAAATTAGGTATTGACATTAGACAACAGACAAGTTATAATGACAATTGTAAAAGATATTTAGCGAGTGGTCGGACAACCGAACACCACAAATATTTAAAATATTAAATAAATAATTATTATTTTTGGAGGAAACAAAAATGGCAGAAGCTAGACTTTTTTACGAATCAGATTGTAATCTTGACGTTCTTTCAGGTAAGACTGTTGCTATCGTAGGCTTTGGTTCACAGGGCCACGCACATGCACTTAATCTTCACGAAAGCGGTGTAAACGTAATTGTTGGCCTTTACAAAGGTTCAAAATCTTGGAAAAAGGTTGAAGACCTTGGTTTAAAGGTAATGGAAACTGCTGACGCAGTTAAGGCTGCAGACATTGTTATGGTTCTTGCTCCGGATGAGAAGCAGGCAGCTATTTACAAGAAGGATATCGAACCGAACCTTACAGAAGGTATGGCTCTTGCATTTGCTCACGGCTTTAACATTCACTTCAAGCAAATCGTTCCACCTGCAAATGTAGATGTATTTATGATTGCTCCTAAGGCTCCGGGCCACACAGTTCGTTCAGAATACAAAGAAGGTAAAGGTACACCTTGCCTTGTTGCTGTATATCAAGATGCTACAGGTCATGCTTGGGATATCGCTCTCGCTTACGGTGCAGGTATCGGCGGCGCTCGTGCAGCTCTTCTTGAAACAACATTTAAGTGCGAAACTGAAACTGACCTCTTCGGTGAGCAAGCTGTTCTTTGCGGCGGTGTAACAGCACTTATGAAAGCCGGTTTTGAAACACTTGTTGAGGCTGGTTATGACCCAAGAAATGCTTACTTTGAATGTATCCACGAAATGAAGCTTATCGTTGACCTTATCTATGCAGGCGGCTTTAAGGAAATGAGATATTCAATTTCTAACACTGCTGAGTTCGGTGATTACGAGACAGGTAAGAGACTTGTTACTGACGAAACTAAGAAGGAAATGAAGAAGATTCTTGATGAAATTCAGGACGGTACATTCGCTTCTAAGTTCATCACAGAGGCTAACAACGGTTGGGCTCACTTCAAGGCTAAGAGAGAGATGGAAGCTAATCATCAGCTTGAGCAAGTTGGCGAAAAGATTCGTTCAATGTATAGCTGGTATGGCGAGAACAAGTACGCTGAAAAATAATATACTTTAATAATTAATAATTTAAGGGTTTGCAAATTGCAAACCCTTATTTTTTGCTTTACTTATTCTCCTATATCTGTTAAAATCAAGTTGGAGGTAAAACTATGAAAAGACTTTTATTTTTAATTACTCCCCTACTGATATTCACATTGCTTTTTAGTGCCTGCTCGCCGACTGAAAAGGATAATTTTGAAAGCACTTTAGCCTATTTTCAAATAGATTTCATTAAATCTGATTTTGAAATGACAGAAAGCACGAGTGATAAAGCGGATTACGTCAGAGCCTACAAGGTAAGCGTAACAGAAAAGGAGCGCAAAAAGCTGATTGAACATTTCAAATCGTTTGAAAACGGAGAATTTGTAAAAATACCGAATGCGCAAAACAATTTTGACATTCTTTGTGACTCATTGATAAAGGATTTTGGCAGCTACAAGGCGGTAAGTGAGGGCTATTTTGCATTGTATAATACCATAAGCGATAAGCTTCAACCAAAGCTTAATTTTGATACGCTCGCCAATTTTGACTTCGATTTCTACCGTGCGCTTATATTTGACGTTGATACCAACACACTTTATATTTATGATTATTCCGCAACGTAATATAATTATCAAGTTCACAAACATTCAATTTAACATTTTTTACAAACAAAAAGGACTTAGAGCATAACTC
Organism: Eubacterium sp. CAG:251; assembly: GCA_000436835.1. Classification (GTDB taxonomy): domain Bacteria; phylum Bacillota; class Clostridia; order Oscillospirales; family Acutalibacteraceae; genus Eubacterium_R. The sequence goes on from FR889121.1 coordinate 15,169, forward strand.
TAAGTCCTTAATTATATTATTTAGGTATTATCAGTCAACAAGCTCGATGATGCACATCTCTGCTGCGTCACCACGACGAGGGCCTGTTTTGATAATACGGCAATAACCGCCGTTTCTGTCTGCATACTTAGGAGCAATTTCATCAAAAAGCTTCTTAACTACGTCTTCCTTAGTTACATAAGAAAGAACCTGTCTTTTTGAATGAAGAGTATCGTTCTTGCCGAGAGTAATCATTTTCTCAGTCATTGCACGAACTTCTTTTGCTCTTGTAACGGTAGTTTCAATCTTGCCGTTTTCTAAAAGAAAAGTAACCATACCTCTGAGCATAGATTTTCTATGGTCAGTAGGACGTCCTAACTTTCTGCTACCTGGCATTGAAATTCCCTCCTTTAGTCCTCATCCTTAGCAAGTCCGAAACCTAATGAGCCGAGCTTAGCTACGACCTCATCAAGTGACTTACGGCCAAGGTTTCTAACTTTCATCATATCTTCTTCAGATTTACCAATTAAATCTTCTACTGTATTAATGCCTGCTCTCTTAAGACAGTTGAACGAACGAACTGAAAGGTCAAGCTCCTCAATAGTCATTTCAAGAACTTTTTCCTTATTATCGTCATCCTTTTCAACCATAATGTCTTGATTACCAATCTCTTCAGAAAGGTCAACAAAGAGCATAAGATGGTCATTGAGAATTTTAGCAGCAAGTGAAGCTGCCTCGTCAGCCGGAATAGTACCGTCTGTCTCAACGTCGAGAATGAGCTTATCAAGGTCAGTTTGCTGACCTACACGTGTGTTTTCTACTGTGTAATTAACCTTTAAAACAGGAGTATAGATTGAATCAATAGCAATAGTGCCGATTGGTAAATCCATAAGCTGCTTATTGCGGTCGCAAGGAACATATCCTCTGCCGTGATTAGCAGTAAGTTCCATATTTACACTTGCACCTTCATCAAGATAAGCAATGTGAAGGTCAGGATTAAGAATTTCAACGTCTGCGTCATGCTTAATATCAGCAGCAGTAATTTCGCCCTCACCCGAAGCCTCAATATAAAGAGTCTTTGGCATCTCATCATGTATCTTTAAGATAACATTTTTGAGGTTAAGAACGATCTCAGTAACATCTTCCTTAACGTGCGGAATTGTTGAAAATTCGTGTAAAACACCATCAATCTTAACGGAAGTGATAGCATATCCCGGAAGAGAAGAAAGAAGAACCCTTCTCATTCCGTTACCGAGAGTTGTGCCAAAACCTCTTTCAAGAGGTTCAACAACAAATCTGCCCGTGCTGCGGCTTCCGACAGTAGAAACGTCTACAATCTCGATTTTAGGCTTATCAATTTCGATCATTTAAAAGCCTCCTAATAAAATGTTGTATTTTGTTTTCGCTAAATAACAGCCAAACACTATTATTTAGAGTAGAACTCAACGATTAAATGCTCTTCAACAGGATAATCAATGTCATCACGCTGAGGTAATGCAACAACCTTTGCTGTGAGTTCAGCCGGGTTTACTTCAAGCCACTTAGGAGCGGTGCCGTAAGCGCCCTCTTCCTTAACGAGCTTAAATCTGCCGTTATCCTTGCTCTTGTCAACGACTGCGATAACATCTCCTGCCTTAACGAGATAAGATGGAATGTTTACTTTCTTGCCGTTTACGGTGAAATGACCGTGAGAAACTGCCTGTCTTGCTTCACGACGAGTCTTACAAAAGCCTGTTCTGAAAGCAACGTTATCAAGGCGGGTTTCAATCATTGTAAGAAGAACTGCACCTGTCTGTCCCTGAGCCTTTGCAGCCTTCTCATAATAGGTGTGGAACTGCTTTTCAAGAATACCGTAGATGAACTTAACTTTCTGCTTCTCATTGAGCTGCATAGCATATTCGCTCTTCTTACGGCGATTCTTACTATAAGAATTTCTGAATGTATCCTTATTTGTATAACCCATAACAGCCGGTGAAATACCGAGTGCTTTGCAACGCTTTGCAATAGGTTCTGAATTCTTTGCCATATCTTTACTACACCTCCAATAAACTATACACGACGTCTTTTTGGTGGACGACAGCCGTTATGTGGGATAGGAGTAACATCTTTGATAAGACTTACTTCTAAGCCGGCTGTTTGAAGAGCTCTGATAGCAGATTCTCTACCTGAGCCAGGTCCCTTAACGTATACTTCAACATATTTCATACCATGCTCCATAGCAGCCTTTGCAGCAGTTTCAGCAGCAGTAGCAGCAGCAAACGGAGTTGATTTTCTTGAACCACGGAAGCCCATTTCTCCGGCAGAAGCCCAAGAAACAGCGTTACCGTTCATATCGGTAATAGTTACGATTGTGTTGTTGAAGGTTGATTGGATATGGGCAGCACCACGCTCGATGTTCTTCTTCTCACGACGCTTACGTGAGCCTGTGGTCTTCTTAGTAGCCATACTTATTTGTTCCTCCTACTATTTCTTCTTGTTTGCTATAGTCTTCTTAGGACCCTTACGTGTACGTGCATTGTTCTTAGAAGTCTGACCTCTTACAGGGAGACCCTTTCTATGTCTTACGCCACGATAGCAACCGATTTCTATAAGTCTCTTAATGTCAAAAGCTGTGTTTCTGCGAAGGTCACCTTCAACTGTGAGGTTGTGAGTGATATAATCGCTGAGCTTTTTAACATCATCTTCTGTTAAATCTCTGCAACGGGTGTCAGGATTGATGCCTGTTGCTTTGATGATTTCATTAGAGGTTGTGCGACCGATACCGTAAATATAGGTAAGGCCGATTTCAACTCTCTTGTCATTAGGTAAGTCAACACCTGAAATACGTGCCATTTTACAGTTTACCTCCGATTATTAATTCAGGATTAGCCCTGACGCTGTTTGTGCTTTGGATTTTCACAGATAACCATTACTTTTCCATTGCGCTTTATTACTTTGCACTTTTCGCAAATTTTCTTTACAGAAGGTCTTACTTTCATTCTGAATATCCTCCTAATTATTACTTTGAGCGCCATATTATACGACCCTTAGTAAGATCGTATGGGGACATCTCAATCGTTACCTTGTCACCGGGAAGAATACGAATATTATTCATTCTCAGCTTCCCGCTGATGTGGGCTATAATGATGTGGTCATTTTGCAATGTTACTTTAAAAGTTGTATTAGGTAACACTTCAACCACGGTACCCTCAACTTCTATCATATCTGACTTTGACATCTTATACCTCGCTAAAATTTAATTATTTACGATTGATGTTTTTAATTTAACTGGAATCACATTACGGCGTAATCGCCAGCAATTGATTAAAGCCTCAGACTTTTGTTAATATAACAGGACCGTTTGGCGTAATCGCAATTGAGTGCTCAAAATGAGCAGCAAGCTTGCCGTCAGCGGTTTTGACGGTCCAACCGTCTGAAAGCTGTTTAACCTTGTAGGTTCCCAGATTAATCATTGGTTCAATTGCCAATGTCATTCCGGGTAACAGTCTGATACCACGGCCTGCGTGACCGAAGTTTGGTACGCTTGGTTCTTCATGAAGTTTAGTACCGACGCCGTGACCGACAAAGTCACGTACAACGCCGTACCCACGTGCTTCGCAATACTCCTGTACTGCGTGACCGATATCGCCGATTCTGTTGCCTGGAACTGCTTGCTCAATACCTTTATAAAGGCTTTCACGAGTAGTATCCATCAGCCGCTTTGCCTCGTCACTTACAGTTCCGCAAGCAAATGTAGCAGCATTGTCGCCGTTATATCCGTTTTTAGCCGCACCCAAATCGATGCTGACAATGTCACCCTCTTTGAGAATTCTGTCAGCCTTTGGGATGCCGTGAATAACTTCATCATTTATAGATATACATGCGGTAGCAGGAAATCCACCGTAGTTTAAAAAGTTAGGAGTTGCACCGTGTTTTTTGATAAACTTGTATGCAATCTCATCAATTTCCTTGGTAGAAACGCCCGGCTTTACTGCCTCGCCTGCTACCATTAATGCTTCAGCCGAAATTTGACAAGCTTCTTTCATAAGTTCGAGCTCACGGCTGCTTTTTAGCACTATCATGTTAATCCTCCAACGCAGCGTAAACGAGTGCAGTTGTATCTGCAACTTCTTCCTGTCCTTCTACAACAGTAAGCTTACCAAGCTTTTTGTAGAAATCTTTAAGCGGTTCTGTCATTTGGTGATATTCAGCCAAACGAGCAAGAACAGTTTCAGGAGCATCGTCCTTACGCTGAATAAGTTCTCCGCCGCAAGCATCGCACACGCCTTCAACCTTAGGCTTCTTATACTCAACGTGATAAGAATTAGCGCATTTTGAGCAAACACGGCGGCCGCTCATTCTCTTAGTGATTGCTTCGTCAGGAACCTCAATATCAAGCACTTTATCAATATCAACACCTGAATCTAAAAGAGCCTGAGCTTGAGGAATTGTTCTTGGGAAGCCATCGAGAATGAAGCCGTTTTCGCAATCTTTTTCTTTAAGTCTGTCCTTGATAATACCGATAACAACCTCGTCGGGAACAAGCTGTCCTGCGTCCATAAATGATTTAGCCTTAAGTCCCATTTCTGTGCCGTCTTTTACGGCTGCACGAAGAATATTACCTGTTGAAATTGCCGGAATACCGTATTTTTCAACAATCTTTTCTGCCTGAGTACCTTTGCCGGCACCCGGAGCACCGAGAAGAATAAGTTTCATATTTAATACTCCTATTAGTTATTAGTCAAGGAAGCCTTTGTAGTGGCGCATCATCATCTGCGACTCTAACTGACGAACTGTCTCAAGTGCAACACCGCACATAATAATAAGTGATGTACCGCCGAGAGAAATTGTCATACCGCCATCTTTGCCGCCTTCTGCAAGTGGCTTGATAGCCGCATCACAGATAAGTGAGTAAACGATTGGGAAGAGTGCGATAACCGAAAGCATCAAAGCACCGATAAGTGTAAGCCTTGAAAGAACTCTGAGAATGTAATCAGAGGTCGGCTTACCCGGTCTGATACCCGGAATTGCGCCGTTGTTTTTACGCAAGTTGTTTGCCATTTCAATTGGGTTGTACTGAATTGTACTGTAGAAATAAGCAAAGAAGATGATAAGAAGGAAGTACATTGCTGCGTACCACCAAGAGTCGCCCTGGAATGCCTTAAAGAACTTTTCCCAGAAAGTGCCTTCATACTTATCAGCCGAAAGGAACATTTGAACTGTTCCAGGAAGTGAGAGAATTGATGAAGCGAAGATTACAGGAAGTACGCCGCTCATATTAACCTTAATAGGCATATGAGTTGACTGACCTCCCATCATCTTTCTGCCGACTACACGTTTTGCGTAAGAAATCGGAAGTCTTCTCTCAGAATTATCCATAAATACGATGTATGCAATCATAAGCAAGAAGCATACGATAACTACAGGAACAAGGATTTTATAAACAAGTCTACCTGTATCGAGATACTGGAAGAGCTGCTTAATGAGGGTTGGGAAACGAGATACGATACCTGCGAAAAGGATAATGGAAATACCGTTACCAATACCGCTGATAGTAATCTGCTCACCGAGCCACATAATAACTGCTGTGCCTGCTGTTAAAACAAGTACAATAACAAGTGCCTGGAAAACTGCGTCAAAACCTGTGAACTGAGCACCGTTTGAATCAGTCATAAGGTAGTTGTTTGTACGAAGATAGAAGTAATAAGCGATAGACTGAAGAACACCGAGTGCAACTGTTACGAAACGAGTAATAGAAGCAAGCTTCTTTCTGCCTTCTTCGCCTTCCTTCTGTAATCTCTCGAGTGACGGGATTGCCACTGCGAGAAGTTGAATGATGATTGAAGAGTTGATGTACGGAGTGATTGACATAGCGAAAATAGTACCGTATGTGAATGCACTACCTGTCATCAAGCTCAAATAAGTGAGAATTGTGTTGCCTTTACCAACATTGATTTCATCAACAATGTTAAGGAAAGGTACGGGAATGACTGAACCTATTCTGAAAACGAGGATGATAAATGCTGTGAACAAAAGCTTTTTGCGAATGTCAGGCACTTTCCACGCATTAATCATGGTTTTAATCATTAGAGCACCTCCACCTTGCCACCTGCAGCTTCAATCTTTGCCTTAGCCGACTCACTGATTGCAGCAACTTTTACTGTGATTGCCTTAGTGATTTCGCCTTTTCCAAGAACCTTAACACCGTCAAGTGCCTTTTTAATAACACCTGCGTCCTTAAGACTCTGAGCATCAACTGTAGCGCCGTCCTCAAATCTGTCATTAAGTGTTGAAAGATTTACGACTGCATATTCAGTAGCGAAGATGTTGTTAAATCCTCTCTTAGGAACTCTTCTTTGAAGTGGCATCTGACCGCCTTCAAAACCTGGACGTCTGCTGTAGCCTGAACGTGATTTCTGGCCCTTCTGTCCTTTGCCGGCTGTCTTGCCTTGACCTGAAGCAGTACCTCTGCCAATTCTCTTTACGCTCTTCTTAGAGCCCTCAGCAGGAGAAAGTTCATGTAATTTCATATTATCTGCACCTCCCCTTATTCTTCTACGATTGTTACAAGGTGAGCAATCTTTGCAAGCTTACCCTGTGTCTGTGCATTATCAGGCTGAACTGTTACGTTGCCGATTTTGCGAAGACCGAGAGAGTGGGCTGTGGCAATCTGGTCTTTCTTACTGCCGATTAAGCTCTTTGTAAGCTTGATTTTAATGTCTGCCATTATTCCACCCTCCTTAACCTAAAATTTCTTTTGTTGCCTTGCCACGTACTGCTGCAACTTCATCAGCTGTACGAAGCTGGCTTAAACCATTAATAGTAGCTCTTACTACATTGCAAGGGTTATTTGAACGGATAGCCTTTGTTCTGATATCCTTGATACCTACTGTTTCAACAACAGCACGAACAGGACCGCCGGCGATAACACCGGTACCCTTTGGAGCAGGCATAAGGAGAACCTCACCTGCGCCGAACTTACCCTTAATCTCATGAGGAATTGTTGTTCCCTTAAGAGCAACCTTAATTACATTTTTCTTTGCATCCTCGATACCCTTACGGATTGCATCAGGAACTTCGCCTGACTTACCGATACCGAAGCCTACAAGACCGTTACCGTCACCGACAACTACGAGTGCTGCGAATTTGAAAATTCTACCACCCTTTACAGTCTTTGATACACGGTTGATAGTAACAACTCTTTCTTCAAGTTCCATTGAAGATACGTCAATCTTTGCCATAAAAATTTACCTCCTTCGTTAGAACTTAAGTCCGCCTTCACGAGCGCCGTCTGCTACTGCAGCAACACGTCCGTGATATACGTAACCGCCACGGTCAAATACACATTCTTCAATGCCCTTTGCCTTGGCTCTTTCTGCTAATGTTTTACCAACAGCCTTAGCTGCTTCTACGTTACCGCCGTACTGTGTGAATTCCTTTTCAACAGTTGAAGCTGATGCAATTGTTACACCTGCAACATCGTCGATTAACTGCACGTAAATATTGCTGAGAGAGCGATATACGTTAAGTCTTGGACATTCAGCAGTACCGCTGATTTTACCACGAACTCTTGTGTGGCGCTTTTGTCTTGCCTTATTGGCGTCTTGTCTTGAAACCATTGTATTTCACTCCTTCCCTTATTTCTTACCTGCTTTTCCTTCTTTACGACGGATATGCTCTTCGGCATACTTGATACCCTTGCCCTTGTATGGCTCCGGTGGTCTCTTTTCACGAACCTGAGCTGCGAACTGACCTACCATCTGCTTATCAGCACCGCTAATTACGATAGCGTTTGCTGAAGGACATTCTACCTTAATACCTTCTGGAGCTTCCATTGTAACCTGATGTGAGAAACCAAGGTTCATAACAAGCTTGTTGCCCTGCATCTGAACACGGTAACCAACACCGTTAACTTCAAGGTTTTTCTTGAATCCCTCTGTAACACCTACAACCATATTGTGGATAAGTGTACGGGTTAAACCGTGAAGTGATCTGTTTTCTTTTGCATCGTTAGGTCTGCTAACGATAATTTCACTGCCCTCAACGCTGACTGTCATATTTGGATGTGCATCCATTGAAAGAGTACCGTTAGGTCCCTTTACGGTAACAGTTGCACCGTTGACATTTACATCAACACCGGCAGGAATTGTAATAGGTTTTAAACCGATACGTGACATCCTGACTGTACCTCCTTACCAAATGAATGCTAAAACTTCGCCGCCGACATTCTGCTTGCGAGCTTCTCTGTCTGTCATAATGCCCTTTGAAGTTGAAACGATTGCAACACCGAGACCCTTCATAACCTTAGGCATTTCTTCAACGTTTGAATAAATACGAAGACCCGGCTTTGAAACTCTGCGAAGACCAGTGATAACCTGGCTCTTACCTTCGCCGTACTTAAGTGTTACACGAATAACACCCTGCTTGCCGTCTTCAATTAATTTATAATTTTTGATATAACCTTCATCAACAAGAATCTGAGCAATTGCCTTCTTCATGTTTGACGCAGGAATATCTACTGTATCGTGCTTTGCTGAATTTGCATTACGAATTCTTGTAAGCATATCAGCGATTGGATCTGTAATATGCATTGATAATTCCTCCTTATTTAATTAGCAATTCTCAGTTCTTACCAAGATGACTTCTTTACACCAGGGATTTCGCCCTTATGAGCGAGCTCTCTGAAGCAAATTCTGCATACACCGTACTTACGAAGATAAGCATGAGGTCTACCGCAGATTTTGCATCTGTTGTACTGTCTTGTTGAATACTTTGCAGGCTTTGCAGCCTTGACTTTCATAGATGTTTTTGCCACGATAATCCCTCCTTACTCTGAGAATGGAGCGCCGAGGAGCTTAAGGAGCTCTCTGCCCTCTTCATCTGTGTTTGCAGTTGTTACCATGATGATGTCCATACCACGAACAGCATCAATCTTGTCATACTCGATTTCAGGGAAAATCAACTGCTCTTTGATACCCATAGCATAGTTACCACGGCCATCGAATGAGTTAGGGTTGATACCTCTGAAGTCACGAACTCTCGGAAGTGCCAAATTGAAGAATCTCTCAAGGAATTCATACATTCTGTCACCACGAAGAGTAACTTTAACACCGATTGGCATACCTTCACGAAGCTTGAAGTTAGCAACTGACTTCTTCGCACGGCAGATAACCGGCTTTTGACCTGTAATGATTTGAAGGTCATTAATGATAGCGTCTACTACCTTTGAATTTTCACGGGCTTCACCGCAACCAACATTGATTACAATCTTGTCAAGCTTTGGGATTTGCATAACAGATTTGTATCCGAATTTCTTCATCAATGCAGGAGCGATTTCGCTCTTATATGTTTCTTTTAAAACAGACATTGTTATGTTCCTCCCTTACTTAAAATTCGTTACCGCATTTCTTACAAACACGGATACCGCCCTTTTTATGACCTACACGTGTAGCTTCGCCGCACTTAGGACATACGAGCTGTACTTTTGATGCATAAAGAGCTGATTCTACTTCAATAAGACCGCCCGGCTCGCCCATCTTCTTAGGCTTAACGTGCTTTGTAACAACGTTTACCTTCTTAACGATAACCTTGCCTTCAGCAGGACTTACAGCGACAACTTCGCCCTTAACGCCCTTTGACTTACCGCTGAGTACTACTACAGTATCACCGGACTTTACAAACATTTTACTCATATTAGCGCACCTCCATTAAAGAACTTCCGGAGCGAGAGAAAGGATTTTCATATAATCCTTTTCACGAAGCTCACGAGCTACTGGTCCAAAAATACGGGTGCCACGAGGGGTTTTATCCTCTCTGATAATTACGGCAGCATTTTCATCAAAACGAATATACTGACCGTCGTCACGACGTACACCTTTAGTTGTACGAACGATGACTGCCTTAACAACTTCGCCCTTTTTAACAACGCCACCCGGTGCTGCTTTCTTTACACTAGCAACGATTACATCGCCGATATTTGCATATCTTCTGCCTGAACCGCCTAATACTCTGATGCAAAGAAGCTCTTTAGCGCCTGTGTTGTCTGCTACTTTAAGACGACTTTCCTGTTGTATCACAGCATTTTCCTCCTTCGTACTGCAAAATAACACTTTGCTATGTTGCAGTTATTATTTTATTGACTAAATTATTTAAAAAAGCTGTAAATCGTAACGATTATTTAGCCTTCTCAATGATTTCAACCACACGCCATCTCTTATCCTTGCTGTATGGACGACATTCCATAATAAGAACCTTATCGCCAACACCGCATTCGTTGTTTTCGTCGTGTGCCTTGTACTTAACTGTATCGTTTACAATCTTGTTGTAAAGTGGATGACGAACTCTGTTCTTGATTGTTACAACAACTGTCTTATCCATCTTGTCGCTTGTTACGATACCTACTCTTGTCTTTCTGAGGTTTCTTTCCATTTAACAGTTACCTCCTTTATTAAGAATTAGCGCTCTCAAGTTCGATCTGACGCTCAACAGTCTTGATGCGAGCGATATCTTTCTTGACAGCTTTAATTCTCATAGGGTTGTCGAGCTGATTGATTGCCTGCTGGAAATGAAGGTTGAAGAGCTCTTCTTTTAATTCTGCAAGCTTCTTTGTTCTCTGTTCTGCTGAAAGAGCCTTGATTTCTGATGCTTTCATTATTGCTCGCCTCCCTCTTCTTCTTTCTTTACAAACTTACATTTAACAGGAAGTTTGTTTGCGGCAAGACGCAAAGCCTCACGAGCTATTGCTTCGTCAACACCGCCAAGCTCGAACATTACTCTGCCCGGCTTTACTACTGCTACCCAGTAGTCAACATTACCTTTACCTTTACCCATACGAGTATCGGCAGGTCTTGCTGTAATCGGCTTATCAGGGAATATTTTGATCCATACTTTACCGCCACGCTTTGTGTAACGTGTCATTGCGATACGGGCAGCTTCAATCTGTGCTGCGGTAATCCATGCAGGCTCAGTTGTCTGCAAACCATATTCACCGTAAGTTACCTTATTGCCTCGAGTAGCTACACCGGTCATACGACCTCTGTGCTGCTTTCTGTGTTTTACACGCTTAGGTAAAAGCATTACTTTCTTCCCCCTTCTCTACGATTTGTTCTTCTCTTATTACGAGATTCACGGAGTACCTCACCTTGATAAATCCATGTCTTAACACCAATCTTACCATAGGTTGTGTTTGCTTCTGCAAAACCATAATCAATGTCAGCACGAATTGTCTGAAGTGGAATTGTACCCTCTTTATAAGTTTCTGAACGAGCGATTTCTGCACCGCCGATTCTGCCTGAAACCATAATCTTAATACCACGAGCACCAAGTCTCATTGTATTTCTGATAGCACCCTTAACTGCTCTTCTGAAAGATACACGTCTTTCAAGCTGCTGAGCAACTGACTGTGCTACAAGTGTTGCGTTGAGGTCCGGCTGCTTGATTTCAACGATGTTGATGAAAACTTCGTTAGCATCTTTGCCGAGCTTCTTTGCACATACTGCCTTGAGCTTTTCGATTTCAGCACCCTGCTTACCGATAACCATGCCCGGCTTTGCACAATGGATGTTGATTCTTACTCTCTTAGCATCTCTTTCGATTTCTACCTTTGGAACACCTGCGCCGTGAAGAGAATCAAGAAGGTAATTACGAAGCTTGTAGTCCTCTACAAGTGTATCACCGAACTCGCCCTTCTTTGCATACCAGCGAGAGTCCCAGTTTTTGATAACACCGATTCTTAAACCGGTTGGATTACATTTCTGTCCCATTTAACTTTCCTCCTCGCTTAGTCTTCCAATTCCTTAACGGTAATTGTGATGTGTGATGTTCTCTTATTGATTCTGTAAGCTCTGCCCTGTGCTCTTGCCTGAATTCTCTTAAGAGTAGGACCTGCAGTTGCGTTGCAGTAGCTTACTACTAATCTTGATGTGTCCATATTGTTATTGTTCTCAGCATTTGCGATTGCTGACTTAAGAACCTTCATAACAGGCTCGCAAGCAGCTTTCGGTGTGTACTGAAGAATAGCCATTGCCTTGTCAGCAGGCTGATTTCTGATAAGATCAAGAACAATCTGCACCTTTCGAGGGGAGATACGGACATAAGTTGCTTTTGCTGTTGCTTCCATAATAATTCTCCTTTCGATTACTTAGATGTCTTTGAGCCTGCGTGGCCTCTGAATGTTCTTGTCGGTGCAAATTCACCGAGCTTGTGTCCAACCATATCCTCTGTAACATATACAGGAACATGCTTTCTTCCGTCATGAACAGCAAATGTGTGTCCTACGAATTCAGGGAAGATTGTTGAACTTCTTGACCAAGTTTTGATAATCTGCTTGTCGCCTGAAGCATTAAGAGCTTCTACTTTCTTATAAAGGCTGTCTTCTACATAAGCACCCTTTTTTGTACTTCTACTCATTAGTTAATCTTCTCCTTTCTTCTTATTTACCGTTACGACGGCGAACGATCATCTTGTTAGATGCCTTCTTCTTATTACGTGTCTTATAACCAAGAGCTGGCTTGCCCCAAGGAGTGCAAGGACCAGGACGGCCGACAGGTGACTTACCTTCACCACCACCGTGAGGGTGATCGTTAGGGTTCATTACAGAACCACGAACGGTAGGTCTCCAACCCATGTTGCGCTTACGACCTGCTTTACCGATTTTAACATTAGCGTGGTCAGTGTTACCAACAACACCAACTGTTGCCATACAATCTCTCGGTACGTTACGAAGCTCGCCTGAAGGAAGTCTGAGAAGTGCATAAGCACCTTCGAGAGCCATAAGCTGAGCGCTGTTACCTGCTGAACGAGCAAGCTGAGCACCGTTGCCCGGATAAAGCTCTACGTTATGAACGATTGTACCTACAGGCATATCTTTAAGTGCAAGAGCGTTACCTGCTACGATGTCTGCGTTAGGACCTGCCATAACAGTGTCGCCAACCTTAAGACCTTCAGGAGCTGTGATGTAGCTCTTTACACCGTCTTCATACTGAATAAGAGCGATATGTGCGCTTCTGTTTGGATCATATTCGATGGTCTTAACAGTTGCAGGCATATCAAGCTTGTTTCTCTTGAAATCGATTACACGATATTTTCTTCTGTTTCCGCCGCCACGATGACGAACTGTGATTCTTCCGTAAGAGTTACGGCCTGACTTCTTATTGAGAGGCTCAAGAAGAGATTTTTCAGGAGCAACCTTTGAGAGTGAAGAATAATCAGTTACTGACATATTTCTGCGTGAAGGAGTGGTCGGCTTATAATTCTTAATTGCCATTATTTTTCTCCTTTCCGGATAACTTTGCGAAAGGATGGCACCTTTCATACCTCATCATCCGAAATACTTTATGTTATATACTAATTATATATAGGTTGTGATTACATCATATCGTTGAAGAATTCAATTTCCTTTGAATCTTCTGTAAGAGTAACGATTGCCTTCTTCCAAGATGGAGTGTAGCCCTCGTGCATACCCTGACGACGCTTCTGGCCTCTAACGTTCATTGTGTTTACCTTAGCAACCTTTGTGCCAGGGAAAACAGCCTCAACAGCCTTAGCGATTTCGATTTTGTTTGCATCCTTTGCAACCTTGAAGGTATACTTCTTTGTCATAATACCCATCATTGATTCCTCAGTGATGATTGGCTTAAGAATAATATCCTGAGCAGTTCTCATTATGCATATACCTCCTCAATCTTCTTTGCTGCGTCCTTAAGAACAACGAATGAATCGCAGTTAAGGATATCATAAACGCAAAGTGTGTTTACTGTAGCAACCTTAACACCTTCGATGTTACGAGCGCTCTTGTAAATTTGTTCATTGCTCTCAGCTGTGATGATGAGAGTTTTCTTAGCTGCCTTAAGGCCCTTGAGCATTGCAACAACATTCTTTGTCTTAATGCCATCGAACTCAACCTTATTAACAACCATCATCTCGCCTGCTGCAACCTTTGATGAAAGTGCAGACTTCATAGCGAGTCTCTTAACCTTCTTGTTAAGATTTACTGTATATTTTCTTGGCTTAGGGCCAAGAGCGATACCGCCGTGTGTCCACTGTGGACTTCTTGTTGAACCCTGACGAGCTCTGCCGGTACCCTTCTGTCTCCAAGGCTTTGCACCGCCACCGCTTACTTCTGAACGAGTGAGAGTTGACTGTGTGCCCTGACGCTGATTAGCAAGATAGCTAACAACTGCAAGATGCATTGCATATTCGTTTGGCTCAATGCCGAATACTGAATCTGCAAGTTCTAATTTTGAGGTTTTCTTACCTTCCTGGTTATAAACCTGAACCTGTGCCATTACTTATCTCTCCTTTCGTTAAGCTTTAACTGCGTCTGCGATTACAACAATTCCGCCCTTAGGACCCGGGATTGCACCCTTGATTGCGATAAGATTGTTTTCTGCATCAACCTTAGCAATCTTGAGGTTCTGAACTGTTACTGTTTCGTGACCGTAGTGACCTGCCATCTTCTTACCCTTGAATACTCTTGAAGGGCTTGAACAAGCACCGAGTGAACCTGCGTGACGGTGGTTAGGACCTGTACCGTGTGTCATTCTGAGTCTTGAGAAGTTCCAACGCTTGATTGCGCCTGCTGTTCCGTGACCCTTGCTTGTTCCCTTTACATCAACGATTTCGCCAACCTCAAATGTGTCAGCCTTGAGAATGTTACCAACCTCAATACCGTCGATGCTGTCGAGACGGAATTCCTTAAGTGTTTTCTTTGGAGCTACATCAGCTTTATCAAAGTGACCTTTCATTGGCTTGTTTACACGTGATACCTTAACATCACCGAAACCAACCTGAACAGCCTGATAACCGTCGTTCTCCACTGTCTTAATCTGTGTTACTGTGCAAGGACCGGCTTCAACTACTGTTACAGGAATTACATTGCCTGCTTCGTCAAAGATCTGAGTCATGCCGATTTTCTTGCCGATAAGACCTTTTTTCATGTTTTATTTCCTCCTTTTGGTTATTGGTTGGGTTTCCCCAACATGACCTCAGCTGCGATTAGAGCTTGATTTCAATCTCAACGCCTGCTGGGAGCTCAAGACTTGTCAAAGCTTCAACAGTTTTGTTTGAAGGTCTGAGAATGTCGATGAGTCTTTTGTGTGTTCTTTGTTCGAATTGCTCACGGCTGTCCTTGTACTTATGAACAGCTCTGAGGATTGTTACCTTTTCAATCTCTGTCGGAAGAGGGATAGGACCGCTAACCTGAGCGCCTGTTCTCTTTGCAGTGTCAACAATCTTCTCAGCAGCCTGATCAACTAAGCTGTGATCATAGCCCTTAAGTCTGATTCGAATCTTCACTTTACTTGCTGCCATTTTATTTCCTCCCTGAAAAATTATGGTGCGAGTACCGATATTTCAACCACGCTCCCGTGTGTTTCAAACCTCTCTTTAAATAAAACCGAATGAAAAGACATCATTCGGGCATAAGGAACGAATACACAGAAAATCTGCGTTCGCAAGTCACAGCTTGTAGTTTCCTATCGGTTCAGATGATTACAAATCATCTTCGTTTCGCCCGGTTTAAAATCGGACATACTCCGTATGAATTACCGCCGTGGGTTATGGCGCAACCTCATACATCATCGCATATCTATGGTGAAGCATAAATATAATATATATATTTATATACTATACCTCGTTCACACGCTCGTCTATTATATATTATAAAGCCCCTGTTGTCAACACTTTTTTAATAATTTTTTTAGAATTTTTGCGTTTTTAAGAATTTGTAATTTTTAACAAAATTTACGCTTAAATTTCGTCAAAACTGCACAATAAAAAATATGGTGCAAGCGATAAGTGAATATCTGCTTGCACCACAATATATTGATTGTTTGTTTGCCTCTTTAATTATTATGTGTTTAATTTTACAATTCTTCGAGCATATCCTCGGCGAAGATTGCATAGCCCTTTTCGGGTGAATCAACAATTACGTGAGTAAGTGCGCCGACAAGCTTGCCGTTTTGAATAATCGGCGAGCCGCTCATACCCTGCACTATTCCGCCCGTTTTATCAAGCAGGCGCTTATCCGTAATCTTTACAACCATATTTTTGCCTTTTTTATTTTCACGATAAGAAATACGTGTTATTTGCGCATTATAAAACTGTGGCTTGCCCAAATCGGTTGTGCAAAGAATTTGAACAGGGCCTTTGACAATTTCATCATTTGAGGCGACCTCATATTCATAAGTGCCATTTAAATCGCAAGTGTATTTGCCGAAAATTCCGCTTTGGCAATTCTTTTTAAGTGTACCGATTGTATCATTTGTAAATTCGCACGCAAGCGAGCCTGCCTCTCCGGCACGGCTTTTATAAATTTTTGTTACATTCGCCTTTACTGCTTCACCGTCCAAAATCGGCATAATTTCATTTGTATCGACATCGGTTATCGGATGGCCGAGCGCAGCAACACAATTAGTTGATTTATCATAAAAGGTAACTGTTCCCACTCCTGCCGTTGAGTCCCTGACCCATAAGCCGACCTTGTAGCACCCCTGCGCCGAGGAATAAGCAGGCTTTAAAGAAAACTCTTTATAATTTCCGTTTCGCTTGACCTTGATATTGTATTCCTTGCCGTTATTATCATTAAGTATATCTGTCACACTCGTGGCAGAATACATTTTTTTACCGTTTATTTCAACGATTATATCGCCCTTTTCAAGCCCTGCCTCTTTAGCAGGATTGCACTTGCCGCTGTCGGTTTCAACGTCACGAATACCGACGATAATCACTCCGTCGGTATAAAGCTTAATTCCGAAGCTTTCGCCGCTAACATTCACTTTTTTAGCTTTCTTTTGAGTAACACTTGCCGTTTTAACGGGAATTATTCCCAAAAGCTTAATGTCGTTTTCACTCGGCGATACCTTGGAATTATTCTGAAAATCGACCTGATAAAGCGAACTGTCACCAAGCCAATAAATGCTTTTGTATTCAACTCTTTTGTTTGAATAAGCAGTTATTTTATCAGGCAAAACAAAGTTGCCGAACGCAACAAGAGAATAAATTATAACAAGGCATAACGCAAAAATTCCGTCAATAATTCGTATAGCTTTTTTCATAATACCACCTATACTATTATTGACAGAATTTTAATAAGTATTTTTATTTTATTTATCTTCTTTTAATTGCTTTTTGAAAATCAAGCGGAATATAAAGCGAACGAACGGACCTGCGTAGAAAAGCTGCCAGCAAAGTGCCATAGGAAAATTGCGAACACAAATTCTACAAAAATTAGGAATAATATGTGCGGCGTCCTGAAAGCTGAAAAGAAGACTTGCAATAAAGCTCATAAGCGGGCACATAAAAGCAACCGTAACACTTGAAATCATAACAGTGATTAAAAAAGGATTGGTACTTTTCGGGTCAAAATGCTTAAAGGTAATTTTTTGAGCAAGCTTACCCACGGCAAAAAATTCAAGCAAAAAGCCGATTACGCCCATAATAGGAAGCTCGTGAAGCGCTAAAAGAAAAATATCGTTACCAACACCATTATCAAAAGCAATATTGTAACAAACCATTGCATAGACCATAACGATTACCATTATGATTGTAAAAATAAAATCTTGAAACTTAGTTTTTGGCATAAAAAAATCTCCTTAATAATAAAAAATTCAACTCAATAAATTTGTGTTGTTCGTTATCATTACGGAGAATGTGCGTTTCCAATATTAACCTAATATTCAGTTGTTCAAAGTGACGTGATTATAACAAATATAAATCAAAAAGTCAAGAAAAAAATCCGACAGACGAAAAACCAATGAGCAAAACTTTAGGGTAGGAGCAAACCCCTACCCTAAAAAATACTTCATATTTCGTTTTATTTTATCACTCGGTTAAATTGAAACCTCGTGAGCAACATTATAAAGATTCATATCAATAGACTTCTTCATATTAAGAGCCTCAAAGATATCGTAATCAACAACGTCTTCCTTTTGAGCGGCAACAACACGATTGCCGATATTATTCATAAGAAGCTTAACGGCATAGTTACCCATACGTGTAGCAAGAACTCTGTCCTTAGCAGTAGGAGAGCCGCCACGCTGAATATGACCGAGAACGCAGGCACGTGACTCAACGCCGGTCTTAGCCTCTATTTCCTTAGCAAGGTCATGAACATCAACGTCGACACCCTCGGCAACAATAATAATAAAGTGTTTTTTGCCTGTTCTCTGAGTTTTTTCCATACGTTCAATAATATGCTCTTGGACATCGTATTCAACTTCAGGAATAAGAATAGAAGTAGCACCGCAAGCAATACCTGCATTAAGTGCAAGATAGCCTGCCTTTCTACCCATAACTTCAACAACAGTACATCTGTCGTGCGACTCTGTTGTGTCACGAACACGGTCAACCATTTCCATAATAGTATTAAGGCAGGTGTCATAACCGATAGTATTATCACAGCAAGCAATATCGTTATCAATAGTGCCCGGAAGTCCTACGCAAGGAATACCTCTTTCGCTAAGATCTCTTGCACCACGGAACGAACCGTCGCCGCCTATAACAACAACGCCCTCAATACCGTGCTCCTGGCAGGTACGAACTGCTTTTCTAAGACCTTCTTCCGTAGCAAACTCAACCGAACGAGCAGAGTAAAGGATAGTACCGCCACGATTGATAATGTCTGATACGCTTCTAAGGTCCATTTCAATGAAATCTCCGTTGATAAGACCGTTGTAGCCACGAACTACACCGTAAACCTTAATTCCGTTTTCGCATGCTGTACGTACTACCGCACGAATAGCTGCATTCATGCCCGGTGCGTCGCCGCCGCTTGTTAATACCGCAATTGTTTTCATAATTATGTCCTCCTATATAATAATATAGACTAAAACAAAATAATCTTTATTTAACTTATATATCTTGTTTATTTTATATTTTTTCAAGAAAAAAGTCAAGTATTGTCGTAAAATTAATGAACAAAAACTACATTCTCATCGCCAAGTATCCTTTTTAATTCCTTAATTTCGGTATTATTCACCTCAACAAAACACTCCCTCGGCTGCAAGGCATACCTTTTATCATCGGTATAATAAAAATAAAGAGGAATGTTCCCGTCAAAAATATCAGTCACTCGTTTTGCAAGTGCTATATTTTCATCATTTTCATTCTTAAAGCGCAGATAAAGAGCCACCTTTTTTCTTTTGTGATTTTCATTTTTCGCCTGTTTGCTGTTTTGAATAGGCTTATTTTTATATTTTCCGCTTTCAAAATCAGCTTGAGTAGGTGCGCTGTCTATTGAATAAGCAAGTATTTTAGCATCCTTTTCTTCCTCAAGTGAGAGGTTTCCTGCAATAGTTATTATACTGCCGTCATAAAGAAATTGTGCGTACTTTTCAAGCGCTTTTGCAAAAACGATAACCTCAATTGAGCCGTACAAGTCCTCTACGGTTACAAAAGCCATTGAAGCGCCGCTTCTCGTTTGCTTAAGAATTACACGAGTAACAATGCCACAAGTACGCACAAAGGTTTTATCCTTGTAAATACTCATATCGTCATTTGCACTTTCCAAAAGCTCGCCTATATTAGCAAATCCGAGTTTTTCGCACAAATCGGAATATTTATCCATAGGGTGACCGGAAAGGTAAAGTCCCGTCATTTCCTTTTCCATTTTCAAAAGCTCAGCCTTAGGAAATTCATCAACATTCGGAACATCAAATTCAAGCGGAGAATCATTACCGCCGAGTTCAAAAAAACCAACCTGACCGTAGCGTGTGCTCT
>FR889121.1:34881-42754 GCA_000436835.1 Eubacterium sp. CAG:251
CTCTGCCTGTAATTTTCAATATTGGTGGCAATTGACGGCAAAGCCTGAAGCATTTGGCGACGATTTAATTCAAAACAATCCATCGCACCGCATTTAATAAGACTTTCAACTGCACGACGATTAAAATGCCTATCCTGCATACGAAGGCAAAAGTCAGGCAAATCCTTAAAATCGCCGTTTTCTCTTTCTTTAACTATATCGTCAACAAATTCCCGTCCGACATTTTTAATACCCAAAAGCCCATAGTTAATCACCCTGCCATTCGGCGTGAAGCCTTGCATAGAAGTATTGATATTTGCGCTTGCAAGACGAATACCAAGCCTTTTGCACTCTGCCGTATATCGTGCAATTTTGTTTGACTGATCAAGAACAGACGTCATTAAAGCCGCCATAAATTCTGCCGGATAATAGCATTTCAAATATGCAGTTCTATATGCCACAAGTGCATAACAAGCGGCGTGCGACTTATTAAAAGCATATTTTGCAAATTCCGACATTTGGTCAAAAATAGTATTAGCTACAGAACTTGAAATGCCGTTTTTTTCACAACCCGAAACAAAAGCGGTACGTTCTTTTTCCATAACATCAATTTTTTTCTTGCTCATGGCACGGCGAACAATATCTGCCCTGCCATAGGAATATCCCGCAAGCTCACGGAATATTTGCATAACCTGTTCCTGATAAACCATACAGCCATACGTATTTTCAAGTATTGGTTTAAGCTTATCGGTTATATATCTCACTTTTTGGGGATTATGTGAATTTTCTACAAAGGTGTCGATTTGATTAGCCGGGCCGGGACGGTAAAGCGAGGTGGCAGCGATTAAATCCTCAAGCCTTGTCGGCTTCAAATTCATAAGCATACGCTTCATTCCGCTTGACTCAAACTGAAATACGCCCTCTGTCTGGCCTCTTGCAAAAAGGCTGTATACTTTTTTATCATCAATAGGTATTTCGTTAATATCAATTCCCGCTGCCTTGCTTGCGTCATTAATAACAGTCAATGTGCGAAGCCCAAGAAAATCCATTTTAAGAAGCCCAAGCTCCTCAAGAGAAGTCATAATGTATTGAGTAACCGGCACTCCGTCATTAGTTGCAAGCGGAACATAAGAACTTACAGGGTCGTGAGTAATAACAACGCCTGCCGCATGGGTAGACGTATTTCTCGGCATACCCTCAACCTTTTTTGCAGTTTTGATAAGTTCGTTTATCTGCTCATTTTCCTGCATAAGGTTTGAAAGTTCTTTAGACTTTTTAACAGCCTCGTCAATCGTAATATGAAAATCGTTAGGTACAAGCTTTGCAACAGCATCAACAGCGGCATAAGGCATACCCATAGCCCTGCCTACATCACGGATAGCTGCCTTTGTTGCAAGAGTGCCAAACGTAACAATCTGAGCCACGTGGTCGGCGCCGTATTTATTAGTTACATAATCAATAACCTCGCCACGTCTGACATAGCAAAAATCTATATCAAAATCGGGCATAGAAACACGCTCCGGATTTAAAAACCTTTCAAAAAGAAGATTATATTTCATTGGGTCGAGGTCGGTTATTTCCATACAATACGCCGCAATTGAGCCTGCGCCCGAACCTCTGCCGGGACCTACGGGAATTTTTCTGCTTTTTGCAAACGACACAAAGTCGGCAACTATGAGATAATAATCCGTATAGCCCATTTTTTCTACTGTTTCAAGTTCATATTCAAGGCGGTCATAATATTTTTTAGGCGGATTTTCGCCGTATCTTTTTTTCATACCGTTCATACAAAGCATTTTGAAATATTCAAAATGGTCCATATTGTTCGGTGTTTCGTAATAAGGAAGTTTAGTGTGGCCGAATTCAAAATCGAAATTGCACATATCGGCAATAATCTGCGTATTATCAATTGCCTGCGCAGTATCGGCAAAAATTTCCCTCATCTGCTGCTCGCTCTTTAAATAAAACTCATCTGCATGAAATTCGAGTCCCGTATCATCGCCGATAGTTTTATTAGTCGCAATACAAATAAGCACCTGCTGAATTTTAGCATCTTGCTTTTCAATATAATGAACATCATTTGTGGCAACAAGAGGAATCCCCGTTTCTCTCGAAAGGCGCTTTAGTCCCTCGTTGACTATTGCCTGCTCGTTAATCCCGTGATTTTGAAGTTCCAAGTAATAGTTTCCTCTGCCGAAAAGTTCATCATACCACAAAGCGACACGTTTAGCTTTATCATAATCCTTTTGAAGCAACGCCTGCGGAATTTCACCTGCAAGGCAAGCAGAAAGGCAAACTAAACCTTCACTGTATTTTTCAAGCAAATCATGGTCAATTCTCGGTTTGAAATAAAATCCTTCGGTATACGATTTTGACACCATTTTTATAAGATTTTTATATCCCTTTTCATTTTTGCAAAGCAAAACAAGATGATTGTATTCCTTGTCAAGCACCTTGTCCTTATCAAACCTCATTCTCGGCGCAACATAAACCTCGCAGCCTATAATAGGCTTGATGCCTTCTTTTTTGCAAGCCTTATAAAAATCAACAGCCCCGTACATATTACCGTGGTCGGTAATAGCAAGAGACTGCATTCCAAGACTCTTTGCACGTGAAACAAGCTGCTCGATACGGCAAGCGCCGTCAAGCAAAGAAAACTCGGTATGAGTGTGCAAATGAGTAAACATATTATCGTTCCTTTTATTATATATTAATTAACTGATATACCATTATAATTCCTTAGCTATTTCAACTATTTTCTTTAATCTGTGGTTAACTCCCGAACGTGAAAGACCGCTGAGTTTTGAAAGTTCCGCAAGGGAAGCTTCAGGATTATCTTGCCTCAAAACAGCCATTTCCTTAAGGTCGGGCTTAAGAAAATCAAGTCCTTTTTTCTCCTCAATTTTCTCGATAGCAGCGCTTTGCTCCCAACTTGCTTTAACCGTTCTCTCAATATTTGCGGTTTCGCAATTTGCCGCTCTGTTAGCCTTATTTCTGAAATCCTTAACTATTTCAACGTTCATCATATCAAACATTGAAGTGCTTGCTCCCATAATATAAAGACAATCTTCAATAGCCTCACTGTCTTTAAAATATACTATATTATATCCCTTTCTGTTAGCGGTTTTAGGCGCAAGGTCAATTTCCTCCAAAAGAGTAACAAGACTTTTTGAAAGATTCAAAAACGCAACAGTAAACTCCAAATGATAATCCTTATTTGGGTCAGACGCCGTGCCGCACGAAAGGAAAGCACCTGCCAAAAACGATTTTTGACAGTTTTCACAATCAAAATTAGAATGATTGATTTTTAAACTGCCCTTACTCTCGTGGCCGAAAAAAGCAAGCACTTTTTCGCACTGTGCCTTATCATTAATCATAACTGTGTGGCTTTTACCGCCCGGCGAAGTCTTAACATCGCATTTAATATTGCAATATTTTTTTATAAGAAAAGCATATCTAATTGCGATATCCTTATTTTCGGTTTGAACACCGACGCCGTAGCTCGAAAAGCTTTTGCCGAAAATACACATTCCGTAAAGGAATGCCTTTTCGCAGCACGTGCTGTCATATTCAATTTTTAAAAGTTCATTTTTAACCTGTTGTGAAAACGACATTATTTTCTATCTATATCCCTGTGACTTACAGTTACATTATCCCATTTTTTTGAAAAATAATCCTTAAGAGCTTCGGCAAAAGCAACACTTCTGTGATTGCCGCCCGTACAACCGATTGCAAAAACAATCTGGCTCTTGCCCTCTCTGATATAAAGAGGATTAAGAAAATCAAGAAAATCAATAAGCTTCTTTAAAAGCTCCTTTGACTCGTCAAACGAGAACACAAAATCCTGAACTTCCTTATCAAGACCTGTTTTATTTCGCAAGCTTTCATTCCAGTAAGGATTAGGAAGGCATCTTACATCAATAACAAAGTCTGCGGAATTAGGCACACCGTACTTAAATCCGAATGACATACAGTGGATATTCATATATTCCTTTGCATCGCCCAAAAGAAGTTCGGTAAGCCTTGCACGAAGTTGGTGCGTATCAATTGAAGAAGTGTCAATAATATGGTTTGCCTTTAATCTTAACGGTGCAAGAATTTCCCTCTCATAATCAAGTGCATTTTGAATATTGCCGTTGAATTTATCTGCAAAGGGGTGTTTTCTGCGAGTAAGCTTATAACGCTTGAGCGCCTCTGTATCGTTAATATCAAGATAAACAATCTTAGCTGTATATCCATATTGCTCCACATTATCAATACTTGAAATAATTTTTTCAAAAACATGACCGCTTCTTACGTCAACAACCATTGCGACCTTAGGATAATATTCGCTGTTATTTGCGAGAAGTCCTACAAAAGTAGACATAAGCTCAGGCGGCATATTATCAATGCAATAATAACCTGCATCCTCCATAAAAGCCATAGCGGACGATTTGCCGGCGCCGCTGACACCTGTTATAATTACAAGTTCCTTACTGTTATCCATATATGTTTTCCCCTTTTATTTTGTAACCCTGATTTCCATTTCAAGCTTTACGCCTGTTTCTTCCATTACCTTATCACTGCAATATTTGCACAAATCAAGCACGTCCTTACAAGTTGCGCCGCCCTTGTTTATCACAAATCCTGCGTGCTTTTCGCTGACCTGCGCACCGCCCACGCTCTTGCCTTTAAGATTGCACTGCTCAATCAATGCGCCTGCAAAATATCCCTCAGGACGTTTAAACGTTGAGCCTGCCGACGGATATTCAAGTGGCTGTTTTGCCCTTCTCCTGCCGATAAGGTCGTCCATTTTTTCTTTAATTTCCGATTTTTCGCCTTTTTTTAACTTAAGGTAAAGCCCTGTTATAACGGCGCCGTTATCATAATAAGCGCTGTGGCGGTAAGAAAGTTTCAAATCGTCATTTTCAAGAAATCCTCTATCGCCGTTTTTATCAATATGCTCACACTTATAAAGCACATCTTTCATTTCCCCGCCGTAAGCACCGGCATTCATAAATGCCGCACCGCCTGCCGAGCCGGGAATGCCGTAAGCAAATTCAAGCCCTGAAAGAGAATGCTCATAAGCAAAGCGGCAAAGTGCAATAAGCTTAGCCCCCGCTTTTGCATATATAGTTTCATCATCAATAAGCTTTATTTGCGAAAAAGGCTCACCGAGTATTAAAACACAAGCATCTATTCCGTCATCATCCACAAGAAGATTGGAACCGTTGCCAACTGCAATAAGCCTTACATTTTCGGCTTTTGCACACTTGACAAGTTCGCTTATTTGCTCCTCGTTTTGCGGATATACAACGAGCCTTGCATTGCCGCCTATTTTAAAGGTGGTATGAAGGCTCATTTTTTCGTTTTGAAGATACTTGCAATTAAATTTTTCACAAAGTTTAATTAACTGCTCCAAGCTATCACCAAATTATTATTTTACTTTACCAAGAAGAGCCGCACCGATAACACCGGCATCATTACCAAGCTCTGCCTTAACAATTTTAGTTTGAATTTTACTGTGAATTGAATATCTTTCAGACTGAACAAAACGACGAAGCGGTTTCATAAGAGTTTCGCCCTCATTGCAAATACCGCCGCCGATACAAATAATTTCAGGCTGGAGAGCATTAACAATATTGATAAGACCGCAAGCAACATACTTGATATAATCATCAACAACCTTAATTCCTGCGATATCGCCTAAACGCATAGCGTCAAAAGCAGTCCTTCCCGATACCTTGCCTTCCTCCTTAGCAAGCTTGTGCATAAGAGAATCAGGATATTCTTCCATAGCTTTTTTAGTCTGCCTGATAAGAGCGGTAGCAGAAGCATAAGCCTCCCAGCAGCCCTTACGACCGCACGAACACTGCTCGCCGTCAACAACGATTACCATATGACCGCACTCGCCACCGGCATAGTTTACACCGTTTACGATTTTGCCGCCGATAATTACACCCGAACCTACACCCGTACCGAGAGTTACGGCAACAAAGTCCTTAGCGCCATTTCCGCAGCCTGCATAAGCCTCACCTAATGCTGCGCAGTTAGCGTCATTTTCAATAAATACCTTTTCCTCAGGCTTATTAATTCTTTTTGCAAGCATGGTTCTTGCAGGAACATTATTAAACGCAAGATTGTTTGCAAATTCAATAACACCGTCCTGATTAACCGTACCCGGAGTACCCATACCAACACTGTCGATATCCTCCATAGTAAGACCTGCCGTTTTGACCGCTTCCTCGCAAACATCTGCAATATCGTCAAAAATTTCATCTGCACTCCTCGGAGAGTTCGTAGGAGTCTTTGAAGTGCCGATAATATTGTAATCATCATCTACAACCGACGCAACAATATTTGTTCCGCCTAAATCAATACCAATTGTATACATTGTGCTTTACCTCTTTTTTAATTTATATAAACAAAATTTGACTTAGCTTTGCCAAATTTCAATTTCCTTATCCTCCGGCTGAACATCGTCCATACCAAGGCTTATCATTAAATCCTTTGCCGCATTGTAACCCATTTTCTTTTGACGGTTATTCATTGCGGCAGTTTCAACAATAACTGCAAGATTTCTGCCCGGAGTAATAGGAACGGTAATAGCCGGAACCTTCACGCCAAGAACATTTGCATACTCATTATCAAGACCGAGTCTGTCATAAGCCTTTGTTGAATCCCAAGCTTCAAGCTGAATAACCATATCAATTTTTTCGCTTGGTTTAACGGCACCCATACCGAAAATACGCCTTGCATCAATAATACCGATACCTCTAAGCTCAACAAAATGGCGAATATTGCTCGGCGAATTGCCACGAAGCGTTCTTTCGTTAATTTTTCTGATTTCAACTGCGTCATCCGCAATAAGACGATGACCACGCTTGATAAGTTCAATGGCAGTTTCGCTCTTGCCCGCACCGCTTTCACCGGTTATAAGAACACCTTCGCCGTAAACCTCAACAAGAACACCGTGCCTTGTAATTCTCGGTGCAAGTTCTGTGTTAAGAAATTCAATCAGTGCGGCTAAGAACGGCGATGTTTCCTCCTCCGTCTTAAGAAGCGGAATTTCGTGCTTTTTGCAAGCGTCGTAAAGATAATCGGGAATTTCAAGACCTCTTGTAACTACCGCAGCGGCAGGTTTAAGCGAAAGCCAACAATCAAGAGCCGCTTCCCTCTCGTCAGGTTCCATACTGCGAATAAAGCCTATCTCTGTCCAACCGAGAATCTGGATTCTCAAAGAGTCAAAATAATCGGTATATCCCGTCAAAACAATACCGGGACGATTAACCTCGCTTGTTGTAATCAAAATTTCGTCAGCCGAGCGTGGCATATAAACCGTTTCAAGCTTGTGAAAATCAATCATCTTTTCAAGCGAAACAGAATATGTTTGCGACATAATCCATTCCTCCAAATCTACATTCAAAAACTATTATAAAGTATTTCGGTAACTTAATCAAGGGGAATTTGATTTTTTATTATAGAAATTATAATATAAATATAAAATATTTGCTAAATGTTTACTTTTCTTTTCTTTTGTGCTAAACTTAATACAATTTCAATCAAATTATATGGAGTTAAACCAAGTGAACGATAAAAAGAAATTAAAAATAGCAATCGGCACCGACGCATTTCCGCCTACAACCGACGGAATAAGCAACGTTGCCCAAAGCTATGCGCAAATAATCAATAAAAATTTGGGTGAAGCGGTTGTTATTACACCTAAAAACCCAAATCAGCTTGACTACAGATACGATTATCAAATTTACAGATATAAAAGTTGGTGGCTTCCGTCAAAAGAGGGCTACAGCATAGGCTGGCCTTTTAAAGACGAACTTCATCAGGACATAATCAATATGAATTTTGACCTGCTCCACTCTCATGCGCCTCTTGCAACAAGCTATTATTTCAGACG
>FR889121.1:42790-91199 GCA_000436835.1 Eubacterium sp. CAG:251
GACGTGTTGTGGAAAAGAAAAAAATCCCAACCGTGCTTACTTATCACACAAAATATGAATACGATTTTGACAGACGTGTTCCGACAAAGGCGGCAAGGGATTTTGCATATCGATTTTTGCTTAATAACATCAATGCCGCAGACGAAGTTTGGGTGACAAGCAAAGGCACTGTTGACTCGCTTCGCAAGGTCGGATATGAGGGCGAATACATTGTTATGCCAAACGGTTGCGATTTACCTATAACAAACGTAAGTGACGATGATATTGCGCTTATTAAAAGAAAACACAATATACCAAACGATATTCCGCTTTTTATTTATACCGGCAGAATGATTTGGTACAAAAACATTGAGCTTATCCTCGATGCCTGTGCAATGTTAAAAAACGAAGGCAGGGACTTCAGGCTCATTATGCTCGGCTTCGGTGCAGACGAAAACGCAATTAAGAAAAAAATTCGCAAATGCGGTATTGCCGACAATGTTATTTGGACAGGGAAAATATTAGACAGAAACGAACTTTTGGGATATTACGGCATTTCCGATTTACTTCTTTTCCCGTCAACCTTTGATACAAACGGCCTCGTTGTAAGAGAAGCAGCAGCGTGTGCAACGCCAAGCCTTTTAGTACGTGGCAGCTGTGCGGCAGAGGGTGTCGAAGACTGCAAAACAGGCTTTTTATGTATGGAAAGCGCCCATTCAATCAAAGCAACACTCAATAATATTATGGATAACAAAGCGCTTCTTAAAGAAGTCGGCAAAAAGGCACAAAGCGATATTTATATCAGCTGGGACGATGCCGTTAAAAAAGCCTATGAGCGTTATTATGTTGTTATCGATAATTTCAAAACAAAGAATAATTTATAATAAAATTAACAAAATTTCAACTTTTTCATAGAATAAAAAAGTAAATTAAGGAGTTGATTTTTTGTTTAGTTATATAAAAAAACTGCAATACCCTATCAATATAAAACACCCTGACCCAAAAGCCGCCGCCATCATAATAAGTCAATATGGCGGAACATACGGTTTTTAGATATACATTAATATAAACAAAAACGCCCTCGGTTACTCAGCCGAGGGTGTTTTGATTGAGATACGTAGTTTTTGGTATCGGACTACGTGTTGTTATAATATCAATTATATTATGCTTTGTCAATAATTATTTCAAATACGTTTTTGCAACATAATATGTAGCGCTGCCGTATTTGACTTTAGACATTGTATATTTCTTGCCTTTGATTTTCTTAGTGCCGGCTGAAGCGGTTACAAGCTCAACCTTTGTATTGTTAGGAATAAGCGTGTGAGCTTCTTTGTCGCCGAGTGCCTTATAAGCATTCAAGCCGCCGTTTGCCTTGACCGTCTTGTAAACCTTAGCTTCTTTAAGATTTTTTTGATTTTTCGGTCTGAGAATACCGTTTACTGTTGATGAATTATAAGTTTTCTCTCTGAGTGTCATTTTATCGCCGTTCCCGGTTGCATTTTGGTCGTAATACTTAACCTTGCCGTTCTTAGTAGGCTCGGCAATAACAAAAATATGGCCGTATGTACCTGATGTTCTGATTCCGATATCACCCTTTTTGAGTTCGCCGTTTTTGTATGTAGGTGTAATAAAAACAAAATTCTTTTTGAGCCACGCAGATGATTTACGATTAGTCCACCAATATTTTGCATTGCCCCAAAAGCCTTTATCAAGTCCAAGGCATTCGTGGATATAGCAGTCAATTAAATCCACGCACTGCACACCGTAAACACCGTCATAGTTTGTTTTCTTGCCGAGGAATTTTTTAACCCAAGCAGAAAACTTCATACCGTTTGAGCCGCCTTTCTGCTCAATGTTCATAACAGCGGACAAGCCTGCTGCTACCGCCGAGGCAAGAACGCCGAGAAGTGCCGCCTTAAGTGCGGACTTATCCTGTGTAAAATCGACCGTCGGCAAAGCGACTACAAGAAAAGCGATAAGTGCCTGAATGAATGTTTTTGCAACTCTGATGAGTGCTTCTTTGGTTAATGTGTAATTTTTCATAATTTTTTACTCCTTTTTATTTTAATCTATCTTCAAGGTCCTTAATTCTGTGGTCGGCAACGCTGACTTTATTTTCAAGCACAGGCACACGCTGCGCAAAGTTATTATGTTGTCGAACCTCTCTTGTAAGTTCCTCGATTTTGGTATCTGTAACTGCTTGATTTTTTTCAAGCTCTTTTTGCATTTTTCGGTTGTTACCGATATTTGTAACAATAACTCCGAGAAAAGCTAAACCGCCTGTGATTAATGCTACTAATACTTCATTTGTCATATCATCACCTCGGCTTGCTGTTGTTTTTCGATTTCTGCCTTTGCCTCAGGCGTAACTTCTCGCCAATTATCGGCAGAGAGCAAAGGCTCTGTGCCCTCAAATTCTCTGATTTTTGCACGGAGTTTTTCCGTGTAGGCTATCTGCTCTTGATATTCTTCTACAGTTGCAACTCCCATAGCAATTTTTACGCCTATGTAATCATAGCTTGCAAGCTCCTGCTTTAATGCTTGAATTTCAGCCTGTGGGTCAGGTGTAAAGATTTCATCTTCGACATCAAGATATTCACCATTAATTAATGCTCTACTCATTTGCTGCCACTCTCCTTTTAGCCCATATGCGTATTCTCGTTCCGGGATTAAATACCAAAGTGTCAACATCAAAATAAACCCCGATTGTATCATCAACCGCTTGAAAAGCCTGCAACGCTCCGACTCTAATTACTTTTTGGTTGCTCTTTACTCCCACATAACTGTAGTTCACAATTATATCTTCGTTCATTTTCTGTGCGTGAATAACAGCAAGAACGTGTGATGACAATTTATCAACATATATGTTATTTGCGCCCCATAGTATTGAGCGTAGAGAACCACTTGTAGAATTGTTTGTCTGTATAAAATCATCGTTGGTAATTTCTATATGCACTTCAACTGCGTTTTTTATTTCATATTCGATTTTATTTACTTCCTCTTGCACCGTAGTATCTACTGCCAACTCCCACTTTTCGGATGAGCCTTGTTCTCCCTTTTCTCCTTTCGGACCAGGAACGCCTTGCGGTCCTTGTATTCCTGTGTCACCCTTTGGTCCTTGTTCGCCCTGCGGTCCTGTGTCACCTTTTGGTCCTTGTTCACCCTGCAGTCCTGTGTCGCCTTTTGGTCCTGTGTCGCCTTTTGGTCCTTGTTCACCCTGCGGCCCTGTATCGCCTTTTTCACCTTTTAGTTCGCCGTTTGCAAGCTTAGTTTCAAGTGTTTCGGCTATGTCATTAGCTCGCTTAGTAGCCTCTTGTGATTTAACCGTTTCACTCGTAAGCGCCGAATAATCAGACGTTGAGGTTATCCTATTTTCGTCACTTAGCACGTCATACACCTCTATATTAAATCTCGGTGTAGTTAAAAGCTGAGCGCCTGCTGCATTTGAATCGTATATCCTCAATTCACACTCAACAGTACCTGCTGCCGTAATAAGCTGCTTTTCAACGTCAACAATAGCCATTCCGTTTTCGATAGTGCAATCCTTATATATCACATTACCGTCAGTCTTTTTGCCATATATTGTAGCAATCATATCACCGCCAAGTATAAAGGCTTTTCCGCCGTCGGTAAGGGATATAACTATCCTTCTTGAATTAACATCATTTTGCTTAACGTCTATGCTCCATTGTGCGCCGTTTTTCTGCAAATCAAGAGATTTTCGATAAACTTGTTTTTCCATATAATCACCTCTTGAAATAATTATACAAAAAGAACGAGGGTGTTTGTCACACCCTCGCCGTTAATTATTTGAGCCAATATTTATTTATATAATTAATAACATCCGTTCTATTACCATACAATCCTGTTTTCGTCATTATAGTAATTATCTTAGCTTTTTCATCAGCATTACCGTTAATGAATTTCGCTTTATATTGATTGGTAATAGAAGTTCTGATACCGAAAACGGCATTATCCTGCGTCATACCGTTAGCAACTTTAGCCTTAATTCTGTTATCAACATAATTACGAATGTTCTTGGTATCGTTTGACTTAAACGCTTCAACCATTGCCTCGGTATTATAAGACGACGCTTCCCAATTTGTAAAATCCTCATCATCAAAATAGCCTGTTGATTTAAGTTTAGTTTTAATTTGACTGCGTTTTGAATTATCCGCAGCTAAATATTCTTCCTTAAAAGCACTCTTTAATGATGATTTTATGCTTTTTTCAGCCTCTGTCTTTGTCTTGCCGTTGCTTATATCGGTTGCAATATTGCCGTCAATGACAGTTTTCAAAACCGATTCATCACCGCTGTTTAAAGCGTTTATCAAGTCAGTTTTGTTATAAAGCTTACTGTCTTTACTGTCCTGCTCCTCGTCAATCTCGACCGTATCAATTGCTTTTTTGACAGTTTCCTTATCCGTTCCGCTTGATATAAGCGTTTCAAGCGATTGCTTATATTTTTTGTCGTCGCTGTCCGCCTTATATCCTGCTGCCTTTTGAATTTCGGAAGAATAGGCTTTAATCGCTTTATAGGCAAGCTCGTAATCAAAGCCGTCGCTTTCAAGCTCTTTAGCGGTATTAATTGCCGTGCCAATATCTCCGTCAAGATACGCAAGGCCTGCTTTAGCAACTCGCTCGTCATTTTCTATCAATCCCTTCTTGATATAATTATCGGGATTAGAAACATTATCGGCAATGCGCTTATACATGTCATTGTTGCCGTCCATAATTGCCTCATATATCATTTGTTGCTTGTCTTTTTCAGGAAATAGGTCAAGGCCAAATACAGCAAGCACATCATCAGTAACCAATGATTCTTTGATACCGTCCATAGTAGCTGATTTGAGAGCTGATTTATTTACCCCAAGACCAATCGTCAGTCCCTTATGTACCATATTATAAACGCTTCGAACATCTCTCATGACATTTTCAATAGGCCACCCGAAAAACGCACCAAGTGCACCCGCAATATTCTGTACCTTTTTCCATGGTGTCAAGTTGTCACTCCAAAGATTTTTTACCGCACTAACCAAATCGCCCACACTGTCCATGTCGGCTCTTGTAACATCATAGCCTTTAAAAATATTTGCAACATCCTTAACGAACGCAATCTGATTTACCGGGTTAGCATTGTCAATAAAGTTAGGAATAAGTTCTGCCAAATAGGCTTCAAGATAGGTCTTGTCGTCATCATCATTACGTGCGGCGGTTACAATTGATTGAAGAAGAGCATTTATAACACTTGCAATAACAAGTGAAGCAACAATTCTTGTGGCCTTTTTCTTGCTAAACTTTCCACGTTTCGCCTGAACGGCTGCATTGAAAAGCATGTTAAGGGAAGTTGTAGGCTCTGCCATAAATGCAGTTGCTACTTTTGTCAATCTATCTTTACTCCGCATTAAAGCCGAACGTGAAAATACAGAATCATATACCTGTGTTTTTGTTATGACGTCAGTGAATCGTTCGCCTGCCTTTTTCAACCTTTCCTCTGTTGATAAATCAGGATATTTATCCTTGGTTTCCGCCTTGCAGGCATTCCAAATGTGAGACCAGGTTATTTCGTCAGCCTTGGAAGCCGTATATCCAAATACCTCGTCACGAAACGCTCCGTCCTTAAAAAATGCCGCAATCTTTTCCTTACCCTTATAATCAACATTGTTAAGATAGTCAACCGTACTTTGAGCCATGTTGGTATCGAAATATCCCATTTCCTTAATTATAGCAACAGGGGCATATTTCTTTATTTCGTCATAACTGCGCTTCGTAAATGTAGTTTTTGCGAAATATTTGGTATCAATGATTGATAACGCTCTGCCTATTGCCGACGGCTGCTGAATTGCAACGGAAGCGGAAGCAAAAACAGCATTTTTTTTGAATATACTTGTAAGTTTATCAACAATATCTGAGCCTGCTTCATGCACGACACCGCCATTTATATTTTCTATCAATTTTGATATATACGATATTGCTTCATTTCCATAATTATTTTCAATTTTTTCTTTAATTGAAGTTAAATTATCTGAATCGTCAATGTCGGAATAGTTATATACTTTATCAAAATTTTCAAGCGGCAAGGTAAACGCATGGTATTTTGCCATTTCATCAACATGGCTCGCCCAAACACTATCAAAACCATTAAGAATAAGAGCCTGCTTTGCTCCTTCCACCGTTGCGTTTGTCATTCCTGAATTTTTGATTTTTTTAGTGCCTTTAACCTCTGTACTCTTTTCTTTAACCGAATCGCCGTCAACTTTCATAGGGAAGTAATTTTCCTCTTTAAACAGTTCAACATCATAAAGCTGCCGTGTAACTTCGTTACCCTTTTCTGCCATATCGGTCGAAAGATATTTAACCATATCTCTAACGTATTCTTTTTGTTCTTCAGTAAGCAAATCGGTCAAGTATTTCAAATCCTGCTTACTTAATTTATGTGTTGAGTATTTATTGCTTTTCTTTTTGTTTTTCGTGTCAGCAAATTTAATGCCGCCGTGCAAAATATGATTTTTTGCTTGTTCTCTTCGACTGAAAGCGTATAGCGACATTAAGTCTTGTAAATCGAATTTTAGTTTTTCACCTAACAAAGATTTATACTCTGTTATTTTATCAAAATTCCAACTCTTCCAATTATACTTTTCTCGAATATCATTAGCAAAATTTTTACTGTCGCTGATAGTAACCGCCCATGTATCTTCACCTTTTCTGACATCACGGTAAAGTTTAAGCAACTCGTCACTGCCAAGATATTCAAAAAAGTATTCCGGTTTCATTGAATTATATCCAAGCGAGCGTAAATATCTGTTATTAATTTGCTTTACAGATATACTTTCGATTTCTTCCTTGACCTTAGATACAGATTTTTCTATTGTTTTGTTTCTTTCATAGCCAAAAAGCTTGTTAGCTTTTCCTATGGTAGTAAGTGTCATTGATATAATATCATCAAGCTTTGAAAGTTCTGTAGAATTTAACATTGCCACGGTTTTATTTCCGATAGAATTTTCCAAAGCCGCTAAATCTTTCATCAACCACTCGTTATACAAATTGGTAATATAGTGATATGTATCGGTTTTATCTGCACTTAGTCGAGTAAAACTATCATTAAGATTTTTGACTTTGTCAAGAATTTTATCATCAAATTTTGTATCCGTGGTTACTGTGTAGCATAAATCTCTTACACTCTCAACCATATTATTAGGAATATGCTTTGTTTTAGTTTGCTTAGTAAGCGAAGCAAGTCGTAACAAATTGCGTTTAATCCTTTTCCTATATTCAGCCTTAAGCTTCTCTTCTTTAAAGTTTTTTCTGAATTCTGCTTTATATTGAATAGTATCTCTATATAAGTTCGACCTATAATCTTGATTTTTCTTTATCTGCTCTTTGCGAAATTCAGAAAATTCCTTTTTATGCTTTGCCTTTTCGTCAGCGAGCAGCTTTTGATAGTTGCTTATTTGCTGAGCATATTTCGACCTTGCAGATAAAAAGCGCTTTTCGTTTTTATCTGCCTTGGTCTCATAAAGATTAGTCTTGAAATAATAAGAAAGAATATCATTAGCAAGGCTTTCGAGATATTCTTCCTTGCTGTAGCCGTAATCGTTTTCAATAACCTTATCCTTATAAGTATTAACCATATCAAGAAGCGCAATCGGCAAATCCTGCGAATTGTCACTCGGCATTAATCCGCCGAATAATTCTTCCATTTCATTAGCCAAATCGTCAAGCGGTATACCATTTTCGGTAATGTTAATCTTTCCTCTTGCCGCATTTTTATACTTGCCGTAAGAGCCGAAATAATACGAAACCTCTTCCTTTTGCTTATCGGAAAGCTTAATCTCTGTGTTTTTCAAATAATCAAGCATTTCCTGTTCTTCCTGCGTAGGCTGATACTTAAGCTGCTTTTCGTTTTCAACAAGCTTTTGTGCAAGGTCGTATGCAGCATTAAAGAATTGCTGAGAAGTGTCGAGCGTGTGCCAGCTTTTCATTTCCTTAGCCACATCAACGCCTGTCATACGTGTAGGCGTAAGCTTAATGATTTTTCTTGCTGCAATTAATAACGAGTTTGTGCTTACCTCTCTGCCGTTAGTAAGCTCAAATTGGTGTTTTAAGACCTCATTGATTTCCTTAAGGTGCTTGTTTTCACGCTTAAGCTCTGCGTACTCGGCATAGTCTACATCTCTTGAGTATTTTTCTTCGGATGTCTTATCATAATTAACATCTTCAAAATTTCCTCTTCCGTAACCGTCCCTTTCTCGTTGTATCTTCTCTTTATCGAGTTTATCATTGTTTGTTGTTGTTCTTCTGTTTTCAACATATCTAATACTGCTATTATTGTATCCGTCGAAATCTTCAAATATTTCATATCTGCCACTAATATTTCTTCTATCTGAGTTAACATTATTTATATCCCTTCTTTCATGTATATTCTTTGATACATCTTTATCTAAAACAATCAAATTATAATCATTATCAAACACATAACAATAATGCATTCCGCCAAGATATTTATGACATACTTTACCGACTTTGTCAGAATCCCATGTTAATGCCTCGGAATAAAGCTTATTATACTCTGCTTTTGATAGCTTAACATTAGTATATTCCCTTTCGTCAAACTCGTCAATATTAACATCACGAGAAAATCTAATATCTTCAAGCGAATTAACAACATCAAGTCGGCTCTGCTCGTTATTTGCTTTATATTCTGCATACGAAACGCCTGCATTTTTTAATGCATTTTTCAACTTTTGACTTGCATTATCAGGAATAACAGCAGTATATACTTCGTTAAAATAAACGGCTCTTTGCGGTTTTGCTTCAAAATAGCTCGTTGGTAATGCACGAATATCATTAACGAGGGTCCAAATATCATCAACCGCCATATCACTGTAATTAGCCCAGCCTTTAAGCTCGGTTTTCAAATAATTTGCAAGCCCTGATTTTGTTTCTGTTTTTGCAACACCGTCAACGATAATATCAGCCACAGCAAATGGGTTATCGTTTTTTGTCATACTTTGGGCAATTTCTCGAAATCTTTTATAAAGATTATTACGTATTTGATTGTATTCTTCATCATTAACATTTTGAAGTCGTGATTCATCATTTCTCACTTCATCAAGATTGTTATATTTCTTTGCTGAGCCACCGATTATATTGCTGACGAGAAAATTGCCGCCCTGAGCATTTTGATTATTCATTGCCTTAACGATATTTTCAAGGTTATAATCCCAATACAGACTTTCCCAATTCTTTCGTTCACCTGATTCGTCAAAAGGGTCATTGCCTTTCCAAATACCCTTTTTCTCTACAACACCGTCAAATAAATCATTAAGCCAGCTTTCATATTCCTTTTGATTAATTTTATCATCAATAAGATTATGTGTTGCCTCATCATCTGAAACGAGTTCAACTTTTTCAGCTCCGTTTTTCAAATAATCGATAGCCTTTTTCACAAAAGCTTTTCTTTGAAACGCCGTCTTAATTTCACCCGAATTGTTGAAAATGTTATCTATGTTCTCATCACTTATACCGGGAATTAAGGATTTATAGTAATCAGCGATTGATTGCTTTATCTTGCTATCGTATCTTTCAACCCATAATTTGCTCGGAAGCAACGGTTTGTTCTCAATTTCCTGAAGCGTATCTTTTATATTATCATTAAGGAAATCGAAAACGTCAGTATCTTCGCTTGTAAGAGTTGTTTTCTTTTCTCTTTGAACAATATCTCTAACCGGCTCAGACTTATCCGCCAAATATAATTCCTTAAAAGCATAATCATTTTTATACTTATTAACTAATTCGGCAATACTTCCTGCGCTGTCAACTTGGTCTTTGAAATTATCAGGCTGAAATAATGAAGCATTAGGCTTATATGCAAGTTTTTGCTTTACAAGATTGTTTATTTTGCTATATAAATCCCATGCTTTCTTTTCATTAAGTTTGTGTTCGGCTTTAACTGATATCGGAGTATAAGCGTCAGAAGAATAAACCTTATTTGCATTACTTTCTTGTGGGTCAATAGTCTTTTTATCAAAAACAAGTGAAATATCGCCAAATTCATTATTTGCGCTGATATTTTGTGCTTTCATTATTGCTATCGACGGACTTGGTAAACCACCGAGTTCTAATGCACTGAGCAGTTTACTTTCGGTAGTATTATGAATTGCAACAAGTTCCTTTGCTTCCTCAATAGGTATATCAAGTGAAAATTTTGTTTCATTATTATTGACATTTGAAGCATTATTTGCTATATTATCTGTGCGAGACAGTTCGTTGTTATTATGAGCTCTGGATATTTTGTCCTTTGCGTTTAATGCGACTGTCTCGTTTTTATTTTGCAAATTCATATTGTGAATATAAAATTTATTTTCAACAGGAGTTTTCTTTATTTTTATTTCCACATTATAATTTTCACCGTCAACTATTGCAGGATGACTAAGTACTAAAAATGGACTACCCTCTTTTGAGTGGTAGTTTTTTTCATTTTCATTAACCACCTCTGCATATCTAATCATATCCGGTAAATTATCAATAACGGCAATTTTTGCGATTTTAATTTTACGTGGCAATTTTACATATCGCTTTTCTGTAGATAATGTTTCTCTGATTCCGTTTTTAGTTATTGAAACAACAATATCCGTATCGGCATTTACAACTATATTTTTGTTATTTTGATTAAAGAAGTTTTCATTATTAAGTGCTGTTAAAACTTTCTTTTGAATATATACAAAATCATTAAGGGTTCTTGCTGTATTTGGTATACCATACTTTTCTAATTTCTCGTTAGAATTAATATCAACATCAGCAAATTTACCGAGAGTTACAGAATTTTTAGTGTTTTCCTCAACCTCGGTACCGTTATAAAGATTATTGCTTGCATTATCAAGCATATCAAGAAACTGTTTGCGGATATGGTCGGCTCTCTTTTGCTCCATTTCCATAGCGTTCCTTGCAGCCGTCTGCAAATTAGAAGTAGCAATCACATTTTTAATTTTCTCAATAACAGACTTAAGGAAATCTGCGATTGTTTCAATAATGCTTTTCTTTTCAGCCTCGGTTTTGTTGTCACTAAGCCACTTTGCAAACTGCTCAACGCCCTCGTCTGTAGAGAAAAGACCCGATACAGCGTCGTTGGTAAGCTCGTCTATTGCCTCAGCTCTTGTTTTTGACCCCTCAGCCTTAGTATATGTATCGATATAAGCGTCAACAAGAGCGTTAAAATTATCTGCGCCCTTGTAGCTGACATACCAATCACGAATAGCAGACTGCACGTTTTTGTATTCCTGCTCATTATAAGCAAGCCCAAACTCGCCAAGCTCGTGAATAAGCGCATTATACTCACCGCTGCCGTCTGCATTAATGATAATTTTAGCAAGTGACGGAATAAACTGACCGTTTCCGCCCTGTCTGCCGTCGGAGTGTCTTTCAATATCCACTCTTGTTTTCCTTGCAACCTCGGTAAAGACATCATCAATCGTACTGTCGCTGTCAGAAATATTCTTGTATTCACCTTCAATATGCCTTGTGGTTTTTGTAGGTGATTTTTTATTTTTTCTCTGTTCCTCGATATAAGCGTCATAACTTTTAGCGTCCGTTTGTCCCGAACGGTAAATATTAATCGCCTTATCGCCGAGGAATTTAACGGCAGGATAAAAAGCCGGGTTTCTCATAACGAATTCATTAAACGCCACATCAGGCTTTGCAACGCCCAAATCATACAGCATTTTCGCCTGAGATACATACATACTTACACTTGCGCCCTTTAAATTATTCGGGTCAAAATTGACATAAACGGCATTTGCCCCGGAGTTGCCGAAGTTTTTATTTATAATTTCATTTATCAGGACCTGCTGCGTTTGATTTTCGAACGAAATATTGTTGTAATCAATGTCGCCGGCTGAGGTTTTAACCTTGAAATTACTGCGGTCGGTGCTGACCTCGAATGGGTGCTTGCCATAGATTTTTACCTCCGCTTGGTTTCCGTCTGCCGTAATAGCAACAGCATTAACATTATATTTAGGATTGTCACTCTGTTGTTCTGCTGTGAACGTTTCTGCAGGCTTTTGCGTATATTCCAATACGTTTGGTGTATTTTCCTCTAAAGCGGCATTTTGAGCATTCTCTGCCCTTTGCTGATACTTGTTGTAGCCGCCATAAGTAAAGCTATAATCTGTATAGCCGTTCTTAAGCTTAGTCGACAATGCTTCAAGCGAATCGTTGCTGATATCTTTTTCGGTAAAGTTTGAGCCAAACTGTTCATTTATGGCATTAATAGCTTTTTCACTATCCTTAATCACCTTGACATCATATCGGCTCAATTCAAAGCCATTAACCATTTTGCTTATGGCCTTATTTATTCTGTCCTCGTTTTTTTCGCCCTCAATTGCCGTGGCAATGTTTTCCTTGAACCCCTCTTTCACTATCTCTGATTGAAGCTGTCCGAGCCTTTTTTCATTAAGCTTACTGTAATCAGCTTCATCATAAATAGAAGCGCCGGCAAGTACATCACCGTTTGCTTGACTTGTCTTAACCTTTGCCTGCAATTCCTCGGCATACTTATATGCCTTGCTGTTTTTATTCTTAGAAAGCCCCTCGTCTATAATCGCCTGAATATCGCTGTTGCTTTGTGCTTTTGCTTCTGCGCCGAGCTTTTTATTATCGATATTATTTTGTGTGCTTTCAATAATCTTGTTCGGTGCAATTTCACTACCTGACATAACAGCGCCGGCAAAGCCTGCCTGCAAGGCGGCGAAGATATCCTCGGCAAGCATAGACTTAACAACCTCTTTGTCTGCCTCTTGTTCGCTCAAACCTTGTTCAAGATAGCTTCTTTTAAGCTGCGAAAGCTCGCTTAATTGTCCCTGTGTAATTTGGTCGTACGTTCTGTCTACAACATTACCGATAATTTCCTCTGTGCCCTCATTAAGTCCGCTTACAAGAATTTTGCCGAATGTGCTGTTGCCTTTTACGTCCGCCCATTCAAGCGGAGCGCCCACCATTTCGGTAAGAAAATTAATTAATGCGCTTTTTACGCTGCTTTTAATCGTTTCGCCTGAAGAACTTCCGCTTGCAAGCTGTGAAGACATATCATCACCCATAGCTGCCGTACTGAATACGCCGTTAATAAGTGCTTGTTTTGCCTTTTCTGCCTTACCCGAAGCGGTAATACCGCCTGTTATTCCGCCGCCAAAAAGTAATGAATTGTAAACATTTTCAGCCATTTGGTCTATGTTATCATATAGTGCCGCATTAACATTACCCATATTGTTGCCGAGAATTTCAATTTCGTTATTCTTATTGACGCTTATAGGGCCTATTTTCTTTCCGGCAAGATTGATAAGTCCGTCATTTGCAGCCTTATCTTCAAGTCCTTTTCGTGTGCCGTACGCTGCATTCGTAATAAAGTCCGCTGTGCCGTTAATACTGCTTTTACCGTTCACCGCCATATCAATGGTATTTGCTATATTCGCCTGCGCTCTTAAAGGGGAAGTAAGCGTTCTTGCCGCCTGCATTATAACCGGGTGCTCCTGTGCCGCTTTTTCAGCGCCTTTTATAACCTTTGCCTGCTGCTCATTGTTTTTATTAGCAACATAATAATCAATCAAGTCCTCTGCCTTGATATCCTTATATCCTTTCTTGTTAATAAGGCTTTGAAGTTCTTTGAGTGAATCATTATATTTTTTGCTATAGTCAACGTCATTTTGACCCTTTGAGCCTACACCCATAACATTAAGCATAGCACTGCTCATATCATCAGCACCCGAAGCCTTGTTTTTCTCGACAATTGCGTTTTTAAATTTGTACGCCTGCTCTGCTTTTTTTGATATTTCCTTATCTTTGCTTAAAGCGTTCTTGTTTTTAGCTGCCGTTTCTTCTCTTGCTTTTTGCTTACTGCCGTTCAATGTCTCATACTCTTCCTTAAGCTTATCGTATGCGCTCTGCTTTTTCTCTTTTTCCTTTTGAGCAGATTTATAGTTTTTCTTTGCCTCGGAAGCGGAAATACCGTCGGCAGGATTAATTATATTTAATATAGCCTTAAGCTGGCTTTTCCTCTCATCATTAATTCCTTTCTTTTGCTCGTTTTTATAGGCTTTAGTGTTTTTAATATAATCATCATAATAAAGCTTATACGTATTTGCAGATACATTGCTGCGGTTCTTCTTTGCACCCTCATACATAGAACGAGAGTATTCGTATGCGTCCTTTTTCTGCTTTTCTTCATCACGCTTTTTAGCTTTTTTTCTTAATTTTTCATAATCAACAGCCATTGTTTTCTCCTTACATAAGATTATAGTGGTCTAAAAGCCACGCCTCTTGTTTATCGTTTATTACCTTTTTATCCTTTAGCGATTTAATTGCATTTACTCTGCCATAGTCAGTTGAATTACTGCCTATTTGTTGTAACATACCATTAGGAATTTTAAGCTTTTCTTGTTTTTGCTTTGCCTTTGAATCTAAATCTTTTGGAATTGAAGCAGTATCTTTGCTATATTCCGATTTATCATTAGCAGTATACGAATAACTTGAACTTCCGCTTGACCGCCTGCCGCCTGAGCCACCGCTGCTCTTAGGCGGAGTATATTTGTATTGCTTATAAATAGCGTCTGCCTGATACTGAGTAATGTTACCTTTCTTAATCTGGGCTTTAAGGTACGCTTTCATTCCCTTGTTATCCTTTTTTTCCCGGTAGCTGTCCGCTTTATCGGCAGCGATAGAAACATTAACCTCGTTCATAGACCAATATTCATCTCGCTTATTTTGTTTTGTATCTTCCTTAAGCTGAGCCTTAAATTGTCTGCTGTTTTCTTTAAGGCTGTTATCGTTCCAATAACGCTCACTGTTTGTTTCTGCGGCTTCATTTGCTGCGTTTTGCTCTTTCCAATATTGGTCAAGCCAAAAGTCTCTGTTATCCGTATATTGATTAATGGCATTAGCGTTCTCCTGATTCGACCTGCCTGCTGCAGCACCGGCGATATCAGCCCAGGCATTGTTGCGGTTTGCATTGCTGTTTTCATTATTTTTATATCCCTCAATAGCCGCCTGATATGCCGCCAAATCGTTTTGCTTTTGTGCGTACCATTCTTCCTGGGCTTGCTGATAAAACGCAGGCAAAGCGGCGTCAACATTTGCCTGATACGCATTATCCGTTTGGGCGGCAACCTGCGGTGCATATGTTGAGCCATATCCGCCGGTCAAATTATTTGCCGCTTGCTGAGTGGCCGCTGTGGATAAACCGCCGAGCTGCCGATAAAGTTCCGCCCACTGCTGATACGCTTTGTCATTTGCTTTATCGTAAGAAAAAGCACCTTTGCTTGCAACTCTGTTATACATTTCTTGCATTTGCTGTGCGTAATTATTCGGTGCATTATTCGGCTGAGAATACGCCAACTGTTGAGCTGCCTCTCTCTGTCGCTTTTGCTCCTCTGTTTCGGCATAAGGAGTATTATATTGCTCGTATTTGCTTCTTGTGTTGTTTGATATAGCCATAATTGCACCTACTTTCCTCTTGATTTTTTCTTGGCAATTGTTTCCATTTTATTATTATGACGTCTTGTTTCGGAAAGCTGTTGGTCTGCCTGGGTTGCTTGCTGATTAAGCGTATTTGTTTTATTAATTTCATTAGCATTGTAATCATTAGCCCAATTAACCTGGCTCTGTGCGTTATTAACTCTTGTCTGCGCTGCATTCCTGTTATCGCTCCACAAGCCGTATTGATTGTTGTAATCATCTTTATAGGCGGTATTAAATACGTTATATGCATTATTTGCCGCATTAAGTTTGTTATAATAACTGCTTTCTTCTGCCGCCTTTTGGTTGTTTACAAGATTATATCTGTCTTGTATTTGGTTGTATTCGTTTTGCCAATTAGTAAGAGCATTTGCTCTAAGCTCAATTGCCTTATCGCTCAGTCCGTTCATTGTATTGTTGTATGCCTGCTGCGCTGATTGCTGAGCATAACTGTTGTTATATCCGCCTGTATTTGTAGAAGCTGCTGCAAGCTGATTTTTCATTGCGCCGGCACCTGCCGATAAATACTGTTGCTTATATATTTGGAAAAGTTGGTCTTTTTCCTGGTCGTAACTAAAATCGCCGTAATTCATTATTTGGTCGAACAAATCATCAACCGTGGTTTGAAGCTTTTGCTGCGAAGCGTCAAAGTTTGCTTTTCCCTGTCCGCTGTAAAGGTCATTCCAATCATTAAAAGCGTTTTCGGACCTTTCTTTATATCCAGCGGCGTCGTTATAATTAAAATCGCCTATCGCCGTAAGCGCATTTTGTGCCGCAGTCAGCTCGTTGTTATATCCTGACGTATCAATCGTTTTAGCCTTATATTTTGGTGTTTTCTTTGACATATATCCTCACCGTCCTATATTTCATATTCCTTTGTCGTTTGGTCGCTGTATTTAACTGTAATTAAATGCGTTGTTGCAACTATATCAACTACATATTTTGCCTCGTTTGCATTACCTCTGTTGCTGTCTATATACCTCTGCAGTTTATTAACAAGCTGCTCAATATAATTCACAACGTAAGGCAAATTGCCTGTTGCGCTCATTTTACTTATAATCGGCAATTTCATAATTCGCCACCTACCTCTAAACATTTTGTAAGAGAGTAAATTTTACATTCACCCTCGCCCTCAATTTTGAATTTCATGTGGTCGCACCTGCGTGG
Source organism: Eubacterium sp. CAG:251 (assembly GCA_000436835.1). GTDB lineage: Bacteria > Bacillota > Clostridia > Oscillospirales > Acutalibacteraceae > Eubacterium_R. Next base: position 59,441 of record FR889121.1, read on the forward strand.
TCTGATAGGAAATACAAAAGAATTAATTCCACGTCCTATTATTTCTTTTCCGCAGCTTTCCCATTTGCCTGAGCTGTTATATTGAATATAAAATCTTGCCTTTGCACCCTGTGCCAAATACATTCTCAATTGAAAACGTGAAACATATTTTTGATTTGGATATGAATATCCGTAAACACCTGTCTCAACGCTCCAATTGATTTTATCTTCAAGCACATCATAATCATTATCGGCGTCAACAATCTTCACCTGTTTTTCTGTAACGTAATAAAGCGTGTTGCCGTCGTTAATAAAGCGTGATATTTTTTCTTCTGTTTCCTTAGTCCACATACCCTTTTTAGTGTCGTAACAGAAAAGCTCATATTCATTTGTTTTGACGTTTTGCATTGACACGTAATATTTGTTGCCCCAAGCGCCTGCCACAGCGTTCTTGTATTTATCCCTGCCGAGTGCCGAGGAAATAACGGTTGTACTTCCGTCATAAGCAATAATGCCGTAAACGCTCTTGTAATATAAAACATTATCAATAATCGCAAAGCTTCTCTCGCTGCCCTCTTCAACACCTTTAAAGTTATTAACCTCAGTGTAGGAAAACTCACTCGGAATTGAGCCGTAAACTATATAGAGCGTGTCCTCTTTAAATACGAGCACATTGCCAAGATAATTAACTATTCCTGTAAATCTTCCGTCGCTTCCGACATTAGCCGCCCAACTGTCACTGTTAAGTCCTGAAAAGTCATAATAATTTGTATAATCTCCGAGAGCTGATGCATATATCTCGTGGCCGTCTTTTTGGCACAGCCATACTCTGTTACCGCATAAACAGCCAAACGGCATAACATCAGGAAATTTTTTTTCAATAGTTATATCAAATTTCGTATCGTTATTAGTAAATCCTGTCAGCCATTCGTTTTCATTCTTTTCGTAATTAATAAGCGGTGCAGAAAAATCAATGAAATTATTACCCACCTTGTTTATTCTGTAGTTATTAGTTTTCAATTTCCTTGTTGCACTGTCATATTCAAAAAGGCCTTTTTTGAATTTAGTTAAGTCAAGTTGACAATCGGCGCTAAACTTAATACTGAACTCAACATTATCGCCCTTACTGAATTTATCGAAGCGTTCCGCCTCGTTATAATAAAAGCTTACATAACTTGATATATCGGTCCATAATGTACTGTTGTCATTAAGCTTGACTTTCTTTTGAAGCGTTCCGCTTACTATTCGATAATTGGAATTTGAATTAATGCTGTAAATATTTGCATTAAAAGTGTTTTCGTCACCGTCGCATGTACATATAACAGAGGATATTTTATTTTCTTTATTGACAGAAAACGTATCCTTGTATGCAATCTTGCTTACCTTGCCGCTGTCGGTATCTATAATCACTCCGTCCGGGACCACAAGTATCTTCTTACCGCACTTAATTAATGCTTTTTTCTCGCCGTAATTTGCGCTCTTAAGCGTTTCAATATTCTTAACGTTCTGATTATCCGCTATCAAGGAACCGCTCATTTTAACATTGGTAACAGACGGTGCGTTTTGTTGCTTACACGCCCAATCCAAATTAATTACAGAAGTGTTGATTAAATAAGCATTTTTATTTCTTATAATTTCAATGTTTTCTTTATTCGAAAATAACTCACCCTCTATATCAACCTGACTGTTATCTTTGCTGAGCACGCTTTTTATGTTTGATGAAAATTCGCAAATAAGGTTATATTTAAATTGCCAGCCCCTTTTCGGCACATCATATCCGTTGGCGTCCTTTTCAATGCCTGATAAATCAACCACATAGCTAAATTGCAACGGTGTTGTATTTGCAATAAGTTCATAATGCGGAGTGGCGACATTTTCGGGCATTTTATGTTTCCACAAATTGCCTTCTTTATAAAAAATTATTGCAAATACTATTTCAATGTCATATTTACTCTCCACATACTGTTTATTTAAAACGTAACAGCCGAATTTTCTTTCATCGGCATTATGGATAGCACCATTTTTATCAGAATAGTAAAAAACCTGAGAGCCTTTTTTCTTTGCGAAGTCTCCTTGATATGCTTCGTAATATTCATTGACTGCCTCTTCAACATAAGGATAAAGTTTCGTTATATTGTCGCAATAGAGCATGCCGGTTGCTTTTTCCCATTTGTTTAATAACATTTCAGAAAAATTAGCGATTTGGTCTTCGGAAAGATAATAGTCTTGATAGTCGTCAAATTGCATATAAAGCTTAGACTTACTTACTCTGTTTTTTATATCCAAGTATTTATAATCATCATCCGTAAAAGCGTGTATCGGATTGTCAACTACCTTTTTAAGCCCGGTTGTATAAAAATAATGCTGCGTTTCTACATTTGATTCATCATTGTATATGTCAATAATAGTCTGTGCGGCGCTCTTCCAATCGTTGAATATACCTAAATACTGAGCCTTGCCGCAGCATAAAGTCTTTATATTATCTACGTTATCGCCTAAATTAAAAGCGGCAGCGTTTTGACTTACATACCACTTTTCGCCGTGTTTATCTGTATATTCTTTTATATACGTGCAGTCCTTAAACGTTTCGTTCCAATTAATCTGTTCATTAAAGAAAGCGTCGTTATAATATATTTTTATTGCACTTTCCTTTTTAGATATGAGCATAGGAAACGTCCACGGTGCTCCGTCGTCAGTAGTGGTAATGATTGCGCCGAGGCAAATATCATTTGAGGAAATGCTGTCTTTCGTTCGGTATTCAAACCAACGTCCGTATATATTGCATATCGGCTCTCCTCTGCCATAGAAACACCACTTATCCTGAAACTCCTTAAGCAAATTGTTTTGATATGTAATCGTACCTTCAATATCGCTTTTGGCAAATGAATATACTGCGTTTTGTGTATCCTTTAAAATCTGCCCTTCAGCAGTAACCGTACCGCCCTGCTGCATTGCACAGTTTTGTAATAGAGAAACATTGCCATTAACAATAGCGGCGTCAAAAGCACCTCTGCGTGTTTGAATAGTCAAATCATTATTTGATATCGTGTTTTCATAATCACTCGTCACAATACCACGCTTATTTCTTACACTTGCAACCGGGTAATCATCAAGCGTCATATTTTCCATATCATACCAAGCACCGTTTTGCGCTCGCTCGTTATGGTCTAAGCCCTTAAATTCTTCAATATTTTCTTTCGTGACGTTATACGCATTAAGCGACTGCGGTAATTTCATATTTTCGCCCCCTTATAATCTGTAGCCGTGCACACCTATAGGTCTGTGTGCTCGGTTATATGCAGCATAGAAATTGTCATAATAGCTTTGAAACATTGTCATAGCATTATTCATTCTGTCAATTTCGCCGTTAGCATAGTGAACACTCTTTTCAAGCCAAAATCTATATAACTCGCTGTATTCGAGCGGCACTATCATTTGTGTATTTATATCTGTATCGGAACTGTATCCGTTAAATGCAATTTTGTCAGCGTCCCTATGTGTTTTTATAATATCGTTATAAATCTGTGCCTCTATCTCGTTTAGCCACCTTATCTTTTCCTCGTCTGAATACTGATTAGGCACTTGATTGTCAAAATAGCTTAATACCTCGCCAATTGTAGTTTTCATATTTCTTTCACCTCAAATAGCAAAGGGCAAGGATTTCTCCCTGCCCTTTAAAATTACAACAAAGAGTTAAAGCGTTACCTCTTTAGTTCCCTCATTTGCTCTTATATATGAATGCTCAACCTCTCTGAGATTAAGGCTCATTTTAAGTCGGTCGGCATATTTTTTCTTGATTTTGCAAACCTTGCCACGTGGGACGAACATTGCCACGCCGTTTACTGCAACATATTCGCCTCTTGGGTCGTCATTAGGTCCAAGATACATAGGAATTTTAATAATTTCCATTTCCTCGCCCTCATGGTTATCCTGAATAAATTCAGGCTTTTCCTGCAAGGCCTCTATGGTCTCATTCTGTTTTTTAAGCTTTTCGGCAAGAATAGCGTCAAGCTCTTCCTGTGTATATGTTTTTGCTGTTGTTTTTTCAACAACTGCGGTTTCTTCAATCGCCGCATTTTCTGCGGCTGCCTTACTTTTTGCCATAATATTCACGCTCCTTTATTAGTTAGCTTCATCATCATTTGCAAACTCTGCTGATACAGTTTCAATGCTGAGAAGTCGTGTAGGATATAGCACAGCAGAAGCAGTAGAAAACTTAAAGCCTACCGAGCCTCTCTGTTCGAGTGGGTCGCTTGCGCCGCTTGAGCCGACCTGCTTAACAATCATCTTAAGGCTTGCACCGTCAGGCTTAACAACGCCCCAAGCGTCCTTACCGAAAATAAGAGTTGAATATACGCTGTAGCCTACCGGGCAATTATCGGTATACACCTTAGCATTGGGGCTTTCAACAAAACGCACACCGTGAAGCTCACCGATTTCGCCATTAAAGATTTCTTTTGTTGCAGAATACTTATGTGCCTCTTCCCAACCTTTGCTGTCTCTTAAGTCAAAAGAAACAGACGGATGAATAATACCGATATATGAGCCGTTGATTTTAGGCGCTTTATTCTTCTTAAGAATTGAAACAGCTTTATTGATAACTCTCGGTGTGAGCTGACAAGTGTTATCGAGTTTATCACGTGAAGCAACTGCCGTGCCGTCACTCTTACGTGGGAAAAGTACATTCTTAACAGCCTCAGTCATAACAGAGTTACGTGTAACAATATCCATTGTCTGTGCCGCAAGGTCACCAAATAATTCGGTAGCACCGCCGATTACATCATCAAGGTGCGCAAGACTAAGTACATCTGTTACATAAGCATAACGGCCATACTGATGAACTTCCGCTTCAATGCTTGTCTGTCCGAGCTTGTCACCTGTAGGTGTAATACCTTCCTGAAGCGGAACAGTTGAAACGGTAAATGTATTCCATTTACGCCACTCAGCCTTTTTACCTCTGTGCTTCGGCAATGGCTGCTGCTTGCCAAACTGTGCAAAATATGTTTGGCTACCCACATTTCGAAGCAATGCGGTGTCATAAAAGATTTTCATACCCGGTGACAAATCGCTGTCGCCGGTTGTGTTAAGTACAGCGTCAGCAAAAAGCTGTGCGCTGTATTTCTTTGCGCTGATACTTGCGCTTTTTAATGATTTAATAATATTCATAATGCTCCCTTTCTGCTGAAAGTAAGAGCGAATTACATATTATTTTGACAAATATTTCATAAAATTATTTTCGTCAATTTTTTCACCCATACTCGCAGCATTTAATAATTCTTTGATTTGATTTTGATTTAATTTGTCAAAAGACATTCCGCTGTAATTAGAGGCCTGCTGCTGTGATGTTCCGTTTTCAATCGGACGGTTAGCATTAGCCCTCATTGTGTCGGCGATATCCTGTCGGCTTTGATTGTATGCGTAACCCATAGCACCACTAAGAATTTCCGGCAAATGGATTTGTTCATAGGCGTCCTTAACACTCATACCACGATTAAGCCATTCACGGAATTTATCGTTTTTACTTTCCAACTCGAAATTGAAATTCGGATAATACTCTTTTAATTCTTCGGCTTCTTGCAACCAAGCGTTATACTGATTTTGAAAAGCTGCTCTTTGAGCGTCCTGCTGCTGTCTGATTTCATCTCGCCTGATGATTCTCTCAGCCTGCATAAGCTCCTTAGCCTGCTCAACCGTAACGCCTCTCTCGGTTGCAATTTCTTCATAAATCGAATTGTCGTTGTCAATAGCTGATACAATCGAATCAATATCCGTCGAATCTTTAATTCCGTATTTAGCGGCGAATTTTTCAAGTGCCGGGGTAAGCTTGTTTCTGAAATCTATACCCTCTTGAATTTGCGCATTTGCTTTGCTCATACGCTTGTTAAGCGCCTTATCAAATTTAGCTTGATAATCTTGCTTGTATCTGCCCTTGATTAAATCGTCAAAGCTTTCTTCCTTAGCGTCTTGTGTGCCTGTCGCACCGTCAACATTGGTATCAACCGTACCCTCAGCTGTTGTACCTACTCCGTCAGCTCCTGCAGTAGCCGCACCGTCGGCAAATAACTGAATATGATATTTCTGCATAATAATGCTCCCTGCTGATTAAGTCAGCGAATCTGTAATCTGTGGGTTAAGCCCACGGCTCTTTATCCTCATTATACCTAAGGGTGTTATTTCAATGTCACACCCTCAAAATAACTTTTTTACATTTTTTTCAAACTCTTCCGAAAGCCAACTAACACCCTGCTTTACCGTTTCAAAAGCGCTTGCAATTTCTTTATAATATCGCTTTTTTGGATAAGCACATATAAGCGCATATCCGTCCTCAACAATAATTAGTGCCGGTATTTTTAACTTATTTTCGTTTTCTTCAAGCGTTTTTGCAAGTGCAACAATAAGTGTAGAAACACCGGCGCAAGCTATGTCCTTACCTTTTTCGGCATATCTGCAATGTCCCTCAGCCTTTAATTCAAAGCCGTTTCTTATCTCTCTGTATGTAATCTCAACCATTATTCTTTACTCTCCTATCTCGGCTGTGCCGATTCATTAGCCTTTTGCGCCGCCTGCTCGGCAAGTGAGCCTTTGTCGCCTCTCTGTACGCTTTGCATTCCCTCCGGCTTTGTGCTTTCCATATTTGCACTGCCGCTTGTTGAAGCCTGCGCTACATCAGGACTGTTGCCCTGCTGCTTTCCTTTCATTCCTGTAAGGTTGCTGTTGTCAATGTTCAAATCGCACATTACCTTAAGCTTTTCGTTTTCCTGCTGCAATTGTTGTAATTGCATTTGTGCCTGCTGTAAAGCGTCAAGCAAAGTTCCGTTTTTCTTAATTTGATTTATAACGTCGCTCTTGTGGTCGAAATCCATAATATTAAGGCAAGCAAGTGATTGGTCGGTGTTCTGCGGATTAAAGAACCCTGCGCTGTAAAGCTGCAGCGCAAGTTCATTTTGTGCTGCCTTGCTGTACGGTGAAGCCTTTTGCGCCGCCACCTCAATATCAAACTCAGGCAGATATTGTGCCGTATCGCCTTGAAGCGTCTGCCTTTCCTGCAATTTCAAATTGCTGTTATCGTATGTATCAAAATCGTCGGTGCCGTCGTCACCTGTTATCCTTACATATCTCGGCAAATCATAAAACTGTCTCATACGCTCAATTATGAGGTAGATTATATTTTCAAAAGCGTCATACGTGCCCTTAATTGCCATTCTGCTTACCTTTGAACCTGTTTCGATAAGTGCAGAAATAGCGCTTGCGGCAGTAACGCCACTTGCTGTACCGCCTGTTGATACATCACGGTTAGCTGTTGTTTCTTTAATCTCGTTAATCTTGCTGTCTCGTTGAGTAAATACTGCGCTGTCAAGTCCTCTAACATTAATTTCCCTTAAATCATCTTGACCGAGGTTTGTATTTGTTTTAACAAAAGGTTGCGTCCAATCGAGAAACTCTTCCTCGTTTATCTCGCTGTCTTGCCGCTCAAAATAGCGTGGCGTTGAGTTCATCAATACATTTTGGAGTATTCCTGCGTCCATTTTGTCAATGTATTCTTGCGGTTGCTTGCCTACGTCAATAAAGCCGAAGCCTGCAATAGTGCCCTGCATAGGAAACATAACATCAAAAACAAACGGATAATTACCGTCGTCATAATAGCCGTTCGGATATTCGTCAGGCTCATTTTCGGTTGCAAACAGCACAATATTATTAACGAATTTGCAGTAGTGAAGCTTGCCGTCTTTTTTATACCACCAATCAATAACAAGGCTCTTATCGGTCGTATCGATATAGTCCTCATACAAATACTGCTTTAAATCAACTTCACCGTCGCTTGTTATATTTTCAGCCTCACTCGGATATTGCTTTTTCAGTAGGTCTGTATCAACAAGCTCAACAGTAAATACATTTCGGCTTTTCTGAATATTCGTTATACCGCCCTGCCAAAAGATTGAAAGAATATTTATATTTTGAATTTCAACGTCGCCTATGCCGTCCTTTTTCGGATTCCAACCTACGTATGTTATGCCGGTACCGCTCTTGCTTTTTTCGGATATATCTGCAATGTACGTTTTGTAAAATTTATTTCGCTTCAAAATCATAGGAATAACATTCTTAAGTCTTTCCGCTTCAGGAACGTCGCCGCCTGTCCTTGCCCTTATATTTGCTTCGGGATAATTATCTGAGAAGTCGGCAATCTTATTAGTAATTGAGTTGAACAGCCACGCTGATGAAGAGGGCGTTTCAATACCGTTAGGATTTTCCCTATCTGCCTTTGCTGCGTCCTTTTTCTTTATCTGCTCCCAATTATGTATCTTCCACCACTCTTCGTTGTTTACAACTCTGCTTTCAAGCGATTGCTTTTGTTGCTTGTATTTCTGCAGTGTTTCACGTGCTTTGATTATTTCTTCAACACCGATTACCTTTAATCGCTTGCCGCCGGACTTGCCGCTTTCGTGCACTTCAAGCCCATTTGCCTGATTAAAGCTGTCAGCCTTATTCATAGGCTTGTCCGCCTGCTGCTCAGTTTCTTTCAAAACCTTATTGTTTTTTTCGTCCATAGGATTTTTGTACTTACTCATTTTTCTGCTCCTTAATAAATCTTAATTCCGTAGTTGTTCATACTACTTCTGTATTCGCCACGCTGATTAAGTGGGTCGTCAGCAAGCTCCTTAATCGGCTTACTCTTTATCGGCTTAATCGGCAGCTTGTTACACATATATCTGATTTCATCTGCGATATGGTCCTCGCCGTCTGAGTCAAGGTCCTCAACCTTGTGTTCGTCATATTGAAGCGTCGGCAAGGTACGGATTGTATTTTTACAAGTATTGAATATATACATTCTTGGCTTGCCGTTAGCAGCAAAGGTAAATCTGTAATGCACCTGCTGCCAACCGGCAATTCGATTATTGTCGCCCTTTTGGAAATAAACACCGTTTCTTGCCGCCACGTCATAAATACTGATACCTGTTGTTTTTTGCCATATTGCCGGGTCAGCAATGCCGATTATGTTTTTACCTTTCAGCCACCTATGCGTTGTTTCAATTTCCTTTACTCTTTGAAAAACTTGTTGTGGGTCCCACTGCAAGCCCTCGTTTGCTTCATTCTTCACACAGCCGTATAGTTCCATTATTCGGTATAGCGTACCGTCATAATCAACAGCCCACCAACCAACCGAAAACGGTTTATGATAGCCCCAGTCGAAAGAGCGATATATGGTCCAATTCGGTGGAATTTCAAACGGCTCTATCACATGAGTGTATAGCCCTGTAGCCTGCTGCTCTTTTGTGCCTACCCTAAAATCCTCAAAAAACATACCCTCAGCCACGTCCCATAAGCCATATAGAAACATTCTCTTTTGCTTTTCAGGTAGATTTTCAAGCTGTTGCAAATACTCAGGCTGTTTTGCCATAAGCGCAATATTATCCGTCACAAGTGCTTGAATAAACGAATAATCTTCCGGGTTTTCGTCAGGCATATAATCTTTATCGATAAAGATTCGCTTAAAATAGTGATGTGACGCTCCGCCGGGGTTAGTAGTGAAGTATATTCTTTTGGGAAGTTCATTTGCACCACGCATACAAAGTCCTATAGTTTTAATTTGGTATTCTGTTAAATGCGTTGCTTCGTCAATGAAAATAACATCAAATTCCGTACCTTGAAAGCGGTCGAGGTCAGCGTCATTGCGGCAGTACATAAACTGAATCGTGCTGCCGTTTGGAAAATAAAATATCTTTTCCTTATCAACATATTTTGCAATCTTATACAAAATATTTCTCATTTCACGAATGTGGTTATTCATAAGTTCCGGATAAGTTTGTCGAACGATTAACACCTTTATTCCTGCATAAAATACGGCAAGCAGAATAGCTTTAACTCTTACAAACCAACTCTTTCCACCGCCACGAGCGCCACCGTAACCGATATATTTGTGCTTATCTTCTAAGGCGAGCTTTTGCTTTGGATTTACTTTTGAAAAATCGAGGTCAAGAGTTACTGCGCCCATTCTTTTTTACCCTCTATTATCTTAATTTCAACATTCTTTTTATCCTCATCCTCTGTCAAATCATTAAGCTGTTTTATAGTGTCATTCATGGTGGAAATGGTGCTTGCAAAATCCTTTAACGCTCTTGTGTCAAGCTTTTTAGTAATTCTTACCGATTCAGCTCCACTTGATGTTCTGAGTATTTGCCGGTATAGCTGCTTCGGGTCGTCTAACGCTTCATTTAATTTAACTGCAAGCTTGTCCGCCGCCTCAATTAAATTATTAAGCTTTTGCGATTTATTCTTAATATCAGTCGTGCGTGCGTTTTGTAAAGTGGCCTGCGCCACATTTGACCTATATTTATCACGTTTTTTTACCCAATTTTGCTTTTTTCCTACCGCCGATACCCTCGACGGCGCTATTTTGTGCTTGTTTGCAAGTGCTCTGTAAGACATTTCACCGCATACATATTCATTTTCAAGCTCTTTCCAGTCGACTTTGCTCACGTTCTCACCTCTTATTTACCTTATCATTTCAAAACACTTTAATGTCACACCCATAAAGCAAAAAAATAAAGCCCCTGCCTCTCGGCAAGAGCTTATACGTTAGCTTATTCTTTTTCCTCGTGGACTTCGTATGTATTTTCCGCCTGCGTATCTTCAACACCGTGGCGTTTAAACATTTCTTTCCAGGCGTCGCCGTACATTTGCTTTAAAAGGCAGTAACAAAACGCCTTAAAAGGATTGTTGACGTCTCCCTCTTTGAGCTTAACCCAAGTTGTTTTGCCGTCATTCCACTTAACCACAGTCTTATTATCCTTTGTCACGATAATATCTTTAACGCTGTAGGATTGAAGCATTTGGGCAAGCGCTTTGCTTGCTTGATTTTTCGCCATTTTAGTGTCCATTTCTGCAGCTTTATTAAAGCCGTTTCGATATGCCTCTTGTTCCTTTTTGTCAATAAGTAAAGAAGTAGCAGCTACAGCCACGCCTAAAAGCGCAACAAAAATAGCCGCTAATAAAATAATAATAGCAGTTTTCATAAGATTACCTCATTTTTCGTATTTTTGATTTATAAGTTGATACATTTCGCAGTTTTTGCAACCGGAAATGCTGTTACAATAGGTGTTAAGCCATTTGTCGCCTCTCTGTACGCTTGGAAATCTAAGCACAATGCACCCTTTGCTTATTATTTTTTCGCATTTGATATACATTGCACCGCTTTTTTCCTTTTTCTGCGTTTGGTAAAAAGGACAACACGCTTTGACATCACGATATAAATTCGACATAGCTCAACTCCTTTTAATTCCGCTTTTTAAACAATATAGCAGTAACATAAGTGTGGCTGTTATACTCATTTTCGCATACTTCAACACGCTCGTATGTATAACCGGGGTATTTGTTTTCCCAAAACGCTCTGTCATCCTTGTATTTTGCAAGGCGGTTGACATATCTGTTAGTCACCATTCGCTTTTTTGTTCTTTCAATCGGCTTTTTAAGATTCTGGGTAGAAAACCAACGTTTCCTGCCCTTTGGGTCCTTCGATACATACCTTGCCGCAGTTTCAGGGCCGAATACATCAGGATTGTACCTGTTTGCATTTACCCAACCGAATTTCCACATATCCTCGGCTCTGTCCCTGCCGAAGCCGCCATTATTCATGAATATGTGAAAATGAATATTAACAAGTCCTGCATACTTGCCTGTCTTGTATGTTTTTTCTTCCATAATTACAACCGCCCTAAGTTCGGGGAGTTTATGCTTTCTGCGGTAATATCTCACACGGCGGATATAATTATAAGCGTCACGGTATGCCTTGTCTGAACTTTGCGGAGCATTTTCAGGTGAATACGTGCAATGTAAATAGATATCGCCTGTATCAAAATTAGCATTAATAAGCCTGATAAGCTTTTTGGTGGATTGCTTTGCATTATAAAGCGCCTGCTGCTCTGATGTGATTTTACTTTTTGGTGCTCTTTCAGCAAGAGGTCTGCCACTGTCCGTGCAAGGGAAATAACTCACCTCTAACAATCTTCCACTTTTAATCTGCTTTTCCTTATTCACCTTTATGCTCCTTTCTTTATTTTCGTTCAGTAGTTAAGATACAATACAAGCTCGTAAGCCGGACTTGCACCGGCTTAAATTTTTGCTATATATAATATGTATATAGATATGGTGATTAGAGTCTTCTGAAATCGTATTTTCTAATTTCGCTTTCGTGCACCGCACCTATGGGTGTAGCTTCTGAAAGAGGAACAAGAACAATTCCGTTCGGTGTTGGCTTTGCTTCATACAAATAAGCACCGCTTTTTGTTACGAGCTTAAATTTGTCGCCGTCCCTAATCTCGTTGCCTTTTTCTTCAATATATCCGTTTGCCAATCCTAAACACATAACCTGTCTCCTATATCGCTTTTGTTACATAAATTTCCATAAGAATAATTATTGCGCCTGCCAAAATTAAAAAACATTTGGTGCAAGCTTTGAAATCTTTGCTCATTTTCTCACCGCCTAACCCACAAGCGGCTCATAAATATAATCATAAGCTGTGCCGTATTTCTGCTTTTCCGCTGCCACAAGCTTTTGATAATATTTGCTTTCCATAAACTGATTTTCAAACTTTTCCCTCAGCTCATCCGTCATGTCATATTTGCCGATATTGTTTTTCTTTTTAAAAGCTTCCCACTTTTTCGTAACCATAGGATGATTTATATTTAGTCTGAACCCATAAGGGTTGTTGAAAGTATGAAGCATTTGGCTTTTCTGCTTTTCCGGGAACTCACTAAGTTTGTCCCATGCTGTTATGTAGTCCATTTAATCACTCCACGAAATCAGGTCTTTTGGTTGATAGTCCGTTGAGTTCAATATCTACAGTCGATTGAAAACTGTTTTTATAAAATGCGACATAAAGACATAAGGTGTTATATTCTCTTGCACACTTTTCCTCAATGCCGCAGCCTCTTACCAAAGCCGGATAATTGCCCACGGTAGGTCCTTTATATGCAAAAACTGCAATATCGGCTTTGCTTAGCTTTTTAATAGATTCGCCTAAATACCATAACGGTTTAGCATTTGCCGGAGCACCTTTTATAAAACTGTCGATAATTTCAATATCATTTCCGTACTTTTCTTTAAGTGCTTCTTTAATCTTTCCTCTTATGATTTCAATTTCAAAATTTGAATAGCCTTTCATAGGCTGACTTATAAATATTTTCATTGTTTACTCCTTTTTTATAAATGACCTAATGTTCTTGCTTCTGAACATCTTTCTTTGAATACGGCTTTATCTTTTTTATTTATTACTTTTCGACAAGCCTTTTCAACCATTTTGAAATACTTATAGTTTCCACTTTCAAACTGAATTGAATATTCATCACTTTTACGGTCAATATGTGCTTCATATGTAGTCCTCATTCTTTCACCTCATTTCAGATATTCAGGTGTTTCAAAGCTCATTTGCAATGGGTTATCGCCGACCCACCACATCATTACGGCTTCAGGGGTATTCCAACCTACCGAATTATCAAGCCCTGCTGCCTCTCTTGCTTTAAGCATTCGCCTGAATGCTCGCAAATAGTTATCTCTGTATTTTGGATAACGGATAAAATCTGCTTTCATGCCTTTATCACCTTGCATAGGGCAACCGATACATCCAATACGCTTATCGCCACATTGATACAAAGGATTTGATTTGCAACCATAGTGATTGAGAAACTCCCACACATCCTCATCGGTCCAATCAATGATAGGGTTTACAAGCGTTGAAGTCGTCCTGTAACACTGCTCAACCATTCGGCGACTTTCGTCATTATCAGTGTTAAGAATTATTCCGCCTTTTGGTGCTTGTTCATATTCCGCTTGCAATTCTTCTGCAAGTGCGATTGTCGATTTAGGCTTGCCTATAATCTTTACAATGCCACCATTTTGCTTTCTGCTTGCGCTTTCAGCCCAACGAACACCTGTTACCTTAACTCGACCTTTGCCACCTTTTTCCTTTAACTCACTACAACAATAACGAACTAATCTTGTAGGTGGAATTTTCTTTTTTTCAATTAACTGCCACATTGAATACTTAGGCATTTTGATTTGAACATTTGGAATTGACTTGATATATCGGACTGTTTCAGGTGCGTCAACGGTTGTAAGGTTATGTACTATATCGTGTTTTACTCCTGCAAGGTCAGCAAGAATGCGAATGCAGTCGCTGTCTTTACCACCGCTGAAGCACAAATAATATGGCTCATCAGCAGGCTCAAACGCTTTTAGTCGTTCTATTGCCGTGTTTATTTTTGTTTGTAATTCGCTCATATCATCACCTCACCCTGCTGATACTGCGTTAAATTCTTTCATATTGTCGCAAGATTTATCACACAGCCATTTACAATTTGCCATAACAAGCGCTTTAGAAAACGGCGGCGGAACTGCGTTACCGCACCTTGCTACTTGCTTTGTCTTGTTATATTCCTTGCCGTTGCAATCCTTATCAATGATATAATCATCCGGGAACCCCTGCGCCTTGTATAATTCTTTAGGCTGCAGCATTCTCAGTCCGATATCAGATATAAAATACTCAACTCCGTTAATACAGAAAATAAGCACCTGATTAGCTGATATATTCCAATCTGTGTAGGTGTTGAGCAACTCTCTTATCTCGTTCCAATGTCCGAGATTGTCACCGTCGTACTCTTTCAAATAAACATCCGTCTTTGCAAAGTGATTTGCGTGTGCTGTTATGGTAGGTATCGGCTCATTAATTGCCTTGCAAACCATGTTTTGCGGAGTATCGTCAAATAACTTTCGCATAAGAAATGCCGAGGCTTAACAGTTACTGTTTGCAAAGGATTTAAAACGCTGTTAGCGTGGTCGGCACCGCCGTAATACTGCGTTAGATATGGCATAGTCAGCGAATTATGGTCTATTGCCGTAACGGTTGGTAATGGTTTATCAATTTTGCTTCCGACAACACCGCCAAAGTATTTAGAAAGATACGGTGTAAAAAGAGCATATCTCGGAGTGCTATCAACGGTAAAAAGAGGCTGATTAACTCGCTGTCCTCTTACTTCCGATTTAGCCGTTTCGCTGTGATATTGAATTAATGCAGGAGAAATATAAGCAAACCCGTGTTTTGATGTGATTGTCGGAACTTGCTTATTGAGTTTTTGCCCTCTTGTTTCTTTTCCACTATGATTAATTTGTTCAAGATAAGGCGATACAAGATATTGCTTGCAGCTGCTTACTATCGTTGTAAGCGGCTTGTCTATATCCTGCAGGCGTGGCTTTTGACCTTTTCGTTCGCCGTAGCCGATAGGAATAATAAACGGCTTTTCTTCCTTAATCACAAATTTGTCAAGTCCTCTTGCGATTCGCCTTAAAGTATTCGTTACAAGTGGCTTTTTGCGTTCAAATATGCTTTGAGCAGGCAAAGAAAAATCAATACAATCGGCAGCGGTTTTCCACGGCTTTAGCTTGCCACTCTTAACTTCTTCGCTGTTTGGGTCTCCGTGTGTAGGCTTTGGAAATACTATAGGCTCGCCGTCACACCTCGCTACAAGGAAGAAACGCTTTCTTATAGTCGGCGCTCCGTAGTCGCAGGCTCTCAGTTCCCTATGCTCAATCTCATATCCGAGTGCCGAAAGTTGACTTTTCCAACGCTCAAAGGTTTGTCCCTGCTTTGACTTAACCGGCTTACCTTTGCGTACAGGGCCCCAAGTCTGAAACTCCTCTACATTTTCAAGAATAATCACCCTCTGTCTTACCGTTCCTGCCCATTTGAGTACAATCCACGCAAGTCCTCTTATGTTCTTATCTACAGGCTTACCGCCTTTCGCCTTGCTGAAGTGCTTGCAATCGGGTGAAAACCAAGCAAGTCCGACTTTATGACCTTGACATATTTCCTTTGGGTCTATATCCCATACACTTTCCTGATAATGACGAGTGTATGGGTGATTTGCTTTGTGCATTGCAATAGCGTCCGGGTCGTGGTTAATAGCTATGTCAACAGGTCGCCCTGTTGCGAGTTCAATTCCGCAGGAAGCACCACCGCCACCTGCAAAGTTGTCAATAATCAATTCGTCAAGAAAGTTTAATTGTCCTTTCATTCTCTTCCCTCTAACTCAACCTTTTCGTACGTGCCGGTACCGTGCGATATTGAAGATAAAACCGTATTCTTTGTTGCGCCGACTAATCGGGCAAGCTCAACTGCGGAATCGGCAACGGCAACCGGCAATCTGTATTTATCGTTTGTCACTTTCATGTAACAACAGTTTTTCGCAACCCTCATTATTCTATTTCCTCAAATTCTGTATTTTCATTTACTTGCGCCGGAGCCTGTCCTTTTTCGCCGCAAAAGCTGACCTGATTAGCAATCACTTTTACGCTTTTTCTGTTTTCGCCTGTGTTCGCAACATAATTATCTGTTTGCAGTCTGCCCTCAACTGCAATCATTGAGCCTTTGTGAAAATACCTTTTCAAAAACTCGGCAGTCTGCCGCCAAGCGGTACAATCTATAAAGTCACAAGCACGGTTATCCTTAGAATAACCTCGGTCAACCGCAATTTGAAAGTTAATAAAAGACGTGCCCTCATTTGTCGCCATTAACTCAGGCTCATAGGTCAGGCGTCCCATTAAAACAACACTATTTATCATCTTTGCTTCCTCATATTTCAAAATTATTCATTGCGTCTTTCATAACCTGTTCAATATCGAACGTCGGCTTGCAGCTTAGTCTGTCCGGGCTTTCCGCCTGATACTCGTTCAGATACTCGCCGAAGCGTGTGCCGAAAAGCGTTGACGGCCGCAAGTATAAGCTCATTTTCGGGTCGTTGCCCCAACTTTTGAATTTCTTGTCAATTACCGTCTTGAAATCCTTAACCGTGTAGCCCTCATTCGTTCTTGCCTTGATTAACTCTTTCATTTTCTTGCCGTTCGGCTTATAGTGCGCTCCGATTTTATTATTAAGATATTCAACAATATCCTTGATATCGTCGGTGCTCATATCCCCGGCTCTCTTGTCTGCCTGCTGCCATTCGACATCGGGCAAATCATATACCACCTTTTCAACGACGGCTATCTTGCCCTCGCATTCGTATGTAATCTTAAGCTTATGCTTCGGCTTAGCTTTGTATAGCTTGCAGTCAACAACTGCCCTCGTTACATCGTCAAGCGTAATCTGCGTAAAATCCGCTTTGCATTTTTCAAAACTTTCATTCCTGCAGCTTGGGCAAATATCATTTGTAAAAACTTCCATATTTTTTCAACTCCTATTGATTTTTAATAAGAGTTGTGATAACATAATAGTGTTGTATGGGTTATCACAACTCATTTAATGCTGTGCAATATGTATTCCCACTCGGCATTATCGGAGAATATATATCGGCACTTTCTTTCAAAGTCATTCCGCTTGCGGAGTGGCTTTTTCTTTTGCCTGATTCTAATAGCGATTAAACACACTGCGCAATAAAACGCAAAAGCAACAAGCACAATCAGCGGCAATTTATACATTTTTTCACTTCCTTTCATTTTTACTTAAGCTTCGCAAACTCCTCAGGGTGATTTGAATAATATAGGCTCATTGATTTTTCAAGCCTTTTTCTGATATTTTCCCTCAGTCGCTTTTCTTCCTCGGTGGTCAGCTCTTCAAACGGCTTAACCGTGCCGTCTTCCATTATTACGCTGACTGTCGCCGTCAGTTCTTTTCTTTTTGCCATTTCATCACCTCAATAAAAAACTATGATGATACTTTTTGTCCTTATCACTAACACTTAACCAAAACAGCAGAGCTAACTATCTATAACTTAAGAAAAGGGGGTTATGTTTGATTTATTCATATATTTTTGGAGAAAAATAAAACTATGGAGTTGATAGCTTCCCGGCTGATTTCAGTTGAACAGTAAGGGGATATTTCGCCTGCACCCTGCTGCCTTGATTAAGTGTTAGTGATATCTTTTTGTTAAAGCTTCGGACTGAAGCCGATTATTGCATTGCTCCTTCGGCTTTCTTGTGTTACTCACCTTTTTCTCACTCTTAGTGACATTAGTAATTAAAAAAAATAGAACCAATACTTTCGTTATAATAATTGGCTATTTTTTCCTTTATCTCGTCTCTCGGTTTTCTTCTGCCCTGCTCATATTTATTATATGAGGAAACACTTACCCCAATATCTTTGGCGACTTTTTCAGGTGTATATCCCTTCTTTTTACGAAGTTCTTTGATTTTTTCACCGGCTTTAATCATATCAAACATTAAATCACCCTCTTTCGTTGTGTTCTCACTCTCGGTGACATATTCAATATAGCACATCATTTTTCATTTGTCAACACTTTTAGTGACAAAATACATATTGACTTTTGGCACTTTTAGTGATATTATAATTTTGAAAGGAAGTGACATATTGTTACAATATACTGATAGTTTTTCAGATAATTTAAAAATGTTGAGAAAATATAAACGTCTTTCTCAAGAAAAACTTGCTGATGAACTTCTTGTATCACGCTCCCTTATCGGAATGTGGGAATCAGGTCAACGCAAGCCAAGTTTTGAAACTTTAGAACTGCTTGCTGATTATTTTAATGTCAGAATTGATGATTTATCAGGAAGAAATATAAAAAACAATGAATCTACTTCTAATAATGAAATATATGATATTCCCGGTGTAATGCCTTTGCCAAAAACATATAAGCGTCCACGCTTAGGTGTTATCGCTTGTGGTGAGCCGATACTTGCCGAAGAGAACATTGAGGCATACGACGATATACCCGATAATATAAAATGTGATTTTACATTGATATGTAAAGGTGACAGTATGATTAATGCTCGAATCAATGACGGCGATATAGTCTATATCAAACAACAAAGCCAAGTTGATAACGGCGAAATAGCTGCCGTTCTGATTGAAAACGAAGCTACACTCAAAAGAGTATACATATATGACGATAAGGTTGTACTTCAACCTGAAAATACAAAATATCCCCCTTTCGTATATACAAAAGAGGAAATGAACGATATCAGAATATTAGGTAAAGCCGTCGGCTTTACAAGTTTAATTATTTAAGAATTATCAAATCGCATTTTAATAGACGTTATGTTGATAATTTTTCTAAAATTGTTACAAAATTATAACATTTTTGTAATTTTGGTTGACAAATCGCTATTTAGGGCATATTATTAGCGTGTAACAAATGTTACACAAAGTTAACCATAGTCCTATGTAGTAGTTCTCCCAACATAAGGGAAGTTACGAGACATAGGGCTTTTTTATTTTGGAGGTATAAAAAATGGGAAAGACGGCAATTTTAATTGACGGCGGCTTTTACAGGAAAAGAGCAAACTACTTATTTGGAAGTAAAACTCCCACCGGTAGAGCAGATGAATTGTATGAGTATTGTATGCGCCATTTGTGCGAAAAGCACAAAAACGGTAATAATACATATAAGGAGTTATATCGCATTTTTTATTATGACTGTAAACCTTCAGAAAAGACAATTTACAATCCGATAACACAGCGTTCTGTTAATTTAAAAGCCAGTCCACTGTATGATTGGTCAAACGATTTCTTTTTAGCACTTTCACGAAAGAGGAAGGTGGCATTAAGAATGGGGGAACTACTCGAATCATCAGCCGGATACAATTTGAAACCTGACGCTCTGAAGAAACTATGTAAAGGCGAAATTAATATAGATGAATTAACAGACAACGATTTAGTGCTTGATATTCAACAAAAAGGTGTTGATATGCGTATTGGCTTAGATATCGCCTCTTTAGCTCACAAAGGTTTGGTTGACCAAATCATACTGATTGCCGGCGACAGTGACTTTGTGCCTGCTGCAAAATATGCAAGACGAGAAGGTATAGACTTTATTTTGGACCCTATGTGGCATACAATAAAAGACAACCTCAATCTGCACATCGATGGTTTGCAAGTTAAAGTAAGCAAACCACCATTAAATGTAAATGATAGTTTACACAATAGTCATTGTTCAAATTCTTAACGCAATAAGTAACCTGCATTTTTTATTAAAATATAAAACAAAAAAGTCCTACCCTGCTGCAACAGGATAGGGCAAAAGGAAAACAAAAATAAAAGGCAAGATAAGTACTACAACCTATCTTGCCATTATTATTGCTTATTTAGCAATATGGAGTTCGTTCTTAAGAGCGTCTTGTAAAAGTTGAGAGAAGTTTATATTATGCTCGACTGCTGTTGAATTAAGCCAAGCAGGTAATGTAACCGTTCTATTAACTGATTTGTTTACATTTGCATTTCGAATAGAAGGCATATAAACGTCAATTAATACTGCTGATTCGTTACTATCTAATGACAATTGATTTAACGGAGTTGGTTTAGGAATAGGCTCTTTATCTTCTTCAAGACCGAACATTACTATTCCGAGTAATTCCCTTGCAGAAGTTAATGCGTCTGCCTCGTCAACACCGCTTGTAGCAACGTCTAAATCAGGAAAAGTGACAGCGATTTCCTGACCGTCTTCATAAGTAAATATTGCCGGATAAAAATATCTTTCGATTTTTTTCATATTTCATCGCCCCTTTCATTATATAATATGCACAAAACAGATAGAACTAATCAAATTTTAGACCCGACTGTTTTTCAATACTTTGCAGAGTTTTTGGTGGAATATCCTTACACGGATGTTTTATCGTAACTCTGCCGGGTTTTGTTGGGTGTTTAAATTGATGATGACTTCCAACAGTATTTACTAAATACCAACCATCAGCTTTCAACAGTTTAATAACTTCTCTCGAAGAATAGCTCCTCAAGTCACATACTCCTTTCTAAATTTATAGTACTATTATATTAACACATATTTTTGTATTTGTCAATATTTGTGGCACATATTTTTATATTTGTTATAAGAATCGACCAACTCCAATATTAATTAATAAGAAGATGATAAAATGAAAAAAGTCTTTAAAACAAGTCTGATATTAATATCGATAGTAATTATAATTTCAGGCTCTTGCGTTGCAGTTTTTGCTCATCCGGGTAAAACGGATTCAGACGGCGGACATTTTGACCGTTCTACCGGCGAATATCATTACCACCATGGATATCCTGCACACCAACACGAAAACGGTACTTGCCCTTATGATTTTGATAATAATGAAAAGAGCACAGAAAGTCATAATTATGGATATGATTACGAATCTATAAGAGATAAATATGCTACAGCAACCTCTAAAGAGCCAATAACAAAAAAATCTCAATTAGATTTCATCAGCGATTATGAAAAGCTTGAAGAATATTATAAAGACGCACGGCAGCAAATAAGCGAAACAAATACTTATGACACTCAATTATATTCCGATTTTCTGGTGTTAAATACTCAAATCATTCATGATTTACCAAGTTATAAAGGCTATATGAATGATAATAAATATAACGAAATTCAAAAACAAACTAAACTATATAGGAATTTTTTAGATAATAACAACCCTAATAATTTAGAATACATTGAAACTACTACAGAAACATCTACAAGCGTATTTAATAATATGTCAACAGTAGAAAAAGTTTTTACAATTATGTGTTATTGCTTTTTTGCCGTTTATATTATTGAAGTAATAATTCTCACTATCATGTTATTAGTTCGTGATATAAAAGACTATGATTTTGCTTCTGCTTTCTTTAATACAATAGTTTTTCTAATATACGCTTTTATTACATTTGGATATTTTTCATTTTTATTTAACGATGATAAAAATATTTATGTACTGTTCTTTGTTTATCTCCCAGCACCTATAATTTCAACATATATGTTATATGTTTTTATAGATGATATTGTTACTGAAAAAAATCAAAAGAAGGTGATTAAATGAAATATGCCGCAGCATACATAAGAGTATCTGATGACAGGCAAGACGAATACTCCCCGGACAGTCAGCTTAAGCTCATTCGGCAGTATGCAAAAAACAATGATTATATAGTGCCTGACGAATACGTATTTTATGACGACGGAATATCCGGCAGAAGCGTCAAAAAGCGTAAGGCTTTTAATAATATGATAGGCTATGCAAAATCGAAAGAGCACCCATTTGACGCAATTCTCGTTTGGAAATTCAGCCGTTTCGCTCGAAATCAGGAAGAAAGCATTGTATACAAATCAATGCTCAGAAAAATTAATGTAGCCGTTATTTCCGTCAGCGAAACAATCGACGATTCGCCTTTTGCTCCGCTGATTGAAAGAATAATCGAGTTTATGGATGAATACTATTCAACAAGACTTTCACAAGAAGTTACAAGAGGAATGACGGAGAAAGCAAGCCGTGGCGAAGTAATGACGATTGCGCCGTTCGGCTATGATTTAAAAAATAAAACGTACATACCAAACGATAATGCCAAAACAGTTAATTATATTTACGATTCATATTTAGCAGGCAAAGGCTACCGTGCAATAGCACAGGAATTAGCCGCAATGGGAATCAGAACGAAGCGAGGTAACATTCCTGATAATCGCTTTGTCGAATATATTTTACAAAATCCTGTTTATATAGGCAAAATAAGGTGGTCGCCTGAAGGTAAACAATCAAAGCAACGTTATAAAGGTGACAACAGTAACGTAATGATAATTGACGGCAAACACGAAGCAATTATTGATACAGACAAATTTGAAAGGGTGCAGGATATGATAGCAGACCAAAAGAAGCGCTACGGCAAATACCAACGCAGGGAACAGCCTGTTCAATTTATGCTCAAAGGCTTAATGCGCTGCGGCAACTGCGGTGCTACTCTCGTTTATGTCGGCACACAAAGTCCTGCAATGCAATGCCACCAATACGCAAGAGGTGTATGCAAGATATCTCACAGCCTTTCAATTGCCAAGGCAAACAGAGTTGTTATAGATAAGATTGAGGAAACACTTAAAACATTAGATTTTAATATCATTTATAAAACGCAAAACAATCCGCAAGAGAATATTGACTACGATAAGCTTATCAAGCAGGAAAAAGAGAAAATCCGCCGAGCAAGCGAAGCATACGACGCAGGCTTTGACACGCTTGAAGAATACGGCATAAAAAAGCGCACCTATCAGTCACGCATTGATGAATACGAAAAAGCAAAATCAAAAGTGACGCCAAAAGAAAGCAAGGCAGTTCCTAAAGAATTTGTTGATAAGGTTGCAAGCGTTTTGAAAACGATTAAATCCCCCGAAACAGACGAAGCAGTTAAAAACGAAGCACTCCGCTCCATTATAGACCATATCACATACGAAAAAGAAGCTAATAACCTCGCCATATATTTTTATCTTTGACCTATATCTAAAAGCAATACGGTGGGCCGCACGGGGAACTCGGTGCGTCGCTTCGCTATCTTTCTCAGCGATATTCAATGCCGTATCCCGAACTCAAGGGATTGCTTACAGACATAGGCGTTGAGGAATTGGGGCACCTTGAAATGATAGGAACAATG
Organism: Eubacterium sp. CAG:251; assembly: GCA_000436835.1. Lineage (GTDB taxonomy): Bacteria > Bacillota > Clostridia > Oscillospirales > Acutalibacteraceae > Eubacterium_R. Next base: position 82,810 of record FR889121.1, read on the forward strand.
GTACACCAACTTACTCGCAATTTGACAGAGGATGAGATTGAAAAAAATCCTAACTTTATGGCATACTTTGTTGACCATACGGCAGGAGTTTATCCGACAGCGGCAAGCGGTGCGCCATGGAATGCGGCAAGCATAGCCGTAACGGGCGACACTATCGGCGACCTAAACGAAGACCTTGCGGCAGAGCAAAAAGCAAGGGTAACATACGATAACATTTTGCGCCTTGTTGACGACCCGGATATAATTGAGCCGATTAAGTTTTTGCGTGAACGTGAAATTGTGCACTACCAACGCTTCGGAGAGGGCTTGCGACTCGTGACGGATAAGCTCGACAGCAAAAATTACTATGCTTGCAACCCGTCATTTGACAAATAAGCTTTCAATTCAAAGTAAGCTTCATATAATAAAATCAGATTTGATATTCCAAGGCAAACAGTAATAAAAATAAATATAAAAAGCACAAGGACAGCAAGGTTATCCCCTGCTGTCCTTTTAGTTAGTATTTGTTTTATTTATCTTCTTTTTCTTGCGCCTTAATATCTGCCGAGGACAGGTTATAGATATAATCTATAAGCTTGTCCTTATTTTTTTCGGTATTAATCTTAATTACGCTGTTACCCCAAATTGTTGCATAATCCCAAGTTCCGTCAAACGGAATGCTCGTTTGATGAATATTTGCAACGCAGGTACCTGCTTTAGACACAAGTCCCATAAGTTCGCCCTTAGACAAATCGGTTTCAATATAAGGAGCGCTGTTATATGCCATTTTGTAAAGTTTAAAAGGATTGGTAAGTGCTTTTTTAAGAATTGCACTCATAACCGTACGTTGCCTTTGAGTTCTTACAAAATCGGTATCAATCTTTCTTATTCTGCAATAAGCAAGCGCTTGTTCGCCAGTAAGCTTATTATCACCTGCCTCAAGCGTAACATTACCGTATCGCTTAGGATGGTTTGTAACTTCTTTAGCTTCCTTTTCCGTAACGTCAACATTAACACCGCCGAGGCTGTCAACAAGAACCTTAAACATTTCAAAATCGGTTACAACATAGCCGTCAATCTTGACGCCGAAATTATATTCAATAGTTTCGACTACATTTTTATAACCGCCGTCGGAGCAAGCCGCATTAAGCCTTTGCTCGTGTTCAAGCGACGGAATATATACCCAAGTATCACGAAGAAACGAAACAAGCTTGATTGCGTGGTGCTTTGAATCGACGCTGACAAGCATCATTGTATCACTTCTTGTTTGTTCGGCGCTTTCATTGCTTCTTGCGTCAACGCCCAAAAGAAGAATATTTTTAACAGATGAATCATCTTTCAAATCACTTGCCGTTACATATTTATCCGCCTTTTTTTCATCATAATTAACTCTTGCCAAAACGGGGAATACAGAGCCGACAAGTAAAATAACAAGAACTAAAATCACCGCTAAAATCGATTTAGCCTTTTTTCCGTTTTTGCTTTTATGCTTTTTATTCTTGTTTGACGAATTATGACTGTTGCCTTTTTTAAAATTTTCTCTGTCAGATGAGCCGAAACGGCTGCCGTTTGAGAAGTGAGGAGTGCTTCTTGTGTTTCTTTGATAAGATGATGAACCTCTGTCAAAATCATCAATTGTTTCACTTTTAAAAGTTATATCTCCCCTGCTGTCTTGCTGATAATCGCCGTAGTTTCCCGGTTTGCGCTGATTATCAACAACAATATTATCCTCTCTTTTTTTCGAATTAAAATTAAGGTCAATATCCTCAGGCGAATAATTATAATAATCTTCATCCTTTGGAACAGTTCTGTCTATATCTTCCCTATTTCTCTTTTTAGGGTCAAAATCTTCATTTTCAAAACGTGGCATAATACCACCTCCAATACTACTAAAGAATATACTACATATTTCAAACTATTTCAACCGTCATTTTGTAAAATATATTGACATAAATAATAAATTATCTTAAAATAGAGAAAGCGAGTTGACTTGGCAATTGCGTGCCGATATCGGTATGAGGAAAGTCCGAGCAGCGCAGAGCAGAATAACGGCTAACGGCCGCCGAGGGTGACCTTAGGGAAAGTGCAACAGAGATATACCGCCTATACCAAGTATAGGTAAGGGTGGAAAGGCGAGGTAAGAGCTCACCGAGGGAGTGGAGACATTCCCTGCCATGTAAACCCTATTCGCTGCAACATCGACTGAAGGGTTGTTTGCTCGACACATAACTTCGAAGGATGGCTCGATTGCAAAAGCAATTTTGCAACTAGATAGATAATTGCCCATGACAGAACTCGGCTTACTGTCAACTCGCTCATTTTGTTTTAAGAGGGTAAAAAAATGCTTGTAAATATGAGTAAGCTTTTGGCTGACGCTCAAAAGGGTGACTATGCAGTAGGCTCATTTTCAGTTGCAAATATGGAAATGGTGCTTGGTGTTCTCAAAGCAGCAAAAGAACTTAAAGCGCCTGTTATTTTGCAAATAGCGGAAGTAAGATTAAAGCAAAGTCCGCTTGAAATTATAGGCCCGCTTATGGTTGCCGCCGCAAAGAGTGCAGGCACTCCGGTTGCAGTTCACTTTGACCATGGCAAAACGATTGAAAAAATCGCTCAAGCGCTTGAACTTGGCTTTACGTCTGTTATGTTTGACGGCTCGCATTTGCCGCTTGATGAAAATATCAAAACTACAAAAGAAGTTATTGCACTTGCTAAAAAGTACGGTGCCGATGTTGAGGCTGAAATCGGATGCGTAGGCGGTTCGGAGGACGGAAGCGAAGATATTGCAGTCAATTGTACCAAGCCGGAGGACGCAGTAAGGTTTGAAAACGAAACAGGCGTTGACGCACTTGCAATTGCTATCGGAAATGCGCACGGCAATTACAAAAGCACTCCCAAACTTAGGTTTGATATTCTTGAACAAGTGGAGAAAAACACTGAATTACCGCTTGTGCTTCACGGCGGAACGGGAATTACTCCTGATGATTTTGTGCGTTGCTCGCATACAGGCATTAAAAAAATAAATATTGCAACCGCCACGTTTGACAGCGTTGAGCATACGGTTAAAGACGCTTATAAAAACGATAAAATAAGCGGATATTATGATTTGCAGGCTGCCGAGGTTGATGGTGCTTATCAAAACGCAAAGCGCCACATATTAATTTTCGGCACTGACAATAAGGCTTAATATTATTTTTTTATATATGAGAGGTAAAATTTATGAATTACGTAGAATTTGATATGTCAAAGCCGCTTGATTTTATTCCAATCGGCAGAATCGCTATCGACTTTAATCCTACCGATATGTATATGCCGCTTAGCGAGTCGTCAAATTTTAACAAATATGTTGGCGGTTCTCCTGCCAATATTGCTGTAGGTCTTGCAAGGCTCGGCTGTAAAGTCGGCTTTTGCGGCTGTGTAAGCAATGACCAATTCGGTGACTTTGTTGTAAACTATTTTGAAAAAGAGGGCATTGATACAAGCCACGTGACAAGAGCTAAAAACGGCGAATGTATAGGACTTACATTTACCGAAATTCTTTCTAAAGAAAAATCATCAATACTTATGTATCGTGACAATGTGGCTGATTTTTGTATGGCGCCGGAAGATATTGACGAAAAATACATTGCATCTGCAAAGGCAATTGTTATCAGCGGTACTGCTTTGGCTCAATCTCCGTCAAGAGAGGCTTGCCTTAAAGCTATGATGCTTGCCAAAAAGAACAATGTTCGCATTGTTTTTGATATTGATTACAGAGAATACACTTGGAAATCAAAAGACGAAATTGCTGTTTACTACAGCCTTGTTGCTCAAAATGCAGATATCATTATGGGTTCAAGAGAAGAATTTGATTTAACTGAGGGTATTGTAGGCGTTAAGGAAAGCGACCCTGAATCTGCTAAATATTGGCAGTCATTCGGCGCAGCAATTTGCGTAATCAAGCATGGCAAGGAAGGCTCAACTGCTTACACAAACGACGGCAAATTCTATTCAATCAAGCCGTTCCCTGCTGTTAAACTCAAGGGCTTTGGCGGCGGTGACGGATACGGCTCATCGTTCCTTTACAGTCTTCTTAAAGGCAAGGAAATTATTGAATGCCTTGAATTCGGCTCTGCTTCAGCTTCAATCCTTATTTCTGCTCACTCCTGTTCTGATGCTATGCCAAGCGCCGCTCAGGTGGAAGCATTCATCAAGAAAAGCAAGGAAGAATACGGCGAAATGGTAGCAAGAGTATAGCGTTGTTTATATAAAATTCACGGCGGGCGAATTGTGTTCGTCCGCTTAATATATGTATTTAACTTAAGGATTTCTATTATGGAATTAAATGAAAAAATAAGAGAAAAGCAGATGAGTGAAAACTTCATACTCGGCATAATGTTGGCTCTGACAGGTGGATTTCTTGATGCTTATACATACATTACCCGTGGCGGAGTATTTGCAAATGCGCAAACAGGTAATATTGTTCTTATGGGAATAAACCTTGCAAAAGGCGATTTTGAAAGAGTGATTCACTATGTTGTTCCTATTCTTGCATTTGCACTCGGAATTTTATTGTCAGAAATAATCAAAGCAACACTTAAAAAAAGCCGTCATATGCATTGGAGGCAGATTGTTGTTTTGGCGGAAATAATAATTCTTGCAGTGTGCGGCTTTATTCCAAGCGGCAAGGGCAACACATTTGTAAACGTAATGGTATCGTTTGTGTGTTCTCTTCAGGTGGAAACCTTTAGGGTTATCAACGGCAACACGGTTGCAACAACAATGTGCACGGGCAATTTAAGAAGCGGAACTGAGCTTTTATTTTTGGGAATAAAAAAGAAAGACAAAAAAATTACGCTCAGAAGCTTAACCTATTACGGAATTAATTTGTTTTTTGCATTAGGCGCAATAGCCGGTGCAATCGCAACCAAATTTTTAGATGTAAAAAGTATTTTTATTGCAAGCGTACTGCTTGTAATTCCTTTTATAATGATGTTCAAACCAAGCGAAAATATTGAATATATATAAATTTCCGCCATATTAACAAAATAACCCCGCTGTTAGCTTTCATATTGAAAGATAGCAGAGGGGTTATTATATTATTTTTTATCATTTATTGATTTCTTTTTTGTCTGTTCTTTCAAAAAGATAATCTAAACTAACATTAAAATAGTCAGCTATCTTTATTAGAGTAGCATAGTCACACTCTCTTTCTCCCGTTTCATATCTGCTAATTGTATTTTGATTGGTCGATAAGTCAATAGCTAATTTTAACTGAGAAATCCCTTTTTCTTTTCTTAGTTCTTTAAGTCTCATTAAATCACCTTGACTTTAATATACCAAAATGGTATCATATAATTATCCCGTTTTGGTATTTTGCCCGTGTTCTAACAAAACAACTTACTTTCAATTCAAAAAACAAGGAGAATAAAATGAACAAAATTAAAATTATATCTATCTTTACCGCTATATGTATAATCTTTTGCTTTTATGGATGTCATAAAAAAAGTGAAAATGCTGTTGCTGTTGATAAAATGATAGCAAACTTAGGTAAAATTGAAATAAATGACGCCGAACAGATTGATCAAATAGACAAAGCCATTAGCAAATTAACCGAAGAAGAAAAAAATGAGCTTGATAAAAAGAAAAAATTTGATCAAGCAAAAGCTAAGATCAATGAACTAAAAAAACAAGAACGAATTAGCGATGTTGAAAATTCAATCAACAAAATAGGAGAAGTAACATTAAATAGCGAAGAAGCAATAGAAAATGCTGAAAATGCTTATAATTCTTTGACTGACAATGAAAAAAAATCAGTTTCAAATATCTCTACTCTAACAAATGCACGAAAAACATTTGAAAGACTATATTCCGAAAACAAAAAAGAAAAAATTCAAAATGCCAAGCAATATTTTTCAAATTTTTCAAAAGAAAAAGATGAATTCCAAGATGTTGTTTGGTATTACCACAAAAATATGCCTGAATATATCGACATAAGAAGTTATGTCATTCCTTTTTTCTATATTGAAGATGATAATGTAAAAATACAAATCAGATATAATTATACTGGTGACGATTGGATTTTCTTTAAGCAAGTCACCATCTTAGCAGACGGAAAAAAGTACAATAAAACTTTTGATTATTTTAACATCACACATAACAATGAAGCAGGCTCTGTCTGGGAATATATATCAGAAGAAGCAGACGAATATGATATTGAAATGCTAAGAGCAATTGCAAAATCAAAAACAGCAAAAGTCAGGTATGAAGGAGACGATTACATACATGATATAACAATCAATAATAACGATAAAAAAATAATTAAAGATGTATTAAAAATTTATGATGCATATAATTAAAAATGTGCTATTTGAAATCCAAAACAAAAGGTCATCGTGCTATCAAAAGCCGATGACCTTTTGTTTTAGTATTCTTTTTTTGAAAGCAAAGTGTATCTATAAGGCGGCAAGTTTACAAAACCGTCAACGCTTTTCTCGTCAAAAAGCGAATAAGAATTATCCCACTGTGTTCCGACAAATATACGCTTTTGCTCATTTGAATTATTAATTGCAACCAAAATGTTGTCGCCTTCACTGCTACGGGAATAAGCGATTACACCGCCGTCGCAATACAGCTTTTCAAAATCGCCGTCAATAAATGCCTTAGAGCTATGCCTGATTTGACCAAGGCGCTTATACCATTTCAAAAGTTCCTCATTTGGCTTATTCCACGGCATACATCCACGGTTAAATGGGTCCTTCATACCCTGCATACCAATCTCATCGCCGTAATAAATTGACGGCACACCCGGCAAAGTAAACTGAATAAGGGAAGCAATTTTCATCATAGAAATGCCCTTTAAATAATCAAATTCAGATAAAGTATTATGTTCAAACTGCCAAGCACGGTCATGTCCGTCGGGATTTTCACCTGCAAGACGGGTTATTGCACGTTCAGTGTCGTGGGTTCCGATATGATTCATCAAAACATTTAAAACCTGCGGCGGATAATTTTCAATAATAGAAAGAACAGCGTTGAAAAAAGCGTTGCCGTTTGCGTAGCGGACAAAATTGAGAATTGCATCGGCAAAAGGATAATTCATCACACTGTCAAGTTCTTCGCCAAGCAAATACTTTCTTCTTTGCCCGTATGCAAATTTGTTGGTAGCGTCCTCCCAAACCTCGCCTATAATTATAGCGTTCTCATTTTCACTTTTAACACTTTTTCTCAAATCATCAAGAAAAATGTCGGGAAGTTCATCCGCAACGTCAAGCCTGTAGCCTGCTATTCCGCAACGAAGCCATTTTTTCAAAATTCCGTTTTCGCCGCAAATATAATTTCTATATCCCTCGTCCTCTTCAATAACCTCCGGCAAAAGCTTAATACCCCACCAAGAATGGTATTCATCGGGCCAATTGATAAATTTATACCAAGAAAAATAAGGACTTTCCTTGCTGTTATATGCGCCGATATCGTCATAATGACTATACATATTAAAATATCTGCTGTCGCAGCCTGTATGGCTGAAAACTCCGTCAAGAATTATGCTGATACCATACTTTTCCTTAGCAACCTTGCAGAGATTTTTTAAATCATTCTCATCACCCAACAGGCTGTCGATTTTTTCATAATCGGCAGTATCATATCTGTGGTTTGAATGGGATTCAAAAATAGGATTAAGATAAATACAAGTAACGCCCAAATCAGCAATGTACGAAAGCTTTTTTTCAATCCCCTTAAGGTCGCCGCCAAAATAATCGTTGTTCCAAATGCCGTTCATCTGCTCCTCTTTCCAAAAAGGAGTATCGCCCCACTCTCGCATCACACGACTTTTAGGAACATTTTTCTTAGGAGTTTTGGAATTAAAAAACCTGTCAGGAAAAATTTGATACATTATTCCGCCCTTCAAAAAGTTCGGAGTTGAGAAATTTTCGTCATAAACAGTCTGTTGAAAATCAGGCAAAGAAGCATTGAGTTCCCCCCTGCCGTCACCTGCGTTTTTAACATAGCTTTTGCCCCAAGGAGTATCAAGCACAAAATGATAAAAATAAAGACCGGGCGTTGTGGCATAAAAATGAAGTTCCCAATATTCAAAGTTATCGCCGCACATTCCTGCCCAAAACATATTGTAAAATGCAGTGTCCTCGCCGTCCTTTGTAATTGCAAGCTGGGCTGCGCAGCATTTCATATTTCTCGGCACAATAATGCGGAATTTGCACTTTTCATTAGTCGCAATCGCCGAAACTATTGACTTGTATGACTTGTCTCGTGAATTATATATCTGCACTGATTTCTTTTCCTTTACAAAAATCAAGAGGCGAACAATGTTCGCCTCTTTTCAGACTGTCGATAAAGTGGCTAAACCGCACCGTGTTATAAAAAGAAATTCCATCGGGGTCCCCGACAAATTGAAAATTTGGTGGGGAAAAGGAGAA
>FR889122.1:0-71256 GCA_000436835.1 Eubacterium sp. CAG:251
CCCGCTCGCAAAATACGAAATTTATCTCACTTTCTCGAAGTCTCAAAGCGTGTAGAAATTTGTAATTTGACTTTTTCTACACGCTATAAGGTGTTATTCGGCATTGTTTTGATTGTTTTTTATTATATATCTCTATTCAAATAAATGCGACAAATTCTCGTATTTTGTCGATTATTAAACTAAACAATTCTTATTATATTGTTTTATATGAATTATTATGATATAATTAGTCAGGTGATTATTTATGCAAATGTGGTTTTTTATGCTGTTTATAGTAATAGTTTTACCGTTTATTATGTTTATGTGCAGCTTTTATTTTATTGCAGGCGGTCCTAAAAATATTAATAATATTTTTGGCTACAGAACAGGTTGGTCGATGATTAATAAGGATACTTGGACTTTTGCTCACGAATATTGCGGTAAGCTGTGGCTTAAAGTCAGCATTATTTTCATTTTGGCATCAATTGTTATTATGCTTTGCCTTATCAAAACCGACCAAAGAGTATTTGTTGCTGTTGGATTTGTTATCTTTATTGCTGAATTTGTAACCTTGTTTTTTACAATTAATAAAACAGAAAAGGCACTGGCAGACAATTTTGACATTAAAGGTAACAGAAAAAAATAATATTCATTTTGCGTTTGATGTATAAACTGTTTAAAATTTATACATAATATCCTATTGACAAGGTAGGAAATTAGTGCTATTATTTCCTATTGAAAAGATAGGAATATTAACTTATATATTCTTTCTTTATTTTTATTAATTTCCTGTCAACCACAGCAGGCTAAAAACAATTGTGGTTAGAAAGGCGATATTATGACAGTTTATGCAGATAATGCAGCAACAACTCAGATGAGCGATAGTGTGTTAAAAGCAATGATGCCGCTTCTTACCGACATTTACGGTAATCCGTCATCACTCCATTCTGTTGGTCAAATTGCTAAGGAGCATTTGGAAGCTGCAAGGGAAACTGTTGCCGAATGTATCGGAGCAGACCCTAAAGAAATATATTTCACATCAGGCGGCAGTGAGGCTGATAATCAGGCTATTCGTTCTGCTGCTTACATTGGCGCAAGAAAAGGTAAAAAGCATATTATTTCAAGTAAGTTTGAACATCATGCTGTTCTTCACACGCTTGATGCGCTCAAAAAAGAAGGATTTGAGGTTACTCTTCTTGACGTTTATTCAAACGGCATTGTTAAGCCTGAGGATGTAGCAAACGCTATTACAGATGAAACCTGCCTTGTAACCATAATGACAGCTAATAACGAAATCGGCACAATTCAGCCAATTGCCGAGATAGGTAAGATTTGTAAGGAAAAAGGTGTACTTTTTCATACAGATGCTGTTCAGGCGGTAGGTCATATTCCGGTTAATGTTAAGGATATGAATTGCGATATGCTGTCTGTTTCGGCTCATAAATTCCATGGCCCTAAGGGTGTAGGTTTCCTTTATGCACGTAAAGGTATTCTTCTTACAAATATTATTTACGGCGGCGCTCAGGAGCGTAATAAAAGAGCCGGTACTGAAAATATGGCTTCTATTGTCGGTATGGCAACAGCCATTAAGGATGCTACAGACCATCTTAAAGAAAATGCCGAAAAGGTTACCGCAATGAGAAACAGACTCATAGATGGGCTTAAAGGAATTGAAAGAAGCAGAATTAACGGTGACCTTGAGCATCATTTACCGGGAACATTGAATATGTGCTTTGAGGGCATTGAGGGCGAAAGTCTCCTTCTTTTACTTGACGCTAAGGGTATTTGTGCATCAAGCGGCTCAGCTTGCACAAGCGGCAGTCTTGACCCGTCACACGTTCTTCTTTCAATCGGTGTCCCTGTAGAAATCGCACATGGCTCATTGAGATTGTCAATAAGTGAATATAACACTATGGAACAAATGGATCATATTGTAAAATCAGTTCCGGAGGTAGTAAGTTACCTTCGTTCTATTTCTCCCGTTTGGGAAAGAATTAAAAAGGAGGAAAAATAATTATGGCTCTATACTCAGAAAAAGTAATGGACCACTTTACAAATCCGAGAAATGTTGGTAAAATTGAAGATGCCGACGGTATTGGTGAAGTTGGTAACGCTAAGTGTGGCGATATAATGAAAATGTATATTAAGGTTAGCGACGACGGCATTATTGAAGACGTTAAGTTTAACACCTTCGGTTGTGCTTCTGCTATCGCATCAAGCTCAATGGCTACGGAAATGATTAAAGGCCAGCCTATTGATAAAGCTTTAGAGCTTACTAATAAGGCAGTTGTTGAGGCGCTTGACGGTTTGCCACCGGTTAAAATTCACTGTTCTGTTTTGGCGGAAGAGGCAGTTAAGGCTGCTGTTAAAGATTATTATGATAAAAAAGGCATAGAATATGACCCTGCTGAATTTGCAGGTGTTGACTGTGCGGAGTGCGGAGTACACAATTAATATGATTTCTGATATTCAGCAAGAGATAATTAAGCTCAAAAAGGAGAAGGATATTTGTATCCTTGCTCATTGCTATCAATCACCGGAAATATTGGAGGTTGCCGACTTTGTCGGTGACTCCTTTGCTCTCTCTGTAGAGGCATCAAAAGTTAATAATAAAACAGTAATTATGTGCGGTGTACGCTTTATGGCTGAAACCGTTAAAATACTGTCACCTGACAAAACGGTCTATTTGGCAAATCCCGATGCAGGATGCCCTATGGCTGAAATGATGGATAAAGAGGTTATTTCGCTTGTTAAGGAGCAATATCCCGATTATACGGTTGTTGCCTATATTAACACTACAAGTGAACTTAAAACAATTTGCGATGTTTGTGTAACTTCTTCATCTGCATTAAAAATTTGCAAACAGATTGAAAACAAAAATATTCTTTTTATTCCCGATTGCAATTTAGGTGATTGGATTTCTAAGCAACTTCCGGAAAAGAACTTTAAGCTTTTGAGCGGTGGATGCCCAACTCACGCAAGAATGGGTGAAAGGGACGTTAAGAGGGCAAGAGAAGCTCACCCTGATGCACTTTTACTTGTTCACCCTGAGTGCGTGCCTGATGTTGTTAAACACGCCGATTATGTAGGCTCAACAACAGGTATTATGAATTATGCCAAGGAAAGCGACGCTAAGGAATTTATTATCGGTACGGAAAACAGTATTGTAACTCATCTTCAAATGAGCTGTCCTGATAAAATGTTTTATCCGCTTTCCAAGGACTGTGTATGCCATAATATGAAGGCTACCACGCTTGTCGACGTACTTAATTGCTGCAAGGGTGTTTTCGGTGAAGAAATTACTCTTGATGAAGAAACATATATCGGTGCAAAAAAATGCATCGATGAAATGATAAGGCTTGGTTAAATGAATAAAAAATGTATTATCGCAATGAGCGGTGGCGTTGATTCCAGCGTTGCCGCTTTTTTAATGAAAGAAAAAGGATATGAATGTATCGGCGCAACAATGAAACTTTATGATAACGAGGAAATCGGTATCAGTAGGGAAAAGACCTGTTGCTCGCTTGACGATATTGAAGATGCAAGAGCTGTTGCACGCCGTCTTTCTATGCCTTATTACGTTTTTAATTTTAAAGACGAATTTGAGGAAAAGGTTATAAATAAGTTTATCAGAACTTATGAAAACGGCGGAACTCCTAATCCTTGTATTGATTGTAACAGATATTTAAAGTTTGAAAAGCTTTTTCAGCGTATGAACGAGCTCGGCTTCGATTATGTTGTAACAGGTCACTATGCAATTGTTGAGGAAAAAGACGGCTGGTTTTATCTTAAAAAGGGTAGAGACGATACTAAAGACCAAAGTTATGTTCTTTATTCGCTTACTCAAAATCAGCTTGCGCATATTCAATTTCCTTTGGGCGAATATTCTAAAACGGAAATCCGTAAAATTGCAGAGGAGCAGCATTTCTTGAACGCACGCAAGCGTGACAGTCAGGATATTTGCTTTGTTCCCGACGGTTATTACGCTAAGTTTATTGAAGGTTATCTCGGTAAAACATATCCCGACGGTGATTTTGTCGATATTAACGGTAATGTAATCGGAAGGCACCATGGTATTATTAGATACACAAACGGTCAGCGCAAAGGGCTTGGTGTCGCTTTTGGCAAGCCTATGTATGTTGCCGATAAGAATATTGAAAAGAATACGGTAACTCTTTGTACTAATGATGAACTGTTTTCAAGGGAAGTAAACGCAGTTGATTTTAATTTGCTTGTTCCTGATTTACCCAATGAATTTAAGTGTAAAGCCCGTGTGCGTTATAATATGAAAGAGCAGGGAGCAACAGCTTATTTGGACGGCGACAAACTGAAGCTTATTTTTGATGAGCCGCAAAGAGCAATAACCAAAGGACAGGCTGTGGTGCTTTATGACGGCGATACAGTCATTGGCGGAGGAACTATAATATGAACGGCGAAAATATGTGTTATAAGCAATCTGTCACGGCTGTGGTGCTTAGGAACAACAAAGTGCTTCTTGCTCGTCATACATACGGTGCCGGTAAGGATTTTCTTATTGTTCCGGGAGGTTATCTTAATTTATACGAAACTCCTGAAGATGCAGTGAAAAGAGAATTCCTTGAAGAAACAGGAGTTGTGATTGAGCCTAAAAATATTATCGCTGTCAGGTTTAATCTTAAGGATTGGTATGTTGCGTTTTCTGCTGATTATGTAAGCGGTAGGGAACATTCTGACAATGATGAAAACAGCGAGGTGCTGTGGCTTGACGTTGATGAGGCGTTAAATCGTTCTGATGTACCTGAGCTTACAAAGAAACTTATTGAGGCGGCTATTAATATTAATTCTCCTTTTGAAAAGAAAGAATTTATCAGCCGTGAAAATCACGGCACTTATTCGCTTTATACTAAATAAATATACTATATATTGGTCAGTTTAATTTATAATAACTATATTTGTAAATATTCAACTTTTGTCTTATTTTTCTAAATTTTTTATTTTTCTGTTACAAAATAGTTCAAAAAGCGTTAATGTTTACAATTTGTTCATAAAATACTGCCATTTCTGTATATTTTTTTGTTGAAATTTAATATCTTTAATGGTATACTACTATTAGACTTATAAGGGGGTAATTGTGCCTTGACTAAAGAAGAAAAGCAAACAAAGAAACTTGCCAAGAAAGAGGCAAAATCTGAAAAGAAAGAAGCTAAAGCTGAAAAAGCAAATGCTAAATATAAAGCAAAGGCTGAAAAGAAACATGCTAAAGCTTATGCAAGCTTCGTAAAGGATACTGAAAAGAAGAATGCAAAGCTTCAGGCTAAGGCTCAAAAAGACGGTAAGGAATTTGTTCCTATCGCAATTCCTAATGTTGATGAATATCAAACAAAGAAGGAAATCAAGGCTGAAAAGGCTACAACTAAAGCATACGGAAAGTATGTTAAGAAATTAGAAAAGAAGAATGCCAAGGTAGAGAAAAAGTGCGCAAAGAAAGGTAAACCTTTCGTTCCTGTTCAAATTCCTACCGAAGAGGAATTTGCTAATTCATCAACTGCAAATCAAAATAAGGCAGGAAAGATTATCCTTATGATAATTCTCCTTCTTCTTATTTGGTTCTTAATTTACTTCATCATTATGTATGTAAACACTGCTTATGTCGCACCTGTTGTTGAGGAAACAACCGTTGCAGAGGAAAGCAAAAAACCGGCTGTATATGACCTTTATTCTAATCCACACGAGATTACTACTACTCCTGATTATAATGTTAATGATGCTAAGCGTATGCTTAAGCAAACAATTCACGATAATTGGAGAGAAATAGGTTACAGTTCAGATGCATCAAACAGCGCAATTTCATTTAATAATAGTATTAAGACCGTAAATGGTGCTGATTGCTATATGTTTACATGTTCAGGTAAGCAATATGCAGTTGCCGTTAAGCTTTCTGCAGTTTATTATGTAAATAACGGTGAATATGTACCGCTTTCATTTGCTAATACTGACATTTTGTTTGAATAATACATAAAACATTTTAATATTGTATTTTAAAAGCTGTCATCGTTGATGACAGCTTTTTTTATATTATTGTTTTAGATATTTCAAAAAATAAAAAACACCTTGCAAATTAATGCAAGGTGTTTAGTAATTTATATGTATTTAAGTCAGTGCTTAGTGCTTAATATCGTCCCATTTAACACCGTTAATATGGAAGAGGTCGTCAAACTTGTAAACATTATGCTCTTCCTTAGTGTGGTTAGGATACCAAACTTGAGCGAAGAACGGGTTAGTCTTAGCAACCTCGTCATAGTTCCATTCCTTCTGTGGAATGTAGCATTCAGGGCACCAGTGACCGCCAAGAAGAATAAGTGCAGGTGAAGCTTCAAATTCAGCACCGCAAGTGCCGCATTTCCACTTAAGCTTTGTAGCCATATCTCCCTTAACCATTGTTTCGCTGAGGCATTCACCGCCACGGAACTTAGCTGCTTGCTTCATATCTTCAATGTCAAGCTCTGATTCAGGCTTGCTTTCATCATAGCCGTGGTCAAGCTTAAACTGTTCAGCAGCGCTGCTATCCTTATCAAACTTGATGATTTTAAAGTCTTCCCACTTTGTAGGAATCTTGTTGTATTCTTCAAGTGAACCATAGTATGCAGACATTCTTTCAGGATTATTTGTTTTAACCCAATCAAGAGTACCAAAGTCAGGAGTAGAAGCAATCTTTTTCATAAACGGCTTTGCACAAGCTGCTACAAGATTCTTTGGAAGATATCTTGGTATTTTGAAATAGAATTCAACGTGGTCAGCAAGTCTGTGGAAATAGTCCTTTATAGGAAGATTTTCTCTGAAGTGTAAGTATTCTTCAAGTTTGTCACCGTCTGCATAGAATTGACCGTGGAAGTTCTTAGTGATAAACCAATTAGGCTCAAAGAGCTTTTCAGGGCCTGCAAGACCAAGTGTTCCGAGAAGAAGTTGCTCAAATTCATAGTTAGAAATTCTGTATTCCTTACCTGAACCGATGTTGTAGAAGTGATTCCAAAAGTCAGCGCCAAGGTTGCCTGCCTTATCCTCAAGAACAAGGTTGCACATAAGTCTGCCTGAATCTTCTACTGTACACCATTCAAGCACGCCGTTGATTGGAACGTGGAACATAATAGGATCCATATTCTTAAGAATATTAGGATAAAGAATACCTGACTGACGCATTACAACCCAATTCTTAATACCGCTTTCAACAAATGTGCGCTCAGCAACGGTCTTAGAAATTGCATAGTGGTCGTAAATTGAAATTTTGATAGGGTCACCGCAACGTCCCCAATGGATAGGATAGTTACGGTCGCCTGTTTCGGCAACTGTACCGATATAACAAACTTTTACTGCATCAGGGTTTGGCTGAGCAAGAACAGCCTTGCAGATGCTTTGTGCAGCACCGATGTTTGTCTTTTGTGTTTTGTAAGGTTTCCAGTCAGCAGTCGGTGAAACCATACCACCTACGTGAAGGACATAGTCAGAGCCTGTAACACCTTCAAGGATTGAATCGTAATCATTAAGGTCGCCCCAAACAACCTTTACGTTTGGCTTTGCCATTAAATCCTTAAGCTTTTCTTCGTTCTTTGGGCTTTTTCTTGCAAGCATCTTGATATTGATATCACTTGGATGCTTAAGCATTTCCTGAACGGCAGCCCAACCCATATTACCTGTACCACCGGTAATAAATACGGTTTTCTTTGCCATAATTTTCCTCCTTATAAGGCTATATGCCTTTTATTGCTATATAATTATAAACTATTTATTAAGAAATTACAATAGTAAATATAAAATAACCTTTATTTTTATAAATATTTGTTGACTTTATTTAATCGTTGTTGTATTATATGTGTGATGTTAATATGCTTTATCAAGAGTGGTTGAGGGACAGGCCCTGTGAAACCACAGCAACCTGCATTTGTAAGGTGCTAATACCTGCGGCTTACCGAGTGATGATAGCTAAGTGCACACGCTCGTTACGTGTGCTTTTTTCTTTCTAAAGCAATTAACAATTTTTTTGATGAGAGGAATATATTATGTCAAAACATTTGTTTACAAGTGAATCTGTAACAAAGGGTCATCCTGATAAAATTTGTGACCAAATTTCAGATTCTATTCTCGACGCAATGCTCGAGCAAGACCCGCAAAGCCGTGTAGCATGTGAAACTACTTGCACAACAGGCCAAGTTCTTGTTATGGGTGAAATTACAACTAAAGCTACGGTTGATATCCCGTCAATCGTAAGAAAAACCGTTTGCGATATCGGCTATGATGACGATAAGAAAGGCTTTAACGGCAACACCTGTGCTGTTTTGCTTGCTCTTGACCGTCAGTCACCTGATATTGCTATGGGCGTTGATAAATCATTAGAGCTTAAGAATGACGAAGAAGATGAATATAACCTCAACGGCGCCGGCGACCAGGGTATGATGTTCGGCTACGCTTGCAATGAAACTAAGGAACTTATGCCGCTTCCTATCAGCCTTGCCCACAAGCTTGCTCTTAAGCTTACAGAGGTTAGAGAAAACGGTACATTGCCTTATCTTTATGCCGACGGTAAAACCCAGGTTACGGTTGAATATGACGATGACAAGCCTGTAAAGGTAACTGCTGTTGTTGTTTCAAGCCAGCACAGCGCTGACGTTGAGCTTTCTCAACTTAGAAACGATATTATTGAAAAGGTTATTAAAACTACTATTCCTAATGATCTTATTGACGATGATACAGAATATTTTGTAAATCCTACCGGTAGATTCGTAATTGGCGGCCCTCACGGTGATTCAGGTCTTACAGGCCGTAAAATTATTGTTGATACATACGGCGGATATGCTCGCCACGGTGGCGGTGCATTCAGCGGTAAGGACCCAACTAAGGTTGACAGAAGCGCTGCTTATGCTTCCCGTTGGGTAGCAAAAAATATCGTTGCCGCAGGTCTTGCTGATAAGTGCGAGGTTGAGCTTGCTTATGCAATCGGCGTTGCAAAGCCTGTTTCTGTTATGGTTGATACGTTCGGTACAGGTAAGCTTGATGACGAAAAGATTGCAGATATCGTTAATAAGGTGTTCGACCTTCGTCCGTCTGCAATTATTGACAGGCTTGACCTTAGAAAGCCGATTTATAAAAATGTTGCTGCTTACGGTCACATGGGCAGGGAAGACCTCGGTGTTTCTTGGGAAAAGACCGATATGGTTGATGAAATCAAAAAGTATATGTAATTACTCAAAACAAAAAGCTCGGTTAATTCCGAGCTTTTATTTTTTATAGTTTATTTATTAATTTGTTTTTTTGATTTTAATTTTGAACCTAAAAAATATAAGAGTGTGTATAAAACCGGTGTAATAATAGATATTATTATTTCTCTGATTTCATTATACTTATTAAATAATCCTCTTATCCATTCTTCCTGAGGAAGTAAAAAAACAAAATAACTATCCGGAATTTTGATATGAAATATGCAAATTATTTCCATTATTAAGAAAACTGTTAAATATGAAGATATAGATTGTTTGCAAAGTTTTCTTGAAAGAAAAATGCCGAATATAAACGGTAACAAAAATGAAATGAAAATTGCTAAATATAAGTTAACAGGGGAATTTATATAATTAAATTTGTTTACTATTATAAATGTTGACAAATATATAATTGGGGTAATTGATACAGATAAACCAAACATAAGTGTATCAATAAGATAATCTTTAAAAGAATATTTCATATAAACACCTCCAAGTCCTTTATATCATATAAAATAGACATCGTCAATAATTTAACAATATCTTAATAAAAACTTTAGAAAAAAGCTCGGTAAAGGGAGTAACCCAAAACCGAGCTTTAATTTTATAATTTTTTATCTTTATCAAGCGCTTTGTCAACGGCATTATGAACTGCCGCTTCAAAGCCGTCTGCCTGAAGTGAGGTTACACCCTCGATAGTTGTACCGCCGGGGGAGCAAACATTATCGATAAGTTGCCATGGATGCTCGTCGCTTTCCAAAATCATTTTTGCACTGCCTAATACGGTTTGAGCAGAAATTTTAAGCGCATCGCTTTTTTTCATTCCGTTTTTAACTCCTGCACGTGCCATTGCGTCAATAAACATATATGCAAAAGCAGGTCCGCAGCCGCCGATAACACCGAAAAGAGGGAAGTAGCTTTCATCAAGGCAAAGTACCTGTCCTATTCCGTTTAAAAGGCTTTCAACGTTAGTTTTGTCCTCACCTGTTACTGAATCATTAAAGCAATAAGCAGATATAGCCTCACCGACTTTAGCGTTGATGTTTGGCATAACTCGAACAATTTTAGCTTTGTATTTTAAATTGCTTTCTATAAATTCAATTGTTTTTCCTGCGGCAATTGAAATGATTAATTTATCCTTAATTTCACCGTCAATTGCTTTTAATACGCTTGCCTGAACATTTGGCTTGACTGCAAGAAAAATAATGTCGCTTGATTTTACAACGTCTTTTTCGTTTTCGCAAATGTTTATATCTTTATTCTCTTTAAGCTTTTTGGTTGCACCGTCAAAAATGTCATAAGCATTTATATCCTTTTCGCTTACGACGTTATTATTCGTAATTCCGTTAATAATGGCAGTTGCCATATTTCCGCAGCCTATAAAACCTATCTTCATATTTACACTTCCTTTGATTTTCTTTTTTTATAATAGCATTATTTTGCTTATTAATCAATGTTTTTGTTATCTTTTAGCTTTCTGTATTTTTCTTTTGTGGCAAGTCCGCCTCTTATGTGACGCTCAGCCTTGTTGCGCTCAAGTACCTCTTTAACCTCACTGCAAAGCAGGGGATTAATCATTGCAAGGCGCTTTGTGACGTCATTATGTACGGTAGATTTACTGATATTGAAAACTATTGCCGCTTGCCTGACAGTAGCACCTGTTTCAATTATATAATGTCCTAAATCGATACAACGCTTTTCCACATTACCAATCAAAGAATTTCACCTTCCTTGGTAATGTATATGGAAAGTAAACAAAAAATAGAACAAACCCCACGTCAATGACGAGGGGTTTTTAATTATTGTTCTTGTGTAGTTGTATTGTTGTCTTTAATAGAATCGCCGATTAAATCTGCAAGCGTTTTCATTTGAAGTTCATCGACAGAATCATAAGCGTTTGTTTCTGCCTCTTTGTCGTCTTCCATAAGAGTGAGTTTGAGAACCTTGCCTTTAACCTTGTATTTATAAACAACCTGTGCGTTAGTATTAGGATTTGTCAAAGTGATTTTATTGCCTTTTACAGTATATTCGCCTGAAAAATTAACTGTAGACAAATAAGAATCATACGTTCCGTCATCATAAAATACATAAGCGGATAATCCCGGCGATTTTTGGCTTTGCCACTTGCCGACAAGCTTGTCCTGATGCGCTGTTGCCGCTTCAATTGCAGTAGCTGGGCTTTGGTCTGTTGCAACGCAATAAATTCCGCCTGCAACTAAAAGTGCGAAAACAATTGCGGCAATAATAATTATAGCTGTTTTAGCTTTAGACAATTTTACTTTTGCCATAATATCTTAGTCCTTTAAACCTTTATTTTTTAACAAAGTATCAATTTTTGCAGAGCTGTCGAGAAGACTTGAAACAGACATATCGTGATTTAATGTGTCAATCAAATATGCAGCATATTTTGAAAGTTCAACGCTTACATACCATTCTCTGTCCAAAAGCTCCTGCGGCTGATATACACCGTTAGTAGTAAATACTCTGTAGAATACACCGTCTTTATAAGCTTTATCAAATACATCAAGACCGTTGCAGAAGAGACCGAAAGTTGTGCACACAAAAATTCTGCCGCAACCTAAGTTCTTAAGCTTCATAGCAACCTCAAGCATAGATTCACCTGATGAAATCATATCGTCAACAATGATAATATCTTTGCCTTTAACGGAATCACCGAGATATTGATGTTCAACGATTGGATTTCTGCCGTTTACAACTCTTGTATAATCTCTTCTCTTGTAGAACATACCAAGATTAACTCCAAGCTGTGTAGCAAAATAAATACATCTGTGAAGTGCGCCTTCGTCAGGTGAGATAATCATTAAATGGTCCTTATCAACATTTAAGTCTTCAACATTGTTGACAAGTGCCTTAATCATCTGGTAAGTCGGCATAACATTTTCAAATGATTTGTCAGGAATTGCATTTTGTACTCTTTGGTCGTGAGCGTCAAACGTAATAATGTTTTCAACACCAAGATGAACGAGCTCCTTAAGAGCCATTGCACAGTCAAGTGATTCTCTTGAACTTCTCTTGTGCTGTCTGCCCTCGTAAAGCATAGGCATAATAACAGAAACTCTTTTTGGTTTTGAACAAAGCGCTGAAATAACTCTCTTAAGGTCAGCGAAATGATCGTCGGGTGACATATAAACCTTTCTGCCGTACATATCATAGCTGCAGCTGTAGTTAAATACGTCGCATACAATATAAATATCGTAACCTCTTACGCTTTCGTTAATAACGCCCTTGCCTTCGCCGCTGCCGAAACGTGGAATAGATACATCAATTTTATATGTATCTCTCTGATAGCCAAAGAAAGCAATTGACTCAGCATGCTCACTTGCTTGAGTTTTGCGCCATTTAACGAGGTACTGGTCAATTTTGTCCGTTAATTCTTCGCATCCCGGCATACCGATTATGCCAAGAGGACCGATTGGAATAGTGTTAATACTGATTGCTGTTTGTCTTGCCATAGTAATATGAAACTCCTCTCAAATGTTCACGTGTATTCTACAATAAAAGCACATTATTGTAAATAGATTTTTAAGAATTATACTGATTTTTATTTATTCAACAATATTTATCTCCTTTTTTCTCGCTCTTTTGTTAAGTTTTAAAGAAGATTTACTGAATATATAATAACCGCATAATCCAAATGCAGTAATTGCCGTAACCGCTATGCCGTAAACAAGGCCTGATGGAGTATATTTATATTCGATTTGATGATTACCCGCAGTTAATTCAATTGCAAGAAGAGTACCGCCGATTTCAAATGTTTCTGCCTTTTTGCCATCGACATATACGCTCCAACCGTCATCATAAGGAATTGATGAATATAAATAACAATTTTCTTTTGAGGAAATTGTACCTTTAATTGATGTGTCGCTATAAGAAGATACATTTAAAGTGTTCTTGGAAAGAGAATTGTAAGCATTTTTCAATACCGAGTCATCGCAACTGTAACAATAAATATCAAACGATGTGCTCTCACTTTCCATAGTTCCGCCGTCAAGCGAGACCTTAACTTCATCGCCTTTATTGTGGAAACCAAGGTCAAGTATATATTCCTCATCTGTGTTTTGTGTAATATCAGATACTTTTTCAGAATTAACAGTTATGCTCTTTAAATCGCTTGACTTAACATAAAGATAAAGGTTTCCGTCGATAGTAGGTGACAGCGTAATTGTTTCTGTGCCGTATGTTGATGAAGCATCGCTTTTATTAAGCCAATATGTTCCGTTTTCAGTAACGTCATCACCTGTTACTGAGTCAAAGTCGGTACTGATATAATCAACGTTTTTAAACACATTTGAATATCCCGTTGCAAGCTTTATAAAGTCACTTTGAATTTCAAACGGATTGCCCTCATCTGTTATCCAATCCTCAATATTTGAATTAACGCAGTAGGCGATAGGCAGATTATACTTGTTTTCATATACATTTGCCTTTTTGTTTTTGGTTGTGTATTTCTTTTTATAAAGATTAGAAGAAGGAGCTAAGCTTACATCGGTTTGGATTAAATATTTAATGTTAAACATCATATTGTATACAGGTGTTTGAGGATTGTAAGTATAGCTGTTAATTCTATTACCGAACATTCCTAAGCTGTGCTGAAGCTCTGAATACGATTCGTATGCCATTGACGAAAATACGGATATTCCGTTATAGCCGTAATAAGACGGGTCCATACGTGTATTTAGATAGCAAAGCTCCGTTCTATAGAAGTCTTTATCATTTGAGTCAATATATTTGATTGCATCGTTATATGTGGAAAAATTTTCTTTATAGCTTCCGTTTTCCTGATTAAGAGGTATTCCGGTAACGGCGCTTATAACTGTTTCACCGACTAAAAATACTATAAGTACAAATGCTGTCAGTCTTTTTTGAATATTCTTGTTTTTAACGATAAGAAGATATCCGCACCAAAGTGCAACTAAAATAATTGTTGCATAAATGGTACTGTTAGTCATTTTGTTAGTAAGAAATTTTTGAGCTAAAATAACGATTGCAATAATGCCAAGTCCCGAATATACGATATCTTTAATATTAATTGCTTTGAAATTAATTAGGGTTTTATATCCCATAACAGCAATTATAAATGAATACATATACGAAAAACGATATGGCAAATCATTAGGAAAATGGAATGCGTGCCAAATATAGTTTGCACAGTTATTGTTGAAACTGAAAATAAAGAAAACCATCAAAAGCACGTAAGTCGCTTTTTCTTTAAGACTTATTTTGTTGTTGAGTAAGAATAATGGCAGCAATATAAGCGTCAAAATGCCGGTATATACGTTAGGGAGAACGTTGTCTCCACTGCTTCTTATAGTTGTTTCGAGAATTGCAAAGTGAGAGGTTATGAAGTCAAGAATGTCAAAATAGCTTGTGAATGTATCGGGGAAAGTGCCTGACGTTGCAGAACTGTTCTTTAATATCATAAACACCGGTATTAAAGTAATAGCGCAAAACATTGCTGCAATGATGCTGGCAAATGCAAATTTAATCCCTCTGTTAATAAAAGTGTTATTCATCAAAGCTTTTGTTGAATATTTCTTTTCAAATTTTGCATTGGGATTGAGTTTGCCGTCATTTTTGTATGAAATAATGAAGTATGCAACGAAATATATTACTGCGAATATACAGCTCATATAGCCCATATAATAATTTGCAAAGAAAAGCAAAATCATTGAAAGAGTATATAGCTTAATATCTCCTTTATTGAAAATTTTTTCAATTCCGAGAACAATAAGCGGAAGCATAATCATTCCGTCAAGCCACATAATATTCCAATAATATGCAAGGAAATATGCGCTAAAGGCATAGAGTACGCCGAATGCACTTACGTAATAATTATTTTTGCCAAAGCTGCTCTTTAAGTAGTAACTGAATGTGGTTGCACTTAATATGCATTTTAATCCAACTATAAAGGTAATGGCAAATGCAATATCCTCCTTATTAAAAAGGAAAATTAAAAATGAAAGCGGGCTTGACAGATAGTTTAGATAATTGCCTAAAAAGCTTGAGCCGCCGCCCGTTGTCCAAGAATAAAGCAGGCTTTTGTGCTCAACTATTCTGTCATAAAGTTCGGCAAAAAGCGGTCCGTATTGATGATAAAGGTCCATTCTCATAACAGTTGTATCGCCAAACGGAAATGCTGAATAAATGATATAAAGAATGCTTATACATAAGAGTGCCAAGGCAGATGATAAAAATACATATCTGTTTTTATAAAAGGTTTTATATATTCTTGATTGTTTTACACTTATTGCCTCATATCCGCAATCAAAAACGAGTGTCCTGTCATAAATATAGTTAAATAAAAAAGAAGTTACAACGGCTATAAACCAAACAAACGTGATTGGCATATCAAGCATATTTTTAAACCCAAATTCCGAAAGTTTATAAAAGCCGAAGTTAACTGCTGCTCTGATTATAAAAAATATTATTTGTTTAGCGTTTGAAGCTAACATCTTTTTGCCAAACACAAATTTTCTTTCAAGTAAAAATGAAAT
Organism: Eubacterium sp. CAG:251; assembly: GCA_000436835.1. GTDB lineage: Bacteria > Bacillota > Clostridia > Oscillospirales > Acutalibacteraceae > Eubacterium_R. Next base: position 15,722 of record FR889122.1, read on the forward strand.
AATACTTGCCGTAATAAAAGCGATGATACAGCTCGGAGCAACTGCAACGCCGATAAAAAGTTTTAATATTTGTTTTAACGCAAACAGAACAAAAAGCGAAACCGTAGCCATAAGAGTATAGCTAACCGTTTCGCCGTTAATAAATTTGTTCGTTTTTGTGTTGATAGTTATATTGCTATTCATTACTGCAACCGCACTTCCGTAAATATTATAATTATATACATATAATATCACATTTGCTTTTCTACTTCAACTGAAAATTTGTTATATTTTTCAAAAATTCAGCATACTATTAAGCAAGGTGATTTTATGGACAATATTTTTTCTGTTTTAGAGCACTTTCCAAGCGATTTAAAAAACTGCTTTTTGTCATTTGATGTATCTGTTTTGTCAAAAATAACTGAGATTAGGCTTAGAGTTAATAAGCCTATAGTTATTTACATTCTTGATAAACCTTTTTTTATCAGTAAATATGACAAGCTTATTAATCATTATTTGAACGATTGCAGATTTATCAGCGATGATGAGTTTATATTTATTCTCGATAGTTTTTGTAATAATTCGTATCATACAAATATGCAAACAATGATTGACGGATACGTAACCGATAAATTCGGCTCAAGAATAGGTATAGCAGGTGAAGCTGTTTATAAAAACAACTTAATTTCAAGCGTTAAGAATATAAGCAGCCTTAACATAAGAATATCTCATAATGTTGTTGATTGTTCAAAAAATATTTTAAATATTCTTTTCGCAAATTCAACGCCAAGTGTTATTATTGCAGGTCCGCCTTCAAGCGGCAAAACAACAATATTAAGAGATATGACCCGCCTTTTATCAAGCGGATATGCAGGAAAATATAAAAAAATAAGTGTTGTTGATGAAAGGAAAGAACTTTCTTCCGGCTTTGATATCGGAATTAATACAGATATTATATCCTCGTATAAAAAAGCTAAGGGAATCGAATTGGCAGTAAGAACGCTTTCGCCTGAATTAATAGTTTGTGATGAAATAGGAAACTCGGATGAAGTAGAGGCAATAAAATTCGGATTTTCAAGCGGTACGTCGTTTATTTTATCTATCCATTTAAAATCAATTAATGATTTAATGAGAAATCAAATAGCTATTCAGCTTATCTCTACTCGTGAATTTTCGCACATTGTTTTTTTACACGGAATTGATGAAGGATTTGACATTATCGATTTGACGGAGGATGAAAATGAAAACGGCAGGAATTCTAATGATATTAGGAATATCTATACTCCTTTCAGCGAGTATATGTAAGTACGAAAAAAGCAAAATTGATTATTGTGATAAGATGGTGTTCTTAGGCTCAAAAGTAATGGTTTTATTAAAAACTACTAATCCTGAAACAGAAAAAATTTTTGATTTACTCAATAACAGTGAAAAGCTTAAGGATATTGATTTAAATAATATAATTTCATCTTCACCTCTTAAAAGAGAAGAAAATGAAAAAATATACGATTACATAAATTCAATAGGAAAATATGACTCTCAAACTCAAATAAATGAGGCAAACGAATTTTGCGAAACATTTAGAATATTAAAAGATTATTATCAGCAATATTATACTGCTCATTACAAAATAATATATGCTCTCGGCTTAGGAATAGGCTGTTTAATAGCAATCTTGCTGATATAGGAGGATAAATGGATATTAGTTTTATCTTTAAAATTGCAGCAATAGGAATAATAGTTGCTGTGCTTAATATGGTTTTAATAAGAAGCGGCAGGGAAGAGCAAGCAATGCTTACAACCCTTGCAGGTGTAATAGTTGTATTAATGATGATTATTCCGCAAATAAGCAATTTGTTTTCAGCCGTTAAATCACTTTTTGACTTATGATTAAGGTTGTAGGAATTGTATTGACGGCACTGATTATTAATATTGTGTTGAAAAATTATTCGAAAGAATTTACTTTTCTTATAAACATAGTATGCACAATAATTATTTTCACGTTAATATCAAAAGATTTAAAAGGAATAGTTGACAGGCTGACGTCAATAAGTAATGAAATTTCTGTTTTATTACCATACATAAAAATTATGCTTAAAATTCTCGGAATATCTATGATAGCTCAATTGCTTTCGGATTTGTGCAGGGATAACGGCGAAAATACGCTTGCAAACCAAACGGAGCTGTCGGCAAAAATTATTATTCTTGTAACTGCATTGCCGCTTTTTACAACGATTATGGATATTATGATAGGAATGCTTAAATGAAAAGAAAAATTAAAATACTCGTAATGTTTATTTTTATGCTTATTCTTGTTTTTCCCGATGTGTGTTTTGCTGAGGAAAAAATTGCAGATTATCAATCACAACTTGATGAATATGATTTATCGTCATTCGATTTGCTCGATGACGATACCGCAAGTCTTTTAAATGAACTCGGAATTGACGATTTTGATTTTGAAAATATCAGCAGTATATCGTTTAAACAAATTATAGATTATATTTCATCTGTTTTCTCAAAAAATGCACAAGGTCCTTTAAGATGCTGTTTGATATTGATTTGCTTTATAATATTGTCGTCAATCGTTAAATCATTTGATATGCACCTGTCAAGCGACTCTGTTTCAGATATGTATGCAACGGTTTCAAACCTCGTCATTGCAATATTTTTGGTGACGCAGATTTATCCTTCTATGAAGCTTGCTTGCTCGGCAATCAAACTATGTTCTGATTTTACATATGCTTTTTTTCCTGCGTTTTGCATAATTTGCGCAACGAGCGGTGCAGCAATGACTTCGTTTAGCGTAAACGGCAGTCTTCTTTTGTTTTCTCAAACCTTGAATTTTATTTCATCTAATGTGTTTTTGCCGATTGTAAATTCATTTATGGGTATATCTGTTTGCTCCTCGATCAGACGTGATTTGAATATGGGCAGTATCGTGTCTGCTTTAAGAAATTTGATAACAAAAGCAATTTCGGCTTTGTCTGCAATTTTTGTGTCGTATTTATCACTTAAAACCGCCGTCGCATCGAGAGCCGATGCTCTTGGCTTGCGTTCGGTCAGATTTGCAATCAATTCCGTTGTTCCTATTATCGGCAGCTCAATAAGCGAGGGGCTTTTATCAATTCAAAGCTATTCAAGCCTTATTAAAACAAGCGTGGGAATAGTAGGAATTATTGCGATATCGGCTATATTTTTGCCTGCGATAATTAATATAACTCTTTGGCGGCTTTCAATATCTGCTGCAAATATTTGCTCTAAGGTGTTTTTCGACAGCGAATCAAGTACGGTTTTGGAAGCGTTTTCAAGCGTTTTACTGATAATAAATGTTTTGTTAATTTTATCAATGGTAACAACGATTATATCATTAGGAATTTTAGTGGCATCGAAAACGGTGAATGTATGAAGTATTTAAATGATTGGACGTATACAGTTTGTATCACTCTTATTTTTTCTATAATTTTCTCTTTGCTTCTTCCTAAAAACTCAAACGGCAAAGTAGGAAAAATTATTATTACCGTTTTTATTATGTTATCACTTATTGCGCCTTTTAAAGCAAACGGATTTGATTTGAACTTTGAAGATATAAAAGTAATCAACGAACAGCAAACGGAAAACAAGGAGAAATCATACAGCACAACTATTAAATCAAATATTGAAAAAACACTTAATGACGGTAATTATAAAAATTCTAAGGCAAAAGTTAACGTTAAAATCAAAGATGATGAGCTTTATATCAAATCTGTTGAAATATATATATTAAATGAATATGACAAATCAGAGGTTAAAAAATATATTTTTGATAAGCTCGGAATAAATGCGCAGGTGTATTATATTGGTGAATAAAATAAAAGATGCAATAAATTTTATGCTTAAATCCGATGGCAAAAGAGCAAAAATAATAGTTGCTATGGGTCTTGTTGCAATTGTTTTAATTGCTTTTTCTTCGTTTTTTCAGTCAAATGACAATAAAGCGACCGAAAATGAAACGTCATTTGATTATTCGCAATACAGCGATGAAACTAAAAAACAGCTGACAAATATCGTATCCTCTATTGACGGAGTGGGTGACTGTGAGGTGATGGTTACATTTGAGTACAGTAGCGAAAATGTGTATGCGACAGACAGCGAAAACAAAAACGATGAAAGTTCTCAAAGCAATAAAGACGAATATGTTTTATATGACTCGCAAAGCGGAGAAAAGGCTTTGCTTATCAAGGAAAAATATCCGACCGTTCAAGGTGTAAGCGTTGTTTGTTCGGGTGGTGATAACGTGGAGGTTCGTGAGGCGGTAATAAATACCGTTACCTCTCTTTTTAATATATCGGCAAACAGAGTTTCTGTTTCTAAAATAAAATCAAAAGGGTGATTATTTTGAAAAAAGAAAATATGAAAAACGATAAACCAAAAAAGAAGAAAAAAGAAAAAACCGTACTTACCGAAGAACAAATCAAAAAGAGAAAAACAAGAAATTCACGCATTGTTGCGTGCTGCTTCTTGCTTCTGCTCGGCGTAGGCGTTGCCGGCAATTGGTATTGGGAAAACAGTGATATATCAGCAAAGGTAAGTTCAATTTCATCCGGCAGAGATAAGGTTTTAGGCGAGGCAACATATGTAGATGCCACTACAACACAGCCTGTTAAAGAAAATGCATATTTTTCCTCTGCACGAGTTGACAGGCAAACCGCAAGAGACGAAAGCCTCGAAAAACTTCAAAAAATTGTTGACTCAACAAAGGACACAGATAAGGCGCATATCGCCGCAGCTGATAAAATAGCTTCAATTTCGGATATAATATCAACAGAGAATAAAATAGAAACGCTTGTTAAAGCAAAAGGCGTTAATAATTGTATTGCAGTTATCAACGAAGATGCAACAAAAGTTAATGTTATTGTAGATACTAAAGATTTAACGGACCAAATAGTTTTACAAATTAAGGAAATAACCGTTTCTCAGCTTGGTTGCAGCTATGAGGATGTTACTATTATTCAGTCAAACTAAATTCATAAATATTTTATATTAATATCTTGTATATTTATTCAGTTTGTGTTATAATGGTTCAAAATCAAGGAGGCTTAATTATGGAAATAATTTCAAAAAGCTCTATGGGTGAGCTTATTATATCCGATGAGGTTCTTTCATCAATCGCAGTTAATGCGGCTAAGGATGTTGATGGTGTTTCTTCGTTTTGCAACAAACCCGTTGATGTTGTAAATACAATTAAGCAGGGCAGTCTTAAGGTTATGAGTCCTGTAAGAATTAAGCAGGAAAATGACAGCTTTACTATCAGCATTTATATCAACATAGCTCCCGGTAAAAAATTCCAAACTGTTGCTACTCAAGTGCAAAGTGCAGTTAAGGAATCAGTGCAAAATATGACGGGTAAGCTTGTAACTAAAGTAAATGTTATTGTAGCCGGTATTGATTTTGAAGAGCCTGTAAGCTCTGTTGAACCTTGTGAAACTGAAGAGTAGCAAAATCTGCCGACAATAGATTTTTGTCGGCATTTTATTTTGCATAAAATATTTAGGAGATACATAGATGAAAAGAAGTGAAATGAGAGAGCAAGCGTTCCTTTTAACATTTGAGGGGCTTTTTTCAAGCGGTCAAGATATTGATGAGGTAATTGAACTTTACAGCGAAAATGTTGAAGCGGTGAGCAAATATGCAAAGGATGTTTTTGTCGGCGTAAAAGGCTCAATAAATGAGCTTGATGAGATAATTAATAAGTATTCAAAAAGTTGGAAAGCAGCAAGGCTTCCTAAGGTTACGCTTGCTATTCTTTACGTTGCGCTTTATGAGATGAAAAACGTTGAGGACGTTGCCGACAGTATTGCAATTAATGAAGCTGTTGAGCTTGCAAAAAAATACGCTTCAAGCAATGACGCATCATATATCAACGGCGTTCTCGGCGCTGTTTCAAGGGGTTAATTATGTATCTTGGATTTGATACAAGCAATTATACGACCTCTGCGGCTATGTTTGACGGCAACGATATAATTCAGGCAAAGAAACTTTTGCATGTCAAAACAGGTGAGCGTGGGCTAAGGCAAAGCGACGCTGTTTTTCAGCATACAGTCAATATGCCTGAAATTTTGTCTGAACTTCAATATGACAAGTCAAGTATTGATGCCGTTGCAGTAAGTACAAGACCGAGAAATATTGAAAAAAGTTATATGCCGTGCTTTATGGTGGGAAAAGGTATTGCTGATGCTGTTTCTAAATTCACATCATCAAGGCTTTATTATACATCTCATCAAGTTGGTCATATTTTAGCGGCGCTTTATTCCGTCGGAAGGCTTGATTTGGTTGAACGTCAATTTATTGCCTTTCATGTTAGCGGAGGAACAACTGAGGCACTTCTTGTCACACCGGATAAAGATGAAATTATCAAAGCGCAAATTATTGCTCAAAGCCTTGATTTAAAGGCAGGACAGGCTATTGACAGAACAGGTGTGCTTCTCGGTTTAAATTTTCCTTGCGGAAAGGAACTTGACAAATTTTCTCTGCTTAGCGATAAGAACTTTAGAATTAAACCTTCTATGAAGGGGCTTGATTGCTCACTTTCCGGTATTGAAAATAAGGCTAAGGCGATGATAGCAAACGGCGAAAGTAAGCAAGATATTTCCAAGTTCGTTCTTACGTATATTTCAACTTCGCTTGAAAAAATGACGGAGCTATTGCTTGAAAAATATGGAAATTTACCTCTTGTATTTGCAGGCGGCGTAATGTCTAACACGCTTATTAAAACAAATTTAGTAAATAAATTTTCGGCATATTTTGCAAAGCCTGAGTTTAGCTGTGACAATGCCGCAGGAATTGCAATATATGCTTATTTGAAAGATATTATATGAATATTAACGCATTAACGGTTACACAAGTTAATACTTATATTAAAGCTATTCTCGATGAAAATGTGCATTTAAAAAATATTTATATTGTGGGTGAAATTAGTAATTTTCTCCATTATTTTCGTTCCGGTCATATGTATTTCACGCTTAAGGACGATAACTCACAACTTAAAGCGGTTATGTTTTCATCAAATGCAGAAAGGCTTAAATTCAAGCCGTCTGACGGAATGAAGGTTCTTTGCAGAGGCAGGATTTCTGTATACGACAAGGACGGAGCATATCAGTTTTATGTTGACGATATGCAACCTGACGGTATAGGAACACTTGCTATTGCTTTTGAACAGCTTAAGGATAAACTTTCAAAAGAAGGCTTGTTTGATGAAATCTACAAAAAGCCAATACCTAAATTTCCGAGGAAAATAGGTGTTGCTACCTCGGATATGGGTGCGGCAATTGAGGATATAAAAAATATTACAAAAAGAAGATATCCTATTGCCGAACTTGTCGTTGTACCGACTGTCGTTCAAGGTGACAGCGCACCGGCGGATATATGCAAATCAATTAAAATTCTTGATTTAAGAGACGATATTGATGTAATCATCGTCGGCAGAGGCGGCGGCTCACTTGAGGATTTGTGGGCTTTTAATACAGAACAGGTTGCCAGGGCGGTTTTTGAATGTGAAACTCCGATAATTTCTGCCGTAGGTCATGAAACGGATTACACAATTTGCGATTTTGTGTCGGATTTAAGAGCACCTACACCGAGTGCTGCGGCAGAACTTGCTGTACCGGATTCGGCAACATTAATTAATTATTTTGACGGTATAAAAAACAGATTATTATCTTATTTGCATAACAAAATTGATAAGGAATATCAACGACTTGACAATTTGCTTATTAATACGCCTTTGGAAAATATGAATGATTTCATTAATCTGAAATATGATGATTTGGCTGTTTTGCAAACAAGACTTGTTGATGGCTACTCATATTTTATTGAGCAAAAAAATAACGAGTTTAAAAATAAAGTATCTCGTCTTGACGCTTTAAGTCCGCTGAAAATTCTTTTACGGGGATATACACTTGCATCTATTAATAATAATGCAATAAACGATATTAACAGCGTTAAAGTGAACGATGAGATTGATATAACTTTTTATAACGGAAAATCTAAATGTATAGTTAAAGAGGTAACACCCAATGAGTGATGAAATAAAATATGAAGATGCTGTTAAAGAACTTGATGAAATAGTATCTAAGCTTGAAAATGGTACTGTTTCTCTTGACGAGAGCATTAAACTTTTTGAAAAAGGAACTAAGCTTGCAGGTATTTGCAGTGATAAGCTGAAAAAGGCTGAGCAAAAGATTACTATGCTTACTAAGGAGAATAATAATGACTGAAACGGAATTTAAAAATATTCTGACAAATGATATAAAAAAAGTTGAACACACACTTTTGTCTTTTCTTCCTGATTGCAAGGACGGTCAAGAAAGTGTTGTTCAGGCTATGGAATACAGTCTTGTAAACGGTGGCAAAAGACTTAGACCTGTTTTTGCGCTTGAGTTTGCACAAGCATGCGGCGGAAGCAGAGAAGATGCGTTGCCCTTTGCGTGCGCTATGGAATATGTTCATACATATAGTCTTATTCACGATGATTTGCCTTGTATGGACAATGATGATTTACGCAGAGGTAAGCCGAGTTGTCATAAAGCATTTGGCGAGGATACTGCTCTTTTGGCGGGAGATGCGCTTTTGACTCACGCATTTGAAATTATTGCATCAAGCGATCTTTCTGATGATAAAAAGGTTTCCGCTTCTCTTCTTCTTGCTCAAAATGCAGGCGTAGGCGGAATGATTGGCGGTCAGGTTATTGACCTTATTTACGAAAAGGAAAATCCTACAGTTAAGCAGCTTTTAAATGTATACAGAATGAAAACAGGCGCACTTATTTCCGCTGCATGCCTTATGGGTTGTATCAGCGCCGGAGCTGATGAAGAGAAAATGTCAGCAGCTTCTAAATTTGCTTATTCACTCGGTATTGCGTTCCAAATCCAAGATGATATTTTAGATATTGTTGGTGATGAAAAGGAACTTGGCAAACCTGTTGGCTCTGATGCTGAAAATGAAAAAATCACCTATGCTGCACTTGTCGGTATTGAAAAAGCAAAATCAGACGTTAAAAAGCTTACAAATGCGGCTGTAAATCAACTTGATATATTTGAAAACAGTGATTTTTTGAAAGCGCTTGCTTTATCACTTGTCAATCGTAAAAAATAGCTTTAATCATTGAAAAGGGAAATATTATGTCTGTTCTTGATAGGGTTAATTCTCCTAAAGATTTAAAAAAACTGAATGATAAAGAGCTTGAAGTGCTATGCGAAGATATACGTGAATTGTTGATTAATACTGTTTCCAAAACAGGCGGTCACCTTGCTTCTAATTTAGGCGTTGTTGAACTTACAGTTGCCATGCATAAGGTTTTTAACAGCCCTGTTGACCAAATTGTGTTTGATGTCGGCCATCAGTGCTATACTCATAAAATTCTTACCGGCAGGAAGGACAAGTTTGAAACCTTACGTACCGAAGGCGGCATCAGCGGATTTACCCGTCCTGTTGAAAGTGAACATGATATTTTTTCTTCAGGTCACAGTTCAACATCAATCTCTGCCGCTGTCGGTCTTGCAAGGGCTAAGCAGATTAAAGGCGAAAAAGGCAAGGTTGTTGCAGTTATCGGTGACGGTGCCTTGACCGGCGGTCTTGCATATGAGGCACTCAATAATTCAGGAAACGATAACAGTAATCTTATAGTAGTTTTGAATGATAATAATATGTCTATCAGCAAAAATGTCGGCTCAATGGCTAAAAATCTGACTACTATACGCACATCTAAAAGATACGTAACTTTTAAATCTAATTTTCAGCACCGACTTGCAAGAATCCCTAAGGTTGGCACTCAGATTAACAGATTTTTTACATATATTAATACTAAAATCAGAAAAATGATTTACAAATCCACATTCTTTGAGGATTTAGGTTTTAGATATTACGGCCCGATTGACGGTCACGATATTGACGCACTTGTTGACGTTTTTAATGCGGCTAAAGCCCATAACCATTCAGTTTTAATTCATGTGAATACCGTTAAGGGTAAAGGTTATTATCCTGCGGAGAAAAATCCGACTCAGTTTCACGGTATAGGTAAATTTGATATAAATACAGGTGAGCCGAAAAGTTCAGGAAAGAATTTTTCAGCCTGCTTTGGCGAAACTATGTGTAATTTTGCTAAAAAAGACGCTCGAATTTGCTGTGTTACTGCCGCTATGGCTGAGGGTACGGGGCTTTGTAATTTTGCAGAGGAATTTCCTAAAAGATTTTTTGATGTCGGCATTGCCGAACAGCATGCAGTAACATTTTCAAGCGGTCTTGCAAAAAACGGTTTAATTCCTATTTTTGCTGTTTATTCAACATTTCTTCAACGTTCGTATGACCAACTTATTCACGATGTCGCAATGCAAAATTTAAAGGTTATTTTTGCAATTGACCGTGCCGGTTTTGTTGGTGAGGACGGCGAAAGCCATCAGGGCGTGTTTGATACTTCTTTTCTTAACTCGGTGATTGGATTAACTGTTTTCGCACCGTCAACATTTGATGAACTTGAAGCTATGTTTTATCAGGCAATTTATAAAATTGACGGCGCAGTCGCAGTAAGATATCCACGTGGTTGCCAATGTGAAATTCCTGTCGAATATAAATATAATCACGATAATTATAACATTATAGGTGATACAAATAAGAAAAAATGTGTTGTGTCTTACGGCAGAGAATTTTGCGAATGTGCAAAAGCATATAAAAATCTTGACGACGCTTTTTTGATTAAACTTAATAAAATTAAGCCGATTGATGAAAGCGTAGTTGAATATCTTAAAAATTGTGATACCGTATATTTTTATGAGGAAAGTGTAAAAAGCGGTTCTGTCGGTGAAATATTTGCTTCACTGTTAATTGAAAATAATATTAATGTTCATTTTAAGCATATTGCAATTGACGACGAATTTGTTAAGCAGGCAAGCGTTTGCCGTCAGCTTGAGCATTATAATTTAGATACAAATTCTATTATTAAAGAGGTCAATAATGGCTAAGAATAAGACAAGGCTTGACGTTGCTTTGGTAGAAAAAGGACTTGCTGAAAGCAGAGAAAAGGCAAAAGCAATCATTATGTCGGGCATAGTATATGTTAACAATCAAAAATCTGATAAAGCAGGCAAGGACGTTAGTCCGGATGATACAATCGAAGTTCGTGGTAAAACTTTAAAATATGTCAGCCGTGGCGGTTTGAAGCTTGAAAAAGCTATGGAATGTTTTCCTATTTCTCTTGAAGGCAAAATTTGTATGGATGTCGGCGCTTCAACGGGAGGCTTTACCGATTGTATGATTATGAACGGAGCAGTTAAGGTGTATTCAGTCGATGTCGGCTACGGTCAGCTTGCTTGGAAGCTTCGTACTGATGAACGAGTAGTTAATTTAGAAAGAACTAATTTTCGATATGTAACAGATGAACAAATTAAGGATAAAATTGATTTTTCATCTGTTGACGTTTCCTTTATCTCTCTTAAGCATATTTTGCCCAATCTTAATAAGTTCTTAAAGGATGACGGCAGTGCTGTTTGCCTTATTAAGCCTCAGTTTGAAGCTGGAAGGGAAAAGGTCGGTAAAAAAGGCGTTGTAAGCGACCCAGCAACTCACCTTGAGGTTTGCGAAAAAGTTATCGGCTTGGCAGTTGAAAACGGTTTTAGCGTTGCAGGTCTTGATTTTTCACCTATTAAAGGGCCTGAGGGTAATATTGAATATTTGATTTATCTATTAAAATCAAATGAGCCTGTTGTTTATGAAAATGTTGACGCAAAACAATTAGTTTATAAATCACATGAGGAATTATAATGATTATTTCAGTTTTTTCAAATCTTAATAATAAAGGCGTGAGCGTTCTTGCTGTAAATGTAGTTAATAAACTTATCAGCGGCGGCGCAGAGGTGTATTTATCCGAGGAACACGAAGCTGTATTTGCAAAAACAAAAGCGAAATTTGAAACATTTGACAAGGCTATGTCAATTTGTGATTGTGCAATTGCTATAGGCGGCGACGGCACAACGCTTAATATCGCTAAAAAAGCGGCTTTTTTGGGTAAACCGGCACTCGGTATCAATGCCGGCAGGCTGGGTTTTATGAGTGGTATCGAACGAGATGAACTTGGTTTGCTTGCAAGGCTTATTAATAATGATTATATTATTGACGAACGTCTTATGCTCAAAGCGACGATAGAACGAAACGGCCAGGTGATTTCTTCACATCATTGTTTAAATGATATTGTTGTTTCACGAGGAGATTTTGCAAGACTTATTGATGTATCAATCACTTGTGACGGCAGAAATGTTTCTAATATGAGAAGTGACGGAGTTATTATTTCTACACCTACCGGCTCTACTGCCTATTCAATGGCTGCAGGAGGTCCTGTTGTAAGTCCTGAGGCGGATTGTATTATCGAAACACCGATTTGCCCACATTCACTTATGGACAGAAGCATTATTTTTTCTGCGGATAAAGAATTAATTATTAAAGCAAATAACGACCAAAATAATTCTCCGATTATGACTGTTGACGGTCAGGAGGCTGTCAATTTAGCCCCTGATTGTGAAATACATATCAAGACTTCGGACATTAAAACTAAGCTAATTAAATTAAAACCTGAAAACTTTTACGAAATTCTTAATAAGAAAATTATTGAGAGGAGAGTATAAATGAAAAAAAGAAGACACGCTAAAATATTAGAACTTATCAACTCCCATGATATTGAAACTCAGGAAGAACTTCAGGCTTTTCTTTTGAAAAACGGCTATGAGGTTACACAGGCAACAATTTCCCGTGATATTAAGGAATTGCGCCTTGTTAAGGATTTGTCAGATAAAGGCAGATACATTTATTCAACAGGTAAGAAAAATAATGAAAATGCAAGAAGAACAGGCGGTATTTTCGGGGAATCAATTATTAATGTTGAATACGCTCAAAATATTGTTTGCATTAAATGCTTTTCAGGTATGGCTGTTGCCGTATGCACTGCAATTGACTCAATGGAATGGACAGGCGTCGTAGGTACAATCAGCGGCGATGATACTATTTTTGTACTTTGTAAAACTGAGGACTTTGCGAAAATATTTACAATGAATATGGAGAAGATTTTAAATGCTAAGAACTCTTGACATTGAAAATATAGCTGTTATTGAAAAGGCAAGTGTTAATTTCAGTGACGGTCTTAATGTTCTGACAGGTGAAACCGGTGCAGGTAAATCTATTGTTGTTGACTCCATTAACGCAATAATGGGTGAGCGTACTTCAAAAGAACTTGTAAGACATAATACCGATTATGGGTTTGTAAGCGCTTATTTTGATGATATTAGCAAATCAATTTGCCATAAGTTAAGCGAACTTGGCATTGAGATTGACGAAGAAAATTCACTGCTTTTAAGCCGCAAAATTTCGTCAAACGGTAAATCGCTTTGCAAGGTAAACGGCAAAACTGTTACCGTTTCTATGCTTAAGGAAATAAGTTCGCTTCTTGTTAATGTTCACGGCCAGCATGACAGTCAGGCACTTTTAAATCCTGATTTGCAATATACATATATAGATATGCTTTTAAATGATAAGTCGGTATTATACGATTATAAAAATTCGTTTAAAAAGCTTATTGGCGTTCGCAGAAAACTAAAATCACTTGCTAATGATGAGAGCGATAAGGAAAAGCAGCTTGAAATTCTTAATTTCCAAATAGATGAACTTGAGGCAGCTGATATCAAAATAGGCGAGAGGGAAGAACTTACTAAAAAACGTGAACTTATTCAAAAGAGTGAGGATATAATAAAGGCACTTAATCTTGCTGTTTCAACTATTAACGGTGATGATGAAAACGCAGGCGTTGAGCAGGCTTGTAATGATGTTTCAAGAATGCTTTTTAAATATGATGAAACTAAGGAAATTTTTGACGTATTTAATGACATAAACGATAAGCTGGAACTTGCTAAGGATAAGGCTCAAGCGCTTTTAATGTCAATTGATTTCTCACCCGAAGAAATTGAAATGATTGACGAAAGGCTTGACCTTTATTATAAATTTTCTAATAAATACGGAAAAAATGAAGAAGAAATGCTTGCTTTTCTTGAAAATGCCAAGCAAAAAAGAAATTCAATTCTTTTTGCTGACGAGGAGCTTGACAGGCTCAATAAAGAATATGACGGATTATTAAATGAAACAGTTAGTCTTGCCGAAAAACTTTCAAGCGAAAGAAAAAAGGTTGCATCTGATTTTGAAAAAAACGTAAAAAACGAACTTTTATTTCTCGATATGCCTAAAATGCAGTTTTTTGTTAATTTCGATAAAGGTAATTTATCGTCAACAGGTTTTGACAAAATTGAATTTATGATTTCCGCAAATCCCGGTGAGCCGCCTAAATCATTGTCAAAGGTTGCTTCGGGCGGTGAGCTTTCGAGAATAATGCTTGCAATTAAAAGCATAATATCGTACAATGATACAATCGGAACTTTGATTTTTGACGAAATCGACACGGGCGTAAGCGGCAGAGCAAGTCAAAAAATCGGCTTGAAGCTTAAATCTGTTTCTAAAAATACGCAGGTTATATGTGTTACTCATTCTGCTCAAATTGCTTCAAATGCCAACGAGCATTTTCTGATTCAAAAGAAATTTGATGATAATAAAACTTTTACTTCGGTTACACCACTTGATTTTGAAGGCAGAAAGAGTGAACTCGCACGTATTATGGGCGGTCTTGAAATAACCGACACTCTTCTTCAAAGCGCAGAGGAATTATTAAATCAAAATTTGTACGGTAATTAACTATGGGAATTAATATTGAACAAAAGGTGAAAAACGGCACTTGTGCCACTTTGTCATTATAAATTTGTTTTTATTTTAGGAGGATATATAAATGGGAGTTTATGAAGAATTACAAGAAAGAGGACTTATAGCTCAAATTACTAATGAGGACGAAGTAAGAGAACTTATTAATAACGGTAAGGCTGTATTTTATATCGGCTTTGACCCGACTGCGGACAGCTTGCACGTTGGTCACTTTATGGCACTTTGCCTTATGAAAAGGCTTCAAATGGCTGGCAATAAGCCGATTGCCCTTATCGGCGGCGGTACCGGTATGATTGGTGACCCAAGCGGTAAGACAGATATGCGTAAAATGCTTACACCTGAAATTATTCAGCATAACTGCGACTGCTTTAAAAAGCAAATGTCTAAGTTTATTGACTTTTCAGACGGCAAGGCAATGATGGTTAATAATGCCGATTGGCTTCTTGACCTTAACTATATCAACGTTCTTCGTGAGGTTGGTGCGTGCTTCAGTGTAAACAGAATGTTAAGCTTTGAATGTTATAAGCAGAGAATGGAAAGAGGTCTTTCGTTCCTTGAATTTAACTATATGATTATGCAAAGCTATGACTTCTATACTCTTTATAAGAAATACGGCTGTAACCTTCAGTTCGGCGGTGATGACCAGTGGTCAAATATGATTGGCGGTATGGAGCTTATCAGAAGGAAACTTCAGGGTAATGCAAATGCTATGACAATTACTCTTCTTACCAACTCAGAGGGTAAGAAAATGGGTAAGACTGAAAAGGGTGCTGTTTGGCTTGACGCTGAAAAAACCTCACCTTATGAGTTCTATCAGTATTGGAGAAATGTCGGCGATGATGACGTAATCAAGTGTATGAAGCTTCTTACATTTATTCCTATGGAGCAGATTAATGAGTATGCAAAGCTTGAGGGTGCCGAGCTTAACAAGGTTAAGGAAATTCTTGCTTTCGAACTTACTAAGATGATTCATGGCGAGGAAGAAGCTACTAAGGCTCAAAACGCCGCAAAAGCGCTTTTTGCAGGCGGTGCTGATAATTCACATATGCCTGAAACCGTACTCACCGATGATGATTTCACAGACGGTTCAATTATGCTTCTTGATATGATGGTTAAAGCCGGCATTATTAAGTCAAAGGGAGAGGGCAGACGTCTTATCACTCAGGGCGGTGTAAGCGTTAATGACGAAAAGGCAACCGACCCTAATATGTCATTTACAACCGATGATTTTTCAAACGAAATCATTGTTAAAAAGGGTAAAAAAGTATTCCATAAGTTTAGTAAATAAATTCTAATTTAAACTGTCGTGTTAATTCACGGCAGTTTTTTTATATTAATAAATATTTGTTATTATAAATAATGAAAAATTAATTTACACCTTGGGCGAGTCTTGATGAAATTCCTAAAATGAAATTAGCGCCGGATTTTGATAAAATGCTTGAAGTATTCACAAATAATGATTTTTGCGAGCACGAGAGCATTAAAGTGAAAGATGAATGGATAAGTATTTTTAAATAAGTATTTATTAAAATTAATAAATCTATTGACTTTGGGCTTTTAATTTTATATAATAAAAAAGCTGATTTGCCGGCGTGATGGAATTGGCAGACGTGCTGGACTCAAAATCCAGTCCTGGCAACAGGGTGCGGGTTCGACCCCCGCCGCCGGCACCAAGGGTTGTTTTAGAACAACCCTTTTATTTTTTTGATTTTTGTTAATAATTATAAAGGGTGATATTATGTGTACTGCGGCAACATATAAAACTAAGGACTTTTATTTTGGCAGAACTCTTGATTATGAATTTTCTTACGGTGACAAAATAACTATTACGCCGAGAAATTATACGTTTGATTTTAAATTTATGGGTGAGGTTAAAAACCATTATGCAATAATCGGTATGGCTCATATTGCAAATGATTATCCTCTTTATTATGACGCAATGAACGAAAAAGGTGTTTGCATTGCAGGGCTTAATTTTGTGGGCAATGCGGTTTATAATAATCCGATTGAGGGAAAAGAAAATGTAGCGCAGTTTGAGCTTATTGCGTGGATACTTTGCCAATGCGAAAATATGAATGACGTGCGCAATTTGCTTAAAAAAATTAATATAACAAATATATCTTTTTCAGATAAATTGCCTACTGCTCAGCTTCATTATATCATTGCTGACAAAAACGATTGCATAACCCTTGAATGTACTAAAGACGGTATGAAAATTTATGATAATAAGGTAGGAGTATTAACTAATAATCCGCCTTTTGATATGCAAATGTTTATGCTTAATAATTATATGTCTTTATCACCTAAGCAACCCGATAACAGCTTTGCTGAAAATATTGATTTAAAACAATACAGCAGAGGTATGGGCGCACTCGGTTTGCCGGGTGATTTATCGTCAGCATCTCGTTTTGCACGTGTTGCTTTTACTAAACTTAATTCAAAATCAGGCGATAATGAAAATGACAGCGTAAGTCAATTCTTTCATATTTTAGGCTCGGTTGACCAACAGCGTGGTTGCTGCGAGGTGGCTGAGGGTAAATATGAAATAACGATTTATACCTCTTGTTGCAATGCTGATAAAGGAATTTATTATTATACAACATATAATTGCCATAGAATTAATGCGGTTGATATGCACAAGGTAAATCTTGATGACAGTAAGCTTTTTGCTTACGATGTAATTGAAAATGAACCAATATTCTTCCAAAATTAAAATGAGCGGACGTTCTCAATTGAGAATGTCCGCTTAAATTATGCCTTTACTCCGCTGACAATATAAATATCTTCGGTTGATTTTTTATAAATATCAACAAGTCCTGCTGATTTGAATATTTCTTCTAAAGCGTTTTCGCTGATAAGTCCGTTTGAAATCTTGCTTGCCTGAACGCTTTTGTGGTGGTTGTCAAGGTCTTTTCTGCCTCTGTCGTGAGCGACTGTAACTGTACCGCCGGATTTAACGGCTTTTGCAAGATTTTTAATCAGCGCTTTTGGATTTGGGAAATGAGGGAATGCATTAAATACCATAACACGGTCATATTGATTCTTGAAATTAAATTCCTCGGCGTCCTCGCAAAGAAAATCTATAAAATCATATTTCTTGAATTTATTTCTTGCAATCTCAATCATTTTGCTCGAAATATCAACGCCCGTTACTTTTGATACATTTCTTTCAATGTAATAATCAATCATAACACCTGTGCCGCAGGCGATATCAAGTACGCTTTTTCCGCTTGATATTTTTGCGACGTCGAGTATTTCATTCATTTTGCTGTCGTCTTTTTCCATATTTTCATCCCAAGTAGTTGAGTGAATATCGAAAAAACTGATTACTTCGTTTTTATTCATCTTATTCCTCACTGTAAACGTATCTTGACGGGATAAGGTTTGCCTTAACGAGTGAGGCATAAATAACAGGGACTAAGATTATTTGCATAATAATTCCCGGAAGACAGGTGACGAAATATGACGTTGCCCAAGCAGTAATTGTTATTTCTCCACGAGCAAAAATCAATGCTTTAACAACACCGGCAATTACTCTGCCGATAAGAAGTGCACCGATAAGGGAAATATATAAATCAGCCACAGATTTTTTCGTGTGAATAAATTTCATTAAAAGTGATGAAATAAGTGCATAGCAGGTAAGTTCAACAAGCATTGACGGAAGCGTCGCCGCAGGCGGCATACCCGTAAGCACACTTGAAAGAAGCGCTCCGGCAATGCCGCAGATAATTGCATATTGAGGTGCGCAAATAATACCGCAAATAAGTACCGGAATGTGCATGGGGCAATAAATCATACCTGCTTGCGGAATGCTGTGAAATGCCATAGGCAAAACAACGCAAAGCGCAATGCACACAGCGGTTATGATTGATTGTTTCACTACACTCATTGTGCTTAATTTGTTAATTTTTAAATTATTTTTATTCATTTATTTTTCTCCTTTATATCCTCTTGCTTCAAGCGCCTGCGATAATTCGTCCGCTCTTTTAAAAGCGTTTATGAAAATCGGCACTATAAGTGGAAATATGCATTTGGCTTTTTTGAATATGTTTTTCGATTCAAATTCTGCGCCTCTTGCAATTTGAGCCATTTTTATATTTTGCGCTTCAATTAATAAGGTCGGAACAAATTGAATTGAAACCGATAATATAAGCGCTAAATTTTCTGTTGGAACTTTAAATAATTTAAGCGGTGTCAGATAGAAATTAATTGCGTTTGTTATCTCGATGGGGGAGGAGGTCAAAACGAATAATTTAGACCAAAGTATAACAAATATTACGTTTAAAACTATCACTGCTCCTTGCCTTATTCCGAGTGTCGTTATGTTGATTTTCCAAAAGCTTAAAACTGTTTCTCCCTTGCCGAAGAAAAGGGCATTCATTAAGAATATTATTAAATAAAACAACCAAAGCTTGCTTATTGCCGATATGAAATGCTTAATGTTTAATTTTGAAATTAAAATGCAAATGGCAAGAATCAAAAAATCAATTATATAGACTACGTAACTTTTCGCTGCAAGCGTTAATATAATCATTGCTAAAAAGCAAGGAATTTTATATTTTGCATTTATGTTGTGAATGGGTGAATTAATATTTTCATAAACTCCCGATAATATGTCAGTCATTTATAACTCCTATATTTGATATTATTGAATTTAGCAAATCGTCATATTTTAAAATATCATTTTGAATATTAAAGCCTTTTTTATTTAATAAATTTGCGATTTCCTTTGAATTGCAAACGCCTATGTTAAGATTATTTAATAAGTTAGTTTGATTAAAAATTTCATTCGGTTTATCGTCCAATATAATTTTGCCGCCGTCCATAACAAGTATTCTGTCTGCATATTCTGCCAAATAATCGGTGTTGTGAGATATGATTATAATTGTTGTTCCGTTTTGTTTTAACGCTAAAAGCAATTTCATAAAGTTATCTCTTGAATTGCAGTCAAGACCGGCTATCGGCTCATCAAAAATTAAATATTTCGGCTTGCAAACGAGTATTCCTGCAACAGCGATTTTTCTTTTTTCACCGCCGGAAAGTGCAAGAGGGGATTTATCTTTAATTCTTTCAAAATCAAGACCTAAAAGCTCAAGCGCTTCTTTGGCTCTTTTGTATTTTTCGTCATAAGTCAACTTATATTGTTTTAAGCCGAAGAATATGTCCTTTTCAATCGTTTGCTCAAATAATTGCATTTCGGGAAATTGAAATACTATTCCAAGCTTTCTGCGAAGAATTTTTTTATTAAATTTTTTGTTGGTAATATCGTCGCCGTCAATAATTATTTTACCGCTGTCGCTTTTTATAAGCCCCGCAATAAGACGGACAAATGTTGATTTTCCACAGCCTGTATTACCTATAATACCGACCATTTCGCCGTCATCTATTTTTAAATCTAAATTATCAATAAACGGCTTGCTGTCGTATGAAAATGAAAGTTCTTTTATTTCAATCGGCATAAAAGTTCCACCAATCTTTCATTGTTTAAAGGACATTCGTCAAGGAAAATTCCTGCTTTCTTTAAATCATTATATATTTTAACACAATAGGGAAGTGAAATTTGCGATTTTTCTATAAGCTTTTCGTTTGAGTATATTTTTTCAGGAACGCCGCTTGAAATGATTTCACCGTCATTCATAACAATTATTCTGTCAGCATTTACCGTTTCCTCTGCATACTGCGTAATCATTATAAATGTTATATCGGTTTCTTTGTGAAGTTTTAGAATTATATCCAAAACCTCTTTTCTTGAATTTGGAGAAAGCATTGAGGTTGCCTCATCAAGAATAATAATATCAGGCTTTACGCAAAGTATCCCTGCAAGGGCAAGCCTTTGCTTTTGACCTCCTGAAAGAGAGAGTATATTTCTTTTTTCAAAGCCCTTAAGTCCTACGAGTGCAAGTACATCATCAATCGTTTTGTCATTATATTTTATATCATGATTTTTAAGCGAAAATTCAATGTCTTCTTTAACAACTGTTGAAACAAATTGATTATCGGGATTTTGAAATACCATACCGCATTTCTGCCTGATTTTGTATATGTTTTTATTATTCCTGCAATCAAGGCTCGCAATTGTAAGCTCACCGCTTTGAAGAGGAATAAGTGCATTAAGGTGTTTAACAAGGGTGCTTTTGCCACAGCCGTTCATACCGACTATTGATATAAATTCGCCTTTTTCAATTTTAAAGGAAATGTTGTAAAGTGATTTTATCTCTCTTTGAGCAAATATATATGAATGATTTATATTATTAGCTTTGATTATGTTCATTTTATTTGCTCATCTCCTTTAAATATATACTTATTATATTTATATTCAATTATTTTTCCAAGCCCCCTTAGGGGTTAAGTTAAGGCGCTTTTGCATATTTATAAAGCTCTTTAAAATAAAAGAAGCACCGAATAAATCGGTGCTGTTTTATGCGAAACAATTAAGCTCTTTCAACCTTACCTGAACGAAGACATCTTGTGCAAACATTAACTCTTTTAGGAGAGCCGTTTACAATAGCCTTTACTTTTTTAATGTTTGGTTTCCAAGTTCTGTTTGATCTTCTGTGTGAGTGAGAAACCTTGATGCCGAAAGATACGTCTTTTCCGCAGTATTCACATTTTGCCATTTGCGAACACCTCCTTGTCAATTTAGAACGTAGATATATTATCACAATTGTTATTAAAATGCAAGTCTTTTTTCACTATTTTTTTATTTAGAACAAATATTTGCATATTTTTTATTTACTATTGATTTTAAATATCGAATTTAGTATAATAGTAGGGAATTATGTTAGGAGGTTATCTGATGGCAGTTGATAACAAAAAAGCGGCTCTTGAGGCTGCTATGAAAAATATAAAAAAGAAGTTCGGCGACGGTGCAGTTATGCGCCTTGGCGAAAATTCTTCTCTTAAGGTTGACTCTATTTCTACCGGTTCTCTCACTCTTGATATTGCTACGGGAATCGGCGGTTTGCCAAGAGGTCGTATAATTGAAATTTACGGTCCTGAATCAAGCGGTAAAACTACCCTTGCACTTCATTGTATTGCTGAGGCTCAAAAGCTTGGCGGCGACGCTGCATTTGTTGACGCAGAACACGCACTTGACCCTGTTTATGCCGCTAATTTGGGTGTAGATGTTGATTCTCTTATTGTATCTCAGCCTGATTTCGGTGAGCAGGCACTTGAAATTACAGAACAACTCGTAAGCAGCGGTGCGGTTGATATTGTTGTTGTTGACTCTGTTGCAGCACTTGTTCCAAAGAGTGAAATTGAGGGCGATATGGGTGACAGCCATGTGGGTCAGCACGCAAGGCTTATGTCGCAGGCATTAAGGATTCTTGCCGGTACTATTAATAAAACAAATTGTATAGTTATTTTCATTAACCAACTTCGTGAAAAAATCGGTGTTATGTATGGTAATCCTGAGGTTACTACCGGCGGACGTGCGCTTAAATTTTATTCATCAATGCGTATTGATGTAAGAAAAATTGAACAGTTAAAGGGCGCAGGAAGTGAATTTATCGGTTCTCGTACTCGTGCTAAGATTGTTAAAAATAAGGTTGCGCCTCCTTTCAAGAGTGCTGAATTTGATATTATGTATGGAGAAGGCATTAGCAAGGTTGGCGAAATTCTTGATATGGCTGTTCAGTATGATATTGTTCACAAGGGCGGCTCGTGGTTCTCTTACGGTGACCGCAGGCTCGGTCAGGGCAGAGATAATGTTAAAGAAATTATTAAAAATGAACCTGAACTTGCTGCTGAACTTGAGCAGAAGATTAAGGATAAAATTGCCGAGGATATCGAAAAAGCAAAGGAAGAACGTGTAGCAAAGGCTAATGCCTCTAAGCCTGCACCGAAGCCTGAAAAAAAGATTACACGTGAGGAAGCACTTGCTAAAATCAACATTATGGTTGAGGATGATGAGGACTGATGATTTTAACTCATCAAAAAGGCAGAGGAACTAAGGTCCATCTGTTTCTTGACGGGGAATATGCCGCCACTACTGATGAAAACTGTTGGCTTGATAATTATATTTCAAATGGAGCAGATATTGATGATGAGCAGTGGCAGGCTCTTCTTGTTAAAATAAATTACAAAAAAGCGTTAAATAAATGTGCCGACTATTTATCAAGGCGTGATTATTCCGTTAAAGAGCTTAAAACAAAGCTTTTAAAATCCGTTGATGAGGTAAGTGCTCAAAAAGCAGTTGACAGATATATCGAAGCAGGGTATCTTGATGACGAAAAGTATTGTCAAAGGCTTATTGAATATTTACTTGAGGTAAAAAAGTTTTCAACAGCTAATATTAAGCAAGAGTGCTTTAAGCGTGGTATCAACAGGGAGATTGTTGATGAAAAACTGTCAATTATTGAAATTGATAACATTTCAACAATTATCAAACTTATTAAATCAAAGTATGCCACAAAGCTTAATCAGGAAAACGGGAAAGAAAAGGTAATCGCCGCACTTCAAAGAAAAGGTTTTTACTATTCGGATATTAAATCGGCATTTTACAGGATAGAAGAATATGACGAATAAAGTAGGTATGATTTCACTTGGCTGTCCTAAAAATCAGGTCGACGGTGAAGTAATGCTTGAAAAATTAAATAAAAGTGGTTTTGAAATAGCGCAAAGCATTGAAGACAGCGATGTTATGATTATTAACACCTGCGGCTTTATTGAAGATGCTAAACGTGAGGCTATTGAAACTATTTTAGAAGTTGCCGAATATAAAAAGGCAGGGATTATCAGTGCTATTGTTGTTACAGGGTGCCTTGCCGAAAGATATCAGGATGAAATCATTAAAGAAATTCCCGAAGTTGATTCGGTAATAGGTATCGGTGCTGATAATGATATTGTTAAAGTTTGTCACAAGGCTTTGCTCGGAGTAAGAACAAGCTTTTACCCTGATAAAAAGTATCTTTTGCTTGAGGGTGACAGAATGCTTTCTACACCTAAGCATTGGGCTTATTTAAAAATAAGCGACGGCTGCGACAACAGATGCTCTTATTGTGCAATTCCGCTAATACGTGGCGGTTATATAGAGCGCCCTATGGAGAATATTATTAGGGAAGCGCAAAATCTTGCCGCAAAGGGAATTAAAGAACTTATAATTATTGCACAGGATACCACAAAATACGGCTTAAAGCTTTACGGTGAATATCGTCTTGCAAGTCTTTTAAAGGAACTTGTTAAGATAGACGGCATTGAGTGGATTAGGCTTTATTATTGCTATCCTGACAGAGTTACCGACGAGCTTATTGACGTAATTGCAAGTGAGGAAAAAATTTGCCCATATATTGATATTCCACTTCAACATTGTAATAAAAATATATTAAAAGCTATGCACAGAACAGGCTCTTATGAGCAACTTAAAGACCTTCTGTTCAAAATGAAGGAAAAAATTCCCAATCTTGCACTTCGTACAACATTTATGGTTGGATTTCCCGGTGAAAGTGACGAGCATTTTGAGGAACTATGCAGATTTATTAAGGAAATTAAATTTGACAAAATGGGTTGCTTCACATATTCTGCCGAGGAGGATACTCCTGCCGCCGAATACGATAATCAAATTGATGAGGAAGTTAAAAAGAGACGTGCCGACGTTTTGATGGATATTCAGTATTCAATCAGCGAGCAACTTAACAAAGCGAGGGTAGGCAATACATATAAGGTTATTGTTGATTCGTTTGACGACGGTATGTATAACGGCAGAGCTTATTTTGATTCTCCCGAGATTGACAGCGGAATAATATTTAAGAGTAATGATAAGCTTGAAATCGGCGAGTTCGTAAATGTTAAAATTACAGGCTGTGACGGCTATGATTTGATTGGAGAAAAAGTATGAATTTACCAAACAAAATAACAGTGTTTCGTTTTTGCTGTATTCCTTTTTTAATGGCATTTTCACTTATAGAATTTAAATACCATTGGGTTGCGGCACTTCTTGTATATTTCGTTGCATGTATGAGTGACAAGGCTGACGGAATTATTGCAAGAAAAAAAGGTCTTGTAACTGATTTTGGTAAGGTTATGGACCCTCTTTCAGATAAAACTCTCGTTTTTGCCGCTTATCTTGTATTTATCAAAATGGGTTGGCATACAGAACTTTGTATCCTTCTTATGCTTGCAAGGGAATTTCTCGTTGCAGGAATAAGAATGCTTGCCGCCGCAAACGGTGAGGTTATCGCCGCAAACGGTTTTGGTAAGTGCAAAACGTTTCTTCAAATGTCAACAACAGGTATGACTTTCCTTCTTCTTGCAATCGGTGAGGGTGCGGCTGATATCACAACTACGACTCCTTGGCTCAATGTTTATTGTGCTATTGCATTTTGGGTTGTAAGCGTTGTTGCGGTTTTAAGCGGTCTTATTTACGCTAAAGACGGTTGGCATTTAATAAAAACAAAATAATTGTTGCAAATTTTAAAAAAATATATATAATAATAGTAGAAATAATTGTTTAATATTAAAAGCTGTGATGCAGAGAAGTAAGCAGTTAATTATTTATTCAGAGAATGAGCCGTTTTGCTGTGAGGCTTTATAAATAATCTGCTAAAATGCACTGCGGAGTTGCTTAAAGGAATTTAGTATTTTAAGCCGTTTTGCCACGTTATAGGCATAAGCTGTATATTTTGCAGCCTGAGTATAAACAAGAGTGGAACCGCAGTATTTTATTGCCTCTGTCAATTTGACAGGGGCTTTTGTTTTTATTATATTGAAATCTGTAAGGGAGATATATTATATGTTTGACTCATTTAAAGAGGATATTAAAAGCTTTATGGAGCACGATCCGGCGGCGAGAAGTCCTATTGAAATAGTGCTTCTTTACCCCGGATTTAAGGCGCTTCAAAGCCATAAAAGAGCAAAGTGGTTTTTAAATCATAATATGCCTTTTATAGCAAGATATATCAGTCAGCGTTCAGCGCATAAAACAGGTATCGAAATTCATCCCGGTGCTACAATCGGCAGAAGAGTTTGCATTGATCACGGTAACGGTATTGTTATCGGCGAAACAACTGAAATCGGCGATGACGTTATGATTTATCAGGGTGTAACACTTGGCGGTACCGGCAAGGATGTCGGCAAACGTCACCCAACTATTGAAAGCGGCGTTATGATAGGCTCCGGCGCTAAAGTTTTAGGACCTATTACTATCGGCAGAAATGCTAAAGTCGCCGCAGGTGCAGTCGTTGTTAAGGATGTTGAACCTAATTGTACTGTTGTCGGCGTTCCGGGTGAGGTAGTTAGGATTGACGGCGAAAGGGTAGATGACCTTGACCAAATCAATATTCCTGATCCGCTAATGAATTTGATTAGAGAAAATCAGGCTGAAATTAAAAAGCTTAAAGAAGAAATTGAAAAATTAAAGGAGCAAAAATAATGAAGATTTATAATACAATGACTCGTCAAAAGGAAGAGTTTGTTCCAAATGACCCTAAGGAAGTTAAAATTTATGCTTGCGGACCGACTGTATATAATTATATTCATATCGGTAACGCTCGTCCGCTTTGTGTTTTTGACGTTTTAAGAAGATACCTTGAATACAGAGGATACAATGTAAAATTTGTTCAAAACTTTACCGATGTTGACGACAAGATTATTAAACGTGCAAATGAAGAGGGCAGTACCTTTGAGGAAATTTCTAAAAAGTACATTGAAGAATTTTGGATTGATGCTAACGGATTGAATTTCAAAAAAGCAACAGTTCACCCAAAGGCAACGGAGAATATTGATGAGATTATTAATATAATCAAAACTCTTGAAGAAAAAGGTTACGCTTATTCAGTTGACGGCGACGTTTATTTCAGAACTCTTAAATTTAAGGACTACGGCAAATTAAGCCATCAGCCTATTGAGGATTTACAGTCGGGCGCAAGAATTGCTATCGGAGAGAAAAAGGAAAATCCTCTTGATTTCGCTCTTTGGAAAGCTGCAAAAGAGGGTGAGCCTTATTGGCAGTCGCCTTGGGGTAAGGGCAGACCGGGCTGGCATATTGAATGTTCTGCTATGAATAAAAGATATTTAGGCGATACAATTGATATTCATTGCGGCGGTCAGGACCTTATTTTCCCTCATCACGAAAATGAAATTGCGCAAAGCGAGTGTGCAAACGGTTGCACTTTTTCAAAATATTGGATGCACAACGGCTATATCAATGTTGATAACGTCAAAATGAGTAAATCACTCGGCAATTTCAAAACAGTTCGTGAAATTGCCAATGTTTACGGTTATGAAGTTATCAGATACTTTCTTGTTTCATCTCATTATCGTTCACCTATTAATTATAGCCTTGAAATAATTGAACAGTGCAAAAGCGCTCTTGAAAGACTTTATACTTGCCGTGAAAGCCTTGATTTTGCTATTAAAAACGCTAAAGACATAGCTGACGATACTGAGCTTATCGACCGCATAAACAGCCGCAGAGAGCAATTTATTGAGGCTATGGACGATGACCTTAATACTGCCGACGGCGTTGCGGCAATCTTTGACCTTGTTAAGGATATTAATATATCTATTCTTGATAAGGAAGTTTCTAAAAATGTTTGTCAAACAGCCGCTGATGTGTTTGACGAACTTTGCGATGTGCTTGGTATTCTTTATAACAGAAAGAGCAACGACGTTGACGCTGATATTGAAGCGCTTATTGAAGAACGTCAGACGGCAAGAGCTAATAAAGATTGGGCAACGGCTGACCGTATTCGTGACGAGCTTAAAGCTAAGGGCATCATTTTAAAGGATACACCGCAGGGTGTTACTTGGACTAAGGAATAATAATTAATCGGGCAGGGGACTTTGGTTTTCCTGCCTTTTTTAGTGAGGAATATTTGATGGTTGATAAAAGAAAATTTAAGGATATTAATGTATCTCTTTTAGGTTTGGGCACTATGCGACTGCCGTGCGAAACCGAGCAAAAAAGAGAATCAAACCGTAATATTGATTATGATAAGGCGCAAAGTCTTGTCGATTTAGCATATAAAAACGGAGTGAACTATTTTGATACCGCATATATGTATCATTGTGGTAAAAGCGAAGCATTTATAGGTTATGCGTTAAATAAATATCCGAGAGATACATATTTTATTGCCGATAAGCTACCTATTTGGCTGTGTGATACTAAAGAGGATATGAAGCGTGTGTTTGAGAAACAGCTTGAGCGAACCGGTATGGATTATTTTGATTTTTATCTTCTTCATTCTCTTGATAATGAAAATTTTGAAAAATGCGAAAAATTCTACGCTTATGATTTTTTAAAGAAAATGCAAAAAGAGGGTAAGATTAAATATATCGGCTTTTCGTTTCACGGAACGGTTGACGATTTAAGAAATATAGTATCTGCTCATAAATGGGATTTTGCTCAAATTCAAATGAATTATCTTGATTGGGAAAATCAAAATGCAAAGATGCAATACCAAATACTTGAAGATGCAGGTATTCCCACAATCGTTATGGAGCCTGTAAGGGGCGGTAAGCTTGCTTTGGTTAATGACGAGATATCGGATATGTTTAAATCTTTAAAGCCTGATAACAGCCCTGCCTCGTGGGCTATGAGCTTTGTTGCAAGCCATAAAAATATAATCACAATTTTAAGCGGAATGAACAGTGCAGAGCAAATGCTTGATAATCTTTCTACTTTAACTGATTTTAAGCCGTTTACTGATATTGAATATTCCCTTTGCGAAAAGGCAGCCACAATTATTAACAAAAGCGAGGTTATTTCCTGCACGGGCTGTGACTATTGCCAACCTTGCCCAAAGGGTATTAAAATCAGTTCGTTTTTCTCTCTTTATAACAGCGTCGTTTCAGGTGAAATTGACATCAATTCTGGCAGAGATAAATATAACTCTTATAAAGTCAATCCGGCAGCCTGCGCTTGGTGCAATAAATGCAAAAATCATTGCCCGCAGTCAATCAGCGTTCCCGATGTATTAGAGGGTAAGGTAGTCAAACTTTTTATGCAGTGAATTGATTATCGTTAAATTCAAAAAGGCTTTATATTGTCAATATCGCAATATGTATTGCTAATGTCTTAATATTATGTTAATATTTACTTAATGAATATATTAGGGGAAGTTTGTATGAAAAAGAGGCTGAGCGTTTTACTGTCGATTATAATTGTTTTATCTATATGTGCGCCGATTACAAGCGTTATGGCAGAAGAAGCAAGAAAGCAAAGTGTATTAAAAACAGGCAAAGAAATTGCCGCACTGTGCAGTGAATATGACAATTACAATGAATTAGACAGTACAGATGAACAAACTATCAATACAAGATTGATAGTTAAGTCCGATGATAAAATTGAAGAATATGATGCTATCGACAGTGTTTATGGTTTTGGTTATGCCTTTTTGCAGTATGCAGATGATGAATCAGCAGAATTTGCGAAAACACAATATGAAAATGCAGGTTATACAGCAGATTATGATAGTGTTATTACCACTTCTTCTACCTCTATAGGTTCCAGTGGTAACTGGAGTGATGAATGGGCATACGAAGAAACGGATGCAGTTTCTGCTCTTGATTATTATAAATTAAGGGCTAAACTCAATATAAATATTGCTGTAGTTGACAGCGGAATCAATTATAACCACGAATTATTTAAAAACAGAATCGAACGCACAAAAGTAGATTTCAGTACTGATGCTTCAGGTGACGAAAGGGACACATCAGGTCATGGTACAAAAGTGGCTGGTGCTATCGCTAAAAGTACGCCAAGTAATGTTAAACTATTCGCTTATAAAATATTTAACAAAAACTCAAAAGGTACTTCGTCAGAGGCTGTAGCCGCTTTATCATATATCAAGCAATTAAAAAACAAGCCTGATATAATAAATTGTTCATTTTCAACAGGAAGTCTTGGAACTGTAATAGATGAACTTGTTGATATGGGAGTCACTGTTGTTGCTGCAGCCGGTAATGATGGTAAAGAAGTTTATCAACAACCTGCAATATTTGATAGTGTTATAACCGTTGCCGCCACAAATCAATATGGCTATGCATGGTCTTCTTCAAGTTATGGTAGTTGTGTGGATATTTCCGCTCCCGGAGTTGGCGTATATACTGCTAATTTTCCCGGTAATAATACTTATGCACAATTCCCCGGAACCTCTATGGCAACGCCGCTTGTATCAGCAGCCGCAGCCTATGTCCTGATGGAACACAGAAGCTACACACCCGAACAGGTTAAGCAGGAAATTATTGCAACTGCAACACCATTCAAAAAAAGTTCCTGTTATTATGGCCGCTATGGTGCGGGTATCGTAAACTTTTCAAATATCATAAACGGCACAAGATGTAAAGATGTTACAGCCAATTATATAAGCGGAGCATACCGAGACAATATAAGCGTTGAATTAAAATGTGCAAATTCACTTGTGGATATTTACTACACAACAGACGGCACATTGCCGACAGAAATAAACGGTACAAAATATACTGCACCTATTGATGTTACGGATTCCACAAGAATTATTGCCGCAGCTTTTGCAAGAGCAGGCTCTCCTTTCCACAGTAAATTCACTTATCTTGATTACTACATTTTAGAAGATGGCGAAAGTGAATTTGTAATTAACAACGATGGCATTATTAAAGCATATCTTGGCAATGAAGCAAATATTGTTGTTCCTGATGTAGTAAACGGAAAAGAGCCAAGAAAAATAGGTCCGCAAGTATTCAGCAACAGCAATATTGAAACCATCACTTTGCCGGATACAATTGAAAGCATCGGTGATGATGCTTTCAGCAATACAAATCTGAAATCAGTGACTGCAAACAATCTTTGTTTCTTAAATAAAAAATGTTTCTATAATTGTAATCAGCTTTCCGATATTGATTTATCAAAAGTGAAAGAAATAGGCAGTGAGGCTCTTTACGGCTGTAAATCATTACCAAAACAACCTGATTTTTCATCAGTAGATTGGGTTGCTGAAAAAGGATTAGCAGGAACATATTTTAATATAGTAAATCTTCCTAATTGCACTAAAACAGGTGAAAATGCATTTGACAGTTGCAAAGCTGAAGAAATTATTATGAATAAAGCAACATCTATTGGTGCTCAGGCATTTTATAACTGCAGTAATTTGAAAACGCTGTATATTCCGAACGCAACAGGACTTGCCAATGATAATTTTAATGGTTGTACTAATATAAAGTTAATTTTTGCACCTAAAATAAAATCTTTAAGACTTTCCATTCCGAGCAACGTGACTATATATGCTTATAGGCTTACAAGTGCAAGTTTGCCACAAAAATATTTAGAATATAAATATACCATTATAAGCCCTGAATATGAACCTTGGATGAATAATATACCTGAAAAATATCAAAGCTCAATAACACATATAATCAGCGATGATATTGCTCAAAGCAAAGGTGCTCAAATCAGAACAAAAGATAATGGCTTGCGATTTGGTTTTGCATTTGATGAAAACAGTATAGGCTTTGATTTCAAAAAATATGCTGAAAATATTGAATATGGTTTTGTCTACACATACAAATCTCTAAACGGATTAAATGATTTCCAAAAAAATGATTCCTTGAGAGCAAATGATAGTACTGTCTATACAAAATCTGCAAATAAAAGAAATGTTGAAGGAACTGTTTCAACATATAATGCAGTATTTACCGATATCCCTGCGGAAAGTGCTGCTGACGGTATATCTGTTCGTTCATACTTTTGTATTGACGGAATGTATTTCTATTCACCTGTTGTAACATACAGCCTTTCGAGTGTGTCAGATTATAGCGATAACAGCGAAGCCGACAACGATATTAAATATGACCATATTCACAGCTACGTTAAGAAAAATATCGGTCCATTTTGTGCAACAAAGGGCTATACAATGTATGAATGTAACGGTTGCGGAAAAAGTTATATAGTTGATTATATTGAACCTGTAGGTCACAGGTATAAATTCGTTGATGCAAAGAACGGCTTGTTAAACTATCAATGCCCTTATTGTGATAATAATATTACAAAATCCAAGAGCAAATTGCCTATATTTATTGATTACGTAAATACTAAGGTAGTGCGAGGTAATGACAATATGTATCTTGATTTGAATAATGACGGATATATAAATGCAAAGGACTATGCATTACTTAATAAAATTTCAAATTAAAAATAGGCATAACAAAACCCTCCTGAATCAATCAGGAGGGTTAGTTTTATTTTTCAATATGAAGTATTTTTTCTGCCTTTTCAACCTCTTCTTTTGTAGGGGGCTTATAGCCTTCGAGAGGATATTTGATACCGAGGTTTTCCCATTTAAAAATACCTAATGTGTGGTAGGGGAGTATTTCAACCTTTTTAACCGTTTTGAGTGACGAAATAAAGCTATAAAGATTATTAAGCTCGTTATCATCATTGGTTAAATTAGGAACGAGAACTCTTCTTATCCACATATCCTTGCCGATATCTGACAAATATTTTGCCATATCAAGTATATTTTCATTTGTTCTGCCCGTAAGTTCTTTATGCTTTTCAGTATCTGTTTGCTTTAAATCAAGCATAACAAGGTCAGTATACTTCATAAGCTCATTGAATTTGGAGAAGAAAGGCTCTTCTCTTGTAAAAGCAGAGCCTGAGGAGTCAAGCGTGGTGTGTACTCCTTTTTCCTTTGCAAGTTTGAAAAATTCAGTTACAAAATCAATTTGAAGGAGCGGTTCACCGCCGCTTACTGTAATACCGCCGTTTGGCTTTCCGTTTTTTCTCCAATAATTCTTATACTTATATGCCTTGTTGAATGCATCCTTTGCCGAAACGGTAAATTTCGCATCATCAAAGCTCCAGGTTTCTGGATTATGGCAATATTTGCAACGCATATTGCAACCTTGCAAAAAGAGTACGTATCTTACACCCGGTCCGTCAACAAGACCAAAAGTTTCAATGCTGTGAATTTTACCGTCCAATTTCAACAAATCCTTTATAAGTTAATAATTACATTCTGTCGTGGCAGGTTCTTGAAATAACGTCCATCTGCTGTTCCTTAGTAAGGTCAATGAACTTAACAGCATAACCTGATACACGAATTGTGAAGTTCTGATATTCTTCTTTTTCAGGATGTTCCATAGCATCGATAAGCTTTTCAGTACCGAATACGTTTACGTTAAGGTGATGAGCACCCTGGTCAAAATAACCGTCCATAACCTGAACAAGATTGTTAATCTTTTCTTCTTCTGAATGACCGAGAGCACCCGGGTTGATTGTCTGAGTATTTGAAATACCGTCAAGAGCCCATTCGTATGGAAGCTTAGCTACAGAGTTAAGAGAAGCAAGAAGACCGCTTTGTTCTGCACCGTATGATGGGTTAGCACCCGGTGAAAGAGGAGCGCCTGCCTTACGGCCATCCGGCATTGTACCTGTTGCCTTACCGTATACAACGTTTGATGTGATAGTAAGGATAGAGGTTGTCGGCTCTGAATTACGGTATGTGTGATGCTTCTTAATCTTGTCAAGGAAAGTCTTGAGAAGCCATACAGCGATTTCGTCAGCTCTGTCATCATCGTTACCGTAACGTGGGAAGTCACCCTCAGTTTCGTAATCAACAACAACACCGTCTTCGTTTCTTATTGTCTTAACCTTAGCATACTTGATAGCACTGAGAGAGTCAACAACGTGAGAGAAACCTGCAATACCTGTTGCAAATGTTCTTCTTACATCTGTATCAATAAGTGCCATTTCAGCAGCTTCATAATAGTATTTATCATGCATAAACTGAATGAGGTTAAGTACATTAACATAAAGACCTGCGAGCCAATCCATCATTCTGTCATAAGCTTCAATTACTTCGTCATAATCGAGGTATTCTGATGTAATAGGTCTGTACTTAGGACCAACCTGCTCAAATGTTTTAGCGTCAACACCGCCGTTGATAGCGTAAAGAAGGCACTTAGCAAGGTTAGCTCTTGCGCCGAAGAACTGCATTTCTTTACCTGTCTGTGTAGCTGATACGCAGCAGCAAATTGAGTAGTCATCGCCCCATACCGGCTTCATAACGTCATCGTTTTCATACTGAATTGAACTTGTTCTGATAGAAATATCAGCAGCATACTTCTTAAATGTGTCAGGAAGTGCTGATGAATAAAGAACTGTAAGGTTTGGTTCAGGTGAAGGACCCATATTTTCAAGAGTATGGAGAAAACGGAAGTCATTCTTTGTTACCATTGAGCGACCGTCAACGCCGATACCTGCAACCTCAAGTGTAGCCCAAACAGGGTCGCCTGAGAAAAGCTGATTGTATGATGGGATTCTTGCGAACTTAACCATTCTGAACTTCATTACAAGATGGTCAATAAGTTCCTGAGCCTCTGATTCGGTAAGTTTGCCTGCCTTGAGGTCTCTTTCAATATAAATGTCAAGGAATGTTGAAATTCTGCCGACACTCATTGCAGCACCGTTTTGAGTCTTAATAGCAGCAAGGTAGCCAAAGTATAACCACTGAACAGCTTCTTTAGCGTCCTTAGCAGGCTTAGAAATATCATAGCCGTAGCTTTCAGCCATTTTCTTCATCTGACCGAGTGCTTTGTACTGCATTGTGATTTCTTCTCTGAGACGAATAACGTCGTCTGTCATTGTACCGTCGCCGCAGTTAGCAAAGTCATGCTTTTTTTCTTCCATAAGGAAGTCAATACCGTAAAGAGCAACTCTTCTGTAGTCGCCTACGATACGGCCACGTCCGTAAGTATCAGGAAGACCTGTAATAATCTTGTTGTGACGAGCCTTAAGCATTTCAGGAGTGTAAGCATCAAATACACCCTGGTTATGTGTCTTGCAATATTCTGTGAAAATTTTATGAAGTTCAGGATCCGGCTCGTAACCGTATGTTGAGCAAGCCTGCTCAGCCATCTTGATACCGCCGAAAGGCATAAATGCTCTCTTAAGAGGCTTGTCTGTCTGTAAACCTACAACCTTTTCAAGGTCCTTGTCAGCTTCGCTGATGTAGCCAGGGCCGTAAGAAGTGATACCTGAAACAACTTTAGTTTCCATATCAAGTACGCCGCCCTTAGCACGTTCTTCCTTTTGAAGACCTTGAAGAATACCCCAAAGTTTATTTGTTGCATCTGTTGGGCCTGCAAGGAAAGATTCGTCACCGTCATAGACTGTATAGTTCTTCTGGATAAAGTCACGTACATTTACTTCTTCTTTCCAGAGAGAGCCTTCAAAGCCTTCCCATTGTTCGAAATCTACCATAGTGATTATTCCTCCTTAAATAGAATAATTTATTAATTAATGGATTTTTTCTTTTCCGCTATGAATTTTAACACAAATAGAATAATAATAGTAATATAAAATATGATATGTTGCATATCACTAATGATATATAGTAACTGACATATGTCAGTATTGAACACCTTTGTTAAATTTGTATCATTTATTTGTTAAAATTTTATCATATTAATAGCAATTTCTTATAAATATACTAAATAATATATAATTGTCGATTTAATATTTACAATTTATTAATAATATAAATTGTAAAAAAACGGCAATAATACGATTTTTATACCGTATTATTGCCGTTTTCAAGCTCATATTTAATTTCAAAAACATTTTCAATAAACAATTTTTCAAAGTCAGTTAATGTGTAATTTTTAGGATAAATCAGAATATCAGAAAAAGATTGCTTGTTATCAATACATTTTTTAGTTACAAGCTTATGATTTTCAAGAAGACTTTTCGGAATGGGGGTGGTCCACATATAAGTATTAGGCAGATTTGAAAGAATATCAAATTGGCTTCCACGTTCTTGAATCAGAATTTTACTTTGAGAATCGTGCGAAGGAGTGTATCTTTTAATTTCTTCTTTTGAAACAAAGGGGATATATTCATCATCGTGAAGTAACACTGAATATTCCTTTAAATCGTTAAATTGAAGCTTTTGCTTTGTTGCAAGAGGATGATTTTGTGAAAACAGAATTTTATATTTGAAATTCCAAATTTCCTGAAATTGCATTTGTTTAGACGTAATCATCTTTTTATATTTTGCTTCAAGCTCTGTTGGAATTCTTATAATTCCGAGATTATAGCCGTTAATCATAACGTCGTTTAATACATCTGTGTTATTACATTCTTTGAAAGAGATATTGAGCTTATTGTTTTCGACGGCTTCAATGGTGTTACAAAATGCTACACTGATATATGATGAACGGGGAACAGCCAATTTCACGTTTATTGTTTCCTTATCGTTATTATATAAGAAACGGTTTAAATCATTTGTTTTTTTGATGATTTCTTCGGCTTTCTCTACAACTTTCTTTCCGCTGTCGGTTAAGATGACACCTTGCGAATTACGTATAAAAAGAGTAATGCCGTATTCTTTTTCAAATTCAATTACAGTTCGGCTCAAATTTGGTTGGTTCATATAAAGATTTTCAGCCGCCTTTGTTATTGAACCTACTCTTGCAATTTCAACTATGCAACGAAGCTGTTGAATATTCATATAATTCACCGCCATTTATTTCTCAAAACTTTATTATATATTAAAACATATTTATATAAAAAAAACAAGACAAACCGTAAAAGTTTGCCTTGTTAATGATTTATTGTTAATCAATTAATTCTTTCATATCGTAAAGGCCTGCACCCTTGCCATTCATATAAACAGCTGCATTTACAGCGCCTACTGCGAATATTTCCTTGCTTCTTGCAGAGTGTGACAGAGTAATTATTTCGTCACGGCCTGCAAAAATTATTTCGTGCTCGCCAACTATTGTTCCGCCTCTTACTGCATGAATACCGATTTCATTCTTAGTACGTTTTTCACGCTTTGAATGACGGTCGTATTCGTATTTCATAGGCTGTTCGATTTCTTCACACATTGCATCTGCAAGCATAAGAGCCGTACCGCTCGGTGCGTCAATTTTTTGATTATGATGCTTTTCTACAATCTCAATGTCAAAATCATTGCCGAGAACCTCAACAGCTTTTTTAGCAAGATTTGCAAGAAGATTAACACCCATACTCATATTATAAGTAAAGAACACGGGGATTTTTTTTGAAGCATCTGAGATTTGCTTTTTTTGCTCATCACTGTATCCGGTTGTTGCAATTACAAGCGGTGTAGATGTCTTTTCGGAATAGGAAAGTAAATCGTTAAGAAGCACTGGATTTGAAAAGTCAATAATGGCGTCTGCTTTTTCCTTGACATCAAAAATTGAAGAGTAAATAGGGAAGTGCCCGTTATCTTCTGTGTTAAGGTCAACACCGGCAACTATGTTGCAATCGTTACGATTTGCTACAATGCTTTGAATAACTTTGCCCATTTTACCGTTAGCGCCTGTTATAATTAAATTAGTCATTTTTTACTTCCTTATTTATGCTTATTTTACTAAGCCGTATTCTTCCATTGTTTCTTTAACGTATTTCTTGTTACTTTCATCCATTTCAATAAGAGGAAGTCTTAAAGGACCTGCGTTAAATCCTATAAGGCTTACAGCCTCTTTTACAGGAATAGGATTGACGTCGACAAACATAGCCTTTGCAAGTTTAACGTACTTATCCATAAGTTCCTTAGATGTTTTCTTGTCGCCGTTTAAGTATGAAGCAACAATTTCGTGAGTTTCCTTAGGTGCAATGTTAGAAAGAACGCTTATTACGCCTTTTCCGCCACGCTCAAGAATGTCAAAAATTTGGTCGTCATTACCGCTCCAAATGTTAAGCTCATCACCGCAAAGTTCGTGAATCTTAGCTACTTGGTCAAGGTCACCCGAAGCTTCCTTAATACCGTTTACTCTTGGAAGCTTAGCAAGCTCGGCAGCAGTTTCAGGTTTAATATTAACACCTGTTCTTGACGGAACATTGTAAAGAATTATAGGAAGGTTTGTTGCGTCGTGAATGGCAGTGTAGTGGGCAATAAGACCTCTTTGACTTGTTTTGTTATAGTAAGGTGTAACGAGTAAAAGAGCGTCTGCGCCGTTTTTGCAAGCCTCTTGGCTGATTTCAATTGCACAAGCGGTACTGTTTGAACCCGTTCCTGCAATAACAGGAACTCTGTGATTTACATATTCAACGCACCACCTGATGCATTCGTTGTGCTCAACAACTTTAAGTGTTGAACTTTCGCCTGTAGTACCGCATACTACAATAGCGTCGGTGCCGTTTTCAATTTGAAAGTCAATAAACTTTGCAAATTCATCATAATTAACAGTTCCATCCTCATTCATAGGAGTGATAATAGCAACTGCTGCACCTGTAAAAATAGGATTTTTCATAATGATTATCTCCTTAACAAATTTATTACAAATATATTAGTCAAAGTAACCTTCTGCTGCAAGAAGCTCACCGAGAAGAACGGCACCGCCTGCTGCACCACGAAGTGTGTTGTGAGAAAGGCAAACAAATTTATAATCGTATTGTGTGTCTTCTCTGAGTCTGCCGATAGAAACAGCCATACCGTGTTCAAGCGTTCTTTCTGAATGAATCTGAGGTCTGTCAGGTTCTGTAAAATAGTGAAGAAACTGCTTTGGAGCAGACGGAAGATTAAGTTCCTGTGCTCTGCCTGAGAAGTTTTCCCAAATATTAATCATTTCTTCCTTAGTAGGCTTCTTATCCTCAAATTCTACAAATACTGCACCGAGGTGACCGTTTGAAACAGGAACACGAATGCACTGAGCTGTGAAAGCCGGGGAGTCTGCAGAAACGATTTCGTCGCCGACAATTTTACCCATAAGCTTAAGAGGCTCTTTTTCACTCTTTTCTTCCTCACCGCCGATGTATGGAATAACGTTATCAATCATTTCAGGCCATGTTTCAAATGTTTTTCCTGCGCCTGAAATAGCCTGGTAAGTACAAACAAGTACTTTCTTAATAGGATATTTTTCCTGAAGAGGAAAAAGAGCAGGCACATAAGACTGAAGCGAACAGTTTGATTTTACTGCGATAAAGCCACGCTTTGTACCGAGTCTTTTTCTTTGTGCAGGAATAATGTTGATATGCTCGGCATTAAGTTCCGGAACTACCATAGGAACGTCAGGTGTAAATCTGTTAGCACTGTTGTTAGATACTACCGGACACTCGTGCTTTGCATATTCCTCTTCAAGAGCTTTAATTTCATCTTTTTTCATATCAACCGCACAGAATACAAAATCTACCTGTGAAGTGATTTTTTCAATATCATTTGTTGCGTCCATTACAACAATGTTTTTCATATTTTCAGGAATAGGTGTATCCATGCACCATTTTTTACCAACAGCTTCTTCATAGGTTTTACCTGCACTTCTTGAAGATGCTGCAAGGCAAACAACGTTAAACCAAGGGTGATTTTCAAGTAAAGTAGCAAATCTTTGACCTACCATACCTGTTGCGCCGACGATGCCGACATTGTACTTTTTACTCATAGTCTGTAATCTCCTTAAAAAAATAACTTGTAAAACAAGATAATATGCAATATAATACTTGTTGACGGTTGAAGTGCGCTTAAGGTTTTTTACCTCATCCGTACTTATTTGATATAATAACACTTATTATATATATATGTCAATCAAAATTTACGGAGAATATGATGAAAACTTCAGACTTTTATTATGATTTGCCCGAAGAGCTTATTGCTCAAACCCCTATTGAGCCGAGAAATGCATCGAGGCTTATGGTTTTAAATAAGAAAACGGGTGAGGTTGAACACAAAATTTTTAAGGATTTAACAAACTACTTAAATCCCGGCGATTGCTTGATTCTTAATGATACAAGAGTTATTCCTGCAAGAATATTCGGTGTTAAAAAAGAAACCGGAGCTGTAGTTGAATTTTTGCTTTTGAAACAAAAGGAAACACTTGTGTGGGAATGTCTTTGCAAGCCGGGCAAAAAAGCAAAAGTAGGAACGGAATTTGTTTTTGGCGAGGGAAAGCTTGAGTGCAAGGTTATTGACGTTCTTGATGATGGCAACAGAATTATTAAATTTGATTGTGACGCCAATATCTATGCTGTTTTGGATGAAATCGGTCAAATGCCACTTCCTCCTTATATTAAGGAAAAGCTTGCTGATAAGGAAAGATATCAAACTGTTTACAGCGAGCATTTAGGTTCTGCTGCCGCACCGACCGCAGGTCTGCATTTTACTAAGGAAATGCTTGAGGAAATCAAAGCAAAAGGCGTTAATATCGGATATGTAACGCTTCATGTAGGGCTTGGAACTTTTAGACCCGTAAAGGTTGATGATGTCACAAAACATACTATGCATACGGAGCATTATATTATGCCGCAGGAAACTGCCGATTTAATTAATGAAACCAAGAAAAACGGAAAAAGAGTTATTTCCGTAGGTACTACAAGCTGTAGAACGCTTGAATCGGTTGCTACTAAGAATGGCTGTATTTGTGCAGATGAGGATGACACGAGCATATTTATTTATCCCGGTTACGAATTTAAATGCATAGATGCACTTGTTACTAATTTTCATCTTCCTGAAAGCACACTCATTATGCTCATTTCTGCTTTCGCCGGCTATGACCATGTAATGAACGCATACAAAATCGCAGTTGATGAAAAATACAGATTTTTCAGCTTTGGCGATGCTATGTTTATTTGCTGATATACTATAAGATTTGAGAGGAAATTATGGCTAAATATACATTATTAAAACAAGAGGGCACAGCAAGAAGAGGGCAGTTTGAAACAGTACACGGAACTGTTCAAACCCCTGCATTTATGAACGTTGCAACCTCAGCCGCAATTAAAGGCGGTCTTTCAACCGAGGATTTAAAAGATATCGGTTGTCAGGTAATGCTTTGCAACACTTATCATCTTCATGTTCGTCCGGGTGATGAACTTGTATACGATATGGGTGGGCTTCATAAATTTACAAATTGGGACAGGCCTATTTTAACCGACAGCGGCGGATTTCAAGTTTTCAGCCTTGCAAAACTTAACAAAATCAACGAAGAGGGTGTAACTTTTAATTCTCATGTTGATGGAAGAAAAATATTTATGGGACCTGAGGAAAGTATGCAAATTCAGTCTCATTTAGGTTCAACGATTGCAATGGCATTTGATGAATGCGTTAAAAATCCTGCAACTCTTAAATATGCAAAAGAGGCTTGCGAGCGTACACTTCGTTGGCTTGAACGTTGCAAAAAGGAAATGGACAGGCTTAATTCTCTTGATACAACAATTAATAAAAACCAATTACTATTTGGCATAAACCAAGGCTGTGTTTATGACGATTTGCGTATTTGGCATATGAAAGAAATTGCAAAAATGGAACTTGACGGCTATGCAATCGGCGGCCTTGCAGTCGGAGAACCTAAAGAGGATATGTATAGAATTATATCTGCTGTTGAACCTTATGCTCCAAAGAACAAGCCGAGATATCTTATGGGCGTCGGTACTCCGGGTAATATTCTTGAGGGTGTCAGCCGAGGCGTTGATTTGTTCGACTGTGTAATGCCGTCAAGAAATGCACGTCACGGTCATTTATTTACAAAAAAAGGAATAATAAACATCAATAATGCCAAATATGAACGTGACGGTAAGCCTATTGATGAAGAATGTAATTGCCCAACTTGCCGAAAACATTCAAGAGCGTATGTTCGTCATTTGTTTAAGAGCAATGAAATACTCGGTATGCGCCTTGCCGTTATTCATAATCTTTACTTTTATAATAATCTTATGGCTGAGATAAGAGAAAACTTAGACAACGGTACATTTACGGACTATAAAAATGAATTTTGTGTTAAACTTGATACAAGAATTTAGAAAAGACTTGCAAATCATATAAATTTAATTTATAATACTTTTTATCATATAATTGGAGGAAATTAATTTTATGGAATCAATTTTATTATTTGCGCAAAATGCAGCTTCAGGCTCAGCTGCTAATCAAAAGACAAGCAGCATACAAATGATTGTTCTTATGGTTGTGTTGTTCGCACTTATGTATTTTATGATGATTCGTCCACAGAAGAAACGTCAAAAAGAAGAGCAGGAAATGAGAAATGCTCTTGAAATCGGCGATGAGATTGTTACAATCGGCGGTATTGTAGGACGTGTTGTTACAATTCGTGAAAACGACCTTATCATTGAAACCGGTGCTGACAGAAATAAGATGAAAATTGAGCGCTGGGCAATTAATACTAACAGAACAAAGAACGAGCAGCATCAAAAGGAAGTAGAAGCTGCAAGAGAAGCCGCTAAAGAAAAAAAGGCAGCTAAAAAGGCTGACAAGGACGGCTC
Organism: Eubacterium sp. CAG:251; assembly: GCA_000436835.1. Taxonomy (GTDB): domain Bacteria; phylum Bacillota; class Clostridia; order Oscillospirales; family Acutalibacteraceae; genus Eubacterium_R. Next base: position 57,630 of record FR889122.1, read on the forward strand.
AAATAAAAAGGATAATAAATAATTGTTCTAAAAAAATAACCCCTTGAATATTAATTATTCAGGGGGTTTTATTATGCCTAAAATAAGCAGTCTTAACGTAAAAAGTGTTATAATCAAATTTATTGTAAAATCCTTAGCATTAACTACGACGTCAATAATATTAATATCATCTGTTGCTTCATTTATAATTTTTAAACTTGATTTGGACTTATCGTATTGTAAATATGCCGGTTATTTGATTAGTGCGCTGACGTCTTTTATAGTTCCTTTTATTTGTCTTAAGCCTTTTAAAAACAATATACTATTCTTGTCATTTTTGTCGATTATACCGTTAGTATTATTTACTCTTGCAAATTTTATATTTTTTGGCAAGGAGTTCGTTCAATTATTTATATCATTGGCAATAATTATTGCAGTAGCATTTGTAACAGGGGTTATGTCGGCAGGGAAGAGAAGGTGATTAAAATTGAGTGATATTCCTATTGAACTTAAAAAGGAATTTAATTTAGAAGATGAAAATGAAAAGAAAACCGACATTGAAAAAATCATTGTTGATAATAAAACAGTTATATATTCAATTGTTTTTTATGCTTGCTCATTGGCAATAGGAACTGTTCTTTACAGGCTTCTTCAAAGCAGTGCGCTTGATTCTGTTTTAAAGCCGAGCAATGCAAATTTTTCAAAACTTTTCAGCCAAAATATTTGTAATTATTTGTCGCTTTTTTTAATTACCGTTTTTCTTGCTTTTTGCCTTATCGGATACGGTTTAATAAACATTATTCCATGCGTTATAGGCATTCAGGTTGGAATGAAGGCAGCATATTTTTACATAAATTATCAAGCAAAGGGTGTAGGCTATACAATTCTTATGATTGCGCCTTTTGCTGCGCTTTTTCTAACCGTTTTGATTTTTGTTATCCAAACAAGTAGCAATATGTCAAAGCAAATAGTTGATATAACAAAAAATAATCTTGATTATAAGTTAGAAGTCAAGCCGACATTAAGAAAATTTTTGATTTACGGTTTGATTATAATTGCTTTTTCGGGCGTTTGTGCACTCATTGAAACGCTTTTGAAAAGTGTTGTTACCATTTAGGTTTTTCAGTTGATAACGGGTTTGAATCAACGGCTTTTTTAGTTGCGTCATTGCTGATATGAGTATAAATTTCCGTGGTGCTGAGATTTTCGTGACCGAGTATTTCCTTAAGAAGCAATACGTCAACATTTCCGTGCTGATACATAAGTGTTGCTGCAGTATGCCTTAGCTTATGAACCGATAAACCACGGTCACCTAATCCTGCTTTTTTTAAATATTCTTCAACAATATGCTGAACGCTTCTGTTGCTTATCCTTTGATTGCGAGAACTTAAAAACAGCGCTCTGTCTTTTACACCGTCGTGCGGCCTTACTTTCATATATGTGGTGACAGCATTAATGCACGCTTGGTTTAAATAAACAGTTCGTTCCTTGTTTCCTTTACCGGTTATGACGAGTGTACCATCAGCTTTTATATCGTTATAATCAATTGATACAAGCTCACTCAGTCGCATTCCGCAGTTTAAAAACAGCGTAATCATTGCATAATCTCGCTCTTTGTATTTGCCGTCTATAACTGACAAAAGCTTTTCAGCTTCTTCAAGTGACAAATAATTAGGCAATGATTTTTTTGTTTTCGGAATGTCGAGATTTTTCATAGGATTTTTTTCAAGCAATCCTAAATTGTCTGTCAAATAAGCATAAAATCTTCTGATGCATATTACACGTCTTGCACGTGTAGTTTCGTTGTTTTGCCTTACGTTTTTGCAATAAATCATAAATTGATATGCATCTTCAAGATTTACACTCTGTATAAAATTTAAATCAATAGGGGACAAGTCGATTTTTTCGTCCTCTGTGTCAAAACTGTATAAGCCTTTTAATTTGACTATGTATCTAAAAAAGGTACGTAAGTCTGAAGCATACTCAAGTACAGATTTTTCGCTGTGACCTTTGATAGCTTCAATATAAACCAAATATTGCTGTACAAGCTTTGGTAATGTACTGAATTCTTCTTTACGCATTTCAATAAACCATTGTGATTATAAGATTTTAATGATAAAACGGAAATGATTTTTTGATAATCCAAAATAAAAAGGATAGGGTTCTTGCAAACTCCTATATCTGTTTTAATTAGCATTAAAAATTCATCAATTGCACAAAATAAATATTTTGTGCAATTGAGGGGACTCGTTTTACCGTTATTGCTTATATTATAAGCATTTTACTGCATTTAGTCAATCGAAATTATTGCACAAAAGTTTTAAGCGTCATTTTAATAACTTGATATTATCATCAATTTCTTTTTATTTCTTAAGTATTTAGTATGGAAACGGGATTAATTTTTCAAGGTTAACCATTGTGCCTTTATTGTCTATTACGACTTTTATATCATTTGAATTACTAAGTTGCCACATAAATTCACGACAAGCACCGCAAGGCGGCAAAACTTTTCCCATTTTATTAACAGCTATAACTGTATCTATCTCAATTTCACCGTTTGTAATCATTGTGGATAATGCATTTCTTTCAGCACACATACCAAGTGAACAATCTGTATCGATACAAACTCCTGTATAAATATTACCTTGTTTTGTTAGTACAACAGCACCTACGCCGCCGAAACAAATTTGTTCGTTGATTTTTTTAGGAATAGCGACAGATTTTGCAATGTTATAAAGCTTTTTTATTTGCTTGTTTTGAATTTCATCACCGTTATACTTCTTCTTTAACATTTTAATACCTCGGATATTATCTTGCTTTTTCTATATCATTTTTGCGCAAAGGTGATTTTCAAAGAACGGATTGTCAACGTTTAATGATTTTTCGATAATTTAACCAAAATCACAATTTATCATTTACTTTTCTCCATAAAGACGCACTTTTTAATATTTCTTCAATAAGCTTGCTTTTGCCATTTGTGTAAGCAATTCTATCGTTTGGATATTTCTTTGCAAGCTTTATTTTTAAATCAGAATATTCGTTTGCTTTTTCTTCATTTGCGTTTAAGTAATCACGCTTATTAATATAATCGTTCCATTCCTTGCTGTTGAATATTACAACATGAATAAAATGTGTTTGAATATTATTTTGTAAATCACCGCAGACATATAATTGCTGATTAGGGTGGTCTTGACGTCTGTAAATTATGGCGAGTTTAGAAAGCTCATCGTTATGTTTTAAAATATCTTGAAATTTTTAACACCTACAACGATATCAATAATCGGCTTGGCGCAAATGTTCTTAATTGATGTACTTCCTATATGTTGGGCGTCAACAATGTCATTATTTAATGTGTTTTTGAGTATGTCAATAGTATTTTTTGCAGAAAATTCCCATTCGATTTGGTGATTTTCAATTGCTACTTCTCCCCTTTTTAATCCTATTGACATTGTGTATCTCCTGTTTTAGCAATTCGTTTGATGATTATATCTGCAATAATTCCGTTTAAAATGCCTGTCACAAGCCCGACAATCATTAATATCGGGAAATAATAAATAATTCTGTAGGTTCGCATAACAACGGCGGCAACGAGTATTTGACCGAAATTGTGGACTGTTCCGCCGAGAGCCGATACACCGATTGGTGAAAGCTTATTACTCTTTTTGGCGGCAAACATTACTAAAAATGAAAGCAGTCCGCCGATTAAACTGTAAATCATTGCAAATGGACCGCTGAAGGCTAAGCCTGAAAGCAAAATTCTGATAATTGATATAAATAAAGCGTCCTTAGCATTCATTGTATACAACGCAACAATAACTACAAGGTTTGCAATGCCGAGTTTGATGCCTGGTATGCCGAAATTGAACGGTATTAATGATTCTAAATATGAAAACGCAAACGCAAGCGCAATCATTAATGAGAGCGTGCAAAGCCGCTTAATATTAGACTTTTTCACCTTGCCACCTCGTCAACGTCACTGCCTTTATCACTTACGACCGTTACAATTACCTTATTTGGCAGGCAAATTATTGATTCGTTATTTTTGCTTATTTTATTATGATTAACACATATTTTATCCTTGCAATTTGCGTATTTCATCGAAGCCAGACCGCCGCTGATAATGACGGTATTACAAATATTACCGTTTTTATCATATATCTTATATTCCTGATTTTTATTTAAATCAAGAATGGCTATTTGCTTTGCATCTTGCTCAATTATAACCTTATTGCCGTTTGACGAAAAACTGTTGATTAAGATGAAAATTAACGCTGCCAATGCAATGATAACGGCTATTAATATTATATCATTTTTTCTTTTTTTATTTTGCACTTTTAACACCGTCGGTTTTTGTGATTTTATCGTTTTTGTCAAGCCAAATAGCTTGAATATTATATTTTTCGGCTAATTTCCTGCCTGTGTTTAAATCCATACAAAATAACGCCGTAGAAAGCGTATCGGCAAGTGCGCTGTCGCTTGATATTACTGTTACTGATTTAAAATAATTTGCCGGATATAATGTATTTTTATCGATTATATGGCAATAATCTTTGCCGTCGACCGTGTAATATCTTTGATACGAGCCGCTTGTAACTACACTTGTATTATCATCTGCGTAAATTTTGTCTAAATATTCATTTGAATTTGGATTTTCAATTCCGATAACAAAATCATTTTTGTCAGGCTTATTTCCGATTGTGATTATATTTCCACCAAGGGAAATAACTGCGCTTTGCCAAACATTGTTTTTAGTTATGTATTCATAAATTTTATTGCAAACAAATCCTTTGGTAATTGCGCCTACATCAAGTTTTAATTCTTTATCATTGAAAAATATAGTTGAATTTTCCTTGTCTATAATTAAATTATTGATATCTGTATGCTCACTTGCTTTCGTAAGCATTGATTTAGGAGGAAGCGACTCCCCTTTTTCCCTGTAATCGTGCCAAATTGAAAGAACACTTCCCATAGCGATATCGACATATCCGTTTGTAATTTTATATGCCTTTTTTCCATAGGTCAAAAGCTCAATTATTCTTTTATCAACCTTAACAGGCTTTTTGTATGCATTGTCATTTATATATTTTAGATTTACAATATTATCATAATCATTATAGATATCGTAAAGTTCGGAATATCCTTTAATTTCACCGTATAACTTATTATATTTTTTGTCGAATTCAGCTTGCGAGGTATCATAAGCAGTTATACTTGAGGCAGTGTCAAACAGATTCAAAAAACTTTTTGAGAATTTGGTATACTTACTGTTTGAACAGCCAAACAAAGTAAATAACAAAGTAAAGGAGAGGACTATTGAAACAATTTTTTTCATAAGTCCCCTCCTCTCTTTAATTTATAAATTCTTTAATAACCTTAGTCGGACATTTTTGAGCACACAAGCCGCACTCGGTACACTTATTGTAATCTATTTTAGCAACATTATCAATAACTTTTACTGCATCATTAGGGCAATTTCTTTCGCACATACCGCAACCTATACACCCTGCCTGACAATTATCCTTAACAACCTTGCCACGCTGTTTGTTTGAACATTGGACCCTAAATTTAGAATTGTAAGGTACAATTTCAATAAGATTAAGCGGACAGGCTTTAACGCATTTACCGCAGGCGATGCAAAGTTCTTCGTCAACAACCGCCTTGCCGTTGATAATTCTTATTGCCTGATTATCGCAAACATCTGCGCAAGAGCCGTATCCCATACAGCCATATTGGCAACTTCTTTCACCGCCGCCGGGCGCAACGGATGCAGAGGTACACGTTCTCGTGCCGTAATAATTAAATTTTTGGTGCCTTACTTCACAGGTTCCCGAACATTTAACAAATGCAGTCTGCCTAACAAACTCTCCTGCTTGAGCGCCCATTATTTCCGCTATTTTTTCAGCGCCCTTTTTGCCGGCAGGAGGGCAAGCATTGACGGGTGCTTCGCCTTTAGCAATCGCCTTAGCAAGAGCGTCACAGCCTGCATATCCGCAAGCACCGCAGTTATTGCCCGCAAGTGCTTCTCTGACTTTAATTTCTTTTTCGTCTACTTCAACGTGAAAAACCTTTTCGGCAACACTGAGAAGAACGGCAATAATAAGTCCAACAGCGGCAACAACCACTGAGGCAATGATAATACTTTTAATATCCATATTGCTCCCCTCCTCTATTTAAGTGTTCCAAAGCCGTAAAAAGCAATAGCCATAAGACATGCTGTTAATAATACAGCAGGAGTACCTTTAAATGCTTTTGGAAAATCGTTGTTTTCTGTTCTTTCTCTTATGCCTGCCATAATTATAATTGCAAGCGCAAAGCCGACTGCTGTTCCAAAGCCGGTTACAACAGATGTTATAAAATTATTATTGTCCTGCACATTAGTAAGTGCAACACCTAATACTGCACAGTTTGTGGTAATAAGCGGAAGATAAACTCCGAGCGCTTGGTAAAGCTTAGGAACATATTTTTTTAAGAACAATTCAATAAGCTGAACAAGTGCTGCAATTACAAGAATGAAAATTATTGTATTTAGATATGTAATATGAAGCTTGTTGATTACGAAAGTGTATAAAAGATTTGTAACCGCACTTGCAATTGTAATAACAAATATTACTGCACCGCCCATTCCTGCAGCGGTTTTTACATTTTTAGAAACACCCAAAAACGGGCAAATTCCCAAAAATTGACTAAGCACAACGTTATTAATAAGTGCCGTTGTCATTAAAACAAGAAATAAGGTTTTTAGCATTATTTGTTTACCTCCTTATTTTCTGCTTCCTTGCAAAGCGAATTACAGTGCATACAATCTCCGCCGCAGGCAGTTTCGTCTTTAACGTGCCTGTTAGCGCCTTTTGCACCGAATTTGTTTTGAAGTGCACATAAAAATGCCAAAACAAGGAATGCGCCTGGTGCTAAAATAAAGATTGATACACCCTCATAAGATTTAGGTAAAAGTTGAAGGTTAAAAATTTTGCCTGTTCCTATAAGCTCACGAACAATACCTATTGACGTTAAACCTATAGTAAAGCCAAGCCCCATACCGAGACCGTCAAATATAGATGGAATAACCTTATTTTTTGAAGCGTAGCTTTCTGCTCTGCCGAGAATAATACAGTTTACAACGATAAGCGGAATATAAAGGCCCAAAGCGTCATAAAGCGTTGTAACATAAGCCTGTAATATCATTTGAACTATTGTTACAAATGAAGCTACAATAACGATATATGCCGGCATACGAACACCGTCCGGAATTACCTTTCTTAATAAGGAAATAATCATATTGCTCATAACAAGTACGACTGTTGTTGCAAGTCCCATACCAAGACCGTTAATAGCAGAGGTTGTGACTGCAAGGGTCGGACACATACCGAGCATAAGAATGAAGGTTGGATTTTCTTTAACAATACCGTTATATAATCTTTCAATAGGTGTTTTCAAATTAATCAACCTCCTTTAACTGATTGTTATATACGGCAAGCGCACTGTCTACCGCTTCGCAAACAGCGTTTGATGTAATTGTTGCACCGCTGAGTGCATCGATTTCATTATCGCTTGAAGCGCCGTTTTTAGTATAATTAATACCGTTTGCAGATTTGCCGATAAATTGTGATTTAAAATCGTCCTCTGTTGCCTTAGCACCAAGGCCTGCAGTTTCACTGTGTGATAAAACAGTAAAGCCTGTAAGCTTATTTGTTTTTGCCGATACACCGATTGCAACCTTTACATCGCCTCCGTATCCGGAAGGTGATGTTGCGGAAAATACATAGCCGATTAAGTTGCCGTTTTTATCTGTAGCTTTTAAAACATCGTCAACGGTGCATTGCGACAGATTTTCCTTCTTAAGTGAAGCTGATGATGCTTTGAGTATTTCATCTGTATTGTCAAGCGCTTCAAATTGAGCATCGGGATAAACAACCTCATATGCCTCAAGCCTTGCTTTATCCTGCGCTTTTGCAATAGGTTCTTTTGTTATTTCATTTACAAATGCAAGTGAAACACCGGCTACAAGAGTAATTAAAAACAATGCAAGGCAGTTTTTTAAGAATTTATTTTTCATACATCACGCCTCCTCTTTCTTACGCATACCAAATGCTTTTGGAACAGTTATTTTTTCAATAAGAGGAACAACAAGGTTTGAAATAATAATAGCATAAGATACACCTTCTGCACTTGAGCCGAGGACTCTGAATATTGCAGTTAAAAATCCAATTAATATTGCATAAATAACCTGACCCGTTTTTGTAATCGGGCTTGTTGTGTAATCTGTTGCCATAAATACCGCACCGCTCATTAAACCGCCTGTAAGAAGGTTTCCGAGTGCAAAGTTAACCATGCCTGAGAAGTCCATTTCTCTGCCTTTAACGAGTGCAAACAGTACGACAAAAACGACGGTTGATGCCATATAAATAAGCGGAATTCGAGGAGAAATAACTTTTCTGATAAGTAAATAAGCAAAACCTATTAATATTGCAAGTGTGCAAACCTCGCCGATACAGCCGCTTTGAAGTCCTAAAAATGCATCTCTTAAATTAATAGTATTCCCTGCTTTGATTTGAGCAAGCTCAGTTGCAGATGACACACCATCGACTGTTGAAAAATCGGTCATACGTGAAGTGAACGAAATAAGTAAAAAACATCTTGCAGCAAGAGCGGGGTTCATGATATTTTGACCGATTCCGCCAAATAGCATTTTTACTATAACAATTGCGAACACACCGCCAATCGCAGGCACCCACCATGCAATCTGCGGCGGCATATTAAGCGCAATAATTAAACCTGTTACTACTGCGCTGAAATCAAATACTGTAATTGGTTTTTTATAAATTAATTCAAATATAAGCTCACTCAATACACAGCTTACTACCGATGAAATAATTACAATTAACGCATTGGCACCGAAATGCCATACACCGAAAGCTAAGGTCGGAATAAGGGCAATGCATACATCAATCATAATTTTTTGAGTTGAACTCTTATCTCTTATATGCGGTGAAACAGAAACATTATACATAATTACCCCTCCTTATTTTGTCGCTTTGCTTTCACGTACTTTGATTTTGGCAAGCTTGAATGTTTGGGTAAGCGGTCTTTTGGCAGGACAAACATAAGTGCAACAACCGCATTCAATACATTCCATACCGTAAAGCTTTTCAAATTGCTCGTAGTTTTTGTTAATTACAGCTTGAGCCATAAGCTGCGGAACAAGAGTTTCCGGACATGCACCTACGCATCTGCCGCAACGAATACATGCACTTGTTTCCATTTTTTCTACGTCATCATGAGTTATGGCTAAAATTGACGAAGATGTTTTGATTACAGGATAATCAAGGCTGTTCATAGCCATGCCCATCATAGGTCCGCCTGAAATAATTTTAACTGTCGAATCCTTGATACCGCCGCATTCGTCTGCCAAATATTTATGAGAAATACCTAGCAAAACATCCATATTACCCGGTTCGTTAATACCATCACCTGTTAGCGTAACAACTCTGTGAACAAGAGGCATATTCATTTTTACCGCCTCAAAGATCGCAATGATTGTTGCAATGTTTAATACAATTACACCTGCGTCGGCAGGAAGTATGTGGGAATTGATTTGCCTTCCTGTTACAGATGAAATCAATCTTCTTTCACCGCCTTGCGGATAACGTGTCGAAAGAGGCATAACATTTATTCTGTTGTTACCGTTACATTCGAATGAAAGAGCATCAATTGCCTTTGGTTTATTATCCTCAATACCGATAATTGCTTCGGCTTTTTCAAAGAGCCTGAGAACGATTGAAATACCTTCAATTATGTCTTTACTTCTTTCAACCATCAATCGATAGTCAGAGGTGAGATACGGTTCACATTCAGAACCGTTAATAATTATGTAGTCGATATTTTGATTTTTAGGTGAAAGTTTTACACCTGTAGGAAAGCCTGCACCACCCATACCGACGATTCCGCTGTCTGAAATAATTTTTATAATTTCTTCATTGGATAAGGCATTTACTTCTCTTGAAATACCGAAACCTTCAACACATTCGTCTTCAAAATCATTTTTAATAACAACGCATTTGGAAGTTTTGCCGTTTAGCATTGTTCTGTCCTCAATTCGCATAACAGTGCCCGAAACAGAAGAATAAACAGGACTTGATACAAATCCGCTTGCTTCCCCTATTTTCATACCTTTAAGTACCCTGTCGGTTACTTTAACGCAAGGCGTTGCAGGTGCACCGATATGCTGACTCATAGGAAAAACCATAATTTCCTCGCCTTTGAGCCGTTTGATTTCTTTTGAAGCGGCAAATTCCTTTCCCTCATAGGGATGAACTCCCGCTTTGAATTTTCCTTTACTCATAAATTATCCCTCAATACATTTATAAAGTGTGCATAAGCCAATAATATTATATTAACATATATATACATATTTTTCAATAAACAAACAACAACTTTTGTTTATAATAGAAAAAAGTCTGCTAAAAATTAGCAGACTTATATATTTTTCTACTTATTCCTCGACTAAAGCGGAAAATGCTTCCCTTATATTGCGAACAGGAATGATATCAGTTGAGGTTTTTAATTGATTTGATATTGATTTATAATTATGAAACGGTATTATGCAACGTTCAAAACCAAGTCTTTTAGCCTCATTGACACGTTGCTCGCAATTATTTACGGCACGTATTTCTCCTGCAAGTCCAACCTCGCCAAAAGCAATGGTGTTATCGTCAACAGCCTTGTCTTTTAGTGACGAAACAAGCGCAAGTGCTACCGTTAAATCAGCAGCGGGTTCATCAAGCTTTAAGCCGCCGATTACATTAACATAAGCATCCATATTGTTAAAGAAATACCCTGCCCTTTTTTCAAGAACAGCAAGAAGCATACTCATTCTGTTATAGTCAAAGCCTGTACTCATTCGCCTCGGTGTTCCGAATCCGGTAGCACAAACAAGCCCTTGAACTTCTGCAAGAATCGGTCTTGTACCCTCCATAACGCAGGCTACGCAAGTACCCGATGTGTTTTTAGGTCTGCCTGAAATCATCATAAGCGACGGATTTAAAACCTCTTTTAAGCCCTCTGCCGTCATTTCAAATACACCTATTTCATTGGTAGAGCCAAATCTGTTTTTAACGCCTCTAAGTATTCTGTAAGAATAATTTCTTTCACCCTCAAAATATAATACTGTATCAACAATATGTTCTAAAACTTTAGGGCCTGCAATTGCACCGTCCTTATTAACGTGGCCGACAATAAATATCGGTATTCCAAGCCCTTTTGCGGTGTGCATAAACACATTGGTACATTCCCTGACCTGAGTTATCGAGCCTGCTGATGAGTTGACTTGCTCATACACCATCGTTTGAATAGAATCGATAATAACCATATCAGGCTTTTCGCTTTTAATACATTCTATAATTGTTCCCAAATCTGTTTGAGGAAGAATGTATAAATTATCAGTTGTTACCCCAAGTCTGTCAGCTCTTAGTTTAATTTGATTTGCAGATTCCTCTCCGCTGACATATAATATTTTTTGACCGATATTACCGAGATTTTGGCAAATTTGAAGAAGAATTGTAGATTTACCTATACCGGGGTCACCGCTTAAAAGCACTAAACTCCCTTTTACTATTCCGCCTCCGAGCACTCTGTCAAATTCGTCAATTCCTGTTGCAAAGCGTTCGTCATTTTCGCCCGTGATATCGTTTAATGACATAATCTGCTCAACAGCACCTAAAGAAGCTGAAAAATTCCCTTTAAATTCTGTTTTTGGAAGTTCTTCGTTTAACGTATTCCATTCGCCGCAACTTGGGCATTTGCCATACCACTTTGGGGATTCAAAGCCACATTCGCTGCAAACATATATTGATTTAACTTTTGCCATTATAGTTCCTCTGTAATATAAATGTTAAGCCCGAGCATAATTAAATATGCAAGCTTATTTTGATATTTTTCGTCCTGTAATTTTTTATTTTCTTCTCTATTACTCATAAAACCGCATTCAACCATAACCGACGGTACTTTTGCTTTGTGCAATAGATAATATGAACTGTCGCTTTTTTTATTAAGACGGTTATTGTCAGGCTGTAAAAATTCTTTAGTAATATTTAAAATGCTGTTGGCAAGAACGGGACTTTTGTTATCATTCGGAGAATACCAAATTTGCATTCCGTGCTCTTTTTCGTCATCAAAATGATTTTGATGAATTGAAATTAACGTGCTTTTATCAACTGAATTAATATAATCCATTCTGTTATATAAATCCGAACGCTTTGTGTTGTCACCTTTTTTGTAAAACTGATAATCGCCGCTTCGTATCAAACTTGCGTTTATGCCTGATATCCTGATAAAATCGTATAATTTTAAAGCTATGCCTAAATTAATATCCTTTTCGTTAGCATTATCAACACCGATTGTTCCTGCATCAATTCCACCGTGGCCGGCATCTATTACCAAATTAATTCTATTAGACTTAGCTCCGTTATTAACGGCGAAGTTATGCTTAAAATATGTATTTATTCCTAAACAGGAACTAAATGTAAAAATAACAATAAGTACTATAAGCGTGGCTTTTTTCATAAATATCACCGCTAATAATATGAAATAATTATACTATAATATTACAAACTTATCAAGCAATATTGCAATTTGATTAGTTTAGGGATATAATTAGGACAGTAATTACAGGAGGTATCCTTTTATGAAAATAGTAAATTTAGATGCTTATACAACAAATCCGGGTGATTTATCCTGGGATGGTATAAAAAAACTCGGCGATTTTACCAAATATGACAGAACGGCTCCTGAGCAAATAATCGAAAGGGCTAAGGGTGCAAATGCTCTTATTATTAATAAAACAATTTTAACAAGAGAAATTCTTGAAAAACTTAAACCTGAGCTTGAATATATAGGTTTACAGTCAACAGGATATAACGTTGTTGATTGCGACGCAGCAAAGGAACTTGGAATAACTGTTTGCAATATTCCGTCTTATTCGACAAATGCGGTTGCACAGCTTGTTTTTGCATTTATTTTGCAAATTACAAATAAAATTAATCTTCATTCAGAAGCTGTTTTTAATGGTGAATGGTGCTCCTGTCCTGATTTTTGCTTTTGGAAAGCGCCGCTTAGTGAACTCGCAGGTAAAACAATCGGCATAATCGGTTTCGGTGCAATCGGTCAAAAGGTTGCAAAAATTGCAGAAGCTTTTGATATGAATGTTCTTGCCTATGCTCCAAGACCGAAGGATAAGGGTGAACTTAAAACGGTTAAATTTGTTTCACTTGACGAGCTTCTTTCAAACAGCGATATTGTCACCTGCCATTGCCCGTTAACACCGGAAACCGAAGGCTTGATTAATGAAGATACTATTTCTAAGATGAAAAATAACGTAATATTTATTAATACCTCTCGTGGTCCTGTTGTTGACGAAACGGCTCTTGCCGACGCACTTAATAATGATAAAATTCAAGCAGCAGGACTTGATGTTTTAAGCGTAGAGCCTGCTAAGGAGGATAACCCTCTTTTAAAAGCAAAGAATTGTTTTATTACTCCTCATATTGCTTGGGCTGCTAAGGAAACAAGAGCAAGACTTTTAAGCATATTGGAGGACAACTTGAAAGCATATATTAACGGTCATCCACAAAATGTTGTAAATAAATAAAACAAA
>FR889122.1:71311-116984 GCA_000436835.1 Eubacterium sp. CAG:251
ATATAATATAATATAAACCGCTGTCGGTGCATCTTCACAAAGAAAATGCATTTAACAGCGGTTTGTTTTTTTAATTATTTTCTTTTTTACTTCCGATTTTACTTTCCGTATGGTTAATCAGCTTTTTGATGTTTTCTCTATGCGCCAACACGACGATTAAAGTAAATATCAGCGATAAAAGAGTCAGCGGCAGTGATTTGTAAAAAACAAATATAAATACAGGATAAAATACTGCCATTGCAATGCTTCCGAGAGAAACATATTTGGTGATTAACACAATAATTGCAAATATTGCAAGCAAAATAAGTGCAATTCTCCAATCAATCATAAACACCATTCCGCCCGCCGTTGCAACGCCTTTGCCGCCTTTGAAACCGAAAAAGCAAGGGAAAATATGACCGAGCACGCAGAAAAGACCTGCAAATGATTTAGTAAACATCCTTGCATCTATTCCTAAAATAAGTGCACCGCCGTTTTCGGCAAGTGAAATATTGCCCATTTTTCTAACGATTACGAATGATATGAAAATTGCAACGGCAACCTTGAGCATATCGCCTATTATAGTCATTACAGCGTGTTTTTTACCGTAATTTCTGAGCATATTGGTTGAACCGGCATTGCCGCTTCCGTGACTTCTCACATCATCTTTATTGAGAGATTTTGATATAATTATACCAAAATTCAAACTTCCGAGAAGATAAGAAATTATTGCTGAAATAATTAATGCAGATGTCATTTATTTCCTTCTCCTCGTTCTCTGATAATAAATCTGACAGGAGTTCCGTCAAGACCAAAAATATCCCTTATTTGATTTTCAAGATATCTCTGGTATGAAAAATGAAAAAGCTCTGAATTATTTACAAAAAAGACAAATGTAGGCGGTCTTGTAGAAGCTTGAGTCATATAGAAAATTTTCAATCTTTTACCTTTGTCTGTCGGTGGTTGAACACGTGCAGTTGCGCCTGCAAGCACTTCGTTGAGCTTACCGGTTGAAATTCTCATTGAGTTTTGAGAGTGAACAAAGGAAATCATTTCGTACAATTTGTCTATCCTTTGACCTGTTTTAGCCGAAATAAACATAATCGGCGCATAACTCATAAACGAAAAATCATTAGCGAGCTTATCTCTGTATTCTTTCATAGTGTTGCCGTCTTTTTCAACAGCGTCCCATTTATTGACAGCGATAATGCAAGCCTTGCCCTGATCAAGAGCAATTCCTGCAACCTTGGAATCTTGTTCTGTAAAACCCTCTACAGCATCAATCATAATTACGCAGACGTTTGCTCTTTCAACAGCCATTCTCGCACGGATAATGCTGTATTTTTCAATTGCGTCGTCTACACGGCTTTTTCTTCTAAGCCCTGCCGTATCGATGAAATTGAATTTGCCGTATTCGTTTTCAATAAATGTATCAGTAGTGTCACGAGTTGTACCTGCAATATCAGAAACAATAGCACGGTTTACACCGCTGATTTTATTAACAAGTGATGATTTGCCTACATTTGGTTTGCCGATAATGGCAACCTTGATTACTTCGTCGTCATCTTCTTCCTCGTCGTTTTCAGGAAGATATTTGAGAACTTCGTCAAGTAAATCACCCGTTCCGTGGCCATGTGCAGCAGAAACTGCCACAGGATCACCTAAACCAAGATTATAAAATTCGTAAAATTCAGGGTCAGGTTCACCTATGCTGTCACATTTATTTACGCATAAAATAATCGGTTTGCCGCTTTTTTGAAGCATGGTTGCAACATCATAGTCACTTGCAACAACGCCGTCACGAATGTTAGTAACAAGAATGATAACGTCGGCAGTTGAAATTGCAATTTCTGCCTGAGTTCTCATTTGACTTAAAATAACGTCTGAAGTGTCAGGTTCAATACCGCCTGTGTCAACAAGTAAAAACTTGTGATTAAGCCATTCGCAGTCACCGTAAATTCTGTCTCTTGTAACACCTGGCGTATCATCAACAATAGAAAGTCTCGTTCCTATTAATTTGTTAAAAAGTGTTGATTTGCCGACATTAGGTCTGCCGACAATAGCAACAACAGGTTTTGCCATAAGCTAACCTCCTATTTTGTTATAAAAGCAAGAAAGGCGGACAAAATGTCCGCCAACAAATGTAAAATCTTACGCTTCCTTGCTGATAACTTCTTTACCGTTATAATAGCCGCAGTTGCCGCATACCTTGTGAGATACAGTGTAGCCGCCGCAGTTAGAGCACTTTACAAGTGTCGGAGCGTCCATTTTCCAAACGCTTGATCTTCTCTTGTTCTTTCTTGCTTTAGATGTTTTTCTTGCAGGTACTGCCATCTTAATTGCCTCCTTTATTAAAAAACCATATTATTCATCTTCGAGCAGCTGCAAAAGAGCCGCCATTCTCGGGTCAACATCTTTTTTGCAGTTGCATTGCTTGACGTTTAAATTAGCGCCGCATTTCGGACATAAGCCCTTGCAATCCTCTTTACAAAGAATCTTGTTAGGCAATGAGAGCGAAACTTCTTCGTTCACTAATTCATCTAAATCGAGTTCCCTATTACTTACAACAATATAATCATCATCGTCTTCTTCATTTTCAAGCTTCTCAACAACAATTCGTTTTACATCAAAGGAAAAATGCTTTTTTACCTTTTCAGCACATCTGTCGCAAAAACCAAAGAAATCAAAACTGATATTAATATCAAGATATAACACATCAGCTTTTGAATAAAGACGGCCGACAACATTAACGCCGTTTTTAATAGGATTATAAGTGCTGTAAATGAGATTACTTAAATCAAGAACATAATTAATATCAAGCTTGGTTTCAACACCGCTTAATAAATTATTAAGGTCAATTCTCATAAAATCACCTCGCACTTGCACTTTAAGTATTATATATATAAGGTTGCTTTTTGTCAATAGTAAATTTAAAAATGCAACTTAAAATTTATATTTTTGAGAAGAAAACACAAAACAATTTAATAAATTTTGTCTATTAGTAAATAAAGTTTTAAAAAATTCGGCTTTTTTTATTTAAATATTGATAAATTATTGTCAATGTAGTAAAATTATGGTGTGGGATGCAATCCCAAATTAAATATTTAGGAGGTAATAACAATGGTAAACAGATTTGTATTAAATGAAACAAGTTATCACGGTGCGGGTGCTATTAAAGAAATAGCTACCGAAGTAAAAGGAAGAGGTTTTAAAAAGGCTTTTGTTTGTTCCGACCCTGATCTTATTAAATTCGGTGTTACAAAGAAGGTCACAGATGTACTTGATAATGCTGATATTGACTATGAAATCTACAGCGAAATCAAGCCAAATCCAACTATTGAAAATGTTCAAACAGGTGTAGCTGCTTTTAAAGCTTCCGGTGCAGACTGCATTATTGCTATCGGTGGCGGTTCATCAATGGATACTGCCAAAGCAATCGGAATTATTATAAAAAATCCTGATTTTGCAGATGTTCGTTCTCTTGAAGGCGTTGCTCCTACTACAAATAAGTGTGTTCCGATTATTGCGGTTCCTACTACAGCGGGTACAGCTGCCGAAGTTACAATTAACTATGTAATTACAGATACTGAGAAGAACAGAAAAATGGTTTGTGTTGACCCTAAAGATATTCCTATAGTAGCAGTTGTTGACCCTGATATGATGTCATCAATGCCAAAAGGACTTACTGCAGCAACAGGTATGGATGCACTTACACATGCTATTGAGGGTTATATTACAGCAGGCGCTTGGGAACTTTCAGATATGTTCCATCTTAAAGCAATTGAAATTATTTCCAATAGCCTTAGAGGCGCAGTTGAAAACACTCCAGAGGGCAGAGAAGGAATGGCTCTCGGTCAGTATGTAGCAGGTATGGGATTTTCAAATGTAGGTCTTGGTATTGTTCATTCAATGGCTCATCCGCTTGGCGCTCTTTATGATACTCCTCACGGCGTTGCAAACGCTATTATCCTTCCTACCGTTATGGAATATAATGCTCCGGCTACAGGCGAAAAATACAGAAATATTGCAAAGGCAATGGGAGTTGACGGCGTAGACGGTATGACCCTTGATGAGGCAAGAAAAGCTGCTGTTAATGCTGTTAAGAAGCTTTCAAAGGATGTTGGTATTCCTGAAAACCTAAAAGATATTGTCAAGCCTGAGGATGTAGATTTTCTTGCACAGTCCGCTTATGACGATGCTTGCCGTCCCGGCAATCCGAGAGAAACAAGCGTTGAGGAAATCAAAGAACTTTATCTTTCGCTTATGTAATTAAATTCATATATAAAATAAGTGAGGTTGTTAATTTAGCCTCACTTATTTTATATTCTTGATAGAACTTAAAGATATAAAAAAGCGATGTGCATTTGCGCATCGCTTTTAGAATGTTATTAATTATAACTCTTCGCAATAATCAAAGATTTCAACCGGTAAATCTTCCTTATCACAGCTGATTGTGAAATAGAAGTTTACATCAGTAGCTTCAGAAAGTTGAGAAAGCATCTCAAAAAATTGTGGAAGCTTCTCGTACTCTCTGCCGACAATTTTAAATGTAGCATCAACAAGAACATCTGTTACATCATAGTTACCGGCGCAAATACCTGCCAAGAAGCCATAAAACGCTTTGTGACCGTTGATGAGGTATGTTTCAGTTTCTAAAAGACGAGCTTTAGATGAAACATCATATGTAAGTTTAGGCTCTTTTTCAATGCAGACAACATTGCCGTCTGAGCTTTCAACACAAACGTTAACTTGGTCTATAAGCTTCTTGGTTTTTCCTGAGCCTTTATTTCCGATTATGAGTTTAATCATATTAAAATTCCTCCGAGTTTTATTCTAACTATATATTAGCATAAACCAAGACGTTTTTCAAGAGTTTCTTTTTCCTTTTCGTAACCGGGCTTGCCTAAAAGTGCAAACATATTCTTTTTATAACTTTCAACACCGGGCTGATTAAAAGGATTTACGCCAAGCATATAGCCTGAAACTGCACAGGTTTTTTCAAAGAAATAAATTAAATAGCCGATATCACTTGGAGTTATAGTGTCGCACTCAATAACAAGATTGCCGACTCCGCCGTCTGTATGTGCAAGAAGTGTACCTTCTCGTGCCTTTTCGTTTACATAACTCATTTTCTTGCCTGCAAGGAAGTTAAGGCCGTCAATATTACCCTCTTGTTCTGTGATAAGAAATTCAGTGTGAGGATTATTGAACTTAATTACTGTTTCAAACATAAGTTTGCTGCCGCTTTCCTGAATATACTGACCGAGAGAATGAAGGTCAGTTGAGAAAATACAAGATACAGGGAAAAGTCCCTTGCCGTCTTTTCCTTCGCTTTCGGCAAATAATTGCTTAAGCCATTCATTGAACATAGCCATACAAGGCTCATAAGATACAAAACATTCAAGTTTAGTGCCTTTATTATAAAATACATTTCTTACAGCGGCATACTTAAGCACATCGTTTTCGTCGATATTTTCACTGCAAAGTTCATTTTGAGCTTTTTGAGCACCTGCCATAAGAGCGTCGATATCAATACCGGCAACTGCAATCGGAAGAAGACCGACAGCAGTAAGAACTGAATATCTTCCGCCTACATCGTCAGGAACAACGAATGTTTCATAACCTTCTTCGTCAGCAAGACATTTTAATGTTCCCTTAGACTTGTCGGTTGTTGCAAAAATTCTCTTTGCAGCTTCTTCCTTGCTGTACTTGCTGTTTACAAGGTCACGAAATACTCTAAATGCAATAGCAGGCTCTGTAGTTGTACCGCTTTTGCTGATTACATTAACGCAAATATCTTTGCCCTCGCAGATTGATACGACTTCGTTGAGAGCAGATGGGCTGATAGAATTACCAATAAAGTAAATGTCAGGTGTATCTTTCTTAAGTGCATTGTAGTTTGGTGAAGTAAGTGCTTCAATAACTGCTCTTGCACCGAGGTAAGAGCCACCGATACCGATAACAACAAGAACATCTGCGTTCTTCTTGATATAATCAGCCGCATTCTTAATTCTTGCAAATTCCTCTTTATCATAATTTGTCGGAAGGTCAACCCAGCCGAGGAAATCGTTGCCAGCGCCGGATTTGTTATTGAGGGTATGAAGAGCCTCAACAGCTTTAGGTGCAATAGCCTTAATATCATCGTTTGATACAATGTCTAACGCATGGTCGTTAAAAAATTTTATAGCCAAAATAATCGCCTCTGTTTCAATAAAATAGTGTTTATTTAAAAACTTTCGAATTGATATAATACACTATTTTGTCGAATTATTCAATATCTTTTTATATATTATTTATCATTTTTTTGAAAATATATAAAAAAGAAACAGATTTGACATTTTTGTCAGACTTTAAAGGAATAGTTGATATTTTATTATTGCTGCTATAAACCTCTACCTCCCCTAAGGTATCCCCTGCCTTTATCGGCGCTTGCACTTCATTTTTAAATTTGTATTTATATGTGATTTTATTTGAATTCTTAGGTAATAACACCTTTTGGTTTGATGAATATTTTGGTTTGATTTTTTTAATTTCACCTTTTTTTACTCTAACAGATTTAATCTTTGAGTTATCTATTTTCATTTCTTCAATTTTATAATTTGCAAAGCCGTAATCGAGAAGCTGACGTGTTAAATCAAATCTGTCATCACTTGTTTTTGCACCCAAAACTACAGATACAAAGCTGATATTATCCCTTGTAGCCGTTGCACATAGGCAAAAACCTGCATTTGACGTTGTTCCTGTTTTAAGACCGGTCATACCATTATACTTATTTATTAATTTATTTGTGTTGTTAAGCTCTGTTTTGCCGTTTCTGAGACTGTCAAGCCAAACGGTTGAGTATTTTAAAATAAGTTTATGCTTCATAATTTCCTTGGCAATAACGGCTAAATCATAAGCGCAGGAATAATGATTTGTAATTTCATCGTCAAGACCGGTGCAATTTTCAAAATGCGAGTTTTTTAAACCTAAGGTTTTAACTCTTTGATTCATCATATCCACAAAAGCACTGTCGCTTCCTGCAATGTATTCACCCAAAAGCGTGCAAGCGTCGTTTGCCGAAGCTATAACAACGGCCTTGAATAAATCGTTTACACTCATTTTTTCCCCGATTTCAAGCCATATTTGAGAACCACCCTTTGACACAGCCGTTTCTGTTGCCGCAACTTCGTCGCTAAGTTTTATTTTACCGCTGTCTATTGCTTCTAAAATTAATAAAATCGACATAAGTTTAGTTACTGATGCAGGCGACAAATGTTCATATGCATTGTGTTCCTTTATTACCTCACCTGTGTCAAGATTCATTAAAATGTTTGATTTTGCATCAATGGTTTTCTTTTCCTCGGCTTTAGCACTTAAAGGAAACGCAAATAGCATTAATATTGCTAAAATAAAACTGATTTCTCTTTTCATATAATCACCCAATAATATTTATTAACTGCATCTTGTTTTAATTACAATATTTTGTTATAATTACTTAAATTAATTACGGAGGGCCAAAAATGAAGGCTGCTTTTTATACACTTGGTTGCAAGGTTAATCAATATGAAACCGAATACATGGCTGAGCTTTTGCGTAATGCCGGTTTTGAAATAGTAAAAGAAAATGACGAGGCTGATTATTATATTGTTAATTCATGCACAGTAACGGCTACAGCCGACCAAAAAACAAGAAAGAGCATCAGAAAATTTAAAAGAAACCATCCAAACTCAACAGTTATTCTTACCGGTTGTATGCCGCAAGCATTTCCTAAGGAAGCAAAAGAATTGATTGAGGCAGATATTGTTTTTTCTAATAAAAATGACGGTGATATTCTTTCTCTTATTAATGAATATAATTTAAATAAAAATCGTCTTATAAAAATAGAGGAACACAAAGCAGGCGATAATTTTTGGGATTGCTCAATTGACCGTTTTCACGAAAGAATAAGGGCGTTTGTTAAAATTGAGGACGGTTGTGACAGATTTTGTTCTTACTGTATTATTCCAAAATCAAGAGGCAGAGTTCGTTCAAAATCGCTCGATATGCTCAAAAACGAGATTGAAACGCTTTCAAACGCCGGTATTAAGGAAATTGTACTTGTCGGAATAAATCTTTCTGCTTACGGCAAGGGAGAGAATTTTAACATTGTTGATGCAGTTAAAATTTGTAATGGAAATGACAAAATCAAGCGAATAAGATTAGGGTCGCTTGAGCCGGACCATTTGACTGATGAGGTTATCGACGGTCTTGCAAAATGTGAAAAGCTTTGTCCGCAATTTCACATATCACTTCAAAGCGGATGCGATAAAACACTTAAAAGTATGAACAGGCACTATACTGCCGATGAATACAAGGCACTGTGCGATAAGCTTCGTTCATCATTTGAAAACGCAAGTCTTACTACAGACATTATGGTTGGTTTTAATGATGAAACAGAGCATGATTTTAACGAAAGCCTTGATTTTGTTAAAAGTATTGCATTTGAAAAGGTACACGTTTTCCCATATAGCGAAAGAGTCGGTACGGCAGCATCTAAGCGTGGTGACAATGTTCCTAAGCAGGAAAAGGAACGCAGAGCCGCTGTTATGATTGAAGAAACAGAGAAAATACGCCACGACTATCTTAAAAAACTTGTCGGTACAAATGAAAAGGTTTTATTTGAAAACGAAATTGAGCCGAATCTTTTTCAAGGTTATACCAAGAGCTATTTACCTGTCAGAATGAAATATAACAGAAATATTGTCGGCGAGGAATTAGAGGTTAAGATAATCGATTATACCGATGAGTTTTGCATTGCCGAATAAAGATTAGACGTTTCCTCGTTATCCTTTAACGAGCTATAGGAGAAAATATAATATCCTTTTATCTTATCTATCTTTGAAATATATGTTATTTGACGTGCGACTATATTTTTTTCTTTTTTAAATTCGTTTTTGCCGCTCTCCCCTGCGTATTCGTCACTAAGTCCTGATTTATACATAGGAAGCGCAATATATAAGGCACACGTTGCATTGTCGCACCACAACTTTGTTGTTTGCATAAACGGTTGGTTTTCGTTTTTAAAACCGAAATATATTTGAGGGCAGATATAATCAATGTATCCCTCATTTCTCGACCATTTTATTACGTCGGCATATAAAGCTGAATAATCATAATCCATATCGGAAGCAGGGCTTATACCGAAAGTAACGCTTTTATTAATCGTTTTAACAGCAGAATAAACCGATTTAATCATATTGTTTACATTATCTCTTCGCCAATCAAAAAGGCTTAGTTCTCCCCCGTTACTTTTATATTTTGTATATTCTTCTTTGTCGATACTTTTGTCCTTAGTCGGGTAAAAATAATCGTCAAAGCACAAGGAATCAACATTATAGTTTGACAGAATTTCTTTAACGCCTTTTACAATTAGATCTGTCACTTCGTTGTAACAGGGGTTAAAATAAATTCCGTTATCAAGCACAATTAATTTACTCGTGTTTTGCCATTTGAGTGCAATATTATTTTTTGCCAGCAATGAAAAATCGTTTCGTTGACTTACTCTGTATGGGTTTATCCACGCTTCGATTGACAAATTGTATTTATGCGCCGTATCAATCATAATTTCAAGTGGATCATATATCAATTTTGCTCCCTGATAGCCAAACATATATTCACTTGTAGGAAAATAATTTGATTTATAAAATGCATCGGCGCAAGGTCTTACCTGAACGGTTACACGGTTAAAGCCTTTATCTGCAAGTTCTTTAAAGGCTTTTGATATTTCTTTTTTAAAAGTTTTTTCATCATTGTTTTTTGTGAACCCCTCAAGTTCGTAATAAGCAATAAATACACTTTTTATATATGTATTTTGAGAGGCATTATTATGCACATTATCGCTTTTTGGGGTAATTGCGCACCCTGCCAAACAAAAAATAAGAACCATTGATAAAATAATTTTTTTATACACTTGAACACTTCCTAATTTTATAGTAAAATAATAAACGGTGATTGAAATGGAATACAGACTCGGAAATTCAAAATGGGTACATCAAAGAGGAGAAACGGTTGAACTTGTTTGTCCTAATTGTCACAATAAAGTTAATTTCGGCGTTTTTTCAAATTTTGAAAGACGTCTTGCGGTAAAGCCTACGCTTCTTGATACTCAAACGGTATATTTTCTCGTATGTCCTGAATGTGCAAGCGTTTATACAGTTGAAGAAGCAAGAGGAAAAGCATTTCAAAAGGGAGAAAAGCTTTCTATTGGCAATTTTGATTTAAAATCGCTTAAAAAGTTTAAATCAGAGGTTTAAAATATTGATATTTTTAAAGGTCGCACGTTTTGTGCGACCTTATTTTTATAGAATTATACATATAAGACCGTTGCAGCCTTCGTTAATAACTCTTTCAATTGTTTCTCTAAACTTGTTTCTTGCATCAATCGGCATACGGTAAAGCTTATTGTTAAGCCCCTCGCTTACAAGCTCGTGAAGTGATTTACCGAATATATTTGTATCCCAAATTTCCGACGGATTTTCTTCAAATTCCTTTAAGAGATACATAACAAGCTCCTGACTTTGGCTTTCACTGCCGACAATCGGTGCAACCTCTGTATAGGTATTGCATTTTATAAGATGAATTGACGGTGCCTGCGCTTTAAGCTTAACGCCGTATCTGCCGCCCTGCTTCATTATTTCAGGTTCTTCAAGGCTCAACTCGTTCATTTCGGGCATAACTATTCCATAGCCCGTTTCGTCAACCTCCTTGAGTGCTTTATTAAACCTTTCGTATTGCTTTTTCATTTGAACAAGATTGATAAACTGACTCATCAAATCCCTTTCATCATTAACCTCGACATTACAGCTTTCAGACAATATTTTATAAAAGAAGCTGTTGTCAACATAAACCTTCATATTGATTTTGCCTGTTGACAAATCAAGGTAATTAATATTAATTGAATCAATATATTCGTTTTCCTTAAGTCTTTCCGCAAAAGAGCCGACACTTCTTATATTTGTAATAACGCTTGTGTTTTCTTTAATAGAAGTATAAATTGATGCCTTAAGGTAATTGTCGCTTTCAAGATTATTAATCCAAGACGGATAATTAATGCCAACAGAGCTTACAGGAAATTCATATAAAATATCGGATAAAATATCATTAATTTCCTGCTCTGTCATTTCAAGGCAATTAACAGGTACAACGGGTACTGCGTATTTATCGGTAAGTGAGGCGCAAAGCCCAACCGCCGTGGCGGATTTTGGATTATCGGTATTCATCAAAACGATAAACGGCTTATCGAGTGCTTTTAGCTCATCAATAACCCTTTCCTCAGCCTCCTCATATTCATCACGTGGAATGGAGGTAATCGTTCCGTCTGTTGTGATAACAAGACCTATTGTTGAATGTTCCGTAATCACCTTTTTTGTGCCTATTTCAGCCGCCATATTAAAAGGTATTTCTTCATCATACCACGGCGTCATAACCATTCTCGGCTGTTCTTCTTCGATATACCCTACCGAGCTTGGAACAATATAGCCGACGCAATCTATAAGACGAACTCGCATTTTAATGTTTTCGTTCATACTAAGCTCAACTGCATCCTCCGGTATAAATTTCGGCTCGGTTGTCATTATAGTTCTGCCTGCGGCTGACTGCGGAAGCTCATCCATAGCTCTTTGCTTTACGTATTCATCATTAATGTTAGGCAAGACAAGCGTATCCATAAATCTTTTAATAAATGTTGATTTGCCGGTTCTTACAGGGCCTACGACACCAATATAAATATCTCCGCCTGTTCTTTTGGAAATATCACTGTAAATATCATTATACATATTCATACCCTCACATTCCCGGAACAAGCAATACCCGTCTGGTATCAATAATATCCGATGTTAATTCATTTTCGTCAATAATAAGCTTTGAATCGGTTGAAAAACTCTTAGCAATATCCCATACGCTTTCGTTTTTCTTTGCAAAATATAATGTAAGCTGCGGTGTATTCGAATCATCAAGCATTTCATCGGTTGAAATATCCGTTATATACTCGATATTTTCCTCTTGATAAAGAAAAGCAGTATAATCAATACTAAGCCTTAAATTGATTTTGCTTGTATTATTTATTACAAAATCATAATTTAAAAGATTTACTCCCGCTTCACCGTTCATTTCAATATCATTAAGCTTTAGGCTGTAAATTTCTTCCTTTTCATAATAGCAAAGCTGTGAGCTTTCGTCTAAATAGAAAAATCTTAAAAGCACCGCACAATTAAGTGTTGACGATACAACATTTACCTTTACTATTTGCGCATTTAGGTCAACAATTTCAACAATGCTTTTATCATTTTCAAAAGTTAACTCAAAGCTTTTTGAATCGTAGTAATAAATAGGATTAGATTTAATCGACAGCTTATCGGTTTGGCTTATCGTTTTAAAATGCGGAATGTACGAATCAACGGAAAAACTTTCTTTATCAATTGAGCATATTTTATAGCTTACCGCAATTCTACCGACAGCTTCGATATCGCAAAGCTTGTTGTCATTATTTACCTTTGGCTTAACATATAGCTGGCAAATTCTTGCGTCAATAATCGAATAATCAGTTTCAAGGCAATTTGCAATATCAATAATTCTGCTTGTTGAGAAATTGTATTTTATCTTGTCGCTCTTGCCACTTTCGTTGCAATAAACAATCGACAGCTCGCAATCAAGCTTTACAAGCATTTTATCCTTTATAATTTTTTTATCCGATACCGAACAGTCAATATATGTATTTATTATATTTTTTATTTGACTGTCATTTTTGCCGAGTGAAAAAACTTCGTCAAAATCGACTGACGATACGCCTGTTGCCTTAATATTTAAAACATTCTTTTCTCTGTTTTTTATGAAAGCATTTTCGCATGAGGAAAGACAGTGGGTACATCTTTTGCAAAAAACGTTTATTTGAGCATTCAAAGCCGTGTGAACGTCGATTCTGCGCTGATTTACAAGGCGACTGTTTGAATAAGCGGTAAAAACATTAACCTCGGCAAAATCGGGATAATCGCAAGACGTTATATCAAACGTTTTTGAAAACTCTTCTTCAAATATATTGGAAAGCGTAGAGCCGTCGCTTGCTTTATACATAACCGTGATTATACTTTTTCCGTAAATAATAATTGACGATGACGATAAGTCATAATCGGCGACAACGTTTTTGACGCAACATTTTACAAGAGTGTCAATGTCATCAAGATATTGCGGCAAATTAAGCTGAAAGTCAACGTCAAAGCTCTCGTTTATTCTTTCTCTTGTTTCATTACAGTTCATTTCTTTAAATTCTTTGCTTAGCTCCATAACGAATCTCCTTTACAGTTTCTATCAATACTTATGCAAACGTTTTTGGCAATATTACAGAGCTTATTCATTTTTTGTTTGACAAAGGGTAATGTATATGTTATCTTTTAATCAGAGGTAATTACTATGACTAATCTAATTGCAAAAGTGAACAGCGCACAGATGTATAGCCAACCTAAGCATTATGCTTGGGCTTATTTGCGTTGTGTTCAATAGCGGTAATTAGATTTTTATAGCATAAATTAAACTGCTGACGAACACGTTTGTTTGTCAGCAGTTATTTTTTTAGGAGGTATTTAAATGGTTATCAAAATTGAAATTTATGAACTTTTAAAAGCATTTAGTATGCAAAAGAAATGTTTTAAACCTATATATGAAAAATATTACGATGAAACAAGCCCCTGCAAAGAGTCATTTGCAAAATTTGTATCAAGAACAACAAAGTCGAGTTTTCAAATGTATTGGATAATTGACAATAGCACAAAAGTAGGTCAAATTTGGATTGCAACTAAAAACGATACAGCAAAACTTGCAAGATTGTTTGTGCTTCCAAAATATCAATATAAAGGCTATGCAACAAAAGCAATTATTGATATAGAAAAACTTTATTCATATTATAACCATTGGCAACTTGATACAATTAAAGAGGAAAAGAAAAATGTTCACCTATATCAAAAACTCGGATATAAACCCAACGGAAAAGAAAAAATTATCAACGATAAAATGACAATAACTGAATTTGAAAAGGAGATAAATGATGAAAGAAGTAATTGAATTTTATAATAAATATGACGAAGATAACAGATTAAAAAGCAAAACGCATTTACCGGAATATCTAATAACTATGAAATACATAAAAAAGTACCTGACACCTAATTCAAAAATTCTTGAAATAGGTGCAGGTACCGGCAGATATTCGATTGCACTTGCAGATATGGGATATGATATAACAAGTGTTGAGCTTGTCCCACATAATATAGAAATACTTAAATCAAAGATTAAAACAGAACATAAAATCAAAGTTTTTGAGGGTAACGCTTGTGATTTATCTTTTATTGAGGATAATACTTACGATATAGTTTTATTACTCGGACCGATGTATCACTTATTTAATGATATTGACAAGCACAAGGCGTTGAGCGAAGCGATAAGGGTTGCAAAAATCGGCGGAATTATATATTCTTCTTATTGCAATAATGACACTACGATTTACAAAATGTTTTATAAAAAACGAATACTTGATTATATTGAAAAAGGTTTAATAGATGACAATTTTCACGCATATTCAAGCCCTAACGGAATTTTTGAATTATACAGAAAAAGCGATATTGACAAGCTAATGGAAAATTATAATGTTACCAGACTTCATTTCGTTGGCGTCGATATGCTGTCATATTTATACTCAAATAAATTAAATATGCTAAATAAAAGAGAATTTGAAGAATATATGAAGTTCTTATCAGTTATATGCGAGCGTGAAGATTTAGTTGGCTTTTCACAGCATATGCTCGATGTGTTTAGGAAGAATTAATTATAAATTATAGTTTATCTCATATTTTTAATTTTTTCTTTTGCGGATTCATAAAGCTCTACAACCTTAAATTTAGGCGAATAAGTGTTTGACACAAGGTTCATTTCGTCATCGTCTAAATAATCGCTCATGGATTCACTGCAGGCTGAAAGGCAAACACTCGGAAAAACAATACACCACCAATTGTGCCCTTTCCCCTCGCCTATTTCAATTTTAAGAGAATTGTATTTACCGGCAGGAAGCGTAAAATCGTCATAAACACGGGTTTTGAAATATTCTTTAACAACGTTTACTTTGACCTTATACTCTAAACCCTTTGATTTTAAATAATCGTTGCACATATCGGTAATTTCTTTAGTATTGTTTTTAGCATTTTTGATTGCTTCGTCAAGAGTTTTGCCGCCGATTATATCCTGCGTATTTTCAAGAATATAATTTTTAAGCATAAGCTTGATATTTTGGTCCTCTGTCGAGTCGGAATTAGCGAGAATATGAAGCCTGAAAACCTTATTACTTATTCCCTCGCTTGTTTTAACCGCCGCCACAACAGGTTGAGTGATACCTAAAATAAGTACAAATGATAAAAAAATCGGGATAAAAAGCTTATTGAATTTCAAAATAAAAAACCTACCTTTCAACTTAATGATTGGTAGGTTTTGCTAATTTTATTCAACCTTTGCAAATTTTTCGCCGATTTCTTTAAAAATATATTTGCCGTTGCTAAGCTGCGTGAGCTTATCCTGAAGAAGCGGTACTGTATTTTCTCTTACAGAAAAAGATACCGTTACATTATCTGTAAATTCACTGTTTTCAATATTTGAGTTAAACTCGGAAAGCAAAATATTTAGCCTGTCATAAAAGCTGTAGTCAACGCTCACGCTTAATACCTTGCACGGCGCCATAGTAATTATATGACCTGCTTCAACCGCAATTTTAGATGAATGAGAATACGCTCTTATAAGACCGCCTGCGCCTAAAAGTGTTCCGCCGAAATAACGGGTTACAACAACGCAAACGTCAACTAAATTTTCCTTAAGCAGTACGTCAAGCGTGGGAACCCCTGCTGTTCCGCTCGGTTCACCGTCATCACTTGAGCGCTGAATATTATTTTCCCTCAGCACAAATGCGGAAACATTATGCGTAGCGTCCCAATGCTTTGACTTTATTGAATTTATAAAATTCGTTGCTTCCTCCTGCGTTTTAACAGGCTTAACATAGCCTATAAAGCGTGATTTCTTTTCAACAAATTCGTCTTTACTCTCAAATTCAACTGTTTTATATTCTTTCATATTTCACCGACAAAAAACAAGGCAACGATAAAATACCGTTGCCTTCATTTTTTAGATTAGCCTTTTTTTGCATATCTCTTATTGAATCTGTCAACACGTCCGCCTGTATCAACAAGCTTCTGCTTACCGGTATAAAACGGGTGGCACTTTGAACAGATGTCAACCTTCAATTCGCTCTTAGTGCTCTTAGTTTCATAAGTAGCGCCGCAAGCACACTTAACTGTGCAAGTATCGTAGTTTGGATGGATGCCGTCCTTCATTTATTTTCACCTCTTTACTGGTTTTCTACATTTCGCTTTGATATATTACCACAAGTTGCGAGCAAATGCAAGTATTTTTTAAAATTATTTATATATACATACCTTTTCAAGACAGAACGAATATAAAACCGCTTCTTTTACAGGCTTTTTAAGCGTTTTTTCAATAGCCATACGGTAAAATGCTATTTGCTTTTTATATCTGTCAAGAAGTTCATTTTCATTTTTCACTCTATCGGTTTTATAATCGACAAGTATAAGTTCGCCGTTTTCTTCAAAAACGCAATCGGCAATTCCTTGAACAAGTATATCGTTGTTAAATTTGATATCATAAATATCGTTTGCTTTTACGAAGGTAGAAACCTTAATTTCACGATAAATATTATCTGAATTAAACATTCTGCTTGCAAAAGTTGATGAAAAGAATGAATTAAGCTTTGCTTTGTCAAGGGCATTTGCTTGCTCGTTTGATATAAAGCCGCAACTTAGAAGCCTCAATATTTCCGTTTCAATGTCGTCTTTAGCTTTCTCGTAATCACAAAATTGCATAAATGTATGCATAGCCGTGCCACGTTCGGCAGGCGTCATTTCAGCCTTGTTCATAAATGCCGGTTTGGAAGAAGTAATAAATTCAAAATTATTGTCGCTGTCGTCAAGAGATGAAGCGGTCATTTTTGATGCAACGGTCGAAAGCGGTAAATATTCATATTTATATGAAAGCTTATCGCTTATTTCTTTAATAATCTCCTTATTAGGCTCTGCTATAACTTCTTTTTGTACTTTCTCACTGTATTCTTCAGGTTCAATAATACTTATGCTCATATCAAATTCAGCCAAATCCGGTAAAAGAGGTATTTCTGAATAATCTCTTAACACTTTACCGTCTTTATGAAACAGTGCACAAAGAAGAAGTAAATCGCCGTCACCGGTACAGGAATTAACGGTATAAGGCGTAATTTTTCCGCCTACAAGATTTGCAACAAGTTTTTTATTGACTTTGCTTTCTAAGTTTTGACATGAGATAAATGTAATAAATTGCTCCTTAGCTCTTGTCATAGCAACATATAATACTCTTAAATTTTCGCTCATTAATTCATTTGCGTTTTTTGATTTAATGACGGCATAAGGAAGTGACGGAACATTATACATCATTTCCTCATTATGAATTTTAACGCCAAATCCATATTTAGTATTAATCAGTAAATCATCGCTAAGCTCGTCTGTATTATACCTTTTTGACGTACCGGCTAAAATGCACACCGGAAATTCAAGGCCCTTAGAATGGTGAATTGTCATAATTGTAACAGCGTCATCATTTCCTGAAAGTGATGCCTTTGAATCAACACTTGAATTTGATTCAATAATTTTATCAACGTATCTGATAAAAGATGTCAATCCGATATTAACACCTGCGTCAAATCTTTGTGCAAAAGAAATTAAGGATAAAATATGCTGATACCTTTGCTCACCGTTTCCCATAGCGTTTATAAACGCAACTATTCCCTTTTCTTCAATAAGATATCTTATAAAATTAGAAACGGACATAGTCACGCTGAGTTTTTTCAAATTCTTGATATCATTAACAAAAGCTACTGCTTTAGGTAATTTTGAATTTGATAAAGAAAAATAGAAATTTTTATATTTGTTTTCAATTCTTATTTCGGCAAGTTCATCCGGTGTGAAGCCGTAAATCGGCGACATCATTGTTGAAATAAGAGAAATTTCCTTAGTAGGATTATCAATTGTTCTCAAAAATGATAACATTATCTTAATTTCGTTGCTTTCAAAAAGGCTGCTTGAATTGTCGCATACAACAGGTATTGCCATATCTGTAAATACTTCCACATAATCCTCGACAATATTTTTCATTTTTCTGAAAAGAACTGCAAAGTCGCTGTATCTTATATTTCTATATGTGTCTCCATCCTTAATTTGCTCTTTATTTTCAACCTTTTCCCTTATAAGCTTAGCAATTTGCAACGCCTCAAGCTTATTTGTCTCCTCGCCTTTTACCTTATCAATTATATTGATTTGAGCACAAACAGCTTCATTTTTCTCGTATTTTGCGCCGTAATTAAGCCAATCCTGCTTATCATAATTAATTTCGCCGACTTTTTCACTCATAAGATGAGAGAAAACAAAGTTTACATAGTCACAAATACCCTTTGAACTCCTGAAATTCTTATCTAAAATGATTTTAGAACTTATATTACTGTCTTTTTCATCATAAAGCGCATAGCTTTTTCTTTTATCATTAAAAATATTAGGCATTGCAAGCCTAAAGCGATAAATGCTTTGCTTTATATCACCTACGGTAAACAAATTATGACCGTTTGATAGATATGTAAACAGCAAATCCTGTGCTTCATTTGTATCCTGATATTCATCTACAAGTATTTCTTCAAACTCGTCTGAAAGCCTATTAGCAAGGTCTTTTTTAACGATTTTATCCCCATCAATACTAAATAAAAGATTAATGGCAAAATGCTCTGTGTCGGAAAAAGTATATGAATTTCTTTCATTTTTTTCCTCCATTAAGCGCTTGTCAACCTCTTTAACGATATCAATAAGCTTAATCATAATAGAATAAAGCTGTTTGAGATTATTTTTATATTCTTCTGATGAGCAAATAAAAAGCGGCGGTATTTTTTTTGTCAAAATACCCTTATAAGCCTCTCTGTTTGCTTTAATAAGGTTTGCAATATATTTGTCAAGTTTAGTTGTTCTCGGCAATGTTGATAGCTTAGGAATCCCTAATTCAACCGTATCATCCCAAGAAGAGTTTATTTTTTCGCTAAAAGTATCAATTATTTTAGCATCATCTTGAAATGTTGCTTCAAAGCTTTGATATAATTTTTCATCATTGATTTCTTTAAGCAAATTAAAATTGTCATTAACACTTTGCTTGGCAAGCGAAATAAGATAATTTGCCTCATCAATAACGTATTTATACCAAACTGTATTTTCAAACGGTATTTCAGGATTGTAAAGCTCCGCCATATTATATGCCCAGCGATATGGGAAAGGCTGAGCGTAAATAAATCTCCTTATCCTTTTAATAACATTTATAAATGGCTTTTCGCTGTCAGGCTTATTAAAATGTTCCAAAACCTTAATTAATAAATCGTCGTTTACTTCAAAATGTTCGTCGATAATGTCATTTATTATGTTATCTTCAAGTAGGCTTGATTCATTTTCGTCCAAATTTGTAAAATCTTGATTAATACCAAGTTCGAAAAAATTTTCTCTGACAAGTCTTATGCAAAATGAGTCAATAGTGCAAATTTGCGCATTGCTCATTAAATTAAGTTGCCTTAATGCATTTTTATTAAAAGGCTCGTTTCTCAAAATATCTTTTAAAGACTTAGTAATTCTTGATTTCATTTCAGCGGCAGCATTGTTGGTAAACGTAACAATAAGCAGCTTATCAATATCAACAGGATTTTCATTATCAGTTATTTTTTTGATTACCCTTTCAACAAGAACAGCAGTTTTGCCAGAGCCTGCGGCAGCGCTGACAAGAATATTTCTGCCTCTTGCATTAATAGCATCATTCTGTTGTGTTGTCCATTCCGGCATCGTTTTCAAACTCCTTGTGCAAGCTCTCAATAACTTGTTCATCTTTCAAATTTGCTCCGATTTTATTATAAATCGCTTTAGTATTGGCGCAAATATCACTATAGTCACAATAATCGCAGGTGTTTAAATGCGTCGAATTTTTTATAGGTGCACGCTCAATTACTCCGTTTTGAAGTTCATTTCCCATTTTTTTAACAAGTGAATTTATTTTTTTATGGAGTAATCCAAGCTGTTCAAGCGTTATCAAATCGCCTTTTACGCCCTTTGTACTTGCACTGACAGGAATATATTTACCTTCAAGTTCATGTTCCATCGCCTTTGCAATCGCATTATCATTATCAGAAAGCACAATACCGTTCATTTTAAATCTTGATTCTTTTTTGTTTTCTAAATTATTTTTTGCCTCAATCGGCGAATTGAAATTGAGTATGTTTCTTGCAGCGTGCATATAAAGAACGCCTGCAGGAACACCGTTAAGCGCAGCATTTTTGTCATCGCAAAGAGCAAAAAGATAAACAAACATTTGCAAATTAAGACCATCTAAAATATCTGAAAGTTTAAATTTCTTAACTCCTGACTTATAATCAATAACCCTTACATATTTTTCGCCGTTAAAATCATAAACGTCTACACGGTCAATAGAACCTCTTATTTGAATACTTCCTCCGCTTTCAAGGGGCAATGCTTGCGGTTTAACTTCTCCGTCCTTATCTATTGACAATTCAAAGGCTTTAGCCTCAAAATCACAATTTTTAAATTCGTTTGACAAATGCATAACAACATCATAAACAAGTTTTGATAATCTTTTAAAATTATAATCAAAATGCTTGTTTTGACCTTTAATTAATGACATTTTATCTTCAAAATATTTATTTATGTATTTATCAACAAGTTCTTTAATTTGAGCGTAATCAAGAGTTGATAATTTCTTGGTTCCGACATCTGATAAAATCATTTCAAGAACGAAGTGTATAAGAGTGCCACGTTGCATCGGGTCAATCTCAGCCTTTGTTCTTTTCTTAGCCGAAAGACCGAATTTGCAAAAATATCTGAACGGGCAGTTATAAAAATCTTCAATTCTTGAGGCTGAGATATACATATCCTTTCCAAAAAGTTCTTTTGCTTTCTTTTTATCCTTAATAATCAAAGGTTTGTTTTGGGCAATATATTCAATCGACGAATATCTGCTGTCATTTTTAAAATATTCTTTGAGTGATGAGTAAAAAGGTGTATTTTCATAAAATCTTTCACTCATAAGTTCAAATGCGTTTTTATCGGTTTCAACGAGGTCAATATCTTTAAAATAAGAAAAATCATATTCTTTAAAAGCTTTATATTTTTGCTCTATATCAGTTACAATTTCTGACGGCGAATAGTCCTTGCCGTTTCCTTTAAGATAAGAAATATAAAGCTTATCACTTGCGCAAGAGCATGCCATATATGCAAAATATCTTTCCTGAAGATTAATAATTTCGCCATATGAATAAAGTTTAAAATCATTATCAAGCATAATTCTGCGTTCAGACTCGGATAATAGACCGCCGCCGTTTACTGCCTGCGGAAATTCACCTTCGTTAGCACCCAAAACAAATACAGCTTTAGGATTATCTGTTCTAATTCTGTCAGCCTGACCTATTTGAACATTGTCAATTCCGCTTGGCACACTACCCAAATCTTCACTTGAAATGATGAGGGAAAACATTTGAGCGTAGGTTTTTAAATCGGTTTCGCCAAGAGTTGTTGCGAGCTGATTTAAAATATTCATTATAAGCTCCCATACCCTTCCCTGTTCGTTCGCAAGAGTATAAAAGCCGTTTTTATCAAGTTCTATAGCGTATTCTTTAATTTTTTTGTCAGCTTTATATGAAATTAAAGTATTATAAATTGCTTCGCTTATTTCTCTTGAATCCTTGCTTTTGGCGGCGGACTTAAAAGCAATAAGCGGTTTAATAAGTTTTTCTCTTGTTACATTAATTTTATCAAGCGCTTTTTTATCGCTTTCGTCTAATTCATTTACAAAACCCTTAGTTGAATTATTAAACGGTTTTGTCCATTTTAAGCCATTGATATTCCAAAGAAAAACGTAATTTTCGATATCGTTTATATCCTCATCTGAAATGTCGGTAAGTCCTGTTTTGGCAAGGCTCAGAACGTCGTCGCTTTTGAATGAAAAATTGATACATCTAAGCATAAATTCTATCATTACCACAAGCGACTGAGAATTAATCGGCTGCCTTTCATCTTTAAAATAAGGCACCTCATATTTTGTAAAACTATATTCAAGTTCACTTAAATATTTATTTAAGTCACGTGTTATAACCGCAATTTCAGATGCTTTATATCCATTTCTCAACAGTGATTTAATTTCTCTTGATACATAATCACATTCGTCAGATATATTTTTAGATGCATAAATATGTATATTTTCATTAGAATCAAGAATACGGTCACAATTTTCAAAAAAGTGACTTTCAACAGCTTTTAATTCATCATTATTGAATCTAAAATTATTTTCTAATTTAACGATTTCGGTTTTAACATTTGATTTATCGGCAATTTTTTTTATGATTTTAGCTGAATTGTTTACATAGGCGAAAAGATTAAAATTATCTCCGTTGTCATACGAGTCACTGCAAAGAGTAATTGTTACGCATTTTGATTCGCTTATTATTAATTCAAGAAGTTTATATTCTTGTGCAACAAAGCCATTAAATCCGTCAATAAAAATATATTTATCCTTAAAATAATTTTTATCAAAAATTTGATTATAAATTCTGTTAAGTTCATTTGAAGAATCGTTAAATTTGCCGTTAATAAGTTCTTCAAAACTGCTCATAACAAGTGAAATATCACTTAATTTCTTAAATAAAACATCGTTTTCGATATTTTTAGACAATTCATTAATTTGAAAAGAATCAAGATTACAAGATTTCATTTCATCGTAAATCTCAATCATTGATGAAACAAAGTTCAGCGAATCGAGTTTTTTATTGAAAAGCTGAAATTTATCTTTGCAGTTATCGATAGCTTTGCACATTAATATAACCTTGCCTCCTTTGGATAGAGCAGGCAAAGTATCACATCCGTATTTCTTTTTTACATCGTTTGAAATACGAGAAAAAGACGAGTTGTCAACACAGTTGACCATATCCTCGCCTAAATCCATTAAAAGTCTGCGTTCTGCAACAAGAGAATATTGCTCCGGAGTTAAGAGTATTATATTATTCTCTCCGCTTTCTACAAGCTTTTTTATTTCATTAAAAACAAAACTGCTTTTCCCGCAGCCACTTCTGCCAAATACAAATCTTAACAAAAAATCACCTATTATCTTATAGCGTCTTCCGGTTTAATTATGCCTTTATCAAGCATATTATCATAAGCGTCGGCCCAAAAAGAGTACATTGGTCTTGCTAAATCAAATGCAAGCTTTAATTCGTCAATAAGAGATGGAGAATTAATCCTGTTCATATCAAACGAACTATAGCTAAATTCCATATTTTTTGCGCTCAAATACGGTTTTATCTCTTTCGGTGCATCCGGATACATATCTTTTTTATAGTTATCTCTTGCATTATAAGTTAAACCTGCCTGCTTGCATGCGTCAACAGCATCTAACCACCTGCCCGGATGATCCATAATGAGATTATGAACTTCTTTAAATGCCGATTGTTTCCACGTCCAAAAAGCCAAGCCGTATCCAAAACTGTTAGGATAAAATTCAAAGTAGAAAAACGGAGCTGAGGGGTATTCTTTTTTATATCTTCTAAGCATTAGCCACATATTTTCTCTGTATTTTATCTTACTTCTGTTGCCACGTGTGTCTCTGTATATTCTTGAAACGCTCCTTACAGGGTCAGTAAGCATTTTATCGTCAATATCATACATTAAGCCGCTTAAATCGAGAACAATTTGTCTCATAGGAACAGTTATTCCTTCTTTGAGTTCAAGCTTATGTTCTTCATAAAATTCCTTAGAGTCGTTAAATCTGTTTAAGCAAAGAAGCTCAATACTTTCAGGCTTTATTCCTTTGAAATTATATTCACTCATTTTAAAAGTCCTTTATCTTCCATTTGTTGTGCGGCTAAGAGTGCGCAAAGCTTGGCACTGTGAAAATTTAAGCCACCTTGAATCCATGCATAATACGGTTCTCTGATTGGTGCATCTGCAGAAAGTTCAATTGATGAACCAAGAGTAAATGCGCCTGCCGCCATAACCACCTTGCTGTCATATCCCGGCATATCCCAAGGCTCAGGTAAAAGATAACTGTCAATAGGGCTGCCGCTTTGAATCCCCTGGCAAAAAGCAACAAGGCTTTCAGCGTTTTCAAGCCCCAAGGATTGAACAATATCGTGCCTGATTTCATTATAGCGAGGAGTTACATCATATCCGAAGCTTTCATATAATGCCGATATGTAAACTGCGCTCTTAAGTGCCTCACCGACTGTATGAGGGGCAAAAAACAAACCCATATAAAGTTGCCTGTTCATACCGATTGTTGCGCCAACCTCACTGCCAAGTCCCGGTGTTGTGAGCCTGTAAGCACATTTTTCAACAAGGTCTTTCCTGCCGGCGATATATCCGCCTGTAGTTGCAATTCCTCCGCCTGCATTTTTAATCATAGAACCTGCGATTAAATCAGCGCCAACCTGTGTCGGTTCACTTTTTTCTACAAATTCACCATAGCAGTTATCAACCATTACAATTACATTAGGATTTCTTTTCTTGGCAATTTCGCAGACCTTACCAATCTCGTCAACAGAAAGGCTTGGTCTGAGTTCATAGCCTCTGCTTCTTTGAATATAAACCATTGTGGTGTTTTCGTTAACTGCGTGTTCTATTGCCTCATAGTCAAGGCGTTCGTTTTTAAGTGCCACTTCTTGATATTTAATTCCGAAATCCTTAAGCGAACCCATTCCTTCACCGCTGATTCCGATAACATTGTGAATAGTGTCATACGGTGTGCCTGAAACGCAAAGCATTGTGTCTCCCGGTCTGAGGACACCGAAAAGTGCAGTTGCTAAAGTGTGTGTGCCGCAAGTGAAGTTGTGGCGAACTAAAGCTGACTCAGCACCTAAAACCTGTGCCCATACCTTATCGAGAGCTTCTCGACCGATATCGCCGTAGCCATAGCCTGTACTTGTACAAAAATGGCTTTCTGAAATTCTGTTATCGATAAAGGCCTTTTGCACCTTTTGCTGATTATATTCTGTTATTTCGTCAATATATTCAAATTGTTTTTTGCAAAGTTTTAACGCATTATCAGAAGCATCCGTTATTCTTTTATCAATTTTAAAAAATTCGTTCATTTATACATTCTCCAATAGCCGATATTTTCAAATCCGAGTTTTTTGTAAAACTCTTCGTTTTTATTCTTGTCACGCATCAAATATACCTTGCCCTTTATATCGCAAACCATTGCGCTGACAAGAGCACTTGCATACCCCATTCGTCTAAATTCAGATTGAGTGGACACAGCAGTCAATATTGCGTCATTATTATAAATCGACGAAAATATGCCACTTGAAATTATTTCGCCATTAATATTCAGTGTTACGGCCTTTGCCGCACCGTGCCTGATTCTGTGGCTTACGTCAACATACCAACTTTCAAAATCAGCTGACGAATAATCCTCCAAATTAAATAAATCCATAAGTTTTGGGTATTCATCAATCTCGGCATAATTTATAGTTTTTTCAATCTTTTTATTTGTTGCCATTGTTATTCCGTAATCATAGGAAAAAGACAACTTTAAATCTTCATCGCATAGGATTGAATTAAATCCAAGCGTTTTGAAAAAATCGTCAAGTTCTTTTTGATTGAAGTTATCATTATGGCAAACGGTATAATCATTATCAAGGCGAGAAATTATTGCCGTTATATTTTCGCTTTCATCAATTTGCTTGTAAAAAAGCGCAAAGTTATATTCAGTTGAATATGCTTTCAACAAGGACATAATGCGGATAAAAAATATATCGTCCTTATTAAAAGTATCAAATTCGTCGGGATTATCAATTAATTTAA
Organism: Eubacterium sp. CAG:251; assembly: GCA_000436835.1. Classification (GTDB taxonomy): domain Bacteria; phylum Bacillota; class Clostridia; order Oscillospirales; family Acutalibacteraceae; genus Eubacterium_R. The sequence goes on from FR889122.1 coordinate 97,267, forward strand.
TCATATAGCTTAGGTAATAATTTATTTAACAGCTTTCTTGTATTTTCGATATCCTCACTCTTTACAACGCTTGATGAGGAGTGAATATATCTGCTAGGAAGCGATATTGCAATAACTTTGCTTCCCTTACCGCTTGTTTGAATTGAACCTGCATCATTTCCGCCGGCAATTGCAGTTTTTGTCTGTGCAGGGATATTATTATCATCTGCTGTCTTTCGCGCAAGATTATATAAAGTCTTATCGTAAACAGTTCTGCCGTCCATAAACGATATAACAGGACCGTCACCCAAAACGCAAACCCGATCCCCGCCGGTAACGCCGCATAAATCAGCTGCAGTTGTTGACTCCAAAATTACAGAAATATCGGGTTGAATATCAAAGGAGGTACATTTCGAGCCTCTTAAGCCAACTTCTTCCTGAACGTTAAAGCAAAAATATGTGTCATATTCAAGAGCGCTGTTAATTAGCTCAATCATAAGCATACAGCCGATTCTATCGTCAAGTGCTTTTGCCTTAATAAAGCCTTCTCCAAATTCATAATAATTACTCGAAAAATACACAAAGTCGCCCAAAGAAACAAATTTTTCGGCATCCGACTTATCCTTTGCACCGATATCTATAAAAAGATTTTTGAAGCTTACTGCCTTTTCTTTTTCATCAGATGAAAGTAGATGAATAGGTTTTAATCCTATTACGCCGTTAATATTATTAATCGTCACTTTTCTGTCAGCAACAATTCTCGCATCAATACCGCCAACGGGTGCAAATTTCAAATATCCGTCATCTGTAATATCGGTAATAATAAAACCGACTTCGTCCATATGAGCGCAAATCATTAACTTTTTATTTGTTATTTTTTTGCCCTTTTTAAATGCAATAATTGAGCCTAATGCGTCAACCTTATATTCACAATTATCTTTTATTTTAGAGATTATATAATCCCTTACAGCACTCTCATCACCCGATGTGCCGTTTAATAAGCATAAATCTTTAAGCATTCGGCTCACCTGCCTTTTCACTGATATAAGCGTAAATTAAATTGCTCACGCTTTCAATATCATTAACGTCAACAACCTCACAGGGCTGGTGCATATATTTTTCGGGAATTGATATAAGAGCGCCCTTTATACCGCTCTCGCAAAGAGAGATTACGTCGGCATTTGTTCCCGTACTGCCTGACATAATTTCGCATTGATACGGTATATTATTTTTCTTTGCAATATTAACGAGCTTTTTTGAAATATTCTTATCAAGAATAGGAGAAAAACCAATCATTGCACCCTTGCCTATTTCTCTGCAATCTGCCTTGTCGCAATTAGGAGTGTAAGCAAACGAAACGTCAACGCAAATAAATTCATCAACACCCTTTGAAAAAGCGCCGATTTTAGCGCCTCTTGTACCAAGCTCCTCCTGAGAAGAAAACATAACGGTTACTTTACAAGGGAGGTTTTTAAGCCGGTCAAGACATAATAAAATCGAAGCAATACCTGCTCTGTCATCAAGGCAGGAGGCAGACAATTGACTGTTTAAAAGCGGAGTGAAATTACGCTTAAATGTAACCTTATCTCCGAGAGATACAATTTTTTTAATTTTATCTTTACTCATTCCGACGTCAATTGAAATATCTTTAAATTCGGGAACTTTCTTTTCATCATCTGCATTTTGCAAATGAGGCGGTAAGGTTGAAATTATACCTTTAACCTCTTCCTTTCCCCAAACGGAGACCTCGTAACCCAAAAGCATTCTTCTGTCAATTCCGCCGCAACGATTTACTTTAATAAATCCGTCGTCAGTGATATCGGTAACAATCATACCAATCTCATCAAGATGAGCATCAAGTAAAAAATGATAGCCTTGCCCAAAGGTACAATAAACATTGTTCATTGAATCAACACTTACATTACCGTACTTTTTGAGTATATCCTTTAAAAGAGTAACTATATTTTCTTCTTCACCCGATACGCCGACTGTTGACGTTAATTTTTTTAATAATTCAACTGTATTATCCATTAATCCTCAAATCCATTTACAAGTTCTTTAAATTTTCTGCCTCTGTATTCAAATGTTTTAAATTGGTCAAATGCCGGGCAAGCAGGGCAAAGTGAAACGACATCACCCTTTTGAGCTGCATTTTTTGCTTCAATAAGAGCATTTTCAAGAACATCTGTTTTAATTATTTTAAGTCCTGACTCATTATATCCGTCAAACGAAGTAACGGTATCATAAATCTTGTCGGCAGTTGCGCCGTTTAATACAAGAACTTTAACATACTTTAATATGTCGGGCACCATTTCGCTCATATCATTACCCTTATCAGAGCCACCCATAATAACAATAATTTTCTTATTGAACGCCCTTAAGCCGCTGATAACACGTGAAGGAGAAGTTGCGATTGAGTCATTATAATATTTAACACCGTCAAATTCTCTCACAAATTCAATTCTGTGTTCTACTCCGCCAAAGGTTTTTGCAATTTTGCCGTAAACAGAAATATCAACAAGACCCCAAGTGGCTGAAATTGCAGTACAATAATTTTCAATATTATGAGTACCCGGAATTGCAATATCGCAACTATTCATAATAAAGGTTTCGTTGCCATTGTCGTTATAAATAATTTCGCCCTTATCATTCATATAACAGCCGTTTTCGACCTTATGCTTGATTGAAAATTCGGCAAGCTTGCCCCTGACATCATATCTCATATCGTGGTAAACTCTGTTACCGATTGAATAATCGCAATCAGCATTTAAAACTGTACGGCAATTGCTGTTTTGATAGATTAAAATATTTCTCTTTGCATCAACATATTCATCAAGGTTTACGTGATGGTCTTGGTGAGTACATTCAATATTAGTAACAACTGCAACATCGGGAGTGTTTTTCATATTACCCATAGTTAAAAGCTGAAATGATGAAAGCTCAACAACCGCAATATCGTTTTCGGTGATAGTTTCAAGTTCAGGCATAAGTGCCTTGCCGATATTACCGCCTAAATATACTTTTTTGCCCTGTGCTTCAAGGAATTTAGAAATAAGTGTTGTTGTTGTTGTCTTACCGTTAGAGCCTGTAACGGCAATAATTTTAGACGGGCAAAGTTTAAAGAAAACTTCCATTTCCGTTGTTACCCTTTGCCCTCTTTCAATGCACTCTCCTATCCAAGGATTTTGAAAAGGCAAAATACCGTGAGAACGAAAAACAAGGTCCATTTTCGGCAAAACATCAAGATAATTTTCTCCTAACGAAAAATTAACACCAAGCTTTTCAAGCTTATCACAAATATCCTTGCCTATATAGTCCTTATCTCTTTTGTCACAAGCGTAAACATCAATTCCAAGCTTTGCAAAAAACTCAGCACACGGAATGTTAGCAACGCCCATACCTACAAAAGCAACCTTTTTACCTTTTAATGAATCGAAATATTTTTTTGCTTTATCATTCATAGTATTTCATCTCCTATTAATGAATATAGAAATTTCCGTTATTAAAATCCTTTAACGTGAATTTTTCTGCCTTTTTTTCAAGTTCCTTTTGATAAGGCAACTTTTCTTTATGTATAAATTTATCCTTAACAGGCATTTCGCAGTTCATTACAAAATTTGCAATCTGAGTTTTGTTTTTATTTTCTTCTCTTCCTTGGAAGTAAACATTGCCTGTGTCGGTTTCGTCAATCGCAAGTGCGATTTTCATTTGACCTTTTCTTCCGAGCGGCGTAATCATTTTGCTGATTTCAATTGCGTCATCACAAGCAGTATCTGTAATAAAGCAAAGCACGCCGTTGCCTTTTCTTCTAAAAAGATTTGAAGTTAAATCATAAATCATTTCATCAAGATAAGCCAAAATGTCATTTTTATCTACTTTTTCAATGTTGACAATATAAAAATAATTATTGCCTTTAATTGCTCTTGTGTCAAATGAAAAATCCTTAACTTCAACAAGTTTATTCATTTTATATCCGTTTTTTTCTAAATCGTTTGAAATCGTCACGCATCTTTGTTCAATGCTTTCTTTATCACGAGAATTAATATAATAACCTGCGTCTTCAAGTTCATTTTCAATATCCTTAAGAAACGATTCAACTTTTCCATACTTTGAATAATATAGAAATATAACAACAAGATTGATAATAACCAATATATCGCAAGCGTAGTTTACGGCAACAGCAAGCGTTTCGTTAAACGACTTTACATACGGCTGCGCACCGATATAAATAAAAATAAATACTACACTGAATATTACAAGACTTTTTAAAAACTTATAAAAATTTTTTTGCTTTTTTCTTACTTCTCTCATTTAATCATTTCCTTAAACTGTTCTTCGTTTATAACTTCAACTCCAAGGCTATTTGCTTTATCAAGCTTTGAGCCTGCTTCCTCGCCGGCTAATACATAAGTTGTTTTCTTAGAAACCGAAGATGAAGCTTTACCGCCGAATGACTCAATAATACTTGATGCCTCAGAGCGCTTTAATGTAGGAAGTGTACCTGTCAATACAAATGTCATACCCTCAAATCTGTTGTCTTTAATAACATTTGTGGAAATCATATTCACTCCGACTTCTTTTAGCTTTTCAATAAGTTCTTTTGATGAGTCGCTTTCAAAGAATTCAACAACACTTTGTGCCATAACAACACCGAAGCCGTCAATTTCAAGAATATCATCAACGCTTGCATTCATAATAGCATCAATATTTTTAAAATGGTCAGCCAAAAGTTTGCCTGCTTTAGCGCCGATATGACGAATACCTAAAGCAAATATAAGTTTTGACAAATCATTCTTTTTTGAATTATTAACCGAATTAATTATATTTTTTGCACTTGTTTGCTTAAATCCCTCAAGGCTTGCGATTTTATCAGGGTCAAGATTATAAATATCATAAGTTTTATTAATCATACCCACGTTTACAAAAGTTTCGATAATTGCAGGACCCAAGCCTTCAATGTCCATAGCATCTCTTGAACAGAAGTGAATAAGGTTTCTTAAAAGTTGTGCCGGACATTCGGGATTAATGCATCTGATTGCAGCTTCATCCTCATCACGGTAAACGCTTTCACCGCAAGATGGACAAACCTCTGGAAATTTGAACACATTTTTAGCATTATGCTCATTAACGCATAAAACTTCGGGTATAATATCGCCGGCTTTACGAACTGTTACAATATCGCCTATGCCTATACCTTTTTCGTTAATAAAATCCTGATTATGAAGTGTGGCTCTGCTGACTGTTGTACCGGCAAGATGAACGCTGTCAAGAATAGCGGTCGGTGTTAAAACACCTGTTCTGCCGACTGCTATTTCAATATCTCTTAATACTGTTTGTTTTTCTTCCGGCGGATATTTAAAAGCAATCGCCCATTTAGGATATTTTGCGGTAGAGCCGAGCTGTTGTCTTTGTGAAAAATCATCAACCTTAATAACTGCCCCGTCTATGTCATATTCAAGTGAACCTCTCGCTTCACCTATTCTGTCAATTTCAGAAATAGCATCTTCAATGTTGTCAACCTTTTTATATGTCGGAATAGTATGAAATCCGAGTTCTTTGATAAAATCAATTGACTGCTTATGAGATGTAAGCTGTGCACCTTCTATTTGTTGAATGTTAAATACAAATATATCAAGACCACGTGTTGCGGCAACGCTGCTGTCTTTTTGCCTTAAAGAACCGGCGGCGGCATTACGTGGGTTTTTAAAGGGCTTTTCGCCTCTGAGAAGCTGCCTGTCCACAACCTTGTCAAAGCTTTTTTTAGGCATATAAACTTCTCCTCTAACCTCAATATAAGGTATCGGTTTATTAAGCTTTAAAGGAATATTATGAATAACTCTCAAATTTCCGCTTACATCCTCGCCTACGTCACCGTTGCCTCGTGTAGAGCCTCTGAAAAATACACCATCACGGTATTCAAGGCTTACTGACAATCCGTCGATTTTAGGCTCAACAACGTAGTTTACGTTTTTAACGCTTTCCCTGACTCGGTTATCAAATTCTCTAAGCTCGTCCTTTGAAAAAGCGTCCTGCAGACTTTCCATCCTAACAGTATGTTCAACACTTGCAAAGGAATTGTCCGCTTTGCCGCCTACCTTCTTAGTGGGTGAATCGGGTGTATCATATTGAGGATATTTTTCTTCAAGCTTTTTTAAATCACGCATCATCATATCATATTCGTAATCTTCAATTTCCGGTGCGTCATCATTATAATATCTGTCAGAATGATATCTTATTGTTTTTCTTAATTCTTTAATTTTTTTCTCGATTTCAGTCATACTATCACCAATAAACATTATTAAGATTATTTTATCACATAATATGTAATTAATCAATTATAAGTCTAAATATTTTCACTAAAAAAGCACGCCGATTTGGCGTGCTGAATTATGTTTCACTTTTCACTTTATCTATTTTAAACATCAGCCTAAGAATAGGCGCTAAAAATTTAGGACTTTTAATAAGCACAACTTTCATAAAAATACCCCTACCTTCTACAGCACATTATTCCGAGAATGATTACTACAATCGCAAGTATTCTTGTTATCCAAACAGTAGGACAGCAGCAAGCAATGACACAGCCAACACCGAAAGCTATCCACAAATAATCCCGTCTGCACATTTTTTTCATATAGTAAACACCTCTTTTGCTGTATTTACTATATTCTATTCAAAAGCTTACTAATCGTTACTTAAAATCAACAAAAGTTTTCCTGATTTATAATTAATTGTTACAACATCATCTTTAAATGAATTGCTTTGCGTATACAAGCAATCTACAGGTATTGTAAAATCTGTTAAATCATATTGCGTCCCTCTTGTTGTTAAACCGATGCACGCATCAAACAGCGGATACATAGAGAAATATGGGTAATTGTCTTTTTTAAAAGAATATGACTTTTCAATAATTTCAATTTTATTATGCTTATTTATCAATACGGCTTTTATATTTCTGTCGAAGCAAAAATTAAGCACTAAAACATTGTTATAAGTATGGTCAAATCTGTTGCCTATACCGCCTAAAATAATTATATCATTATAGCCACGCTTAATTGCTTCTTTAACAGCAGATAATGTATCGGTATCATCCTTTCTTACCGGAAGGACAATAGTTTCAATATCCGTATCAGGCTTCGTTGAGGAATCAAAATCGCCGATAATTAAATTTGGTTTGATATTTAATTTAACACATTTTTGATATCCGCTGTCAGCGCCGATGATAAATCTTCCGTCGATATATTGCTTATAATAATCAATATCGTCTTCAGGCGCACCTGTAATAATCAAGCACTTTTTTATTTCTTTTCCCATTCTTTTATATCTTTTACCTCATTATACATTTGCACGTAGCTGTTATATCTGCTTTTGCTTATTAATCCGTTTTCAACAGCCTGCCTTACGGCACAACCCTTATCGCTTATGTGAGAACAATTATTCAAGAATTTACAATTATAAATATAATCCGAAAACTCTCTGAAACAATGCGGCAACTCGTCCTTCATAATTTTCTCACATCTTTCAATATCAAGCGAAGAAAATCCAGGAGTGTCAGCTATATAACCTCCACTGCATTTAAAAAGTTCGCAATGCCGTGTAGTATGCTTTCCCCTGCCGAGTTTTTTGCTTGTTTCACCGGTCGCAAGTTCTAACGATGAATCAATATTATTTAAAAGTGAGGATTTGCCGACACCTGTATTTCCTGCAAAGGCGCAAATTTTACCCTTAAGCATTTCCTTAACCTCGTCGGCTCCTAAGCCGTTTTTATTATTGCAGATAATTGTTTTAAAACCTGCTTTAGTATAAATATCAACATATTTATCATAGGCATTTTCCAAGTCGGTTTTTGTAAAAACAATAATCGGCTCAATGTCTTTATATTCGGCAATGGCAATAAGCCTATCAAGAACAACGGTGTTAATTTGAGGGTCAACAATTGAAGAAACAATAAAAAGAGTATCAATATTTGCAAGAGGCGGACGAACAAGTGAGTTCTTTCTTTCAAATATATCATCAATAGTGTTTTCGGCATTTGTATTAACGCTTATGCTTACTTTGTCGCCGACTAACGGAGTTATTCTTTTTTTACGAAAAACACCACGAGCTTTACATTCATATAAATCATCAGCGGTTTCCACATAGTAGAAACCGCCGATTCCTTTAACAATTAGACCATTAAGCTTCATATTATTGAGCTCCGTTTGCGTTTGTTGCTGCGGCAGTCTGAGAATGAGAAGTTTTTTCATTAGAAAAGCCGCTGAAATCAACCTTAAGATTTTTACTGTTTTTAGGACTTACGACCTTTGTTTCAACAGCTCCCGTGTCTGTTAAAGAAGCCTTAATATTAGCGTCTTCATCGCCTTCAAGAGTAATGCTTACGCTTGCTTTACTGCCGTTAAGCGTTACTGCCTGATTAAGGTACGTTTCGCCGTCAAGAGTGATTTCAAGTGAGTCTTTAACATATTCTCCTGAATCATCAACTACCTTTGGAAGAGTAACAGAAAGAGAAATTTTCGCAGCCGCTTTGGTGGTTGTGGTTGTTACTCCTGAAGAAATAACAATTTTAATCTTATCTTCTGCTGTTGCGGTTGAACCGGCAGCCGGTGATTGAGAAATAACGGTTCCTTTAGGTCTTAAATCGTCTTGAGTAACAAAAGTAATATTATTGGTGCTAAAGCCCATTTTTTCAAGGAACGCTCTTGCGCCCTCTTGCTTAAGACCTGTCACGTCAGGTACTTCTATATTGATAACCTCTTTAGTTGTAGGGCCTGAACTTACGAAAACAACAATTTGAGTATCAGCGGATACAACAGTGCCGGCTTTAGGTTCGGTATAAACAACAAGTCCTTCTTCAACCGTTTCACTTGAAATAGTTGTAAATTTATAATTAACCAAACCTTCGTTAGAAAGGGCTTTTTTTGCCTTTTCTTCATTAAGATTGTAGATATTAGGAACATTGATATCATCCATAGAAGCAGATACAACAAGTTTAACCTGAGAACCTGAAATAACTTTAGTGCCTGCTTCAGGTGATTGCTCCATAACAATACCCGGCTCTACTTCATCTGTTTTCTTTTGCTCAAGTACAAATTCATAGTCATATTTATTAGAACTGATTAATTCATCATAAGAAAAGCCGACGAAATTATCAAGCTTATTTGTATTTGTTTTAAACGAGCCTGTTATTGCCATTACTAAAAGTACAGCGGCTGTTACCAAAACGATAATTCCAATCAATACAGCGGTTATAACCTTCTTTTTATGGTCAGGGTCATAATAAACGTCTTCGTCCTCATCGGTGTTAGGGGCGATTTCTTCCTTTTCCTTAATAACAGGTGTTTCGCTTGTTATTTTATCGGTTTTGCCAACGTATTTAGTAGGTGATTTGTCAACAAAATACGAATAGTCAAAAACTGTTTTGGGATTTTTTATAACTTCTTCAACGTCAATAAGCATCTCGGTCGCAGACTGATATCTGTCCTTAGGGTCTTTTTGCATTGCATGAATACAAATTTGCTCAAGACCGAGCGGAATATCAGGATTAATTTCGGTGAGCCTTTTAGCATTGCTTTGAAGTTGCATAAGAGCAACACTTACTGCACTTTCAGCTTCAAAAGGAACTTTGCCGGCAAGCATTTCATACAAAACTACACCTACGGAATAAATGTCGGCCTTTTCATCAGTAAATTCACCTTTAGCCTGTTCCGGACTGATATAATGAACAGAACCGATAGCAGTATCCGTAAGCGTTCTCGTTTCGCTTCTTGAAAAACGAGCTATACCGAAATCCGCAACTTTAATATTCCCGTTTGGTAATAGAATTATATTTTGCGGTTTAATATCTCTGTGAACAATACCCTTATCGTGAGCGTGCTGTAACGCTTTTAATATTTGGGTTGTGAAAAACAATGCGTCATTCCAAGTGATTGCACCCTGTTTTTGAATATACTCCTTAAGAGTAATACCGTCAACATATTCCATAACAATATATTGAAGCTTTTCCCCAAAACTAACATCATAAACCTTTACGATATTGGGGTGGGAAAGAAGTGCAATTGCCTTTGATTCGTTTTTAAAACGTCTTACAAAATCATCATTAGTTAAAAATTCATCTTTTAAAATTTTAACCGCAACTATTCTGTCGTCAACATTATCATAAGCTTTATAAACAACAGACATACCGCCAACGCCGACGATTTCCTGTATTTCATATCTTCCGTCAAGTCTTTTTCCTACATAATTATCCATATTTTATAAACTCCGTTATTTAGAAATTACAACTACCGTAATGTTATCTCCGCCACCGTTTTCATTAGCTTTATTTACAAGCCTGTCTGCAAAAGCATAATGCTTTTTGTCGCTTGTAAGTTCAAGTATTTCACTGTCAGATACATAATTAGATAAACCGTCGGTACAAAGCAACAAGGTTGTATCGTCATCTAAATCAATCTGGTCAAAATCTATTTCTATATTTTTATCAACGCCGACCGCTCTTGTGATAATATTTTTATTTGGATGATTTAATGCCTGTTCAGAGGTGATTTTGCCTTTGTCGAGTAAATCCTGAACTATACTGTGGTCAGTTGTAATCTGAAATATTTTTCCGTTTTTGAGAATATACGCCCTGCTGTCGCCTGCATGAGCAATATAAGCTTGACCGTCTTTTACAATAGCGCAAACAACGGTAGTACCCATTCCTTTAAGCTCATGTTTACTTTCAGACATATCAAAAACTTCAACATTAGCCGCATTCAAAGCAGAATCAAGCATATTTTTTATTGAACTGTCACGCATTTGTTCACGATATGACACATTAATTTTATCGCTGATAACCTTAACAGCCAGTGCGCTTGCAATATTACCTCCGGCAACACCGCCCATACCGTCGCAAACAACAGCCCAAACAACCTCGTCAGAAAATTCACCGACAGCATACGCATCCTGGTTTGAATCCCTTACGTGACCTTTATCTGTTTTAGCAACTATTCTCATTAGTTTTCACCTCTGTTTTTAAGACGTCGTAATTGACCGCAGGACGCATTGATATCGGCGCCCAAAGTACGTCTTATTGTAGCATTTATCCCGTTTTTTTTCAATATATTTTGAAAATTCAAAATTGCCTTCTTGGATGATTTAATATTTCCTCGTTCTTTAACATCGTTAACAGGTATAAGATTAACGTGTGCATTCATACCTTTAAGTCGTGCTGCAAGCTCCAAGGCGTTTTCTTTACTGTCGTTTACATCCTTTATCAGAGTGTATTCAAAGCTTACACGTCTGCCCGTTTTTTCGCCGTATTTGCGGCAAGCGGCTAAAAGCTCGTCAATTTTATATTTATTGTTTATCGGCATAGTGTTGCTTCTTATTTCATCATTAGGAGCATGGAGAGATATAGTAAGTGTAAGCTGTAAATTTAAATTCATCAATTCATATATTCTCGGTACTACTCCGCAGGTGGAAACAGTAATATTGCGCATACTTATATTCAAGCCGTTTTCGTTATTAACATTATACAAAAAATTAATAACATTATCAAAATTGTCAAGCGGCTCCCCTATTCCCATCAAAACTATATGAGAAATTTTGATATTCAAATCCTTTTGAGCACTGTGAAGCTGTGCTTCAATTTCACCGGATGTAAGATTTCTTTTAAATCCTGCAAGCGTAGAGGCGCAAAAGGTACAACCCATTTTGCAACCTACTTGTGAAGAAACACAAATAGTATAGCCGTATTTATACTTCATAATAACGGATTCAATATATTCACCGTCCGATAGTTTAAAAAGATATTTAACGGTGCCGTCAATTTTAGATATATATTTATCTTCGATTTGACAAGTTGAAATATAAAAATTCTCACTTAGCTTTTCTCTTAAAGATTTGCTGATATTTGTCATTTCGTCAAAAGACGAAACACCGTTTTTGTGAAGCCATGTAAAAATCTGCTTTGTTCTGAATTCAGGTTGACCAAGATCAGTAATCACATTATTGAGTTGTTCGTATGTAACGGAATTAATATCAATCATTATTTTTCCTCATTAATGCATAATAAAAGCCGTCGCCGCCAAAAGGAGTAGGAAATACAGTCTTTTCTTCTAAAATTTCAAAATTGTTGTTACTTTCAAGAAATTTTGCTACAACCTTTTCGTTTTCTTTTTTATTTAAAGTGCAGGTTGAATAAATAATATTTCCTCCTGATTTTAAATATTTAGAAGACGTTTCAAGAATAGAATACTGAATTTGAGGCAAATCCTTAACAGAATCAAGTTCTTTATATCTTATTTCAGGTTTTCTCCTGATTATACCAAAGCCGGAGCAAGGAACATCGCAAAGAATTTTGTCCGCTTTTGGGATATTATCATTATATTTTGTTGCATCATTAACTGATGCCGAAATATTAACGATATCAAGCCTTTTTGCGCCGTCGTTAATAAGCTTAAGGCGGTGCTCATACATATCAAAACAATAGAGTTTACCGCTGTTATTCATCGACTGTGAAATCGTAAAAGCCTTGCCGCCGGGAGCGGAGCACATATCCAAAACAATATCGTTTTCCTTAGCATTTAATGCTTTGGCACAATTATAACTTGATAAATCCTCTATATAGAATAGCCCGTTTTTAAATGCCTTTGTTTTAGTTAAATCTACACCGTTTTCAATAATAACAAAATCGTCATATGCCTCTCCTACAACATTGCTGCATTCAAGTTCATATAAAAGCTCGTCACTGTTTACAAATTTTTTATTTGCAATTGCAAATAAAGGAGGTTTATCATTAATACACGGTAAAAAAGCTTTTACTTTGTCCTCGCCATACTGCTTAATCCACATATTAATCAAATTTTGCGGCACAGAGTATTTGACAGACAAGTCGTCGGGAATTTTACGGTCATTATCAATCTTATGTAAAACAGCGTTAATCAACTTTGAATAATAGTCCTGACCGACTTGCTTTGCAAGATTAACGCTTTCGTTAATTGCAGCTGAGCTTGGCACTTTTTCCATAAATAAAAGTTGATAGGCACCAATCCATAGAGCAATACGTACCTTAGGCTTAATTTTACCGTTTATATACTTATCAATAAAATAATCAAGTGTAATTTTCCGTTCGGTCACACCGTAAACAAGTGCAGAAATAAACGCCTTATCTTTGTCAATAGACGAAAGTGCTTTATCAAGTGCAATATTCGAATATGACCCATCATAAAAAATACTATATAAAGTTTCAAAAGCAATAAGACGTGGGTTTTTAATCAATTTCTGTTACCTCTGTTAATAATAAGAAAAAGTCTCAATAATGTTGCAAGTGCAGATGTTAAAGCGGCTACATAGGTTAAAGCAGCGGCAGTAAGCACTTTTTTAGCTCCGTTATATTCCTCGCCCTCAAGATAATGGCAATTATCTATCGTTTCAAGCGCTCTTTTGGACGCATTAAATTCAACAGGCAAAGTTATAAGCTGAAATAAAGCAACAGCGGAATATAGGATTAGACCTGCATAAATAAGTGTGTTACTGTAAAGAAACATACCAATAATTGCAAGCGGAACACCTAAATATGAACCTATACGTGTCATAGGAATAACCGCATTTCTTAATTTAAGCGGAGAATAACCTTGTGCATGTTGACAAGCATGCCCCGCCTCATGGCAAGCAACACCGACAGCGGCAACGCTTGTTGAATCAAAAACGTCCTGCGAAAGGCAAATTTCTTTATTCTTAGGGTCATAGTAATCGGTAAGTGTGCCTGCAATTTTCTTGATTTTAACGTCTGTGATACCGTTGTTCATTAGAAGTTCATAAGCAGCTTGAGCACCCGTCATACCACGTCTGTTTCTGACTTTAGAATATTTTGAAAAAGAGGTTTTAACCTTAATTTGGCAATATGTTGCAAAGATGAAAACAGGAATCATAATAAATCCTGTTAAATAATAAGCAAGATAACTACCCATAAATATCATTCTCCCAATATTGTGCCGACAGTAACATTGTTTCCTGCCAAAAACGATTTAGTGTCCATTCGTTTCTTACCGTCAGGTTGAAGTTCAAGAATTTTAACGCATCTTCCGTCACCGCAACTGACAACAAGCTTTTTATTATTATCTATAATTTCTCCTGCTTTACCGCCCTTAATGTCAGATAAAACAGTTTTGTGAATTTTGATATTTTTGTTATTTAATGTTGTTTGAGCACAAGGCCACGTTTGAAGCCCTCTTACTAAATTGTGAACTTCAAATGCTGTTTTATTCCAATCAATAGAGCTTAAAGCTTTGGTAATTTTTTGAGCATAAGAGCTACCTTTTTCACATTGTGAAACGGGATTAATGTTGCCTTTTTCAATATCTGCAAGTGATTCAATCAAAGCATCTGCGCCGATAAGCGATAATCTGTCAAAAAGCTCCTCGCTTGTTTCATCAACGTCAATGTTTGTTTTTTTAACAAGAAGTATGTCACCGGTATCAAGCCCTTCATCCATTTGCATTATCGTAACGCCTGTTTCTTTGTCGCCGTTTATAACAGACCATTGAATAGGTGCAGCACCACGATATTTAGGCAAAAGCGAAGCATGAACATTGATACATCCGTATTTTGCAGCTTCAAGTACACGTTTAGGCAAAATCTTGCCATACGCAACAACAACAATAATATCAGCATTCATATCCTCAATTTGCTTAATAATATCATTATCTTTAAGCGAATTAGGTTGAAAAACGTCGATTTTATGTTCATTAGCACATTTCTTTACAGCCGGCGGTGTTAAGATTTGCTTTCTGCCTACAGGTTTATCCGGTTGAGAAAAAACTGCAATAACATTATGCTTTTCAATTAATTTTTCTAAACAAGGCACAGCAAAATCCGGTGTGCCCATAAAAATTACATTCATAATTATCTCCGTTACTGTGTTTCAAGTTCGCCTACGACATGGGAAGTGAATAAAATTCCGTCAAGGTGATCAATTTCATGGCAGAAAGCACGAGCCTTTAAGCCTTCACCGGTAAATACCTGCCATTTGCCGTTTCTGTCCTGTGCCTTTACTTGTACTTTCATTGGGCGAACGGTTACTCCGTACTTACCCGGTAACGAAAGGCATCCTTCAGACTCTCTTTGCTCCCCTTCTCTCATAGTGATTTCAGGGTTTACAAGTTCTATTGGGCCGTCACCGATATCTATAACAACAACTCTTTTCAACATTCCAACTTGAACAGCAGCAAGCCCTACACCGTTTGCTTGATACATTGTTTCAAGCATATCATCAATAAGAATTGCAAGTCTGTCGTCAAATTTTTCAATTTTGCGGCTTGTTTTATTTAAGATTGGATCTCCAAACTTTACTATATTTCTTAAAGCCATTATAATTCTCCTAATTCAAGTCATAAGGGTTAAGGTCTAAAGAAACCGAAACATCCTTATATTCTTTAATTTTACTGATATTCTTTTGAATAACGTTAAACATATTGCGAATATTTTTTGAATTTTTACATTTAACGGATAATCTGTATCTATAACAATTATTTAGTTTTGCAATTTTGGCTGCGCTTGGTCCGAGAACAATTATCTTTTGCTTACAGTTCTCATTTTCTTCAATTAAAAGTTCAAAAAACTTTTTAGCGCACATAGCAACCTTGTTTTCATTTTCACCTATAAACGAAGCTGAAATAATATCACAGTAAGGCGGATATATTAAAAGCCGCCTTAGTTCAATTTCATTATTATAAAAACTCTTATAATCTTGATCGGCAGCATATTCTAACGTTTGATTATATGGATTAATTGTTTGAATAACAGCTTTGCCGTTGCCGTCACGTCTTCCGCTTCTGCCGACAACCTGTGTTATCAAATCGAAGCAACGCTCTGCGCTGTTGTAGCTTTCGTCATAAAGTGAATTGTCAGCATTAACAACACCCACAAGAGTTACGTTGTCAAAATCAAGCCCCTTTGCCACCATTTGAGTTCCAATCATAATATCGTATTCGTGATTTGCAAAGGCGTTAAAAAGTTTCTCATGGCTAAACTTTGCAGATGTTGTATCGGCGTCCATTCTTAGTATTCTTGCATTTGGAAAAAGATATGAAAGCTCGTCCTCAATTTTCTGCGTTCCGTAGCCGCTGTATCGTATGTTTTCGCTGTGACATTCAGGACAAACATTATCAAGTGATTTGGTATATCCGCAATAATGGCACGTCAAACGGTTATTTGTGCTGTGATACGTAAGCGAAATTGAGCAATTTGGACAAGTAATAACATGACCGCAATCATTACAAGCGATAAAGGTATTGTAACCTCTTCTGTTAATAAGCAAAATTGCCTGTTTACCGTTGTCAATGGTTTCGGATATTAATTCCTTTAGTTTTGAAGAAATCGGCGATTTATTACCGTTTTTCATCTCCTGCTTCATATCAACAGTAATTACGTGTGGCAGTTTTGCATCTCCAAAGCGTTCATTTAGCTCACAAAGAACATATTTGCCCTTAAGTGCATTTGAATAAGTTTCAAGCGATGGGGTTGCGGATGTCATCAAAAATAAAGCCTTGTTATATTTACATCTAAAATGCGCAACATCCTTAGTATTATACTTTGGTGTACGCTCACTTTTATAAGTGTTTTCCTGTTCCTCGTCCATAATAATCAAGCCGAGATTGTGGAGAGGAGCAAAAACTGCACTCCTTGTGCCGATAACGATTTTCGCTTCTCCCCTATCGGCTCTTTTGTATTCGTCGTTTCTTTCACCAAGTGATAAGCCACTGTGAAAAACGGCAACCTTATCGCCGTATCTTGCGTGAAATATCGAAAGAACTTGCGGCGTAAGACTTATTTCGGGAACAAGAACTATAACGTCCCTATCGTTTTCAAGTGCCTTATCAATAAGTTTTAAATAAACCTGCGTTTTACCGCTACCGGTTACGCCGTATAAAAGCCCGCTCCCGCCACCGTTTAAAAGCATATTACTATAAGTATCATATGCTTTTGATTGTTCAAAAGTCAACTCGATTTTTTTTTGCTCTTTAACTTCAATATTTTTATACGGATTACGGTATATTTCTTTGTCAAAAATAGATATAACGCCGTATTTTTCAAGATTTTTTAAAACAGAAGTGCCTACACTGCAAAGCTCACAAATTTCTGAAACCGATGCTGTATTGACATCAAAAAGCAAGTCAACAACACTTCTTTGCTTGGGTGTCAATTTAGGTAAATCGTTTTCATTTTCAATAAGCAGTGTTACAGTTTTAGCTGAAGCGTCGCCTACCTTACCGAAACCTCTTGGTAGCATCAATCTTAAGCACTCGTATGTTGTGCAAAAGCAACGCTCTTTAAGCCATAATGAAAGTGCGACAAATTCTTCACTGACTATCGGCTTATCTCCGATTATGCTGTCAATTTCCTTTAAAGCGGAATTTATGGCAGAATAAATATTTACAACTATTGCGCACCTAAGCTTATTGCCGTTGCCGAAAGGTACTTTAACCATACAGCCGATTTTAACGTTATTAATTAAACCGGCAGGAATTATATAATCAAAATCCGAATCGGTACTGAAAAAAGTTTTTTCAACGGCAACAGTAGCAATTAAATTGTTCATTATTTATTGTCTGACTTAAGCTCGTCAGGTTCCTCAATAACATACTTACCTTCAAGAATTTCGTCAATTGCAAGGGATACTGTTTTTACGTCAATAGGTTCTTCACGTTCAATTGCTTCCTCACGGATTTCCCTTGCTCTTTTAGCAGTACCTACAACAAGGCTGTATCTGCTGTTGCAGCCTTTTAATAATTTTTTTAAATCAGGGTTAAACATAATATAATCTCCTTTTATGCATTTTTAATGTTGTTGCGTTTTTTTAATTCTTCGCAAAGTATTTTTTCTATATCATTAACACAATCATCAAGATTGTCATTAACTACCTTGTAATCATATTTGTCTTGGCATAAAAGCTCGCTTTTAGCAATCTTAAGCCTTTTTTGTATCATTTCCTCAGCCTCGGAATTTCTCGCTCTGAGCCTTTGCTCAAGAGTTTCCCAGCTTGGCGGAACAAGAAAAATTGAAACACTATCAGGATAAAGCTTTTTAACATTCTCTGCACCTTGAACATCTATAATCAAAACGCAGATTTTACCGTTCTTTATTGCTTCGTTTACACCTTCTACGGGAGTTCCGTAATAGCAATTATTATAAACAGCATACTCAAGAAGCCCATCTTTTTCAATAAGCTTTTTAAATTCGTCGTCGCTTAAAAAATAATAATTAACTCCGTCAATTTCGCCGTCTCTCGGCTTTCGTGTAGTAGCTGAAACAGATTCAACTATATCATCTCTTTTTTTTCGTATTTCTTTAAAAACAGTGTCTTTTCCACAACCACTCGGAGCAGAAACAACAACAAGCATTCCGTTACCGTTCATCATCAACCTCCACATTAAATTTAGCAGCAATTTGCTTTAAATCAAGATAAGAAAGAATAACGTTTTCACTGTCTGTAATAATAACACTCATAGTTTTTCTGCCGTGTGTTGCATCAATCAGCGAAAACTTTGCTTTACTTTCCTTGATAATTTTTTTTACGGGTGCGGACTCAGGTGATAGAATTGAAATAACACGGTCCGCATTTACCAAATTACCAAAACCTATATTTACTAATTTCATAAACAATCACTCAATATTTTGAATTTGCTCTCTGATTTTCTCAATCTCAGCTTTAACGTCAACAACTTTTCGTGCGATTTCAACATCATTACATTTTGAACCGATTGTATTTGTTTCTCTGTTAATTTCCTGAATTAAGAAATCAAGCTTTCTGCCTACAGCTTCATCACTTGAAATAAAATCACGAAGTTGAGAAATATGACTGCGAAGCCTTACTGTTTCTTCTGCAACGGCAACTTTGTCGGCGTAAATTGCAACTTCTTGTAATAATCTGTTTTCATCAAGGGAAACATCGCCCAAAAGTTCGTGCACTCTCTCAACAAGTTTATCGTTATACTCCTTAACTGTTTGCGGAGAACGTTCTTCAATAAACGATACCGTGTCAAGAATAAATTGACTGCGAGAATATACATCATCATACATTCTCTTTCCTTCAACTTTTCTCATTTCAATAAATTTTTCGACAGCCTCATCTGCTACGGTTTTAACAAGTTGCCAAATCTTATTTTCGTCTTCTTCAGACTTTCTTACAATAAGTACATCCGGAAAACGAGCAACAGTTGACGCACCGAAATCCTCTTTTAAGCCGTAATTATCGCTTAATTCTTTAAGAGCCTTAACGTAAGCACCTGCAAGAGTATTATTAACAACAACATCTGCACTTTCGGTATTCAATGCCTCAATACCTACAAAACATTCAATCTTACCTCTTGCAACCTTAGAATTTATGAAAGATTTAATTTTATCATCAATGAAACCGTACTGCCTCGGACAGCGGCAAGAAAATTCAAAATATCTGTGATTAACTGATTTTATCTCAACAGTAATCATATATCCATCAATTTCCTTGCATGCTCTGCCAAAGCCTGTCATAGACTTAACCATTTCAGCTACCTCGAATTATTAATATTTTAATATATTATAGGTTTGTATATATCTAACGTCAAGAGTTTGTTAATAAAATGTTTACATTATTAATAAATTGTTTACATAAAAAGAACCACCGATTTGGTGGTTCTTACAGCGTGTAGAAAAGTTCAATTAAAAATTTCTACACGCTGGGAGACTTCGAGAAAGTGAGATAAATTTCGTATTTTGCGAGCGGG
>FR889123.1:0-7017 GCA_000436835.1 Eubacterium sp. CAG:251
GGCAGGGGCAGAAGGACTTGAACCCTCGGCACGCGGTTTTGGAGACCGCTGCTCTACCAACTGAGCTATACCCCTATATATGGTGGGCCATCAGGGACTCGAACCCCGGACCAACCGGTTATGAGCCGGTGGCTCTGACCAACTGAGCTAATGGCCCATAGACTCAATGTGCTTTATCAAGCGACTTAGATATAATATCACTAAACCGCTTGATTGTCAACACTTTTATCATAAAATATGTAGCAAAGATTATTCATTACCATCAGAGTTTTCATTATCGTTATTTTTATCAGATAAATTATTATCTTTTAAAAACAGACCGCAACCAAGTGCTACAATTCCCAAAACAGCAAAAAAGATTGCCATTCTAAAAGCAATTTTGCTTTTCTTGGGGTACAACAAATTACTGCCGCCGTTATTTTTTGAGAAATCGGACGTTACAGTTTCGCTTTGAGTTGTACCGCCGTCTGATTCTAACACCGAAGAAGACGATTTTACATCATACGTCGTACCTGTGCCGGAAAACTTAGTCGAATTATTATCATTCTTATTTTGCCTGTCACTTTTGTTATGATTATTAATCGTATGCTTCATAACAAATTTCGTTGTATCGCTCTTAGATGCTTTCTTATTATTGTTTTTGGGCGCACTTATAGAAGTAGAATTTGTGCCTTTTCTTTCACTCCTTGACTTAGAACCGGATTTCTTTTGCGATAGATTATTAGGTGAAACACACATATCAAAAACGCAATCGTCAAGAATTACACAACTGTTTTTTGAATCAGCACTGAATGTGCAGGTGATTTGATTGAGCGAAGACCTATCGGTTTTATTTTTCATTTCAAATCCAACCAATAATTGCCCATTGCCAAACTCAGAATTCACATCATCAAAATCATAATTAATATAAATATTTTTGTTGCCGTTTTTTACACCTGATTTTGAAACGGAAAACGAATATTTATTTGTGCTATTTGAAATTTTAAATTCAAGAGATACATCCTCATCCTTATAATCGCCGTCGCAATTACTGTATAAAAAGTAAAAATAAGCACAAGCATCGTTCTCATCAAGGACATAACGAAGCTGACCTGACAAAACATCATTATTTATATTTATCAGATTTCCATTTTTATACCAACTGCCCGAATCTGTTATATACTTATTGTTAAAAGCAAATGCATTAACAGAAAATGAAAACAAACATATAACAAAAAGTATCAAAGAAGTTGATAGTATTCCAACCCTTTTCATCACTAAGCAATTATAAATAGCCTAAAATCTTGTGCTTCACTTCCATGATACTTGTAATATCGCCGTTTTCATCTTTAATTGCAACGTCGATAATTTCAACCTTGGCGTTAAACACCTTTCCGATACGGCTGATTATAACAATATCGTCGTCTTCAAACAGATCCCTGGTTGAAATCAATTCGAATTCCATTGTTTCTCACTCCTAATAATATTAATATTCAATATTTTACACCAATTTGAAAATTCGAGTAAATATAAATAAATTAATTTTTTTCAACACGATAAACTTTAAGCAGATACATTAAACATTGCGATTTTGTGTAATTAACAATCAAAAGCAAAAAACACAGCAAAGCCATAAACACTTAACATAAACTCACAATATTGGTGCGGACGATGGGACTTGAACCCACAAGGAAGCAATATCCACAGGAGTCTGAGACCTGCGCGTCTGCCAGTTCCGCCACATCCGCATATAAAATTGTCAGTTATGCAATGCATTAACCTTTGTTGTGTAAATTCAAATATCTATTTTCAAATTACAAAGTGAAATAAAAAAAAGCCCTCTGATTTTACATGGCGAGGACATCCGGGGCAGAACCTATATTCAGACAATTTTTTCACCTTAAATATTCAAAAACTGATTAAATAATATCACAACTTGGTTGAATTGTCAATCATATATATGTTATAATTTTAATAAAGTAATAGATATATTAATAAGGTAATTAAAAGATGAGAAAAGCAATAGGCATAATAACTGTAATCACAGCAGTTATAATCACTGTTTATTATTTAACAATATGTGGGATTAGAGGAAACGAGAGCGCACTGTCAACCGTCGGTCTTGAGCACCATACTATATTTACTCTTTGGGGAATTTCTACATACATTGCCCTTGCAACCAATATATCAATTACATTTTTAAAAACGAAATACAAATTTTACATTATGCTACTGTTTCTTTCCGCTATAGGAATGGTGCTGACGTTAACGTGCGATTTTGATTATAACAAATATCCGCAATATTTAGCACATTGCATAGGTTCGCTTGCTTTTTCCGTTATAATGGGGATAAATGTTTTTTTATCATTTTTTCTTACTAAGAAAAATTTATTTGCCTTGATAAGTGCCGTTATTTTGGTTTTAGATTTAATAATGCTCATCATATTCAAGGAAACTGCATTAATTGAGATTGTGCCGATATTTGCAGGATACATAATGCTGACAATCAATAATTTAAAAGAAGGAAAAGAAAAAGTTGGAGTTATACAATAAATTAAAAGATAACAATTTATATCCGTTTCATATGCCGGGGCACAAAAGAAATATCAAGTTTTGCATACCGTCAAGCAACATAGACATAACGGAAATATCAGGTTTCGACAATCTGCACTCCCCTACCGGCATCATAAAGAATTTGCAGGAAAGCTTAGCAACGCTTTACGGCTATAAAAAAAGCATTATAAGCGTAAACGGTTCAACCTGTTGCATTTTGGCGGCAATAAGCGCAGTTGCAAAAGAAAACAGCACAATAATAATTGCACGCAATTGCCACAAGTCGGTATACAATGCTTGTTTTATCAACAGGCTTAAAATTGAATATATCGAGCCTGAATACAATAATGAATTCGGCTGTTATAAACAAATTACACAAGCATCGGTTGACAAAGCCATCAAGAAAACGCCGAATGCCTGCGCCATTGTTATAACCTCGCCGACATATGAGGGATATGTAAGCAATATCACCTGCCCTATTCCTCTTATAATTGATGCGGCACACGGTGCACATTTTGGCTTTTCAAGTTATTTACCCAAGCAGCCAAAAGCCGACATTGTTATTGAATCACTACACAAAACATTGCCTGCGCTTACTCAAAGTGCCGTTATTCATATTGACAACCCAAGCCTTTACGGCAAGGTGAAAAAATATATGGATATATATGAAACAAGTTCGCCGAGCTATGTAATTATGGCATCAATTGACAAGTGCATTGATTTTTTGTCAAACAGCAAAAGTGATTTTGAAAAATACAAAATATTACTTGACGATTTTTATAATAAAGCAAATAATTTAAAAAACATTAACGTATTGAAAAATGATGACATAACACGCATAGTTTTAAGCGTTGACGGTTACAACGGTTTTGAACTTTCAAATCATTTAAGAAAATACGGCATTGAGGTTGAGAGTGACAGCCTTAAATATGTGATTTTAATTTCAACAGTATGTGATACAAAAAGCGGCTTTGAAAAATTAATAAACGCACTATCGAGCTTAGAAAAAAGAAAAGCAAAGAAAATTGAGTTACAAAAACCAAGTCTGCCGATAAAGAAATGCGAAATTTTTGAAATTGAAAACACAACACAAACAGACTTAAATACGGCGGAAAACAAAATTTCGGGAGAATATGTTTATGCCTATCCACCGGGGAGTCCGATTATTGCCCCGGGAGAGGTTATAAGCAAGGAATTAATTACTCAAATTAAGGAATTATACAAAAACGGAGTAAATATATTATCAGACAGCAATTTACTGCCGTTAAAAATATTGACAAAGACGCAATATTAATGTAAAATAACAATATAAATTTAAGAAAGAGGTGTTTCTTTTGAAGAGAATCAACACTTTAAGCTCACGCAATCTTTGCGAATCAGCTAAAAAAGGCGGCTGCGGCGAATGTCAGACATCTTGCCAATCAGCAAGCAAGACTTCTTGTTCAGTAGCTAACCAGAAATGCGAACAGCTTAAGAAGTAAATAGATGAAACCAAGGTGGGCTTTTGTCCCACCTTTTTCATTGAAATAAAACTATGGAGTAATTTAATGATACACGCTTATAAAATGAACGGCTATAATATCATTCTTGACCAAAACAGCGGTTGCGTTCACTCGGTTGACGAGGCAACGTATGATATTATAACTATGTATGAATCACACACAAAAGACGAAATAAAAAAATACATACTAAATAAATACAAAAACGATGATGACGTAACCGAAAAGGATATTGAGCTTTGTTTTGATGATATAGAGGCGCTTAAGGCTGACGGCAGGCTTTTTGCGCAGGATACCTTTGAAGCTACGGCAAAACAGTTTAAAAAAAGGCAGGGTGTTATAAAAGCTATTTGCCTTCATGTTGCTCACGACTGCAATTTAGCTTGCAAATATTGTTTTGCAGGCAAAGGCGAATACGACGGTCCCAAAGGCTTAATGAGCCTTGAAACAGGCAAAAGAGCACTTGATTTTCTCATTGAGCAATCGGGCACAAGAAGAAATCTTGAAGTCGACTTTTTCGGCGGCGAGCCGCTTCTTAATTGGGAGGTTTGCAAAGAGCTTGTTAAATACGGACGTGAACAGGAAAAGAAATACAATAAAAATTTTCGTTTTACTCTCACTACAAACGGAATTTTGATTAACGATGATGTTATTGATTTTTGCAACAAGGAAATGGGAAATGTTGTTTTATCCCTTGACGGAAGAAAATCTACCAATGACGCCATGAGGGTTTCAAGAAACGGAAAAGGCTCGTATGATTTAATAGTTGACAAATTCAAAAAATTTGCCGATTCACGTAATCAAAAGGATTATTATATGAGAGGCACATATACAAGAAATAATCTTGACTTTGCAAACGATATCATTCATATGGCAGATTTAGGATTTAAAGAGCTTTCTATTGAGCCGGTTGTGTCTGACCCAAAAGAGCCTTATGCGCTTAGGGAAGAAGATTTACCTATTCTTAAAGAACAGTATCAAATCTTAGCTGACGAAATGCTTAGGCGTTACAGAAACGGCAAAGGGTTTACTTTTTATCATTATATGATTGACCTTGATGCAGGTCCCTGCATTGTAAAAAGAGTTTCAGGCTGCGGGGTAGGCACAGAATATATGGCTGTCACTCCTACAGGCGAACTTTACCCTTGCCACCAATTCGTTGGTGACGAAAAATTCTTGCTCGGTGACATTTGGAAAGGAGTTACAAACAAAAAAGTTCTTGAACAATTTGAAGAATGCAATGTTTATTCGCACAAAGAGTGCAAAGATTGCTTTGCAAAGCTTTATTGTTCCGGCGGTTGCGCCGCAAATGCTTATCACACAACGAAAAGCGTAAACGGCGTTTACGACTTTGGTTGTGAGCTTCACAGAAAGCGCATTGAATGTGCAATTATGCTCAAGGTTGCCGAAGCTGAGGAAGGCTTAAAAGTAGAATACTAAAAAATTAACGGAGCTGTCGAATGACAACTCCGTTTTATTTTAGTC
This sequence comes from Eubacterium sp. CAG:251, assembly GCA_000436835.1. Taxonomy (GTDB): domain Bacteria; phylum Bacillota; class Clostridia; order Oscillospirales; family Acutalibacteraceae; genus Eubacterium_R. The sequence continues at coordinate 5,517 of FR889123.1, forward strand.
TTTATATTTTTGCTTTTTAATATCAAGGTGTGAAAGACCGATATAATCAGGCAAGCCGTTTCTGTAAGGAACTTGCGCAACACCCTTAACAAGGGGTGAAAGATAATCAATCATCTTTTGAGTAACGTCGTTACCCTGCTCGTTTATCCAGCTTCTCGGTACTAATTTTTCATTATTTGCAACCACGCTAACCTGCTCGGTATAATAATCAACCGTATAAGGCAAATCGCTTATTCTGCGAAGAGTAGAAAATACGCCTGTCTTACCGTCAAGCGCCGCTTTAACAGCAACAACACCTAAATTGTATGCTTCGGTAATATCAGTCATTGAAGCAGTATGACCTGCACTTCTTTGAAGCACGCTTGGCTCTAAAGCACGAACTTTACATCCTATTTTTTCTTCTACAACGCTTTTAAGATAAGCTCCTGTTCCACTGAGCATAACGTGACCGAATTTGTCAACATTATCTCCCCTTGCGCTGATATAATTACCGTTTTCATCCTTAATTCCCTCGCTTACAACAACAATAACCGAGTTAAATTCATTAAGTTTACCCTTAACATCCTCAACAAATTTATCAACAGAAAACGGTATTTCAGGCAAATAAATAAGATGAGGTGCAACGCTGTCACCGTCACGTGCAAGTGCGGATGCAGCTGTAAGCCAACCGGCATTACGACCCATTGCCTCAATAATATGAACGCTTTTAATACTATATATACTTGTATCATAAGCAACATTTTTAACTGCAAGAGCAATATACTTGGCAGCCGAGCCGAATCCCGGTGAATGATCAATACCCACAAGGTCATTATCGATAGTTTTAGGTACACCGACAATTTTGATATCAATATTATGACTTGCCGTATACTTTGAAAGCTTATCAACAGTATCCATAGAATCGTTACCGCCGATGTAAAGAAAATACCCGATATTATATTTTTTTAAAACATCAATAATTTCGGCAAATATTTTTTCATCATCACCAAGCTTATATCTGCAAGAACCAAGGAACATTGCAGGAGTTAAGCGAAGTCTGTTTATATCATACGGCTTACCGTAAAAACGTTCTTTAAGGTCAATAATATTGTTTTCCAAAAGACCTTGAATACCGTTAATCATACCGTAAACTGTGTCAATTTTGTTGCTTGAAAAAGCATATTCGATTGCCCCGGCAAGACTTGAATTAATAACAGCCGTAGGTCCGCCGGATTGACCGATAATCATATTTTTGCTCATAAATTATTCTCCGATTTCATTATCATATATTTTAATGTTTCTGTGAACATCTTTTACTGGTTTATTTACGCAAATAGGTTCAAGCTTAACTGCGTTCTTTTTTGAAAATGTATTATTAAATATTTCAAGATTTCTGCACGGACCGCTTTCGTACCAATCATTGCAGTCGCAGGAAATAAAAATATCAGGCATTAAGATATTTTTAAATGTATTATTAAAAATCTTAGACGGTCTGTCAGTAGTGCATAAAATGCCACGTGTA
>FR889123.1:7061-39504 GCA_000436835.1 Eubacterium sp. CAG:251
TAGGGATAGCATTAAATGTGCAACCGCTTATCGTAAGTTCGGGATTATATGTAATATTTTCAAAAACAAACTGTTCGGGCTTTAGCGGAGGCAATGCTTCTTTAAATTTAACCTTAACGCATTTATTATCAATATCGTCTTGCGTACTTTCAACGGTATAAACATCTTTAAGCTCCGACAAATCCGCTCTCCTGTAAATTTTCACTTCATTTTCAGGGAAAAATGCTTTATATCCGCCCTGCTGATGATGAACAAACTCTAACTCGGCAGTATTTGTATCAACGATTTTCTTAAGCCTTAAAAAAGCGCCGTGAACATTGATTGCGTCATCGTGCGGATGTTCAAAATACGAATCAATAATATTTACATATCCCTTGCAGCCGCAAATATGAATCAAATCGGCAAAAGAAGAAACCGTATAGCCTTTTGCGGGAGTAAATGTAATATTTTTAAAATTCAAATTTTCGCACATTTGCGAAAGCCAGCCAAAGCCGTGCATATAATTAACCGTTATATTTTCACAGTCAACGTTTGAACATTCATCAAAAAACAAGCCTGAATTATCACGAAGTTTATTGCGTGACATAGTTACAACATCGCCCACCTTAAACTTAGGCGATATCAAATATTTACATTCAACCGTATCGTTGTCGACTTTTTTTATCTTAATCGCTGTTTTAGTTGGCGAAAGGACAGTTCTGAAAACAGAATCACCTCTGTGAACAACATTGCAGTAACATTGCTCGTTAGCTGTGTATGAATAATAATTTTTCTTTGTAAAAGGACTTTGTTCAAAAAAAGTAAGTTTATTATCCTTAATATAAAAAGGGCTTTTCAACGGGATTTTATAAGTTATCTTATTAATTGATTTTTTGACAACTTTCATCTCATAATTCGTAGGTGAATTATATTTAACAGTAAAATTCTTAAGCTTAATATTACTGCAATTAAACATAGCAAAAGAGCACATATCACCATGAATTACAAATGTTGAACCACAGCCGTCAACAGTGATACCGTCTTTATTTTCAATATCAATTGCAAAGTATTTATCAGGCGCTTTAAATGAATCGGTATTAGTCATATAGCACACCTTATGAATACTGAAATCCTTATAAAAATGATACTCCCCTGTCGGAAACAAAAGTGTATCTCCGCTTTGCATATTTTTAATTGCCTCATTTACACCCATGCTCGAATTAGATGCAGTGCAATAATCGGTAACCTTAATGTTCATAACCATCACCTATGGTATTATACATATTTTTAATGTAATAATCAACAATTGATTTAAATTTAACGAATATTGTCTATAAAAGTGTTAATATTTATAAAATTAAATATTAATATAATTGACATTTTATAATAAAAGTTGTAACATTAGAAAAGTTAATAAACTTTATTGTATATAAAAGTTCATTAACTATACATTTTGTTTATATTTATACGAAGTATATTTTTACTAAGAGGTAACAAATTGACTAATTGGAAGGAAATTTATCAAAGCAAACTAACTACTGCTGAAGAAGCGATTAAGCTTATAAACGACGGTGACAAGGTTGTAACCGGATTTGGTTGCGGTGAACCGTTTGCAATTGAAAGAGCGTTGGTTGACAATTATCAAAATTATCATGATGTTCAAATTGTAAATATGCTCACACTCGGAGATTCACCTTGGTGCAGACCTGAAATGAAAGGTCATTTTACATTAAACTGTCTTTTCGCTTCGCAAAGCAACCGCAAGGCTATTTCATTAGGTGTAAGTGAATTTACAACGTCTCACTTTTATGAGATTCCCGATTTGATTAAAAATTACATACGCCCGAGAGTTACCATAGTTATGGTATCTCCGCCGGATGAACACGGCTATGTTTCATTTGGCACAACAGTTGATTATACAAGAGGAACGGCGGACTACTGTGATATTAAAATTGCTCAAGTGAACAAATATATGCCCCGTACATTTGGAAACAGCTTTATGCATATAAGGGATTTCACCTGCTTTGTAGAGCATGACGAGCCGCTTCCTGAGGTAAAAGCAGTTGAGATATCCGATACTGAAATGGAAATCGGAAAATATTGTGCTTCCCTTATAAATGACGGTGACTGCTTACAGCTTGGTATTGGCGGTATTCCCAATGCAGTTTGCGCACAGCTTTGGGACAAAAAGGATTTAGGTCTGCACAGCGAGCTTGTTGGCGACGGTGTTGTTGATTTACTTGAAGCAGGAATAATTAATAACAAAAAGAAAAACAAAAATCCTTTCAGAACTATTTTGGGTGCTGCGTTTGGCTCGGAAAAGCTGAATAATTACATAAATAACAACCCTTCAGTTGAACTTCACCCAATTAATTACGTAAACAATCCATCTGTCATTGCTCAAAATGACAATATGGTTTCAATAAATTCTTGCTTACAAATTGACCTTTTAGGTCAGGTAGTATCCGACACCGTAGGGTTAAACCAATACTCAGCCGTCGGCGGTCAGGTAGACTTTGTCAGGGGTGCTACAATGAGCAAGGGCGGACGTTCTATAATTGCTATGCCTTCAACAGCAAAAAAAGGCTTAATATCAAGAATTGTTCCGTTAATAACCGAGGGCAGTGCGGTAACTACTCCGAGAAACGACGTTAATTATGTTGTTACTGAATACGGTATTGCACAGCTTAAGGGCAAAACATTAAAAGAGAGGGCTAAGGCTCTTATTAAAATAGCACATCCGAAATTCAGACCTTATTTGATTTTGGAATTTAAAAAGCGTTTTAATGAAGAACCGTTTACCGGTGAAGAAATGGAAAAACAGCGCAGTGAAATAAAAGACTATTTAGTTGATACCAAGGAGTCACTTAAAGAGAGTGTTGCGTCAATAATTTCAAAAATCAAAGAATAGTTTTAAGGAGAAGCAAATGGCAAAGGTAAAAGAAGAACATTTCGGTATTGCAAGAAAAATCGTATCAAATATGACATCTGAAAGCTGGGAAACAATCCCCCATGCTACTATGACATACGATGCTGATGTTACAGAGCTTTTTAAAGAATGTAAAAAACTTAACGAGGGCGTTACCGACAAAACAAAGAAAATCACTATCAACACAATTATGCTTAAAATAATTTGTGAAGGCTTAAAGGCAGCGCCGAAGATGAATACTCATCTTGAATTTAACAGAAAACTTGTAAGAGGCAAGCTTATTTATTTTGACCATATTGACATTTCAATGCCAATGATTTTGCCGTCAGGTTTAATGATGACAGTTAATATGCACGATATGGGCGATAAAACTCTTACGCAAATGACAGAAGCTATTAATAATACAGCTATGCGTGCAAAGGGTTCGGATATGAACGAGGTTATGTTTGAGGTTTCCCTTGATAACACATTGACGGGTCTTAAGCAAGGCAAGATTTTACAAACAATTCGCAGGCTTGTAGGTTCAAAAACAGGAAAGCACAAAGTTAAAACTCTTTCCGGTCAAGCTAAAAAAGACTACTATTCAATTCCTATAACAAGGCGTCTTACCAAGCATGACATTGAGCAAGGTACGACAACAATTTCAAATCTCGGCTCGGTTTATCGTGAACAAAAAGGTATGTGTGCCCTTCTTGAAATCATCCCTCCGCAAACAACAGCGTTTGCTATTAATGCAGCTCAAAAACGACCTACTGTTGTAACAGACGAAAATGGAAATGACAAAATAGAAATAAGACTCATATTGCCTATCACAATTGCTATTGACCACAGAGCACTTGACTACGGCGATGTTGTTCCGTTTATGAGAAAGCTTGATGAAATATTTGACAATCCTTCAATAATTCAAAGTTGGAAATAAGTATATTATATTGACTAAATTATAATATTGTGGTATTCTTTTGTTGGAGATTGAGTTATATCTCAACTCTAAACGTAATGGGTGCTTGACTTTTTATAAGTCAAGTGCCCTTTTTATGATTTAAAAAAACGGTGCAACCCATTTTGAGTTGCACCGTTTAAATTTTAGTCTAAAACATACTTATATAGTATTGACATTATTGAAAGTCTCTGTAATTTTTAAATATGTTAGATAGATTTAAGAAGAGCCGGAAGTCTTGTAAGAGCACCACCGAGTCTCCAGAAAATTTTGTTAAAGCCAACAAAACTTGATTCATCATCATTAAGCATCATAAGAAGACCTTCAGCCATTGCAGGTGAAAATACTCCCATACTCATAGCAATAAAGTTACGAATAGGAATTTGAGTAGCCATAGCAGCAAGCATTTTGCCGTCGCCGTTAGCGTCAGAACCCATACCGCTCATAATCTTAGTAATCATATTGCAAAGCTTACCGCCCCACTTTGTGTGACGTGCATCATTAAGGCAGCAGTAAAGGTCAATCTTCTTATTTGTATCAATTTCAGGATTTGGAAGTTCACCATATACAGCGGCTAAATCATCACGAGTGATATTTGCAACATTGTTATAATAATTAGGAGCAGTTGCTCTGTAATCAGGAACTTCAGCCTCAACTGTTGATTCAACATTAACTGTTGCGGTAAGCTTAGGATCACGGCTTGAAGCTGCAACGATAATGTCAAAATCGCCTGATTCAACATACCAATCATTAATATTTACGTTATAGAAAGCAAATGCTCTCTTAGAAAGTTCAATTGTAACTTCCTTTTCCTCGCCTGCTTTAAGGAAAACTTTCTTAAATGCACGAAGCTCCTTAACAGGGCGATAAATTGTTGATTCCTTATCAGCAACATAAATTTCAGCAATTTCAGCACCGTCTACGTCACCTGTATTTTTAATCTTAAATGAAACAGAAAGAGTATCTGTATCCTTAATCTTATCAGATGAAAGTTTAATGTCGCTGTATTCAAATGTTGTGTATGAAAGACCGTATCCAAACGGGAATACAACATCGAGATTAGCTGAATCATAATATCTGTAGCCGATATATACCGACTCTCTGTGCTCTGAAGTAACAGGACCGCCCGGATAGTAGCCGTATGTCGGGTTAGCCTCAAATGATGTTGGATATGTTTCAGATGTTTTACCCGATGGGTTTACAGCACCGGTAAGAATATTAGCTACAGCGATACCGCCTGCCTGGCCACCGAGACCTGAGTTAAGAAGACCTTTAACTTCATTAAGCCAAGGCATAAGAACAACTGAACCGCCTGCAAGAACAACGACTGTATTAGGATTAGCCTGTGCTACAGCAGATACAAGAGCGTTATGGTTAGCAGGCATATTGATTGTTTCTCTGTCGTAACCCTCACCCTCAAAATCTTCGGTAAGGCCGACAAATACTACTGCAACATCTGCACTCTTTGCTGCTGCAACTGCTTCTTTAGTAAGCTCATCATCGTTCTTTCTGTTTTTATCCTTTTTAGTAGGAGCAGATTTATAATAGCCCTGTGAATATGTAAGGTCAACGCCAAGCTTTTCAAGTTCGTCATAAGCATTTGAAAGCATTGTCGGATTAATTACAGATGAACCTGCGCCCTGGAAACGTGGAGCCTTAGCCATTTCGCCGATAACTGCAACCTTCTGTCCTTTCTTAAGAGGAAGAATTTTATCGTCATTTTTAAGAAGTACCATTGAGCCTTCGGCAACCTTCTGCGCAATTGCGTGGTGTGCCTTAGGGTCAAATGTATGCTCCTTTTCAAGAGCAGGCTTTGATTTCATAATAAGATTAACAACATTGTCAACTCTTTCGTCAAGAACAGCTTCATCAAGTTCACCGTTCTTAACAGCGGCAATGATTCTATGCTGATTAAGTGTTCCGGAACTTGGCATTTCAAGGTCAGTACCGTTCTTAAGTCCGGGGATTCTGTCAACAGATGCGCCCCAGTCTGTAACAATTAAGCCTTCAAATCCCCACTCGTCACGGAGAATTTCTTGCTGAAGATGCTTATTTTCAGAAGCATAAACGCCGTTGATTCTGTTATAAGAATTCATTACAGTCCACGGTTGAGCCTCTTTAACAGCAATTTCAAATGCAGGAAGATAAATTTCACGCATAGTTCTTTCATCAATAACTTCATTGAGAACCATACGAAATGCTTCTTGAGAGTTACAAGCAAAGTGCTTAAGTGATGTACCTACGCCCTTTGATTGAACACCGTTAATAACACTTGCCGAACACTTACCTGCAAGATAAGGGTCCTCACTGAAATATTCAAAATTACGGCCGCAAACAGGCGAACGCTTAATATTAGTACCGGGTCCCAAAATAGTAGAAACCTTTTCCTTTAAACATTCTTGACCCATTGCCTCACCCTCTTGTTTTAAGAGGTCTTCATCCCAAGAACAAGATGAAGTGGCAGCCGGTGGGAAACAAGTGGCAGGAACAGAGTTACCAAGCCCAATTCCGCCTTTCTTTTCTTCACCCTCAGCCGGAACATAATCCTTGCCCTTAGCCTTACGTAAACCGTGAGGTCCGTCGGTAATCATAATTTTAGGAAGACCAAGCTCAGGCGCTTCCTCAAGATGCCAATAGTCATAACCTGAAACAAAAGCAGCCTTCTGCTCAAGCGACATTTTTTTAACGATTTGTGGGTATCTCATACACAAAAACGCTCCCTTCGAATTAATAACGCATCTATTATACTATAAAAATTTCATCTTATCAATATAATTTTTGTGCATTTTTACAATTTATTTTATATTTTGTTTAGAAAGTGCATCTTTCATCTATATAATAACAGAATTTTTAAAACCGTATATCAAAAATCATATTTTATATCATAATTCCCGACTAAATCGCTCCTTATAATTATTTTTAGCAAAGAAAAAGCCTTGAGTAAAACAAAAGTTAAACTCAAGACTTTTTGTGTAATAACGTGTAATAGTAGCATTACACGGAGGTTGGGCTACATAATATTTTCTTTAACAACGATATTTTCGCCGTCAAAACAAGCAATAATGCCGTTAGAATCCACTGTAGCATAAAGCTTTGAATGAGAAATGTTTTTAAGTTTATATTTAACGTCGGGATAAACGCCTTTCATTTCATTGCAGAAAATCGCAATTTTAGGCATTAATTTCTTTACAAAATAAAATGAAGTTGAATATAAATAGCCGTGATGACCGACCTTGAGCAAATCAACGTTTCCGATTTTATCGGCAATACGCTTTTCGTCACCTGCTTTATAATTAATATCGCCTGCAAGAAAGGCTCTTAATTTACCGATTGTTACGAGAGTTCCGACACTGTTTACATTTTCGCCGAATTTGATTTTTCGTTCTCTGTTTTTGCCGTTGAAAAATTCAATATTAAAGTCACCGAGAACGGTTTTTATTTCATCAAACTCCTCAACAAGCTCAACATCGTTCTTTTTAATTGCGTCAAGCATTTGATTATAGACTTCTGTATTATCCCATCTGACACGCTCAAAGCGGCAAATATTTTGCTCATTGTAAGGCTTTAAATAAGCTGTTTTAACAAAAATATTCGGATGATTGATAACAGTATCAAATCCGCCGATATGGTCTGAATGGCAATGAGTGCCTAAAACAAACTCAATATTAACGTTTCCGTTCTCATCACTGAAATTATCTAACAAATATTTAACAACTATATCCTCGTAGCCTTTTAAATTAAGATGGGGCTTATCCTTAGGAAAATCAGTATCCTCTGCAGAATCTATCATTGCAATTTTTCCGTAACTTTCAAGAATAATGCAATCGCTGTGTCCCGTATTTAAAAAATGTATTTTCCCTTCCATTTTTCTCCTCTTATTTAATGTAATTATCATATATGTACTTAACTATCGACTCATTATTTGAACAAGCGGTATTCTTAGTAATCGACTTGATTTCATCGCTTGCATTTCCTGCTGCTATGGGCAAGCCTGCAAATTCAAACATAGGCAAATCATTTTTACTGTCCCCTGCTGCAATTATTTCATTGCTTTTAACACCGATTAACTCGCTGAGTTTTGAAAGTGCCGAGCCTTTTGATACGTTTTCGGCTGTAATTTCAATATTATTAGTCATTGAGGTAGTAAAAATAATATCATCAAAATGCTTTAATTTTTCAAAGCAATTTTTTCTTTCATCAAAATTCTTAAAAAATACATTTAATAATTCTGTTTTATCAAATAAATCAACCGCACTTGATAAATCTTCAATACCTATTCTTGTTTTATCAATTACGTCAATATAATTTTCATCAATTTTATAATAATGATATGAATTTATATTAAGCTTTGACTTATCGGTCTTTGGCTCTTTATTTTCATAAAATTCAATCATTGTGTCATACGATGACAAAAGATTATAAAGCCTGATTAAAGTTTGCATATCAATATAATGCTCATACACGTTCTTATTTTTCTTTTTATCAAATATAACAGAACCGTCGGAGTAGATTATATATCTTATGCTTTGAAAATCACGCAAAGATTGAGGTATTTCATAGAAAGTCCTGCCTGTGCAAAGTGCAAATTCAATACCGTCTTTTGTCATTTGTTCAATTGCATCAAAATTATCTTTAGACACATTTGAATTATCATCAAGAAGCGTGCCGTCAAGGTCACACGCAAAAATCTTATAGCTCATATTATTTTCCCAACCAAAAATATATTATAAATTAATTATATTAAATATTGCTACTCAAAATCAAGCCTTTTTCTTTCTGTGAATTACAAAACGATTTAAAGGATACGTCCAAAGAGTAGGAACAGTCATAACAATAAGCTTTGTTAAAAGAACAATAAATACGCTGTCGTGACCGCTGTTTTTAATAAGAGTGCCAAGAAATGACCCAAACCAAGTGTTAAAGGCAATTGTGCAAACAACCATTATTGTATAAAGAATTGTTGAAAGAACAGGGTTAGCGTCTGCCTTAAAGGTAAGCTTTCTGTTCATAACATAAGCTGCGGCATAGCCGATTACCGCAGAAATGAAATAGGAATACATATAGCCCTTATACTCAATGCCTAAGAACGAAAGAACTTGATTATCTGTTACCGGAACCTCGTTAAGCGATTTAAAAATCACATATTGCAAAAGCCAAAAGACCGCAAGCTCCAAAACCGAGGTTGAAGCGCCTGTAAATGTAAATTTTATAAATTTCCAAATTTCTGCGTGTTTATTAACGAATTCAGTTATTTTTTCTTTAAATGTGTTTTTGTTTTCTGCTGTTATTGTTTCGTCTGTATATATAATTTGCGAGTCATTAATTTGTTTCATAATACTAATCAAAATAAAGCGAAAACCGCAAGCAAAGGCAAAAGCCGCTTACGGTATATCAATTTTCAGAGGTTGAATATTGAATTGAAGAAATATCATCATTTTTTGCGCCTGCAAAGCAAGCATAACCTGAAACAGTCATAACAGATACAACAAGTGAAATTGCAAGAACTGATGATAAAACCGTTTTAATCTTTTCGCTCATATTTATCTCTCCTTTCCCAAATCGTTGACTAAAGTATAAAACACGTCGATTAAAATATAATCAAGGTAGAGTAAAAAATGAGTAAAAATCAGGTAAATATTACTTATTATCAATTTAACATAAAATTAAAATTATTTAACAATAGCATAACAAAAGAAAAATATGCATTTTGGTTATATTTTTATGCTTTTGGGCAAAAGCCCTTGACAAATATATTTATATCCTTTTTAATAAAAAGTAACTATTCATCTAAGGAGAATATTTTGATTAAATTTAAGCCAAAAAACAGCAGTGAAAAATCCATTGATAAAATAATGGAAGATTGCGAGCAATACAGAAAAGATTTAATTCGTTATTGTCATCAATTTTTTGAGTATGAATATGAGTATGCAGAGGATTGTGTTCAAGAGGCTTATGTTGCATTGCTGGAAAGCCTTAATAACGGTATTGAAATAAAAAATTATAAATCTTGGTTATACGCTGTTGTTCTCAATTATAAAAACAAAGTAATGAAAGATAAAATCAAACGCAACGAATTTATTTTTACTGATAATGAAGAAAAAGATGTAGTGATTGAAAATTTGAAACCGTATAATCCTGATTATATAGACCAAATGACGACCGATAAAATGATTGAAGAACAAGCGTTACATATTATTTCGCAACTTAATCCTGACGAAAAAGAATTATATATATTATATTATTGGAAACACAAAAAGCTAAAGGATATAGCTATTGAATTAAATGTTACGCACGCCACCATACGCAAACGGCATGAGAAACTAAAGAAAAAAATTAAATTCTAAAATAAAAAATTTTGAAAATTTATAAAATAATTGTTCACATTTTTCGATAAACTGACACTATATAGATAGGAGGTATTATTGTGAAGAGAAAATTAAGTAAAAAGAAACTGAAAAAAATGATAGATTCTGATTTTACTGATTTATCAACAGAGGAAATAAAAGCACTTATACAAAAGGAGGTTAATAAAGGTCCTGATAAGTTAGATACCGATTATATTGACCTATGCTTTGAATTATTGGCTGTCAAAGGCAATGCTAAAGGCAAAAGGGTTAAGTTTAAAAAGCCGGCTAAGGTATTATTAGTTGCAGCAGCATTGATGGTTGTATTTATTTCAACAGTTACAGCGTCTGCACAATTTAATTTTGACATTCCTCAAAACATTGCAAAGCTTATAGACAACAATGCGGAAATTGATTATAATTTGGAAAACGCTGATACTACTGCAGATGGATATGCTTTGTTAGATTCTGATTTTGCTAAGCAACTTGCTGATTATGGAATTACTCCTGTTACATTTCCTGAGGAGTTAATTAAAGATAATTGTAAAATAACTAAGATGGAAAATACAACTACTGATAAAACCTTTTCACACGATGCAAATGTTGAATTTGAATATAACGGTCAAAAAGGTGATTTAACAATTCATCAAGAGGTTGAAGAATTTGAATCAACAGGTGTCAGCGGATATAATAATTTAAAAGGCGGTAAAATGATAAAAGCTAACGGAATGGATATTTTAGTATTTGAGCATGATGATAATTCCTCGTCAATAACATATAAAGACGGCTTGACAACCTATGATATTTTATTAACAAAGTCGACTATGGAAAATGCAATTAAGTTTGCAAAATCAATAAAATAAAAGAAAGGATAAAACAAATGAAAAAAATTATATCAATATTATTAACAATACTTATGACCGTATGCTGTTTTTCACCTTATTACGCTTTTGCTGCGGAAAACGAGGAAAATAAATACGACTGTACTGTTTATCAAAATGAAAGTTATGCAAGCATTGAGAGCATATCGCTTTATTCATCTAACCTTATCACAAAAAAATCATTTAGCATAAGAAAAAATGGCACAAGCCTGATATTATACGGAATAACAAAAGGAAACAACGAAGTAAAAAAATGCGGATTCACTAAAGTTATAATTCAGCGCAAAAAATCAAGTGAAAACTCTTGGTCAAATTATAAAACCTATAATGATTTATTTTCAGAAAGCAACAGTTATACATTAAACAAATCTGTTGCAGTTGAAAAAGGCTATCAATACAGAGCTAAGGCAACGCATTATGCAAAAAAGTCTTTGTTATCAACTCAAAAAATTGATTCAACAACAGGCTCTTTAACATTTTAACAACTAATATTTTAATGGCGGATTTTTCTCCGCCATTATTTTTTTGAAAAAATTTACAAAAAAATGTTCACATTTTTCCAAAAAACGACACTATATAAATGAGAGGATATTTTGTTAAATAAAGCTTTATTTAAATTTGTTATGAAAGAGGTGCTTCCAATGGTTTAATAATTTTTGCTTTTTGACGCAAAAATAGTACATCAATTTATTAAAATAGAATTAAGGAGGCTTAATTATGAAGTTAACAAAAAAGATAATTGCTGTTGTTATGGCTTTAATGATGACACTATCTATAGGAGCATTAACGGCAAATGCAGCAACTGTACATTTGAAAACCGCACAAAAATCCGCAACAAGTTCTACCGTGTATGGATATAATAAGGTGTTTTGGGGAAATAACGAATCACATTCAGCATACTCGGTACATTTTATTGCAAAATATAAAATGGGTGGCGTTTGGTACACTGATAAATCAAAATCAATCAAAAAAGGTAAGAGTTGTCCTTCAACTAATACAAGTGCTTTATCAGTTGAACGAGATTGGCATTTGAAATTAAATCCTGACGGTGGCGGAAAATATGGTTGCGAAGCCTGGGGATATATTAATAATTTTAGGATATTGAGCTTAGGCTCAATATCCTTTTGGTGGTGATTTTATGACTAATTTATATTTGCAAAAAAAGTCGATAGAAAGAAATAAATTCTATAAGATATTGATTAGCCTTATGGTTTTGTCGTTTTCTGCATTTTTATTGTATTCATTTATTTCTTGTATAAATGATGTAAATGGTCAATCATTATATATGTTAGGTAATACATTATATACATTGCCTTATTTAATAATATTTTTTATATTTTTCACATTTGAATGTTGTTACAAACTCAATAGGTACTATGAGCCTATATGCATTACCAAAAAAGGTATGAAGTGTGTATACAAAAATTACTTGCAATCAATTTTTTTGTATGATTTGTTGCTGTTTGCAGAGGCTTTATTGTTTAATGTTATTTATATTTTTGCGAACAAACAGTTTTCGGTTTCTTTAGTGATACATACTTTAGTCGTTTTGATAATTTACTTTTTGCTGTGCATTTTGTCTGCAATATTTATTGGTTTTTTTCTGTCGAAAATAAAGGTCAGATTTGTTTCATATATCATTATGCTTATTATAGCTATATCGGAAACAAATCTTATGGACTCGCTTTCTGTCGGCGTTTATAATTCAACTGGTACAGACATAACAAAATCCCTTAAATTTTTCAATATGGTCCCTGCATCAATCTGTTGGACTCCAAATATGCATTCGGGATATATAATAACTTTGGACAAGCTATCTCAAATATTATTTTTCATATTTTTGGCATTGCTTTTTTGCTGTTTAACCGATAATGAAATTTCAAAGAATAACAAGATATTAAAAAGCACGATTTGTTCTTGCCTGTGTGTAATAACATTGGTTGGATATATATTGCCGTTTTCTGCTCCACAAATGAATTTGAGTGCTTCCGGTGTATCGGCAGATAAAAGATATTATGAGAACAATGAGCAACTTTCAGAAACTGCTGATTTTAGGGTTGATAGTTATGATTTGGAATTTAATTTTAGAAATGATTTAAATGCTATTGCAACGATTAAAACAGATAATTACAAAAACGAATATAAATTCACTTTATATCACGGATATAAAATCAGTAAAATCACCGATGGTAACAATGACGAGTTGGATTTTACCAGAGATTCGGATTATCTTACGATAAATAACACTTCAAAATCCAAACTGATAAAAATATATTACCATGGCTCTTGCGATAAATATTACAGTAATTATTTATCTGCATTTCTTCCGGGGAATTTTGCGTTTTATCCTATTCCTGGATTTAACGAAATGTATAGCAAATACTCATATTCGGGATTTAATAATTTGTCTCTCCCGTATGAAACTGATTTTAATGTTACTGTCCATTCTTTGAAGAAAGTGCAATGCAATTTGGAGAGCGTAACTAATAACGAATTCAAAGGAAAAAGTGATTCGTTAACATTGTTAAGCGGGTTTATTGATTGTGTTACAGTTGATAAAACGCAGATTTATTATCCGTATTTCAACGATGCATATAATAGTGATACTATTAACGAAAAATTAGAAACTTTTGTTTCAGAAAACCCAAATATCAAGAAAATATTTATTATTCCCGATATAAATTTGGAAGATATTGAATTTGTAAAAACTTTCAACGATTATATGATAACTGCGTCGATTGACGATATAGACAGATTGGGCTTTATTTCCAAAATCAGTGCAAATAAGATGGAGTTATATGACGCCGTAAACGCTTATATGAATTATCCCGAATACTTTGAGTTCTTAAAAGAGAATTCTTCCGAAGAATTACAAAAAGCAATTCCTGTTTTGGAAGAAGTTTTAAAAAATGATAATGACTGCAAAAAGCTCGAAAAAATAAATGGTTATTTGATTGATAATGCTGATGAGAGAAGTTTTTCGGAATTTCTATGTGAATTGAGGTGATTGTATGTTGAAGCTTAACAGTATTAATAAAAAATTCAAATCTATCGTTGTGGCTGATAATATCAATGTTCAGCTTGAAAATTGCACATACGGTTTGTTGGGTAGAAACGGAAGCGGCAAAACCACTTTGTTGCGGTGCATAACCAAGATAGAAAAACTTAACGGCGGAAGCATCACTTATTCAGACGGCGTTAAAGAAACAAATGATTATTTGACTCATATTGGCTATCTTCCGCAAAACTTTGAGATTTTTAATGAACTTACTCCGTATGAAGTTTTGCAGTTTTTTGCAAATTTAAAGGATTATGGCATTACAGATGACGAAATCAACAATCTGTTGAAATCGCTTAATCTTTTTTCTAAAAAAGATACTGTTGTAAAAAAACTGTCAGGCGGAATGAAACGAAGACTCGGAATTGCGCAGGCATTGATAGGAAATCCAGACATTGTTTTGCTTGATGAACCAACAGCAGGTCTTGATCCTGAAGAAAGATTAAATTTTAAAAAAGTTGTCAGAGAAATAAAAAAAGACAGATGTGTTGTTCTTTCAACGCACATAATAACCGATATAGAGTCTTTATGTGACAAAATATTGATTCTTTCAAATGGAACTATTACACAATTTAACTCTTGTGACGAATTAGCTAATGTTGCAAAGGGAAAAGTTTTTGCAGTTGATAATACTGATAATATTGATGTTCCTTTTTATTCAATGGGAATGGTTTTTATTGATGGCAAAACCTATGAAAAAATTATTTGTTTAAACAAAATTGATGCTTTGCCGCTTGCTCCCACAGTAGAGGATGGTTATATATGCTTTATAGAAAATCTGAGTTAAAAAAGCACAAATACTTTCTGAAATCCATTCACGTATTATGGATTCTGCCCATAGTGATAATTAACCTGATTGTGCCGTTGTTTAATTTTTTTATATATAAGTTAAATAACAACGATATGGTAATAGATATAGAAAAAATTATTTTTTTCTTTTTCCCGATGTTTTCTGTATGGACAGGTGTTTTTGTGGCGGAAATATTTTTCTCGGAAAAAACGAAAGATGTGTTTTTCTTTTACGGCAATAAAAAACGATTTGAAACTACGATAGTATATTTTTTGTGCTTTTTGATTGATGCTTTAGTGATGATACTTTTGCATTTCTATTGCATAGATGATTTAATAGGGTTTCTTTTTAAGATTTTAAGTGTAGCTGTGTTCTATTACGGATTATCTATGCTTGTAATGTTTTTTTCAAAATCCGCACCGATAACTATAATGGTTTTGTTATTGTACGATTTGATAAACACTTTTGTTAGCAGTACCGAATTCTTTCTTTTGTATGAAAATTTTAAAATCTTGACTTTGAAAATGTTTTTGACCAATTATTTTTCGTTAATAATTGTAGCAGCTATTTTTATTACTGTTGTATTTAAAAAATCAAGTTGATACTTCACCGGCAAAAAATGTTGAAAGCGTAGATCTTGCCACCCAAACTGTAATATCTGAAAATCTTTTGATTGAGAGTAATATTCAATTTTCAAACAAAGAGCTAAGTTTGAATAGTTATTACTTTGACGGAAACAGACTATATATTTCTGTTACATCTGAAAAAAGCAAATCATTAACTGATTTTAATCTAAATTCTTTTTATATAAATTCAAAAAGCTACAAAAAAAGAGCTGATATTATTTATAATAGCAAAGAATTAGAAGCAATTACCGGAGAAAAAACCAGCTTTGCTCTCGTAGTTTTTAATTCTTTTAAATATGACAAACAGAACAAATATTATGTATCATATAATGATTTAAACACAAAAGAATTTTTCATTAAAGGAAACATTGCGAAGCATAAAAATATAGAAACAGCAAACGAGGAAATGACATTTATTTTGCTCAATTCGGAACGATCAGCACTGTAATTAACTGTAATATAGACGCTTTTATTGAAGATGCATCTTTTAAGTTTAAAACAAAAGATAATATATGTACCGCCTATTTAATAAAAAAATCAGGAAATAATTATTCGTTTTTGATACCTCTGAAATTAAACGAAGCATCGCAAGGATATTTAATTGCTAATGATGAAAACGGCAATGTAAAATTAAGAGAAGTTGTAAGCTTTAAAAGTAATGATTCTGATGAAATATTATAATCATTCTAAAATAAATACCCCCCTGCGTGGACATCCATGCAGAGGGGTTACTTGTTTTTATTTACTTTTTAACAAGCTCGACCTGAGCCTTATAGCTGCCGTAAACCCAACAGCCCGTGGAATTTTCAATATTGGCGGTGATATCGTAATAATCCCTGCCCTCTGACAAATCCTCACTTTTATAAGAAGCCAAATCAACAACCAAACCGACACCTATTTTATCGTTATTAAGGCTCGACTGAGAGCCGACAAGAGTAAGTTGGTTTGCATTAACAGAAATTACATTTGCCTTGTATCCGTCTGGAACATTGGCAACGGTAACTGAATTTTTATCAAACGAAACAGCTTTGGTTTTAAAGCTTGACGGAACAGTAACCGTAACGGTAATTTCCTTAGTATCGTCAAGAATCATAATTGCGTCAAGATGAGTTACGTCAAACTTAATAGTATTCTTGCCTACATTAAGCTGAGAAAAATCAATATTACCGATATTTGCCTCTTTAATTCCCGAATCAGCCAAAGCGGCGGCTGAAACCTTATCTACACTGTACGAAACATTAAATTTACTTGTGTCAACATTGTCAGGTTTTCCTGTAAAAGAACTTGTAACATTAAGAGTCATTTCTTTTAAAACAGGAATGGTAAGTGTAAGATTTTCAGCCTCAGTATCAACAGAAATATAATCGACTGTATTTCCGCTTGAATCAATAGGAGTAGGTATAATATCAACAGACTGTGTCGATTTAAGTTTATTTGCGATATCGACATTTGCAACAAGACTTTTTACCTTTGAAACGTATGATTTAGGCCCGCTGATTTTTGCAACTTTTTCACTTAAAAGAGCTTCGCCCATCACATAACCGTCTGCAATAAAATCTTTATTTTCATAATTCAAATTTATATCAAGTGTTTTTTCATCCTCGACGTCAAAATATGCCTTATATGTTGTAGGATAATAAGATGAAATTGTAAAATCTGCATTTTCAGACACCGAAGTTACATTAATAGGAACATCATAATTACCTTTTGAAGTGACTGAATTAGTTTGAAGCTGAACCTTAAGGTCATCGGCTGTAATATCCCTTGCAAGATATTTTTTACACTTAACAGTAACATCAACATCAATTTTACTGTCACCGTAGCACTTAATGCCAAGTTGGTCCGCAGCAGAATCGCTGAAATCAACATTAACAGCAACGGTAATGGTCTTAGTAGTTTCAGGTGACAGGCTCATCGAAGTTGAAACCCAAACAATAACTGCCGCAATAATAGAAAAAACAATAAGATATTTATCATTATAAATAAGCTTTTTTAATGAAAACTTCTTTTTTTTATTTTTATCAGCCATTATTTTTTAATCCTCCTTACAAGCTTGGTAATGATTTTATCATCATCGGAGGAACCTGACGGAACAAATTCTGTTGTTAAAATATCTCTTAAATCGCCGTAAGAAACATCACGCTGAAGAATACCGCCCTTTGCAACCGAAATAGAACCTGTTTCCTCGCTGACGATAACAGCCAAAGCATCGCTTTCCTCAGTAAGACCTATTCCGGCTCTGTGCCTTGTGCCGAGTGCAGACGAAACAGTCTTTTTTGTAAGCGGCAAAATGCAGCCTGCTGCATAAATCTTACCGTCACGAATTACCATAGCACCGTCATGAAGCGGTGATTTTGGATAAAAAATGTTTTCAACAAGTTCTCTTGAGGCCTTTGCATTAAGAACCGTACCCGATTTAATAACATTGCCCAAAAGAGTATCGTTTTCAAAACAAATAAGTGCGCCTACTCTTTGGTCGCTCATATTGGCACATGCTTTGCATACACATTCAATACAATTTGATATTTCTGCAATGTCCACGGCAACACCCGGATGGATAAGAGACTTGAGACTCTTAGCTGTTGTGCCCTTGCCGATTTGTTCAAGAATATTACGTACCTCAGGACCGAAAAGAATTACAAGAATTATCAGAATATTGGAGAAAATCGCCTTAAAAATAAAGCTTGAAGCCTCCATATCAAGAAGAGTTACTATGCCATAAATTATAGCAATAAAAATAAATCCTTTTGCAAGTTGCATAGCCCTTGTTTCTCTAATAATACGAACACAAATATATATAATCACGGCAACCAAAATAATATCTAATGCATCCGATATTCCAAATGTTGAAAATACACTCAAAATTTTATTAAATGTATCTGTTATTTTAACTATCATAAACTGACTTCCTCGTTTATTAATTACTGTTATTTATATTTTATCACACGCAGTTTAATAAATAAAGTAATTATTTTAGTTTTTTTGAGTTTTTCAAAGTTTTTTTAAGATATTAATAAATTTTTCACACTCACTGTATTTAGTAAATACACTTGGGCTTATACGTACAGTTCCTCTGTTGTCAGTACCAAATGCAGTATGAGCAAGCTTTGAACAATGAAAGCCTGCACGGCACGCAATATTCTTATCAGCCAAAAAAGAAGCCGTTTTTTCCGACGGATAATCTTTATAGTTAAACGACAATATCGGCGCAAGAAAAGCATCATTAAAGCTTGGAATATATAACGTAACATTATTATTTTTCGCAAGTTCGCCGTAAATATATTTCATTAAATTTTTTTCATGTTTATATATACTTGAAACACTTTTGCCTACCACAAAATCAATACCTGCACAAAGCCCTATAATACCAACATTATTAAGTGTTCCCGATTCTAACCTTTCAGGCATATTATCAGGTTGGGCAAGTTTCATTGAATTTGAACCTGTTCCGCCCTCAATAATTGTACCTATATCAACATTATCTCTAAGAGCAATAAATCCTATACCCATTGGAGCATAAAGTCCTTTATGACCCGGTGCGCAAAGGATATCAATATTATCACTTTTGCAATCAATATCCAAAATTCCGGCGGATTGTGCCGCATCAACAATAAATATTATTCCGTTTTCGTGTGCAAGCTTGCCTATCTCTTTAATAGGGAAAACACAGCCAAATACATTTGAAGCGTGCGTACAAACAATTGCCTTTGTATTAGGTTTAATAAGTTTTTTAAAATTATTTATTGTTTGTTCTTTATCAAAAGAAAAATCAGCTATATCGTAATCAATAATTCCATTTTTAAAAAGCGCATAAACAGGACGTGCAACGGCATTATGCTCAAGATTAGATATGATTATATGGTCACCGGGCTTTAAAATTCCTTTTATTGCAAAATTAATTGCCGTGGTGCAATTTGGTGTAAAGGCAATATTTTCCGAAGGAAAGCCGAACATTTCAGAAAGCTTTTCACGGCAGGAAAAAATCATATCAGAAGTGTTTACGCTTTCTTTATATCCGCCTCTGCCGCTGTTAAAGCTATAATAATTCATTGCCCTTATTACTGCATTTTTAACTGCTTGCGGCTTAGGATTGGTAGTGGCACTGTTATCAAGATAAATCATTTTCGTTCCACTCCCCTAATCTGTATGCCTTCTTTAATTAAAATCGAAATCGGCTCTTCTGTATAAGTGTTTACAACAACCATATACCCGCAACCGTCTTGAGGTGACGGATTTTCAAGCTTTTTGATTATTGATTTATATCCTTTTTGCCTTAGCGAGCGTTGAGAACGCTGAGCATTCGTAATCGAGCCTACCTTTATATATAAAGTCATAAAAAAATCCTCTTTCACATAATAAATTATTTTACATTTTATACTATGCGAAAGAGAATTATTTGGTATTTAGATTGATGCTTAAGCGGACAAGCGCTTTAATTCATTTTTTATTTTTTGAAGTATTCTTTTTTCAAGACGGCTGATATACGATTGAGAAATACCCATTTTGTCGGCAAGCTGCTTTTGAGTTAAGCTTTCGTTTCCGTCTAATCCAAAGCGAAGCGTCATAAGATTACGCTCCTTTTCAGGCAGGGCGGCAACCGTTTGACGAAGAAGCCTTTTTTCATCATCATACTCAATTTCTTCAAACACATCGTTAGGGTCCGTTCCCAAAACGTCACGAAGTGTAAGTTCGTTGCCGTCCCAGTCGACAGACAAAGGTTCATCAAAAGACATTTCGCTTTTTATATTATTAACCTTTCTTAAATGCATAAGGATTTCATTTTCTATGCAACGTGAGGCATAAGTGGCAAGCTTGATATTCTTTTCGGGATTAAAGGTTTTGACGGCTTTCATTAGACCGATTGTGCCGATAGAGACCAAATCCTCGGTCGAGGTGGTTTTGTTTTCGAATTTTTTTGCAATATAAACCACCAAACGTAAATTATGTATTATCAAAAGTTCTCTGTTATCCTCAATTCCGTTTTGAAGTTCATCCATTATTTTCTGTTCCTCCTCTTTTGAAAGTGGAGGCGGCAGAGTTTCCGGCCCGTTAATATAGAAGCATTTTTGCTTTTTAAACAACTTTAAAAATAGTTTTTTAATTAAATTCAACATATAATCACCTTAAATATTAATCAATTCATTAGATAAAACAGCCGAGAATTTTTTTGAATTAACGTCTGACAACGCAACATAAACCTTTGTTATTTCAATTTTATTTTTGCCGTTTGAAATTATAATTTTATCCGGCTTAAACGCTTTTAACATTCCCTGTCCCGACACCGTTTGGCACGGAATCAGGCGCTCGCATTTTTCAGGCATTTTTGATTTGTCAACTATTATAACCGGATAATCGGAAAACGGTTCTCGAAGCTTATTTCCGCTGTCGGCAAAAGCATAAAACTTGTATTCATTATTATCAACAAATATACTTAAAGAATATATTTCCCCCTTTGCAAGCGTTCGATTTGTTATTTTTATAATAATATATGTAACCAAATAGGCGCAAAAAGCACTTACAAGAAGTTGGGTGGCTGAAATATCAAAATAAACATTTGAGTTTTTAACCGTCATACCCTTAGGCGAAAAGAACATACAAATTGCAGATATCACACCGAGAAAAAGAACATTTGAAAAATAAAATATGATAAAATTTTTAAAATAAGTCCATACCCTTATAAAGCCAAAAGCGACAAAAACAATAAGCAGTGAAGCAAAAACTTTACCGATTGCCGATAAAAGAAAATTCAATTTATCGAAAATAATAACAAGAGAATACAAACCGCCCAAAACGGAAGCAATTACGGCACGGTATTGCTTAATCTCCGATTTTGCAAAAAAGGATGTAGAAATGAGGAGCAAATAAGTAATAAAAAAATTGACTACAAATAAAACGTCAACATATATAACCAAAAAATACCCCCTCTCTATGATTAATTATAACCAATGAGAAGGGGTAAATTTGTCAAAATCACTCTTCTATTTCAATTGTTTCAATAACAACATCATAAACAGGTTTGTCACCCATACCTGTACGAGTTGAAGCAATATCCTCTAAAACGTCAGTTCCGTCTGTTATTTCGCCGAATACCGTGTGGTGAAAATCAAGCCACGGAGTACCGCCAACCTCTTTATATTTATCAATTACCTGCTGCGGATATCCGTTATCATTAAGCTCTTCCATTTGTTCAATAAGCGTGTTTGGAACTTCCTTAGCCTGAACAATGAAAAACTGAGAGCCGTTTGTGTTAGGACCGCTGTTTGCCATAGAAAGAGCACCGTAATAATTTCTTGCATCAAGATTAAATTCATCTTGAAAAGGAGTGCCCCAAATTGACTCGCCGCCGCAGCCCGTGCCTGTCGGGTCGCCGCCCTGAATCATAAAATCCTTAATAACACGGTGGAAAATAAGACCGTCATAATATCCGTTTTCTGCGTGTGTAACAAAATTTTCAACAGTCTTAGGTGCAAGGTCATCATAAAGATTAAACTTCATATCACCTTTATTTGTTTTAATAGTTGCCTTAGTCATTTAATTTAACCCTTTCATTTATCTTTTTTAATGTTTCAAAATCTACCTTTTCAACCTCACGGTCATACGTTAAAAGACCGTTTAGTTCATCCTCAACATCCGTAACCTGAGTATAAACAGTAGCGCTCAAGCCGTCCTTAATTTGAGGAATGATAGTTTTTGTAAACAGTCTTTTATAAGCCTCAGTCAAGGACTCACGGCTGAAAAAGACTTTATAACCAAACATTTTATTATTAAAGGTGTGGCCCTTAAGTTTAAGACCGAGCCCACCGAATTCCGAAAGAACATAAGCACGATTACCCTTTTTAACCTTAATAGGTGTAAAATAGATATGCTTTGAAATAACGTCGCTCTTGCCCATATCGTGCCAGCCCGAAGCCGAGTCAACAATACGAGTTTTATCGAGAGATTTAAGCTTGTCATAAGCCTTTTTGCTGTCAAACTGACCCCAGCCCTCATTAAACAAAACCCACAATGCTATACAAGGACAATTATAAAGAGTATCAACAATTTCTTCAAGCTCCTGATAATATAAGACTCTGCCTTCTTTATCTGTTCTGTGAAAAGTAGAATAATTATTATCGTTAAGCGTGATATTGACAAACGGAATAACGGATATTTCAAGACCGTATTTGCCGCCGCCGTTTATCATATCCTGCCAAACGATAATGCCGTTAACATCGCAATAATGATACCATAAAAACGGTTCAACCTTAATGTGCTTTCTAAGCATATTAAATCCTGCCGATTTAACGTATTCAATATCAAATTTCATTGCCTCATTCGACGGAGGAGTTAAAAGACCGTCGGGATAATAGCCTTGATCAAGAAGCCCATTATGGAAATACGGCTTATTATTCAAAAACAGCCTTTTGATACCGTCTTTATCGGTGCCGACTGAAAATTTACGCATACCGAAATATGATTTTATCGTTTCTCCGCAAGCTGAAAATTCCACATTATATAAAAACGGAGATTCGGGTGACCACGATTTAAAATCGGGGATTGATACGCAGGTATCCTTTGTTTTGGCTATTAATTTATCACCGTCAAAGATTGACACCTCAACATCATTTGTTCCGAAATATTCAAACGATACGTTTGAATTATCATAGTCGGGTGTAATTTTAACCTTTTCAAGGAATTTTTTAGGGGTTGATTCAAGCCAAACGCTTTGCCAAATACCGCTTTGACAAGTGTACCAAATACCGCCACGCTTAATTTTCTGCTTACCTCGTGAAAATTCGTTAGTATCTGAAAAATCAAGGCAAACTACTCTTATTTCATTTTCACCGTCTTTAATAAAATCTGTAATTTCAAATTTAAACGGTGTATATCCGCCTTTATGAGTTGCGACCTCTGCACCGTTAATAAAAACTGTTGCGATTTGGTCAACTGCACCGAAATTGATAAACACTCTGCCCTTATTAAAGCCTTTTGGAATTTCAAATTTTCTCTTATAAATCAAAAATTCACCGGGTTCAAGCGTTCTGTGAACACCCGAAAGATAAGACTCAGGCGAAAAAGGCACGCAAATATCGTACCTAAACATTTCGTCATCACAATCAGGCATACCGTAAAAAGCACATTTCCACATTCCGTTAAGACTTATATAGCTGTCACGAACGAACTGCGGCCTTGGATATTCGCTAAGAGGATTATTTTTATCAAGCTTTTTACCCCATTTAGTAAGCAACATATTTACCCCTCACTTATAATTTTACCGTTTTTGATTTGAATGGTTTTATTACAAATATCAAGCGCAGCTTTCTTATGAGAAACAATAATGCAAGTAACATTATCAAGCGCTTTAAGATTAGTTAAAAATTCCTTTTCCGTCTTTTCGTCAAGAGCGGAGGTAGCCTCGTCGAGAAGCAAAATCGGAGAATCAGCAAGCAAACTTCTTGCAATCGCAAGGCGCTGTACCTGCCCTTCGGAAAGGCCCAAACCTTTTTCACCTATTACGGTTTCAAGTCCCAACGGAAGCTCGTCAATAAACTGCTTAGCGCAGCTTATTCTTATTGCTTCTTCAATTTCAGCATCGCTTGCATCGGGATTAATAAAAGTAATATTGTCCTTAATTGTTCCCGATATAAGCATATTGCCCTGCGGAACATAAGAGAAAAGCTTTCGTGTATTTTTGTCAATAGGGATTTTACCGTTATTTGTATCAAGATAAATTTTACCGAAATTAAGATTAAATACACCCAAAAGAAGCTTTAAAAGCGTACTTTTGCCGATACCGGAAATGCCCATTATTGCTACAAAATCACCTTTTTTGATGCTCAGCGAGGTGTTATCAAGAATAATATCACGGTCAAATTTAAACGAAATATTTTCAAATTCAATCGATTTAAGGCTCTTATATGTAGCCGAAACATTTATATCACTTTGGTTAATTTCTTTTTCGTTTGGCAAATCGTCAAGTTCCATAATTCTTTCGGCAGAAGCGATAGTGGTATAATACTTAGGCATAATACCGGAAAGAGAAACAAACGGCGACTGAACCTGATTTACAAGTTGAATAATGGCCGTTACCGTACCATACGTCATACCGTTAAACAAAATACTGTATGCACCAAAAGCAATGGCAAAAACAGTTCCCACACTGAAAACGGCACCAAGACCTACATTAGCACATATACTGAAGTTTCGTTTTCTCATACGTGCTTTAAAATTATCATCTTGAAGTTCATCTGTAGTTTCATTAATTCTGTTTTCAACCGAAAAAGCCTTAATAACAAGAATATTTGACAAGATTTCCTGAATAAAGGAACGTGTTTTTCCCTCTGTTTCCTGCACTTTTTTATGAAGCCTTTTAAGCGTTTTTCTAAAAAAGCGGGTAATGATAAAAACAGTACAGCCGCCGACAATAAATATAAGTGCAAAAATCTTATCAATGATAATTAAATAAATAAGCGCACTCAAAAGCTTTGCGCCGAAGAAAGCCGATTCGGGAATAATTGTTGTAAAGCCCGATGCAACAAGAGTGGCATCATTAAACATACGGTTTTGCAAATCACCTGTATGAAACTTAGTTACCTTTTGATAGTCCTTTTTAATCACCAAATCAAGAATATACTTTTTAAGTATCATCTCAAGCCTTGCGCTGCAGCGCTCGCTCAAGCTGTTTTTAGTAATATTCAAAGCCATTTGAAATACTACCAAGCCGAGCATACAAAGTGCAAATTTAATGACAATATTGAAATCCTTTGCCTGGGTTGCACCGTCAATAATGTTTTTAGAAAACTTAGCAAAAAAAACAGATGAAACGCCGTAAATTGCATTAAGAACAACAAGCAAAATCATCAACGGCACCTGCTTTTTGCAAACAGTGAACATCCATTTAAGAACATTTTTATCCTTTTTGCGGATTTTTTTAGCCATAAATAAACGTCACCTCTTTTTGAAAATATGCCTTTTAATCCAATTAATCCCTCTTGGGAAAAGAAGAATAAAAGGGCGAACAGGCAAAAGAGCAACCCAAATCTTGGAATAAAGCTTATATGCCTTAGAGTTTTGGCAATCGATATATTTTTTGCCGTCTTTATAAAAACCCACAAGCACACCGCAAATCATATCGTCTGTTACATATTCCTTTTTAGTTAAATTATCGCCGACAATAACATAATGGTCATCGCACACCTCAACAATGCGGTGCATAATATACTTTCCCCGCTTTGTTACATAAACAGGAACGTCATATTTTTTAAGCCTGCCTTTATTTTTAACGACAATAATATTATCACGCTGTTCGTGAATAAGCGGCTTCATAGATGTGCCCATGGTAAGGCCTGTATATTTGCCGTATGTATCAAGTATTTCTTTAATTGACTTACTCTGTTCCATTAAAATCCTCATAAAAAATAATATTACAAATAAATTATAACAGATTATTATTTTATATGCAACAATAATTAAAACAAAGCTGCCTCTTGTATTGACAAACTATTTCAAATATGCTAATATAATGTGCAATAGATAATAATAAGACATGAAACTTAAGTCGAGCTATTGCAGCACGGCTTTATTTTTTTGCAAAAAAAGGAGTATATATATGAATTACGATTTGATAATTGTAGGTTCCGGACCTGCCGGTATTTTCACTGCACTTGAACTTATCAAGCGTGGCACAAAAAAGAAAATGCTTTTAATCGAGAAAGGTAAACCTGTTGAAAAGCGTCATTGTCCTAAGGCTGAGGTCGGTCACTGCGTAAACTGCAAGCCGAGCTGTGCAATTACAACAGGATTTTCAGGTGCAGGTGCATTTTCTGACGGTAAATTAAGCTTAAGCTATGAAGTCGGCGGAGATTTGCCAATGCTTATCGGTGAGGACTTTGCTCAGGAACTTATCAACTATACGGACAAGATTTATCTTGAATTCGGTGCGGATACCAAGATTGAGGGAATTAACACAGACGATGCTATCAAGGAAATCAGAAAGAATGCTATCAAGGCAGGCTTAAAGCTTGTTGACTGCCCTATTCGCCACTTAGGAACAGAAAAAGCGCAGGAGCTTTATCTTAAAATTCAAAATTTCCTTGCCGACAACGGTGTTGATATGATGTTCTCAACAGAATGTAAGAATATCATTATAGAGGACAGCGTTTGCAAGGGCGTAATTATTGACGATAAAGGTAAAGACGTTATCATCAATGCTCCTGAAATCGTTATTGCAACAGGCAGACGTGGTGCTGATTGGCTTGACAAGCTCTGCATTGAGCACAACATTGCTCACAAACCCGGTACTGTTGATATCGGCGTAAGGGTTGAGTGCAGAAACGAAGTTATGGAAAAAGTAAACGAGGCGCTTTACGAATCTAAGCTTATCGGTTATCCGAGACCGTGGAAGAATAAAGTACGTACTTTCTGCCAAAATCCAGGCGGCTTTGTTGCGCAGGAAAACTACGATAACGACCTTGCTGTTGTAAACGGACACAGCTTTAAGGATAAAAAGAGTGAAAACACGAACCTTGCAATCCTTGTAAGCCACAACTTCACAGAGCCGTTTAATCAGCCTATTGAATATGCTCAAAAGGTCGGCGAACTTACTAATATGCTTGGCGCAGGTCACATTATGGTACAGCGCTTCGGTGACATCCTTGACGGCAAGAGAACATGGCAGTATGAGCTTAACAAGAGTAATGTTAAGCCGACACTTAAGGACGCAGTTGCAGGCGACATCACAGCAGCTATGCCTTACCGTGCAATGACAAACATTATTGAATTTATCAAAATGCTTGACATTGTTGTACCCGGCTTTGCCTCAACTGAAACATTACTTTACAGCCCTGAGCTTAAGTTCTATTCAAACAAGGTTAAGATGGACGAAAATCTTAACACTAATATCAAAGGGCTTCATTGCCTCGGTGACAGCTCCGGCTGGACAAGAGGACTTATGATGGCATCTGTTATGGGTGTGCTTATGGGTCAAAAGCTCAGCGACGCCGAAAACAACTAAACATACACATAAAATTAACCCTCCCTGTTGAGTGCTCAACAAGGAGGGTTTGTTATTTTTATTTAACCTTTTGTTTTTTGTTTAATGAAATCAATTATTTTTTGCTTATCTTCGCTGAGGCATCAATTAATAAAGCTTTTCGCCTTTTTCAATTGCCATTATTTGGTCAACACGATTTTGGTGCCTGCCGCCCTCAAATTCTGTATTAAGGAAAACGTCAACAAGTTCGATTGCAAGACCTGCCCCGATAACTCTCTCTCCCATACAAAGAGCGTTTGCATCATTATGAAGCCTTGTATATTTTGCGCTGAAATAATCGCTGCAACAGCAAGCACGAATACCCTTAACCTTATTTGCCGCCATAGAAATGCCAACACCTGTTCCGCAGCAAAGAATTGCAGCCGTGCACTCGCCCGATACTACCTTATCGCAAGCCTTTTGAGCAGAAATTGCATAATCAAACCTTTCAGGTGAGTAGCAACCTACGTCAACATATTCAACTCCTGTTTCGTCAAGATGCTTTTTGATTTCCTCTTTAAGTGAAAAACCTGCATGGTCACTGCCTAATGCTATCATATTAATTCTCCTTGTCTTTCTTTTTTAGCTTAAGCTCCCGTTCTGCCTGACTTAGCCTTAAATAAACAGGCATAAGAGCGGCGGCTGAAATTTTTTCTTTATTTTCTGCAGCAAGAGCGACACCCTGACCGCATTGATATCTTTTATCCTCAGGCGCTAAAATTATATTGTCAATACCTAAATTATCATAGCAAAGGCGTGCGCCGTCGCCTGCGATAATTACTTTTTCATACTTTTTAAGGTCATTTTTCAAATCGTCAATAGAAATTGCCCTATCCTCGCAAAGTCTTACCGCTTTGCCGTTTTTTATTTCAAAAAGTGCATTATAAAACTGCATACGCCTTGCGTCCATAACCGAGCAAACAATGCAATCCTCATCAAGAAAATTACACGCAATCGCTTCTAACGTTGAAACGCTGACACAAGGAATATTATCATTAAACGCAAGCCCTTTAACCGTTGCCACGCCGATTCTTACACCGGTAAAAGAGCCGGGACCTGCCGTAACTGCAATTGCGTCAAGGTCAGATATTTTATAATCCCCCATTACCCTTTTAATCATAGGTAAAAGCGTTTCACTGTGAGTAAGACCTGCATTAATAAATTCACTTTTAATAACCTTTTTTCCGTCAGTCAAGGCAACAGATGCCGTAACAGCCGAAGAGTCAACAGATAAAATCATTCTTCTTCCTCTGATTTTTTATACATTTTAAAAAGCCTATCATTTTCGCCGATACGTTCAATCTCAATCATCAGCGTATCTTCAGGCAAAGCACCGTAAACATTTTCACTCCACTCAATCGCCATATATGCATCGGTTTCAAGAAAGTCAAAAAATCCGGTTGAATAAAGGTCATCCCAACCATCAACACGATACATATCAAAATGATAAAGCGTATTTTCCTCCCCGATATAAGTATTGCAAATTGCAAAGGTCGGTGAGGAAACATCAACGTCAATGCCAAGTCCTTTGGCAAATCCGGTTGTGAAAGCGGTTTTGCCCATACCAAGCCCGCCGAGAAAAGCCACAACAGAACTTTTAGGCAAGCTTTTGGCAACCATTTCTCCGAGTTTTACAGTTTCTTCATACGAATGAGTTTTATATTCCTTCATAGTATCCCCTTAGAAAAGACCGACTGTATTGCCATTTTCGTCAATGTCAATTTTATAAGCTGCAGGAGATTTTGAAAGCCCCGGCATAGTCATAACAGAGCCGGTTTGACAAACAAGAAAACCTGCGCCGTTTGAAAGAGATGCGCTTGAAACGGTAATCTTAAAACCGCGAGGTCTGCCGAGCAAAGCCGGATTATCGGAAAGGCTGTATTGAGTTTTTGCCATACAAACAGGCATATTATCGCAACCAAGTTTGATAAATTCATCAATACTCTTTTTAGCTTCTTTAGTATATTCAACACCGTCTGCGCCGTAAATTTCCTTTGCGATAGTTTCGATTTTTTCATAAATCGGCATATTAATATCATAAAGAAAACGGAAATTATTTTCTTTTTCGCAGGCTTTTATTACCTTATTTGCAAGGTCTATACTTCCTGCACCACCCTCTGCAAAACACTTAGTAACGGCAAAATCAGCGCCCTTTTGCTTACAGAATTTTTCAATAAATTCAATTTCCTTATCTGTATCTGCATAAAAATGGTTGATAGCAACAACAACAGGCACGCCGAATTTATGGAGATTATCAATATGAGCAGCAAGATTTTCGCTACCCTTTTCAAGAGCAGCAAGATTTTCCTTTGCAAGTTCTTCTTTAGGCACACCGCCGTTATATTTCATAGACCTTACAGTAGATACAAGAACTATGCAAGACGGCTTTAAATTAGCAAAACGGCACTTAATATCAAGGAATTTTTCAGCGCCAAGGTCAGAGCCGAATCCTGCCTCAGTAATGCAATAATCACCAAGCTTCAATGCGGCTTTAGTAGCTCTTACAGAGTTACAGCCGTGAGCAATATTTGCAAACGGACCACCGTGCATAATGGCAGGTGTATTTTCAAGAGTTTGAACGAGATTCGGCTTAAGTGCGTCCTTAAGAAGAACGGTCATAGCACCGTTTGCCTTGATATCCTTACAATAGACCGGCTCGCCGTCATAAGTATATGCAACTAAAATTTTACCTAACCTTTGCTTTAAATCAAAAATATCACTTGAAAGGCAAAGTATCGCCATAACTTCGCTTGCAACAGTAATAACAAAATGGTCTTCACGAGGAATACCGTTTAATTTACCGCCCAAGGAGCAAACAATATTGCGAAGCGCACGGTCGTTCATATCAAGGCATCTTTTAACAAGAACTCTGCGCTGGTCAATACCAAGCTCATTACCCTGCTGAATATGGTTGTCAAGAATAGCGCACATAAGATTATTAGCACTCGTTATAGCGTGCATATCACCTGTAAAATGAAGATTAATATCCTCCATAGGAACTACCTGAGAATATCCGCCGCCTGCGGCACCGCCTTTAATTCCAAAAACAGGACCAAGCGAAGGTTCTCTAAGTGCGGCAACAGCCTTTTTGCCAAGCTTATTAATAGCCTGTGAAAGACCGATAGAAACAGTTGTCTTTCCCTCGCCTGCCGGAGTAGGGTTGACAGCAGTTACCAAAACAAGTTTTCCGTCATCTTTATCTTTAAGTGCCTCAAGAGTTTCATTTGAAATCTTAGCCTTATAATGACCGTAAGGCTCAATTCCCCCAGAGTCAAGACCGATCATTTCGGCAATCTCATTAATGTCCTTCATTTTTGCACGCTGTGCAATTTCAATATCACTTAACATAACATACCTCATTAATATTTAACTTAGTACTTATTATAACATATATTATATAATATTCCAACAATTAATTTTAACACAAAAAACACAATTTTCACTTGACATTGGCGCATTAATATATTTTAATATAATAAGTAAAACTTAATACTCAAAGGAGATAAAAATTGAAGAAAAAAAGAGTTGGATTTTTTAGCGGACTTGATTTTGTAACATTTATCACCGCTTTAATCGGCTCTTGCTATGGACTTGCTCTCGTTTACAGCGCAACATATTCAACATTGAAGAACGGCGCAATCATTGCAAGCGGTGTAAAAAGTATGCTCATTTCAACCTTGGGCGGCATTATTTTTGCACTTATTGTATGCAATATTGACTATGAAATTATATCTAAGCTTTGGCCTATTGTTGCGGCAGGCTGTATCGGGCTTATGGTGATTACTCTGCTTTTTGGTAAAGCCGTAAACCCTGACAGACCCGATGCTAAAAGCTGGCTTGATCTTGGAGTATTCTATTTTCAAACGTCAGAACTTTTAAAAGTTGGATTTATAATATCTTTTTCATATCATCTTGATATGGTTAAGGATAAATTAAACAGAGTTAAAACCATTATCCCACTCGTTATTCACGGTATGATTCCGATAGGTCTTGTACTTCTCACCGGTGATGCCGGTTCGGCACTTATTTTCCTTGTAATGTTTATAGGAATGCTGTTCTTTGCCAAGGTAAATATAGGCTACTTTGTTGCAGGCATATGTGCAATAATAGTCGGATTTACTGCAGCTTGGAAGCTTAACATCATAAGCGGAGTTCAAAGGGAACGAATTACAGCTCTGTTTTATCCTGAACAATATAAAGACGTGCTTTATCAGCAGACTAACGGTAAAATAGCTCTCGGAAGCGGCGGCTGGATAGGCGAAGGATACCTTCACGGCAGTATGACTCAAAGCGGTTCAGTTCCTGTTAATGAAAGTGATATGATTTTAACCGTTGCAGGTGAAGAACTTGGATATATAGGTGCGCTTGCAGTTATTATTATTTTAGCCGTGCTTATTATAAGGGTAATGACAACAGGTCTTAAAGCAAGAGATAATGTTGGATATTTAATGTGCAGTGGCATATCAGTTATGCTTTTTGCGCAAATGTTTGTTAATATTGGTATGGAGTTAAGTATTTTACCGAGTATCGGTATTACACTGCCTCTCTTCTCTGCGGGCGGCTCGTCATCACTTTGTATTTATTTAGCTCTCGGTATAGAAATGAGTGTTTACAGATTTTCAAAACCGCAAACAAACGCCTTATTCTATAAATAATTTAATAATAGTTAAAAACCCTGTTTCTGCAAAAAGCTGAACAGGGTTTTAATTTTATGTAAGTAAATGTAAGCTTAATTCTTATAACAACATCGTCATATATTTATGCGATCGATATTTTGGGCACCGCCCTGCGGTCCGACCGGAAAAATAAAAAAGAAAAAACCACCTACAAAAAGTAAGTGGTTTATAATGTCGGCATTACCTATTTTTCCGGGAGGCTGCCCTCCGAGT
>FR889124.1 GCA_000436835.1 Eubacterium sp. CAG:251
AATTTATCTCACTTTCTCGAAGTCTTACAGCGTGTAGAAATTTGTAATTGGACTTTTTCTACACGCTGAGACGTTAGAGAAACTAAAAACTCTAACGTCTTATTTTTATTTTACAATACCTTTTTTAAACATTACAAATGCACCTAAAACAGATACAACTACACCGATAGGAATTAAAACTCCGGTTCCAAGCGTGCCGTTAAAAATCAAAATAAATGACAAAACGGCAATTGGAAGAATTGATATTTTCCAATGCTTTGCAAGATACGAGGCGCAAAGAGAACCGAAAAGTGCAGGAGTAACTTGTTGAAATGCAGGAGCAAAAACGGAATCCGGATCGGTTATATTATGCAAAATAGGGAAAAACGCAAGCACGCAAACGGCAATAATAAGAGTAGTTACAATGGAAGATACAGCTATCGAAATTGTCGATATAACCTCACCTTCCTCGCTTGCAGGCTCAACTTCGGCACTTTCCATTGCACTTAAAGCAACCGGTAATTTCAAATTGGTTATATTGCCTGTAACAAAACCGAGATAAGTGCCTCCCGTACCTAAAAGCGGAGAATAAGTCAACACCTCAAGAACTGCCGTTGGATAAAATACAAGCGCAACGGTCGAAAGTCCCTTTGCAATCATATTGATTTTGGGAGATACACCGAGATGAACACATATAAGCGCCGGAACACTAATAAACAAGCAGAGGGTAACCAACATCCAAATTTTGCCGTATGTATGAGTTTTATTAATATATTTGCCGTTCATACTATCCCCTCCATTCCAAAAATGCAACATCGGCAGGCAAAATTTGCGCCATAATCATTACAATTGCCATAGCGCCAATCATTGCAAACGGCATTGCAAAGCTTTCAAGCCA
>FR889125.1:0-25552 GCA_000436835.1 Eubacterium sp. CAG:251
TAGTCAAGACCTCCGGCTAAGCCGGAGGCTTGAGTAAGCCCTAGAAGGGCTTTTTACGGACGCAACCCCTAAAGGGGCGCTGAAAAGTTTGTCGACCGCATTGCTTTTTCAGGCTACCCCTAAAGGGGTTATTTTTTTGCCTACTTGTTCACGCTACCCGTAAACGGGTCCACAAACTCTTTCAATTCTATTTGGTCTGCTATTTTATCTTCTGTCAATTGATTTCGTATGTACTCTTGTATTTGCTTTTTGTTTCGTCCCACTGTATCTACGAAATATCCTCTTGCCCAAAAATGTCGATTTCCGTACTTATACTTTAAATTTGCATGTCGGTCGAAAATCATCAGACTACTTTTTCCTTTTAGGTATCCCATTATTTGTGACACACTATATTTTGGTGGTATGCTTATCAGCATATGTACATGGTCTTGACACAACTCTGCTTCTATTATCTCTATTCCTTTCTGCTTGCATAATTGTCTCAATATTTTCCCTATATCTACCTTGATTTCTCCGTAAATTGCCATTCTTCTGTACTTTGGTGCAAACACAACATGGTATTGACATCTCCACCTCGTATGGTCTAAACTGTTTATGTCTTTCTCTTTCACGATTAAGACCTCCTTGATATTTTAGTTTTGGTCGGCAAACCTACTTCTAATATATCAAGGTGTTTTTATTTTGTCACTTCTTTCCTCGCTAAAGCTTTTCCTTTTCCACCTGCATAGCAGGTGGTTGTCTTTGTTGCAAACAATACAAAAGATAAACGAGCATTGACGATATTTTGTCAATGCTCGTTTTCATATTTATTATTGACAGTTATAACGAGTTGTCATATATAAAGTTATTTGTCATATTCA
Source organism: Eubacterium sp. CAG:251 (assembly GCA_000436835.1). Taxonomy (GTDB): domain Bacteria; phylum Bacillota; class Clostridia; order Oscillospirales; family Acutalibacteraceae; genus Eubacterium_R. The sequence goes on from FR889125.1 coordinate 861, forward strand.
CAAATTGTCTTTCGGGTTTGCAAAATACTTCCTGACGAAACAGAAAATTCATCAAGACCCCATTCAATAAGATAAGGGATAAGCTTGGTATCCGCTGCCGCTTCACCGCACATACCAACCTGAATACCTGCTGCCTTGGCATTTTTAATAGTTGTTTCAATAGCACGTAAAACTGACGGTTGAAATACATCATAAAGCCTTTCAACCTTTGCATTGCCTCTATCCACTGCCATTGTGTAGCCTGTAAGGTCGTTTGTGCCGATAGAGAAAAACTTAACTTCACGAGCCAGAATATCCGAAATAAATACTGCCGCCGGAGTTTCGACCATAATGCCGACATCTACGCTTCTGTATTCCTTACCCTCACTTTTAAGTTCTTCCTTGCATTCCTCAATCAGGGCTTTTGCCTGCCTTACCTCTTCAACGCAGGTAACAAGAGGAAGCATAATTTTTATATTTCCATAAACACTTGCACGCAAAAGCGCACGAAGTTGCTTTTTAAAAAGTTCCTTATTATCAAGGCAGTAGCGAATTGCTCTGTGGCCCAAGAAAGGATTTTCTTCTTTTTCAATATTAAGATAAGGAATATCCTTATCACCGCCTACATCAAGGGTACGAATGATTACTTCTTTGCCGTCCATCGCCTTTGCAACGGTGGAATATGCCTCAAACTGTTCTTCCTCGCTTGGCTCGCTTTGGCGGTCCATAAAAAGAAATTCCGTTCTGAAAAGACCGATACCTTCTCCGCTGTTTTGAATAACGCTTTGAACATCCTCAGCTTTGCCGATATTGCCGTAAACAAGTTTTTTAATGCCCGATTTAGTAACAGTCGGCTTGCCGAAATATTGCTTTAAGCTCTCTTTATCTTTTAGATATGCCTCTTGTTTATTTTCGAATTCCTTTATATCATCATTACTCGGACTTACAATAACATTTCCTTTAAATCCGTCAACAGCAACCAAATCGCCGTTTTTCACCTCATTGCAAACATTAGGTATCGAAAGCACGGCAGGAATACCCATAGCCCTTGCCAAAATTGCACTGTGGCTTGTGATACCGCCCACCTCTGTAAGTATTGCGCTGACATTATCCTTGTTAATTTGACCCGTCATAGACGGAGTAAAATCCTTTGCTATCAAAACAGAACCTTTTTTCACCTTAGAAATATCGACGTTATTTACGCCGAGCAAAATGCTCAAAAGGCTGTCTTTGATATCCTTAACGTCGCTTGCTCTTTGCTGAGTAAGCTCATCGTCAACACCCGAAAACATATCGATAAACATTGAGCAAACCGTATCAACAGCCTTTTCTGCCACCGAGCCTGCGTCAATATTATCCTGCATTTGAGAAAGCATAAACGGGTCTGAAAGCATAACAATATGACCCTCTAAAATTTCCGCTTCCTTGTCGCCTGCCGAATTTTTTACATCATCTGCAAGCTTCCTCGTTTCCTTAATAAAAGTATCAACTGCTTTTTGAAGTCTTTCCTTTTCATTTTGAGCCGTTGTAAATTCAACGTGATTATAATCAAGCTTTGCGTCGCTTATAACAACTGCATTGCCGATACCGTAGCCCTGACTTGCTCCTATTCCCTTAAGCATAACACTTCCCCCTTGCTGCACAAAAAGGTGCAATGTAATTAAGCATTGCACCTTTTATAATTTTTATTCGCCGAAACCTGATTCAATAAGAGCAATTGCTTCATCAAGCATAGCCTGCTCATCTGCGCCGTCACATTCAACAGTAATATCTGTGCCACACTTAATGCAAGCCGCCATAATATTCATAATGCTTTTGCCGTTGATTTTTTTATCGCCGACAATAATATTAATATTTGATGCATATTTAGTCATTGCTGTTACAAAAACGTTTGCAGGTCTCATATGAAATCCCATTTCGTTAGTAACCTTAGTAAGCTTTGAAACCATAATATTTCTCCTGATTATATCTTATTTTGCTTTAACTTCATTGTTTACATTTTTCTTTAAAAGTGCAAGCATTAATGCACCTACAATCGAGCCTGCAACAAGAGCTACAACATAAAGAAGAGGATGGTCGCATACAATGAATGTGAACATACCGCCGTGAGGAGCAGGACAAGTTACATTAAAGAGTGATGTAAGAGCACCTGCTACAGCAGAACCGACCATACAAGACGGAATTACACGAATTGGGTCAGAAGCTGCGTAAGGAATTGCACCCTCGGTGACGAAGCAAAGACCCATAAGATAGTTTACAGGACCGCTCTTAAGTTCTTCCTTATTCCACTTTTTCTTGTTAAATGTTGTTGAAAGAGCGATTGCGATAGGAGGAACCATACCGCCAATCATAACAGCAGCCATAATCCAAGTGTTGCCGTCTGCAATTGCTGCTGTACCGAATACATAAGCTGCCTTGTTGAAAGGACCGCCCATATCTGTTGCCATCATAGTAGCAAGAACAATTGAAAGAAGAAGTCTGCTTGTTGAACCAAGACTTTCAAGTCCGTTTGAAAGAAGTGTATTGAGTTGACCGATAATCGGGTTTACGCCTGCCATAATTAAGCCCATAAGAAGCGTACCCAAAAGCGGATAAATGAATACCGGTTTAATACCGTCCATTGCCTTAGGCATCCAAGAAAATGCTTTTTTAATAAGCTGAACAACTATACCTGCTATAAAGCCGGCAAACAATGCGCCGAGGAAACCTGATACTGCTTTTGAATCTCCGGCAAGTCCGTTGCCCGAATTAACGCCGTCAACCATACTTTGAATTGTATGGCCGCTTGCCGCAAACACACCGCCTACAAAGCCCGGAAGTAAGCCCGGACGGTCTGCAATAGACTGAGCGATATATGCTGACAAAACAGGAAGCATAAGTGCAAATGCTGCTTTACCTATCCAGAAAACAACTGATGCAACAGGGCTTGTGAAACCGAATGTTCCGCCGGCGTTTGCATTGCCTGCGATTGTATCAATAAGGAAACCGAATGCAATAAGCACACCGCCGCCTACTACGAACGGGAGCATATGAGATACACCGTTCATAAGATGCTTATAAACCTTATGGCCGAAGCTTTCTTTTTCGTCATCATCTACAGCGCTTTTTTCTTCGTCATTTGCGTGATAAACGGAAGCTTTGCCGTCAACAATTTTTTGAATAAGCTCCTCAGGTTTATTAATACCGTTTGTAACTGAGGTTTTGATAACAGGCTTGCCGTCAAAACGTGCCATTTCAACATTTTTGTCAGCGGCAATAATAATGCCGTCACATTCCTCAATTTCTTTTTTCGTTAAAATATTCTTTGCGCCGCCTGAGCCGTTAGTTTCAGCCTTAAGCGGATAGCCCATTTTTTCGCCTGCTTTTTCGAGTGCCTCGGCAGCCATATAGGTATGAGCAATACCGGTAGGGCAAGCTGTTACGGCTAAAATTCTGTAACCGTCTTTCTTTGCCACCTCTGCCTTTGGCTCATCAGGATACTTTTCAGTTTCCTTTTTATCAATTACAGAAAGAAATTCATCTGCTGTTTTTGCACTTCTTAAAGCCGCACAAAATTCAGGCTCCATAAGCATAACCATCAATCTTGAAAGAATTTCAAGATGTAAATCTCCGTCAAGCGGAGCAGCAATCATAAATAAAATGTCGCTGTTTTTGCCATCGGGTGCGCCGTAGTCAACACCGTTTTGAACAGTTATAGCAGAAAGACCGGGCGTTTTAACACTCTCACTTTTAGCGTGAGGAACTGCAATTCCCTCTCCTATTGCAGTTGAGCCTTGAGCCTCTCTTGCAAGTATTGCCTTCTTGTACTCATTAACGTCAAGAAGATTACCTGCCTTTTCATGAAGAGCAATAAGTTTATCGATAGCATCATTTTTTGAGGCAACCGATGTATTAAGTTCTATTGCATTCTTCTTAAGCAAATCAATAATTTTCATAAGTATTACCCCTTTCTTATTTTAAATATTCGCTTTCAAGCATTTTGTCGATTGTGTCTTTATCGGCAAGACCGGGACAAAAGGCTGTTGCATTTCCGCAAGCAGAGCCAAGCTTTAAAGCATATTTATAGTCGTGAGTTTTTGAGTAGCCTGCAACAAAGCCTGCCACCATTGAATCGCCGCAGCCGACAGGATTTAAAACCTTGCCGGGAACATTGCCCATTGAATGAACCTCTCCAAATTCATCAACAAGTGTTGCGCCGTCCTTTGAACGTGAAACGAGAACATTTCTTGCGCCCATTTCCTGAAGCTTTTTTGCATAATATGCAATTTCTTTTTCCGTTTTAACTTCTACGCCGAAAACATCGCCAAGCTCGTGATGATTAGGCTTAATTAAAAACGGCTTATATTTTAAAACATTTAAAAGCAAATCGCCCGTTGCATCAACTGCAAAGTTAATGCCTTTATTTTGGAGTTTTGCGAGTATTTCCTCATAAATATCATCGGGAAGAGAATTTGGAATTGAACCTGCCAAAACGAGGAAATCACCTGATTTAAGTTTTTCAAACTTGTCAAACAAAGCATTTAATTCATCTAATTCGATATCGGGTCCCTGCGCATTAATATCGTAATCCTCATCTGCTTTGATTTTTACATTAATTCTTGTGTATCCTTTTTTAAGATATACAAAATCATTTTTAATATTTTCTGCATTAAGCATTTCTTCAATTTTCTTGCCTGAAAATCCGGCAAGAAAGCCAAGCGCAATGTTATCAACCTTGAGCCTTGAAAGGATAACGGAAACGTTAATTCCCTTACCGCCGTAATAAAGCTGTTCGCTTTCGGTTCGGTTAATATCCTTATATTGCAGCTGCTTTAAATTCATAACATAATCAAGCGCCGGATTAAAAGTTACAGTGTAAATCAAGCTACAACACCTCTTTAATAACTGTCAGCTTTTTAAGCTTTGAATTTGAGCATTTATCCGTCACTATACAGGCACAATCAAGAGAGCCAAAGCTTACTGCCGAAACCTTATCAAACTTTGAAGAGTCGGCAAGCACATAAGTCACGAAGCTTTTTTCAACAGTGACTGCTTTAAGCATTGCCTCCTCCGTATCCGGAGTGGTATAGCCTTGCTTTTCGCTTATGCCGTTAGCGCCGATAAATGCCTTTGTGAATGAATAGTTTTGCAAATTTTTTGCCGCAACCAAACCTATGATTGCCTCTGTAGACTGCTTCAGCTTGCCGCCCAAAACAATTACGTTACATCCGTTTTTTGCAAGTTGCTTTGCGTGGTCGACGCCGTTTGTAACAAAAGTTGCCTTTGAATTTTTGAGAAACGTCGTCATCAAAAGTGTGGTTGTTCCTGCATCAATAAATACAAAATCGTCATCCTGTATTTGCGATGCCGCATATTGTGCAATTTTTGTTTTTTCATCAGTATTCTTTGTCAGTTTTTCCTCAATATTATCCTCAAGCTTAATAAATTCCTGACCGAGCGCCGTTGCGCCGCCGTGAACCTTGTTAATCTTGCCTTTACTTGCAAGGTAAGATAAATCACGTCTTACAGTCGATTCGCTCGATTGCAAAATCTCTGTAAGCCTTGTGACTGTTACAGAACCCTGCTCTTTAATAATATCAAGAATTAATGACTGTCTTTCTTGACTTAGCATGCTTAATCCCCTTAATGCTGAAAACTAACTTTTCATTGCACCTTAAGTATAGCGTTTCTTTCATATTCAGTCAATATATTTCATTTATTTTCGTCATAATGCTCATTTACACCCTGTTTATTTGTGCATTCAGGTGCTTTTATATGTATATTTTGATTGATTTTGACTGTTTTATTCAAACCAAGCATTTTTTCAATCATTTAAAATTTTGCAAAAAAATAAAGACGATTATTACTAACCGTCTTTATCTAAATATGAATTTTATTCAATAGGAGTAAGATTTTTAAGACTGACATCCATAATCATAGCGGAATGAGTAAGCGCACCGCACGATACAAAATCAACACCGATTTGGGCAATTGACTTAAGTCTTTCCTTAGTAACATTGCCCGAACATTCGGTTTCAGCCCTGCCGCCGATAATTTCAACAGCTTTTTTCATAGTATCATTATCCATATTATCAAGCATAATGATATCTGCGCCTGCCTCGACAGCCTCTTTAACCTGCTCCAAAGTTTCGGTTTCAATCTCAATCTTTCTTACAAAAGGAGCATACGCCTTAGCCATTTTAATTGCCTTTGTAATTGAGCCTGCCGCACCGATATGATTGTCTTTAAGAAGTACACCGTCGGAAAGATTATATCTATGATTTGTTGCGCCGCCTACCTTAACGGCATATTTTTCAAACGGGCGCATATTAGGAGTAGTCTTGCGAGTGTCAAGAAGAGTAGTATTTGTACCCTCAAGCTCTTTCATATATTCTCTTGTCATTGTGGCAATGCCGCTCATACGCTGAAGATAATTAAGACCCGTTCTTTCCCCGCTGAGGATTGCCTTTATATCGCCGTAAATAACGCCCAAAAGCTCACCCTTTTTAACCTCGTCGCCGTCCTTGAAATATGCTTCAAAGCGAGCAGTTTTATCAAGAAGTTCAAACGTTCTTTCAAAAATACCGAGACCGCAGATAATACCGTCTTGCTTACAGATAAGTTCAGCCTTACCCTGCTTGTCCTCAGGCATAACAGCATTGGTTGAAACATCCTCCGAAGTGATATCCTCTTTAAGTGTGTTTAAAATATAATCGTCTACATTAACCTTGAGTGTTACACCATTTATCATAAAAATCTTTATCCTTTTCTTTTATTTCATCCATAATGAGCTTTTTAAACTCCTTTTGTCTTTCTTCCTTTGGAGGATAAGACGAAAGGTCAATCTCGTTATAATTTTCAGGCTTTTCGCTTTTATCATCAGCGATAACGTCAGCCGCGCGTTTTGCAAAAACAAGACTTTCAAGAAGAGAATTTGAAGCAAGCCTGTTTTTGCCGTGAACGCCGTTGCAAGCGGTTTCACCTGCTGCATAAAGATGAGCCATAGATGTTCTGCCGTAAAGGTCAGTTTTAATTCCGCCCATCATATAATGCTGAGCCGGAGTTACAGGAACTTTATCCTTAGTAATATCATAGCCCTCTTCCATACAAGCGTCAAAAATATTCGGAAAACGCTTAGCCGCCTGCTCCGTAGTCATTGTAGGGAGTGTAATATAAACGTGGTCCGTGCCAAACTTTTTCATTTCCTCAACAATTGCATTTGTTACAACGTCTCTCGGCTGAAGTTCGTCCGTAAATCTTTCCCCGTTTTCGTTAAGAAGAATTGCGCCCTCGCCCCTTACGCTTTCGCTGATAAGAAAACGTCTGCCTTTCTTCTTGCTGTAAAGAGTTGTAGGGTGTATCTGAATATAATTAATGTCTTTAAGCTCTACCCCGTGCTTAATTGCAAGTGCAAATGAGTCACCGGTAATATGAGGATAGTTTGTAGAATTAAGGAACAAGCCTCCGAGACCGCCCGTTGCAAGAATGATATCTCTTGCAAGGATAGAGCCCATTTCGCCGTATTCGTCCTCGCACACAATACCCTGGCAAACATTATCCTTTTCAATAAAATCAATCATAGTGGTTTTTGGAACTATGGTTATATTTTCTTTTTTCTTTGCAATGTCAAGAAGAGTATCTGTAATTTCCTTGCCTGTTTCATCCTTATGATGAAGTATTCTGTTTCTTCTGTGAGCGCCCTCACGGGTGTAATCGTATTTGCCGTCTTTGTCCGTATCAAAATCGACGCCAAGGTCAATAAGAGTTCCGATAACCTCCTGAGAGGATTCAATCATAACACGAACGGAATCGGGGTCATTTTCCCAGTGACCTGCTTTCATTGTGTCCTCAAAATAACACTTGAAATCATTAACGTCCTTAAGCACGCACACACCGCCCTGTGCGAGCATCGAATCACATTCATCGGTATTTTCCTTTGTGATAATAAGAACATCCTTATCCTTTGGAAGGCAAAGTGCCGCAAAAAGACCTGCCACACCGCTTCCGACTATTACAACATCTGTTTTAATGTATTCCTTGTTCTTCATAAGATTATTAAAGAGCGATTGCTCCTTTCTCCTAAAGTTCATAATGATAAATTCGTAAAGTCAAAAAGTCAAAAAATTCAATTACTTTTAACTATACTTATTCTAATATATAATTATTTTTTCCAATTGTCAAGGTTGATAACGTATATAAGTTGTGATAAAATAAAAATATAGGCAAATTAATGTCATTTTTTCGATTATTTTAACCGAGAGGATAAAAAATATAATGAACGTTTTTGATTTTGACAACACAATATATGACGGCGAAACACTTATTGATTTTGCGCTTCACTATGTAAAAACAGACCCTAAAATTTGGAAATACGTTCCTAAACTTTTAGTAATATGCTTTAAAGACGCTTTCCACCTATTCACTGTTGAGGAAGCGATTGAGGCTTATGCAAGCTTTCTTGAAGGATATTTTATTCACATTAAAACGCTTGATGAGGACGTTGTTAAATTTTGGGACAAAAACGAGAAAAAAATCAAGCCTTGGTACAATGAGGTCAGACGTGATGATGACATTGTCGTTTCCGGCTCGACAGACTTTTTGCTTGACGAGATTATGAAAAGAATCGGAATCAAAAACTACGTCGGCTCATCAATTGATAAAAAAACCGGCAAATTCAAGCGCTTATGCTTTCTTGAAAACAAGGTTAAAATATTTAACGAATTGTACCCCGGCGCACATATAGATAATTTTTATACCGATTCTATGAACGACAAGGCTATGATGGATATTTCGGATCACGTATTTTTAGTAAACGGTAACAAAATAGAGCAAATCAAGTAAAGAGGTGTCGAATGCTAAAACTCACTTTTATAACAGATACTCACCACTACAGCAAAACGCTCGGCACAAGCGGACGTCAATACTTTTTAAGAAGCGGAAGTGACCAAAAATGCCTTGCAGAAACGGGAGATATCATCGACGCAGCATTTGAGCAAATTGCAAAAAGCGATACAAACGCAGTTATGATTATCGGCGATGTTACAAATGACGGTGAAAAAGTGTCGCACATTGAATTTAGAGAAAAGCTTGAAAAGCTCGCAAAATCAAAACCCGTTTACACTATCACCTCTACTCACGATTGGTGCTGTGACGAAAATCCAAGAAGCTATCACGGCGGTTTAGTAAACCACAATGTTGAAACGCTTAAAAGCAATGAGCTTCGTGATTTCTATTTCGATTTCGGTCCTAAACAAGCCATAAGCGAATATATAACTCACATAGGCACAACGTCTTATGTTATTCAGCTTAGCGACAATGTAAGGCTTCTTGCATTAAATGATGACAAAAACGGCAATGACCATGCCGGCTTTACAGAGGAGCATTTTTGTTGGATTGAAAACCAAATTAAAAAGGCTTATGACGACAACTGCTTAATAATAGGTATGGAGCACCACTTGCTCACCCCTCACATAAGTCCGCTGATTACAGGCGGCGGAACATGCGTTGCAGACAGAGAATATGTAGCGTCACGTCTTGCAGACGCAGGGCTTAAATATATGTTTGTAGGTCACAGCCACATGCAAAGCACAACAGATTTTAAATCTAAAAAAGGCAACGTTATCAAAGAGGTAAACGTCGGCTCTCTTGTAGGATATCCCGCACCTATAGTTGACGTCACCGTCAATGACGATATGACATTGACTTATGACGTAAAGCATTTAAAATCATTTAAGCTTGACGGAAAAGAAATTGACGCACAAAAATTTCTTGCAAACCATTGCACTGCCCTTGTTCACAGGCTTTTAGACTGCGCAAACAAAGAAGAATTTTGTGCAAGGCTTAACGCACTCGGAATTGACGGAGAAAAATTATCAAATTTATTTTTCATAGCAAGACCTATTATGGATATCATAAAATATAAGAGCGTTGGATATACATACGAAAAGCTAAAGCACTTAGGATTTGGCAGATATTTTGATAAAAAGCTTATTGAAAAATATAAAAATCACAAAATACTTGAATTTGTCGATTACATCACTCTCTCAATTATGGACGGCAGTATTGTTAAATATGACAGGCAATCGGATTATTACAAGCTTGTTATGAGCTTTATTGTAATTCCGAGCAAAATTTTCAAAAAAAATGTTGATTTTAAAAAGTTAATCTTTGCTGTTGACGCTGTTTTGACAGGCGGAAGATATAACAATCAGCACGATACATTATAAGTTATATAAATATTTAATAAAATAAAGCAAATTCACTTGACATTTATTACAGTCTGTGTTACTCTTTTGTTACCTTTTGGATACACAAGATTTTGACTAGAAATCATCAATTTTTACGTGTATACAACATATAGTATGTTTTTCGCACATTTAGGCACTAAATCATACTACCCAAAGTGGTTACATTTTAGAAAAAATATTACTGTTATCATTTATTTTTTGACAATCATTTGCTATAATAGTAAAAGTTTTGGGGTATACGCCCATACATATTTAAGATTTTAACGCAAACATTATATATATAACTTAAAACTCGCACAGAGAGGTGAAATGTACTTGGAGAATTTTGTAATTCGTGGCGGTCATGAACTTTTCGGAGAAGTAAACATAAGCGGTGCAAAAAATGCCGCTGTAGCAATAATTCCTGCCGCTATTCTCGCAAACGATATAGTACGTATTGAAAATATACCTAATATTAGTGACGTAAGCCTTATGATTCAAACCCTTGACCGAATGGGAGCAAAAATAAAGCTTATTAATAATAACACAATTGAAATTGACTCAAGAACAGTTGCCTGTAAGCCTGTTCCTTATGAGCTTGCATCTCATTTCAGGGCAAGCTATTATCTTATCGGCGTAATGCTCGGCAGATTTAAAAAAGCTGAGGTTGCTATGCCGGGCGGCTGTGACTTTGGTGTAAGGCCTATTGACCAGCATATCAAAGGCTTTGAAATGCTTGGCGCTAAGGTTGAAACAATTGACGGTATGGTATGCGCAAATGCAGACAAGCTTGTAGGAGCGTCAATATATATGGACGTTGTATCGGTTGGTGCAACTATGAATATTATGCTTGCCGCCGTTTTGGCAAGGGGTCTTACCGTTATTGAAAATGCCGCTAAGGAACCGCATATTGTTGACCTTGCGCTTTTCCTTAACTCAATGGGCGCAGACGTAAGAGGTGCCGGCACCGACGTTATCAAAATCAGAGGTGTTGAAAAGCTTCACGGTTGCACATATTCAATCATTCCCGACCAAATTGAGGCAGGAACATATATGGTTGCGGCTGCTACTTGCGGCGGCGACGTACTTGTTAAAAACGTTATTCCAAAGCACCTTGAATCTATCAGCGCAAAGCTTGAAGAAGCAGGCGCAGAGATTATTGAATACGACGATGCAGTAAGAGTAACTCGCTTTAAACCGCTTACAAAATGCAACGTTAAAACTATGCCTCACCCCGGATTTCCGACTGATATGCAGCCGCAAATCGCCGTGTTGCTTTCTGTTGCAAAGGGAACAAGTATTCTTTCCGAGAGTGTATGGGACAACAGATTTCAATATGTCGGTCAGCTTTTGAGAATGGGTGCTAACATTCAGGTAGACGGCAAAATTGCGGTTATTGAGGGTGTTGAAAGCCTTGCCGGTGTAAACGTTAAGGCTACCGACCTTCGTGCAGGAGCAGCAATGGTTATTGCAGGTCTTGTTGCAAAGGGTGAAACAACGGTTGAGGACATTCAATATATTGACCGAGGATATGAGGATATTTGCGAAAAGTTTTCATCACTCGGCGCTGATATTAAGCGTGTTGTATTAAACGATGATGACAATTCAGCAGCCAACGCAGGTTAATATAATAAAACTAATATAACAAAAAATATTTAGCTTAAGGGGGTTTCTAAGAACTCCCTTTTCTTTTAGAAAAAATACAGATAAAAAGACGGAGAATTTTATGGCAAAAGTATGTCAGCTTTTTTCAGGCAGCAGCGGAAATTCAATATTGGTTTCATCATCGGGGCACAATTACCTTGTTGATATCGGGGTATCGGCTAAAAAATGCGAAAACGGACTTAATCAAATCGGTATTGAGCCTGACAGCATTGAGGGTATATTCGTCACTCACGAGCACGGGGACCACGCAAAAGGTGTCAGAGTTTTTGCAAACAGATACAAAATTCCGGTTTATGCCTCCAAGCTTTGCTACGATGAACTTTACAGGCAAGGTTTTGCGGATGATAAAACAAATCTTAATATTATAGAAAATCACATTGAGCTTGACGGAATTGATGCCAAAGCATTTCATCAAAGCCACGACAGCATCGACTGCCTTGGCTACAGATTTAATTTTGCTGACGGAAGAAGTGCTGCCGTCTGCACCGATACCGGCTTTATAACAGACAACGCAAAAGAGATTTTACCGGGCACGGACATCGTATTTATTGAGTCAAACCACGAAATCGCAATGGTAAACGCCGGAACATATCCATACATTTTAAAGCAGAGAATTTTAGGTGCAAGCGGTCATTTATCAAATTTTGCTTGCAGTGAATACATAAAGGAACTTGCAAAATCCGGCACTACACGCTTTGTTTTGGCACATTTAAGCAGAGAGAACAATCTTCCCGAACTCGCACGTCAAACAGCCGTAGCGGCGCTTAGTGAGATTGATATGGAAGAAAACAAGGATTACAGGCTTTACGTTTCACCACCTGAGAACGACTCACGGAGCATTATATTATGATTAACGTAACACTTATAGCAGTCGGCAAGCTTAAAGAAAAATATTTAAGAGATGCCGTGGCTGAATATTTCAAACGTCTCGGCGCATTTTGCAAAATTAATATTATCGAAATTGACGAGGAAAAGGTCGGCGACAATCCGAGCCGTGCGCAGATTGACAATGTGCTTGAAAAGGAGGGGCAAAGAATAATCAAGAAAATCCCCAAATCAAGCAGCATTATCACCCTTTGCATTGAGGGCAAGGAATATTCAAGCCCTGATTTTTCACACCTTTTAGATAATATTTCTATGACTTCATCAAGCGTTTGCTTTATTATCGGCGGCTCATTTGGCTTGAGTAACGAAGTTAAAGGGCTTAGTAATTACAAGCTTTCCTTTGGCAAAATGACGCTTCCCCACCAACTTGCAAGAGTAGTTTTGCTTGAGCAGGTTTACCGTGCATTTTCGATTTCAAATAATTCAAAATATCACAAATGATTGACTAAAGGGCAAAATTCAATTATAATTAAGGCAGATGAAAACGGAGGGATACCATGGCTTTATCTGCAATGTTTATTTTAGAGGTTGTGATTGTATTTTCATTCGTAGTGACCTCGCTTTTTATGTTTATACCGAAGAAGAACGAAGCGGTGCATAAAATATTTTTTGTGCTTTCCGTTATGCTCGGCATTCTCGTAACCTTTATCAGCGCAACCTCGCTTCCGTCAAATATGCAAATGCAAACGGTTGCCTGCTGGCTTTGCCTTGTGCCTGCCGCAATAGGAATTATAATTTCGGTTGCCAAGGGCAAGCCCAATGTGCTCGCAAAGCTCTGCTCAATGCTTACAATAATACTTTCCGTTTTGGGATATTATTTTTTAGGTTAATATTTTTGATTTTTAGGCATAAAAAAACACGGACCGATGATGTAGGTGGTTGAGGGATGGTCCGTGTTTTTTTTATTAACTTAAGGAGTAATAGTTAGTGTTCACTAACTACATATAAGTTAGCATAAACTAACTCATTTGTCAAGCCTTTTTTCAAAATAAAATAAAAAAATCCCCGATTTTTTTAAATCGGGGATAAAAACGCCGTATGACTATAGGTAATCATAAAGTGCTACGCCGAATACAGTTGATGCAATAATGCTGAAAACTATTCCAATCAAAATTGCGACTGCATAGATTACAATATTTGCAATAATATAATTTTTCTTATTTTTGTTGGTATTAGGGCTTACGAGCCAAACTATCCAGCAGATTATATTTACAACAGGAATTGCAGAAAGCAAGAACATTCCGATATAAGAGCCGACGCTCATAACCTCATTAGTTTGGTTAATCGGCTGATAAACAGGCGCTTGATACGGCGGCTGCTGAGGCTGAGTGTTTTGATTATAATAATTTTGCTGAGTATTAGGATTGTTATATTCGCCTTGATTGTTAGGATTATAATATTCGTTCATGAGTTTACCTCCTTTTTGTTATAATTTGATATTAGCATATTGTTAATTTTTTGTCAATATTTGTTTTTAATTCTGTCAGACTTCGAGAAAGCGAGCTAAATTTCGTATTCAAATCAAAAATCACATAAAAACGACCTTGCAAAAAGCAAGGTCGTTTTTTGCTTATATTCACATTACTGGAAGTCGAATACATTTACCCAAGAATCAAGAAGTGCTTTTTCCTCAGGCTTATTCTTAACGCTTTCACTGCAAGCAACAATAGGCATCCATTGCTGAACAAGCTGTTTTGGAATGTCAGCCTTTTTGCAGAAGAGATTAAGATACTTTTCGGCAAGCTCCTTTTGACCGTTAAGATTAAATACAAGATAAGTTCTTGCAGCATCCTCTGAAGCATTACCCTGAGTAGCGTGTGCCCAGTCGATTACATAATATTCCCCATCCGGAGTAACAATTATATTTGACGGGCAAAAATCGCCGTGAAGCACCTTGTTGTGAGATTTCATACCTTCAAGTCTGTTATGAAGGTCATATCTCAAAGTAGCTTCATAAGAAGAAGCGCTGATTTTGGCATGCATTTTTTCCTTAATCTTGTTGAGCATAGGGCATTTCTTTGAATGAATTTCCATTTGAAGGGCAACAAATTTTTCAAGATATTCGTCCTCTTTTTCAGGATTTTCAGCCATAAGCTCGGAAAGGCTCTTACCTTCGATATATTCTCTTGTAATAGCCCAACCGCCGTCAACCTTTCTTACGTCAAGGAGCTTAGGAATTTTAAGACCTGTTTCCTCAACTCTTGCGGTATTAAGTGCCTCGTTAAGTACCTGAGCCTTTGTGTATGCCTTTTCGTCAAATACCTTAACAAGCGTGTCGCCGTCACGGTAAATTTGTTTATTTTCTCTATTTACAATAGTTGTCATAAAAGACACCCCCTATTTATTATACATAACGCAAAAACAGCCGTCAAGCGTTGATTATTTGCCGTAGTAAGCACGAAGATACATATCCTTGATTTCAGACATAAGAGGAAGTCTTGGGTTTGCACCTGTGCACTGGTCGTCAAATGCATCCTCCGTCATTTGGTCAAGTGTATCGAGGAAGTACTTTTCGTCTACGCCGTAATCCTTGATTGTCTTTTTAATGCCTACATATTCCTTAAGGTCATCAATCTTCTTGATAAGGCCCTTAAGCTTAGCCTCGTCATTTCTTCCGCTTACGCCGAGAGCTTCGGCAACCTGGGCATAACGACGAAGTGTCTTAGGATAATCATACTGGCTGAAGGTACCCATCTTAGCAGGAACCTCTGCAGCATTGAATTCGAGAACATAGTCAATCATAAGTGCGTTTGCAACACCGTGTGGGAGGTGATGATAAGCGCCGAGCTTATGAGCCATTGAGTGGCAAACACCGAGGAATGCGTTTGCAAATGCCATACCTGCCATAGTAGCCGCATTAGCCATTTTTTCTCTTGCAACAGGGTCGTTCAAACCGTCATCGTATGCTCTTGGGAGATATTCAAAGATATTCTTAAGAGCCTCAATTGCAAGACCGTCTGTATATTCTGTAGCCATCATTGAAGCATAAGCCTCAAGTGCATGAGTAACTGCATCAATACCTGAAGCGGCTGTAAGTCCCTTAGGTGCAGTCATATGGAAATCAGCATCAACAATTGCCATATTAGGCATAAGCTGATAGTCAGCAAGAGGATATTTGGTGCCTGTGCTTTCATCGGTAATAACTGCGAAAGGAGTAACCTCTGAGCCTGTACCTGCAGATGTAGGAACAGCGATAAAGTAAGCCTTTTCACCCATCTTAGGGAAGGTATAAACTCTCTTGCGGATATCCATAAATCTCATTGCAAGGTCATAGAAATCAACCTCAGGGTGTTCATACATAACCCACATAATCTTAGCGGCATCCATTGCAGAGCCACCGCCGAGTGCAATAATTACATCAGGCTCAAATGCTTTCATCTGTGCCCAGCCCTCTTTAGCGCAAGCAAGGGTCGGGTCCGGAGCAACATTAAAGAATGTTGTATTAACAATACCAAGCTCATCAAGCTTATCTGTGATTGGCTTTGAATAACCGTTTTTATAAAGGAAAGAGTCAGTTACGATAAACGCTCTCTTCTTGCCCATAACATTGCCAACCTCATCAAGTGCAACAGGAAGGCAGCCTTTTTTGATATATACCTTTTCAGGTGCTCTGAACCAAAGCATATTTTCCCTTCTTTCTGCAACAGTCTTAATATTAATAAGATGCTTTACACCAACGTTTTCGCTTACAGAGTTGCCGCCCCAAGAGCCGCAGCCGAGTGTAAGTGACGGAGCAAGGTCGAAGTTGTAAAGGTCGCCGATACCGCCGAATGAAGAAGGAGTGTTAACAAGAATACGGCAGGTTTTCATACGTGCTTCAAACTCTGCAAGTTTTTGAGTTTCGGTAATCTCGTTAATATAGATTGAAGATGTGTGACCGTAGCCGCCGTCCGCAATAAGCTGTTCAGCCTTAGCAAGTGCATCCTCAAAGTTTTCACTCTTATACATAGCAAGTACAGGAGAAAGCTTCTCGTGTGCAAATTCCTCACTGATATCAACAGAGTCAACTTCACCGATAAGGACCTTTGTATCCTCAGGAATTTTAACACCTGCAAGCGCCGCAATTGTTACAGGCTTCTGGCCAACGATTTTAGCATTAAGAGCGCCGTTAATGATAATGGTTTTACGAACCTTATCAAGCTCATCTTTTTTAAGGAAATAACAGCCTCTGTATTCAAATTCCTTACGTACTTCTTTATAAATTGTTTTATCAACGATAGTTGATTGCTCAGATGCGCAAATCATACCGTTATCAAATGTCTTAGAATGAATGATTGAGTTTACAGCCTTAAGAATATCTGCGCTCTTATCAATAATAGCAGGGGTATTACCTGCGCCTACACCGAGTGCCGGCTTGCCGCTTGAATAAGCTGCCTTAACCATTCCCGGACCGCCCGTTGCAAGGATAATGTCTGCCTCTTTCATAAGAAGATTTGTCATTTCAAGTGAAGGAGCGTCAATCCAAGAAATAATATTTTCCGGAGCACCTGCTGCTACTGCTGCGTCAAGAACAATCTTAGCGGCAGCTGCTGTTGACTTCTTAGCTCTTGGGTGCGGCGAAATAATGATACCGTTTCTCGTTTTAAGAGAAATAAGGGTTTTAAAAATAGCAGTTGATGTAGGGTTAGTTGTAGGAATAACTGCGCAAATAACGCCGAGAGGCTCTGCAATACGCTTTGTGCCGTAAGCCTTATCCTCATCAATAACACCGCAGGTCTTTGTATTTTTATACTTATTATAGATATACTCTGCTGCATAGTGGTTTTTGATAATTTTATCTTCAACCACGCCCATTCCTGTTTCTTCTACCGCCATTTTAGCAAGCGGAATTCTTGCCATATTTGCAGCCTTTGCAGCAGCAAGGAAAATTTTATCTACCTGCTCCTGAGTATAGGTAGAAAATTTACGCTGTGCCTCACGAACTCTCGCAAGCTCCTCTTCAAGCTTTTCAACGCTGTCGATAATTTCTTTTGCCATATTAACTACCTCCAAATATAATTTGAATAATGAATAAACTTGTTTTACTTGATATTGTTATTTTTTTAACAATATCATCTTGTATATAATAATCCATTATACTTTATTTTTCAAGAGAAAATGCACAATTTTAGTGAGTTTGATAAATGTGTTATTTTTTTAACAATATTTTTGTGCAACTTTTTCTTGATTTTTGAACACTTGTTACATTTTTTACAATCTCGTAAATGCTTATCACATTGTTATAATTATTATGTCAAATTGATATTTTCGCTTGAAATAGCGCAATAATATTGTTATTATATTACTATTATATAAACAGTTTAAAAAAGAGGGTATAAAAATGACAGCTTGCAAGGTAAGCATTATTGTTCCGGTTTATAATACATCTGAATATTTAAAAAACTGCATTGATTCGCTTTTGGCGCAAACGCTAAGCGAAATTGAAATCATTGCCGTAAATGACGGCAGTACCGACAATAGCTTTCAGATATTAAAGGAGTATCAGGCTTTACATCCAAATAAGGTTTATGTTTACAATACCGAGAATAAAGGCGTCAGCCACGCAAGAAACTTCGGCGTAACAAAATCAAGCGGTCAATATCTTTGGTTTGTTGACTCAGACGACTGTGTTGAGCCTAATGCCTGTGAAGAATTATACAATAAAGCCACAAAAGACGATAACGATTTAGTCCTTTTCAGCAGATATGACGTTAATGCTCAATCGGGTGAAAAAATCGGCAATCTCACCGCTCACTACAATCAGAATTTCAAAGTAAGCGAAAAACCGTATGAGCTTTTGAAGCTATCCCCTTTTCCATGGAATAAATTTATAAAAAAAGAGCTTTTTGAAGGAATTGAATTTCCTGACAAAATCAGATTTGAGGATTTGCCTGTTTCATTTATTCTTGCAACTAAGGCAAAATCAATAGGCGTTATCAATGATTTTTTCTATAATTATTCCGTTCAGGTAGGATTTTTAAGCAAGTTTACAGAGTCTACAATTGATATTTCAAAGGCAATTGACTTTTTAATAAACAATCTCAAAGAACGTGACTGCTTTGATTTATACAAAAACGAGATTGAATATATAACCGTGCGCCATTTCTTTTACAGATTTGAGCAACTTCTCACAGTTTACGGCGAGGAAAGCTTTGAATTAAAGGTTAAACTTATCAATACTCTTTTTGATTATCTTGAGGAACATTTTCCAAATTTCAGGAAAAATAAATATATTGAATACAACCTTCCCGACAGACTCAACAAGCTTTTCGGCTTCTATTCCTCACGTGAGGCACTTTTGGACTTTGTTGCTAAGTGCAAGGATATGAGCAAGGAGGAGCAAGACGCTTATGTTCAAAAGCTAACGAGTGAAAATGAGGTGCCGAGAGCATTTGAGTTCAAGACATTTGATAAAATCAAAGAAGAATCAAACGATAAAGATAAAAAATACAATAAATTAAGAAAAGAATCATCAATAAAAAAAGAAATTCTTTATGTTACCGCACAGGAGCATGCCGTGCCGTCATCAATGCTTGCAATGATTAAATATATCAAAGCAGAAAAAAACGATTATGAGCAGCTCATTACTGTAAACAGCGGCAATATTAAAGAAAGCGAAGAAAGGCTCAAACGTTATAATTTGAGCGATATTCAAATTATAACAAGAGATGATGAAAAATATTTAAAATCATTAAGCGAGGCTGAATACATTTTTTCCGATTGTGGACTTGAATATTACTTTGCCGCAAAGAATAACCAAAAATATTTCAATTTGCAAACGGACAACATCAGTGCCAAAATGACAAGAAAAAAAGAGAGGGAATGTTTTGAATTTGCAACTGTGCAAAAGAGTATAATAACGCCAAAGGCAAGCATATATCTCACAAATGAAAGCAGACTGTCATTTGAAAAAGCGTACAGATGCGAGATGCTGCCGACAAGTGCAATTATTTCCGACTCCCCTGCTTTTGATATGGCAGGCGCAACAAACTTTGCGTCAAGCACTGACAAGATTAAAATTTTATTTACTCCTCAATTCAAAGCAACTTCCGGCAGAGGTTCAATAACCGCTTATAGAAAGTTTATGGCCAATCTTATGGTTATTGACAATGAACTGAGCAAAAAATATGAGCTTTTTGTTTGCCTTGACACTTTCCCGTACACTCCCGATTTCAGCGTATTTAACCACATTAAGAAAATGCCTAACGAGTATGATTTATACGATTTTGCTTCCACCTGCGATTGCGTAATTTCCGATTATCATACAATAATTAATATTTTCAAAAACACAGATTTAAAACTTGCAAGGTTTATTCTCGATGCCAACAGATTTATCAGCGACGAGGAACTCGGTATTGACGAGAGCATACCGTCTTTCGCCACTGCAAATGAGCTTTGCGATTTTATAAGAACGCTTAAAAAATCTACTGTTGATTTCACAAAACACGAAAACGCAAAAGAACTTTTTGAAAAAATCGAGAAAAACGAGATTGACAAAAAGAAAACCGAACAGGAAATTTGCCTATACTATTTAGGCGGAAACCTGACCGAAAACAGAACAAAGACCTTTAAGCGCATACGCAAAGATCAAAATATTAAAACATTTTATCTTTGCTTTGATGAGGAAAAAAATCCGCACTACAAACCCGACACAGAAGATTATCTTAAAGGTGTGCGCTTAATTCCCATGAGATTCAGCGAATTTGACTCTTTTGATGAAAGCGATATCAAAGGTGCGTGTCTTAAGGCGAAGCTCGGCTTAGGTACTTTTAAAAAATTCGAATCCCTTTGCGAGGAAGAAAGAAATAAATATTTTGGAGATATAAGATTTGACGACGAATATGTTATATCAACATCTCAAATTGCAAGAAATCTTCTGTTTATCGGCTTGTCAAAGCATATAAACTATGAGTTTAATTGGTTTGACAAGGACAAATATGCTTCCAAAAAGCCGTTTAAAGCAAAGGTTGATTATATCTGTTCACGTCTTGAAAACGGCGCAAAGGTTAAAATCAGCGATGATATGAAAGGCTTAAAGTGCATAAAAAAATTAGATATCGAATAACATATATTAAGGCGATTGCTGTTTGGGCAATCGCCTTATTTTTTATAATTGAATCGAAATTAGAATGATATTTTTGCAAAATAAACAAATTTCTATTGATTTTAGAGCTTTTATATGTCATTATTGAATTGAAAAGATATCAAAGGAGGAATAGATATGGACAGCGAAATGCTTGGCAGAATCATCAGCGCTGCACGAAAGCAAAAGAATTTATCACAAAAAGAGCTTGGCGATTTGCTGAACGTTTCAAACAAGGCCGTATCAAAATGGGAAAACGGCGAAGCAACACCGAGACAGGAAACGCTTATAAAGCTGTGCGATATACTTGAACTTAACAAGACTGAAATCTTAGGTTTTGAGCAGAAATACGATTCAAAAGAAATTGACAGTTTAAAAAATGAAAACAGCAAACTGAAAAATCAAATAGAAAGCATAAACAAAAAGCAGAAAAAAGCTTTAAAATATATTTTTGTCGTTGCGATTTGCTTTGTTATTTTCGTTGTGGCAGTATCGTTTTTAATTTCAAAAAATTCCTCGCAAAACAGTAATATTGACGACATTTCGCAAAACGGTACTAAAATAGTTTTTGCCGACAATGAATTTATACCTATATATAAGGAACTTGAATTCACACTCAATCACGAATTTGACTTTAGCGACTGCGAGCAAAAATATGCAACATATATCACCAAAAACGGCAAAAAGAAGAAAGTGCTTATTTATTGCGACGCATATTCCGATTTTGTTATGCTCAAAGCCAAAGGTAAAAATCATTATTACGCAAATGAAAAAATCAATTATTTAAAATGCGACAAAAAATATATTGAAAATATCGAAATTGATACCGCCTCGATAATTAATAATAATTTTTACGAATATAACAGCCTGCTTTTCGGCGACGAAAATTACAGCGGCGACAAAGATTTATTAATAGATTATATCAATTCAAGCAAAAAAAACGTATCGAAAAAAATTGTTGAACGTTATCTCGGCAATAAAACAAGAAGAGTTGTAATTTGTTTAAAATCCAATGAAGATATCGGTAACATTAATCTGTCATCATTTTGCCCCGGCGAATTTTTTAAAGGCGATAAAGGAAAAATTTACTTTTACGACTACAACACCTCTAACGCATACGAGGTAGGAAAGGAGCTTGGTGAAAATGTCTACAAATAGAAAAGACAATTTAAACGACATTATCAAGCGGCAGGAAGCGATTTTATCATCACTCAAGGATGAAGCACAATCCATTGATAGTGACTCAATAATCAAGCAAA
The DNA here is from genome assembly GCA_000436835.1 of Eubacterium sp. CAG:251. Lineage (GTDB taxonomy): Bacteria > Bacillota > Clostridia > Oscillospirales > Acutalibacteraceae > Eubacterium_R. The sequence goes on from FR889125.1 coordinate 22,916, forward strand.
ACGAGAGCCTAAGCAGTGAAATCAAAGAAATTAAAGAGAAGAACTCTGTTCTTTCAAAGGAAAACGAGCAGCTAAAAGGTGACCTTTCAAATACGAGAAGTGCTCTTTTCAGAAAGCTTGCAAATGAAAAATTAAATGCCTTTACACGTGTTCAAAAAGACATTGACAAAATGTATTACAAGGGCGAGAATACCACAAAAAGCAGGCTTGACGAATACAGCAAGGGCTGTGAAAAAAGCCTTGATGAAACAATAGCGGCAATCAACTCCCTGGCAGACTGCGAATATGATGAGATACTTAATAAATTTCTAAATTTGAAAAAAGAATTTGAACAAAAGAGAGAAAATCTCGAAAAATATTCAAACGAGCAATTCGACAATCTCCGCCAAACGAATAATAAAATCGGAGAAAAGCTGAAAGATGAGCCGCTGAGTGACACTGAAAAAAATGCGTCGCTAAAGCAAAAAAGTCTTGAATCGTTTATTGGCTTAAACGTGCTCAGCAAGGCGGGTATTCTCCTTTTCATAATCGGTATAATCCTTGTGGGCAGATACGCTTATCTTCACATGTCTGACCTTTTCAAATGCTTGCTTATATACATTCTCGGCGGTGTACTCGTTGCAATCGGCGAAATATTTTACAAAAAAGAAAAAAATGTTTTTTCAACTGCACTTATAAGCGGCGGTGTTTCCGTTTTATATGCGGCAACTGCATCCGGATATTTTGCATTTGACATTTTTTCGGCAAGGCTTACATTTGTAATATGCATCATAGTTACAGCTGTGGCAATTCTGCTTTCAATGCAAACGAAAAATCAAATTGTTTGCACATTCGCATCCCTCGGCGGTTATCTGCCAGTAGTTGTGCTTTACTTAATCAGCTTTGGCAAAGCGGCAAGCGACAATATGTTTTTACCTGTATCAAGCGCATATTTTTGCCTGCTCGCTATAGTTGTTTTCATAATGACTTACAATAAAAAATGGTATGCGGCGCAATTTATATCGTTTGCATTGCACATCACGGCAGTCGGCGGTATCGGTGCTTGCGCTTGGGCGCTCAAAGACCTCGGCGGCTATTCATATGCTCTTCCTCTTTCCGCTGTCTTTTCAATAGTATCATTCATTATTTATCTTGCAATGCCGAGCGGAAAAATCATTTTAAACAAAAAGCTTGAAACAGAGGATACTGTTTTGCTTAGTTTAAACACAGTTACAGGAGCAATAAGCATAGGCGTTACGCTTTACCATTGCTTTGAGCGTATGGTGGCAAACAGAGTTGTCGGAATTGTATTTTTAGTATTTGCTTTTCTTTACATAATCCTGTTTTCAAAAATCAACAAATCTGAAAATAAAGACAGCGCTTCAAAATTTGCAACAATTATATCATCGTTTAGCGCACTTGTGTTTTCAATGCTGATTGTACCGTATATGTTCGGCTTAAAATATGCGCCTATCGCCTGGGCAATAGAGGGTGCGATACTTGCAATATTCTCTATTAAAAAGAGAATTTTTATAAGCGAAATTGCAGGATTTTTCTGTATACTCCTGTCACTTGCTTTCGGAATTTACTATAATTCAACAAACGGATACTCGTCTTTATTGGCGGTTATCGTTTTCACAATAATTCTAATATCCGCTTTAAGTTACGATTTATTCGGCATAATCGCTGCAAAAGACAATGCGCCATACAGAATTATAGAAGCAATTACTGCCATTTCCACGTTTGCTTATCTTGAATTTATTTATAATACAATCATCCACAGTCCGAGTATTAAATATTTCAGCGAATTTACGAATGTTGCGGTGGCAATAATCTTTGCACTTGTGATTGCAACAACACTTCGATTCGGTATATTCAAAAGCAAAATTACGCTCATTTTAAGTGATGTGATTGGAATTTTATTAATGCCGATTACATTTATAAGGCTCAATATTCTTGAAGAATATGACTATATAATCAATTTTTATCAGCAACAGGTAAGTGCACAATCGCCTAAAATATTCAATATAGTTTTGCTTATAGCGGTAAATATTGCAGTCGGCATATTCTTTGCAAAATGCATAAGCAGTGCGATAAACCGTCACTCCGCAAGTGCTTGGGTGTTTACATTAATGACATCAATTTGCGCTCTTGCACTCATTACCTCAACCGTTATGGCTCAATTCGATATAGAATTTTCAAGTGCGATAATCAGCACAATTTATATTCTTGTATCAATTATCCTTCTTGTTGTGGGATTCAAGAAAAACTACACGGTTATCCGTTCAAGCGGACTTGCAATTATTCTTTGCACCTTTGCAAAGCTTTGCTTTATTGATACAAGATCGCTTGAATCGACCTGGAAAATTCTATCCTACTTTGCATTCGGAGCTATACTTATCATCATTTCATTTGTATATCAAAAATTCAGCAAAAGACTTGAAAATGAAGCGGTGAGCATTAACGACGATAATAAAAATGAATAATAAAAAAGACCTTCAGACTATCGATAAAGTGGCTAAACCGTGCCGTGCTTAAATTATCATAAAGTAATGACGTAGGGCAAGGGCTTGCTCTTTCCGGAATAAAATCAAAAATACATTTATAGAAAAAAGACAAGGACATTGAGTCCTTGTCTTTTTTGGCACTTTCCGTCTT
>FR889125.1:25575-64470 GCA_000436835.1 Eubacterium sp. CAG:251
AAGCCACTTTTGGCGCTTTCCGTCTTTTGCTCGGAGGCAGTACCAACGTACAGCACCCGCTCGCAAAATACGAAATTTATCTCACTTTCTCGAAGTCTGACAGCGTGTAGAAAAAGTCCAATTATAAATTTCTACTGTATATTTTAATCAATACGGCTGAGTGAGGTTCAACCTCGGCAGTAAATGAATTTTTGAACTTGCCGAGTTCTTTTTTTGCCCAAATGTCAAAAATGTTGTATTTTTCATCAGGCATTAAAACATCACTTAAATTGAATTTGATTTTAGCTTTTTTATCTTTAGTATTAAAAAGTGCTGCATATTTACACTTCTTTCCGTTCGCAACCCAAATAACAGTACCTTTGCCGTTTGTTTCTTTTCTGTAATGCTGGTGTGCGCCGTTTGAATCTTTGTGCATTTTAAGATATTCTTCGTTTGTTAAAAGCGAGAGCGTCCATTCGTCGTTTTCAGGCATATTGCCGCCGAAGAAAAGAGGACTTTTAAAAATTCCCCAAAGGCTCATCATTGTGATTTGTTCAGACCTTGTGAATTGGGTGTATCTGTCTTTAGGACCGTGATATGAACAGTTTTTGCAAAGCTTGCCAAGCGGTAGCATATCGCAGTCCGGATAATTTCCGCTTTTAACTTCGTTTTGCCACAAAAGGCATTTGTCAAACATATCGTGAAGCTTGTCCCACTTATCCCAAAAATCGCCTGTCATTCGCCACATATTTGCGTTTTCTGCAAGGTGCTTTGCATTTTCGATTTTAGCAGGACCGGGAGAGAGCGAAAGCACCATATTTCTGCCGCAGTTGTCAATAGCTTTTCTAATCATTTCAATTTCATAATATGCGCTGTACGGTGTATCCCATTGGCGAAATTCCGTTACCGCAATGTCGTCGCACTTTATAAAATCAACGCCCCACTTAGCATAAAGTTCAAATATGCTGTTATAATAATCCTGTGCACCCTCGCAGTTTTTCATTCCGTACATATCGGTGTTCCACGAGCATACGCTGAAATGGTGCGCAACCTCACGGGCAGTAAATTTACTGTCTTTTATTTTTGTGTTTTTATGCACTGCCTGACGTGGAATACCACGCATAATATGAATTCCGAATTTTAAGCCGAGGGAGTGAACATAGTCGGCAATAGGCTTAAAGCCCTGACCGCCCTTAGCACTCGGAAAACGGTTTTCGGCAGGGATAAGTCTGCCGTATTCGTCCATATCAAGCTCGGTAAAATTGTTATAATCGTTATCTTTTGCCTTTGGTTCATACCATTGAATATCGCAAACAATATATTCCCAGCCGTATTTCTTTAAATTTTTTGCCATATAGTCGGCATTTTCCTTGAGCTGTTTTTCATTTACAGCTGCACCGAAGCAGTCCCAACTGTTCCACCCCATAGGCGCATTTTTTGCAAAATCTCTGTGCGTCATACCATATCTCCAAAACTTTTTTGTTTTATGGTTTTATATTATAATTAAAAAAACAGCGTGTCAATAACTTTTTAAAGATTTATACGATTGAATGTTTATGATATAAATATATTTAAAATTTCTTGCTATAAGATTAGGTTTGTGATATCCTAAAATTTATGGAAAATAAATTATATAAATATGAGCTTCATTGCCACACGGGTTGTGTTTCACGTTGCGGCAGGGTTGAGCCTGAGGAAATTGTAAAATTATATATTGAAAAAGGATATGACGGAATAGTCGTTACCGACCACTACAGCCCTATGACCTTTGAGCCTAATTGGTGCCCGCAAAAGCAGATTGATTTTTATCTTTCGGGCTACAGGCGAATGAAAGCGGAAGCTGAAAAATCGGGCAAAGATTTTACGGTATTACTCGGAATGGAACTTCGCCATTACGGCACGGCTAACGATTATCTTATTTACGGCATTGACGAGGAATTTCTTTACAGTGCAGGCAATTTGATGAAGCCGTGGGAAAAGAAAATGTATTCTCTCTGTCATTCAAAAGGATTTCTTGTGTTTCAGGCGCACCCGTTTAGAGCGGGCATAAGAAGATGCGATGAGCATTATATTGACGGTATTGAAATTTATAACGGAAAAACGAATGAGAAGCTTAACAAAAAGGCAGAGGTTTGGGCAAGGGAAAGCGGCAAGCTGATGTGTTCAGGCTCTGATTTTCATACCAAGGCTCACACGGCACGAGGCGGTATTATTACAAAAGAGAAAATTAATAATAATTGCGATTTATTAAGAGTTCTTAAAAGTCAAAATTTTGAAATGATTAAAACCTATTAACGCACTTGTTATTTTATTGACAATGCTTGTTGACGATTTGTTTATTATAATATATAATATATTATAAGTTGTATTTAAAGAGGAGGCGCAAGTATGTGGCTTGATAAAGATAATATTGAAACTCTTTATGCTCCGAAAAAGCGAAATTATAAAAAAGAACTTTTTGAGGCTATTAAGAAATTTGCGATTAATATTGCAAAAAAGCAGTCGGGTTTTCGTAAAGAGTCACGTAAAATTCTCCTTGAAAGCAGAAAGAAATCTTATGATGAAATAAGAGACAGGATTAAAACCGACCCTAAGGTTATTTTGTTTTCGACCTTTGACGGCAGAAGCTACGGCGACAGTCCAAAGGCAATTTACGAATATATGCTCACTCAGGAAAAATTTGAGGATTATACTTTCGTGTGGGCTTTTCGCAATCCTAAGCAGTTCACCTTTGTTTTGGACAACCCTAATACTTATATAGTCACGGTTAATACAAAGGATTATGAAATTGCGGCGGCAACGGCTAAGTATTGGGTTTATAACTATCGAATGAGCGACCATATTTATCCTAAGGACGACCAAGTTTACATTCAGCTTTGGCACGGCACGCCGCTTAAACGTCTTGGCTATGATATTAATATTTCCGACAACGCTATGAATTCAAAAAGCGAAATCCGTGAAAAATATAAGGTTGATGCAAGCAAGTTTAAATATATTCTTGCCCCGTCGCACTTTGCGGCAGAAAAGTTTATTTCCGCTTGGAATTTGGAGGCTATCGGCAGAACGGATACTGTTTTGGAGCTTGGCTATCCGAGAAATGACTTTTTGGCAAATTATACTCAAAAGGATATCGAAGATATAGTAAGTGAATTACAGCTTCCGAGGGATAAAAAATATATTCTTTATGCACCTACTTGGCGTGATAATCAGCATCAGGCAGGCATAGGCTACACATATAAAACCGAGGTTGATTTTGATAAGCTGAAAGCTAATCTCGGCGATGAATATATTATCCTTTTCAGGGCGCATTATCTTGTCGCAAATTCCTTTGATTTTGATAAATACAAGGGCTTCGTTTATGATGTGTCAAAGGTGAATGATATCAATCATCTTTATGTCATTTCCGATTTGCTTGTAACGGACTATTCATCGGTATTTTTCGATTATGCAAACCTTAAAAGACCGGAAATTTTCTATATGTATGACCTTGAGGCATACGGTAATGAAATCCGTGGCTTTTATATTGACCTTGATGAGCTTCCAGGCCCGATTGTTCAAACCGAGGACGAGCTGATTAAGGCAATCAAGAATGCCGAGACTGACAGAAGCTATGACGAAAAATATAAGGCGTTTAATGATAAGTTTAATTATCTTGACGACGGCAAGGCGGCTCAAAGAGTTACCGAAGCAATTATAGAAGAATAATGCAGACGGGCGATTGATAATCGCCCCTACAATGATAAAAGAAAATCTACCGTAGAGGCGATTATCAATCGCCTCTTATTTTTTGTAATTCTTTTGTGCAATTCGTACATAAAAGCCCCTAATTTTTATGCATTATGGCAAATTGAAAAATAGACCTTTTTCTATTATAATTGTTACAGGTGATTTTATGAAAACGATATTTAAAAATTGCACTCTTCTTGACGGCACGAAGGATATGGCGGCAAGGGAAAATATTGATGTTGCAATTGAAAACGGAAAAATTGTTGAAATCGGCAGTATTAATCCGAGTATAAGCGATGAAGTTATTGATTTAAGCGGCAAATATTTAATGCCGGGGCTTATCAATTTGCACGTTCATCTTCCTGCAGGCGGCAAGCCGCAAAACAAGCCGATGAAAACCACTCTTTTAACTAAAATTGCGCTTTCCTCAGCCATTTCAAGAGAGCTTGTGCTTAAAATGTGCCATGCCTATGCAATGCAGGGCTTGATGGCAGGTGTCACTACCGTTCGTGCGGTCGGCGGACTTGATAATCTCGATACCCGCCTGCGTGATAAGATTAATTCGGGAAAGCTTGACGGACCGAGGATTTTGGCGGCAAATTTTGCTATCGGCGTGCCGAACGGCCATATGGTAGGCTCTGTTACACGTCCTGCCCAAAGCGTGGCGGACGCAGTTAAAATGGTTGACGAATTAAAGAGTCAAAACGTAGATTTAATTAAATTGATGATTACTGGCGGAGTTATGGACGCTAAGGTTAAGGGTGAGCCAGGTAAGCTTATGATGAAGGCAGATATGATTAAGGCTTGCTGTGACAGGGCGCACGGCTACGGTCTTAAAGTTGCTGCTCACGTTCAAAGCCCTGAGGGTGTAAGGTGTGCCGTTGAAAACGGAGTTGACTCAATCGAGCACGGCTCTACTCTTACCCAAAGGGAAATTGATGCTTTTAAAAAGCATAATGCCGTTTTGGTTTGCACAATTTCGCCTGCGCTTCCTATGGCAAAATTTGAACGTGAAACCTTGGGTATCAGCGAGGCGGTGCAATATAATTCAAATATTGTTTATAACAATATGATTTCAGGATCAAAAACAGCGCTTGAAAACGGCATTACCGTCGGGCTGGGAACAGATACGGGCTGCCCCTATACCACCCATTATAATATGTGGCGTGAACTTCATTATTTTGAAAAGAACGTCGGCGTATCGCCTGCTTTTGCGCTTTATACCGCCACTCTTAATAATGCAAAAATTTTGGGAATTGATGATATTACAGGCAGTATCGAGGTCGGCAAGTGCGCCGATATCCTCGTGTCAAATTCAAATCCGCTTGATGATTTTCGTGCGCTTTCTCAGCCGTATATGGTTGTTTGCCGAGGTAAGATTTATAAAGAGCCAAAGATTGAAAAATACGAAAAATGCGAATACGAGCTTGATAAATATTATGATTAAAAAAAGCCGACTAATCTAACGTTTGATTAGTCGGCTTTTGCTTATTTATAATAATTTTCCTTTACTTCAAGAAGCTCTTGCTCGGTGCAAGATGAACTTAAGCAACCAACGCTGGTAACGCATTTTCCGCCTGTAATATTGCCGAATTTGATTGAATCCTCAAAGCTTTTTTCGTGGTATAAGCCGTAAATAAAGCCTGCAAGGAATGCATCGCCTGCACCTGTTGAGTCAACGTGCTTGAAATCGTCAACTTGACTGACATAAAATTTCTTTCCGTTTTCCATTCCGAGGCAGCCGTCTTTATCAAGCTTAACGATAACCTTTTCAAAATAATTTGATAAAACGTCAGCCGCTTTTTCCGGAGTGTCGGTATCTGTTATTTTAAGCGCTTCCTTTTGGTTTGGGGTATAATAATCGGCAAGTTCAAGGTGCTCCTTGTAGTTTTCAAGGCTCAAATTATCGTCCCAGCCGCAGTCGAAAACAAGCATTGTGCCCTCGCTTTTAAGCTTTTTATACACAGGCAAAAAGCCGCCTGTGTGCATAATCACTATCTTTGCGCCGGTGCACATTTTGTAAGCCGCATCAAGTGCGTCGGGCGTTGCTTCAACGCTTCCGTGACCGTAGGACATAAACGTTCTGTCCCTGCTTGTAATCATAGCGCTTGTAACATTAAGCGGAATATCGTCATCGCCTTTATAAAGATTAATAGGGGATACGCCGCATTTTTCAAATTCCTGCCTTGCATAGTTTGAAAAAATATCATCTCCAAGCTCTGTCGCAATTTTAGTTTTAATACCGAGCCTGCCGAGATTTATAAGCGTTGCGGGAACACCGCCGCCGAGTTGAAGCGAAAAATGCTTTGCATATATTTCCTCGCCCTCGTTCGGCAATCTGTCAATTCCCGAATAAAGAATGTCAACGTTGGTACAGCCTATTCCGGCAATAAAATTTTTATCTCCCATATTTATCTCCTAAATTAATATATCTGTTTTGTTTTAATTATATATTATAATTGTGTCAATATCAAGAAACAAGCCGTTTAAAATAAAAATTTCACTTAATAAAAGCAAGCCAATGCATAAAGGACGATTATTCCCATGCATTGGCTTATTTCTGTATATTTATTAAGTTATGCTTAATTTGTCATTTGCAAAATAAATATAACTTTTTCCTTTATTTCTTTTCCCAACCCGAATAAAGAGTCAGACTGTCGCTTACAGTATCTTTATTAACATCAAATTGCTTAGTGCAATCCTTGTCTAAATACCAGCCCGTAAAGGTGTAGCCCTCTTTAACGGGATTTTCTTCAATATCAACAAGCTGACCATACATAACCTTTTGGTTATCTATTTGCGAGCCGCCGTCTGTATTGAATGTGACAGTAAATCCTGCATGACTTACCGCAAAAATCATACAGGCGATAAGAACGATAATTCCGACAAGGATGAGCTTGTCTGCCGTTTTTACAGACATCTTTATGTTTCGGTAAAGTCCTCCGGGTTTCCTTTCGGTGTTAAGATTTATTGTGTTGTTTTCGTTCATATTTTTCACTGCCTTTCAAAAACGGTGGTTAATTATTATCTTCTTGCGAGATACTTTCTCATATCAATTGCGCAAGCAACAAGAATGATTACACCTTTGATAATGTAAAGCATATTTGCGGATACAGAAAGGAAGTTAAGACCGGCAAAAATAATCTGCAAAAGAAGTACGCCGATAACGATACCGCTGATTTTACCTGTACCGCCTACAAATGATACACCGCCGATTACGCAAGCCGCAATAGCGTCACATTCGTAGTTAAGACCTGTGTTTGCAGAGCAAGAAGCGATACGAGCGCCCTCAATAAAGCCTGTGATACCGTACATAACACCTGCAAGCACAAATACCATTAAGATTGTCATAAATACATTTACGCCCGATACTCTTGCTGCTTCTTCGTTTGAACCTACGGCAAACATATTTTTGCCAAATTTTGTTTTATTCCAAATAACCCACATAATTGCTGTTAAAATTGCGGAATAAAGAACATATTTAGGAATGGCAACACCGCCGACATTGAAAAGCGTACCGGTGATAAAGCTTGTGTAAGATGAGTCAAGACCTGAAAGAGTTTGACCGTTGTTGCCGCCAATCATAAGGTACATAAGAACAGTACCAAATACAATAAGCTGGGTTGAAAGAGTAACTATAAACGGATGAAGCTTAAACTTAGCAACAAAAAATCCGTTTACAAGGCCAACAACTGCGCCGATTGCAATTACTGCAAGAAATACAATCCAAAGCGGCATTGTATTGAGATTTGGGAACATTTTGTTGGCATAGCCTGTCATTTGCAAAAGCGAAGCTGCAACGCAGGCGGTAAGACCTACACATCGACCTGCCGAAATATCCGTACCTGTTAATACGATACAGCCTGCAATACCCAAAGCAATCGGAAGCTTTGCGGCGGTGAGCGAAACAATATTAACTATTGAAGATACGCTCAAAAATGCAGGAACCTTGATTGCAATAAAAATCACCGCTATTGCAATGATGATATACATTGCGTTGTTAAATAATAAATCTGTAATTAATCTTTTTTTGTCGTCCTTGTCTGCCGCTTTGAATTTTTCAACCCAAAGGGAGATACGTGAACGCTTAACCTTTTTTATACTTGTGTCAGCCATAATGAAATCCTCCTTATACATATTTTGCCGCAAGTGTCATAATCTCTTCCTGATTAGTAGTCTTTGCGTCAACCTCACCTGAGAGCCTGCCGCCCGACATAACAAGAATTTTATCGCATACGCCTAAAAGTTCTGCCATTTCGGAAGAAACCATAATGACTGTTTTGCCTTTTTTGGCAAGGTCAAGAATAAGCTGATAAATTTCGTATTTTGCGCCTACGTCGATACCTCTTGTCGGTTCGTCAAGAAGAAGCACGGTAGGGTCAGTCAAAAGCCACCTTGCAAGGATAACCTTTTGCTGATTACCGCCTGAAAGCGAGCTGATTTTTGTTTCCTGATTAGGAGTTTTAACTCTAAGGGATTTTATATATTCGTCAGTCGTGTCCTTCATTTTCTTTTTATTAAGAAACGGACCGGTCTGATATTTTTTTAAGCTTGAAATTGTAGTATTTTCTCTGATATTCAAAATTCCGAAAATACCTGTTGCACGTCTTTCCTCAGTCAAAAGGGCAAAGCCGTTTTTGATTGATTCGTGCGGATTTCTGTTTTTAACCTCTTTGCCGTCAAGTGTGATTTTTCCGCTTTTTTTGGTGGTTATTCCAAATATTTGCTCTAAAAGCTCAGTTCTTCCTGAGCCGTCAAGCCCTGCCACACCAAGGATTTCTCCTCTTCTTGCCTGAAATGAAACATTATTAAGGTTTGTATATTCGCCGCTTAAATTTTCGACATTAAGAAGAACGTCGCCGATTTTATTGTCTTTTTCAGGATAACGGTTTGTAAGTTCACGGCCAACCATAAGCTTAATGATTTCGTCCATAGTAAGCTCACTTGCTGCCTTTGTGGCAATCCATTTGCCGTCACGCATAATTGTAACGTCGTCGCTTATGCGCAAAATTTCCTCCATTTTGTGAGAAATATAAATAATGCCGCAGCCTCTGTCCCTGAGCATATTAATAATACGGAAAAGATGTTCAACTTCTTCCTCGGTAAGCGAGGAGGTTGGCTCATCAAAAACAATTATTTTTGAATTGTAGGAAACGGCTTTGGCGATTTCAACCATTTGCCTTTGCGAAACCGACATTGTGCTCATAACGGCTTTCGGGTCAACGTTTATTTCGAGGTCTTTAAAAACCTTCATTGTTTCGTCATACATTTTCTTTTCACTTGTGAAAGGAAGATATTTTGAAACCTTTGGAAATCTGCCGAGCCACATATTGTCCATAACATTACGCTTGAGCGCTTGGTTGAGCTCCTGATGTACCATTGCAACACCGTTTTCAAGAGCTTCCTTACTGTTTTTGTAATTAACCTCTTTTCCATCGACATAAATGTGACCGTTGTCTTTGCTGTAAACACCGAAAAGACATTTCATAAGTGTTGATTTACCGGCGCCGTTTTCACCCATAAGTGCATGAACTGTTCCTTTTTTGACCGTCAACTGTGCATGGTCAAGCGCTTTGACACCCGGGAAAGTCTTTTCTATATCAACCATTTTTAACAATATATCTTTGTCAGTCGCAGAAACGGATTTATTTATATTGTTTTGCATATGTATCTCTCCTATCTGCTTTGAATAGTACGGTTGAGGCAAAAAGCCCCAACCGTATTTTGTGAAGTTGATTTATATTATTTTTCTGAATCTGCTGTGTAAGCCGAATAAGGAATATTTACTCTCCAAGTGCCTACTACGTTTGCAGTGTCAATACTGTCAAGTGCGTTTGCACCGTTGAGGTAATTACCCATAATTGTTGTGATTGCTGTAGCCATGCCCTGTGCGTCTTGCTTGATTGTACCAATCATTGAGCCTGACTTGATAGCTGATTTAGCTGCGTCTGTTGCATCAACACCGAATACAGGAATAACCTTTTTGCCATCCTTGTTGTAGCCTGCTGTTTGAAGAGCAGATACTGCGCCGAGTGCCATTTCGTCGTTGTTGGCAATTACAAGTTCAATCATATTTTTGTTTGATTCTGTGTACTGAGCAAGAGCTGTGCTCATATAGTTTGTAGCTGCTGCTGATGACCATAAGCCGTCCTGGTCAACAAGATATTTGTTCTTGTTAGCTGCATCATAGAACTCAAGGTCAGGCTTGCCTGCTTTTTCAAGAACCTTGTTAGCGTCTTCAACGCCGTACTTTGTACGTGCGATTGCTTCCATATTGCCCTCTTGACCTTTGAACATTACATAGCTGATTTTGCCGTCGCCGTTAAGGTCGAGCTTGTCATAGTTGTTTACAAGGTATTCGCCAATCATCTGGCCCTGCATATGACCTGCCTGCTCGTAGTCTGTTCCTACGAATACGCACTTTTCATAGCTTTCAATAACCGACTGGTCAACAGAACGGTTAAAGAAGATTACAGGAACGTTTTTAGCCTTTGCAAGATTTATAATGTTTTGAGCTGCGTCATTTGAGCCTGTGTCAACTACATTGACGATAAGCATTGATGAGCCTTTTGCAAGTGCTGTTTGAACCTGCTCGGTCTGTGTTGTCTGGTTGCCGTTTGCGTCGTAATCGTTATAGGTATAGCCGCCGTCTTTCAAGATTTTATCCATTGATGAACGAACGGTTGAAATGTATGCGTCGCTGAAGGTGTAATAGAATACCGATATCTCACCTTTGGCAGACGAAGCCGCCTTTGTTGTGCCGCCGTCACCCTTTTTTGAAGAACAAGCTGCAAAACCTACTACCATTACTACTGCTAATAATAATGCCAATAACTTTTTCATCTTTTTCATAAAGATTACCTCCTTAAAATTTTCGTTAAGTCATTGTGTGTCTTTATTATATCTTTGGTAGATTTAAAATTGAATGTAATTTTTTATTCAAAGTGTATAAAAAATTACGATATTTATGATTTATTATGTTAAAATTACTACTCGAAAAGCATAAAAACGGCTTTGACAAGCCAAAATTGACCGTCAAAGCCGTTTTGAATATTTGTTAATTACTGCTTTCGCTAAAGCTGAAAAGTATTTTTTGAATATCAGGTGAAAACATATTTTTTCGAGTTACAACATAGGTGTCGGTTTCAATTGTGCTTGTTTGCGATTTTTTGCCCGACAGTATTTCAGACGCTTTTGAAACCGAGGTGTAACCCATAGAAAAAGGATTTTGAACAATCAGTGTATCTATCTCTCCGCTTTCAAGCATATTTACGCAGTTGACATTGCTGTCAAAGCCTATGCCGAAAACCTTGTTATTCAAATTTAATTCCTTTATTGCATATGCCACCCCGATGGTTGACCATTCGTTGAAGCCTATCAGCACATTGATTTGCTTGTGCTTTTTTAGTAGCTTTTTTGCACCGGCGGTTGCACTTTCTTTGTTTGATTCAACATTAACTGTATCAACAATTTTTGCATTATCTATTTTGTTTATATAATCGGTAAATCCTTTTAATCGCCCTTTGCCGTTTTCGGTATTTGCGCCATAATTTACTATACCTATATTAATAGACTTTTGCCCCTTGCACAAATCGACTGCCTGCTTTGCCGCTTTTTTTCCGGCTTCAATATTGTTTGTACCCACAAAAAGCTCCTTGCCGTTTACATCAACGTCGCTGTCAACCGTGATTACCTTAATTCCGCTGTTAATGGCTTTTTGAACGGCATCGGCATTTTTTTCAAAATCTATCGCTGAAAGAATTATGACGCCTACATTGTTTGAAACTGCGTTTTCAATCATTTTGTTTTGGGCGTTGTAATCCTCTTCGTTTTCAGGACCTTCAAATGTAACGTTTACATTGTATTCGGTTGCCGCAGACAGCGCTCCGTTTTTCATATCGTTCCAAAAAGTTGAGTCGCTGCCTTTTGTTATTATTGCAATATTGTTGCTTTTGTTGTCAAATTCTGCGCCTTTTGCACAGCCAAACAGGACTGCAATAAGAAAAAAAGTAAGAGTGAGCAAGGCAGTCGCTTTTTTAATATTCATGTTCTTGTCCTTTCTCAATTTTTGGAATTTTAATCGTTACGGTTGTGCCGACGTCAAGCTCGCTATCAATCGTAATTCCGTATTCCTCTCCGAAATATATTTTCAGTCGGTCATTTACATTCTTAACACCGATACCTTTTGAGTCGCTTCGGTCCTTTTGAAGAATGGTTTGGCATTGCTCCTGCGTCATTCCCAGTCCGTTATCCTTAACGATTATCACAATATCCTTGCCTTGGCGACGGACAATAATTTTAATTTCGCCCTCGTCAACCATTCTATCAAGCCCGTGATAAATTGCATTTTCAATAAACGGTTGAATTGTGATTTTGTTGCACATATAGCCCAAAACGCTTTTGTCAACATCAAATGAATAGGTAAATTGGTTTTTGTATCTGTAACTTTGAATAATAAGATAGCTTTCGGCGTGCTTGAGTTCGTCACTTATTGTTATAAACTCATTGCCGTGGCTTATGCTTATTCTGAAAAGCTTTGCAAGCGCACCCACCATTTTGACTGCGTCCTTGCTGTTGTCCTGCTCACACATCCATTGAATTGAATCAAGCGTATTATAAAGAAAATGAGGATTGATTTGAGCCTGCAAGGCTTTCAGTTCCGTCTTTCTGAGAACAATTTCTTCATTGTGAACCTTTTCCATAAGCGACTGAATCATAAGCACCATATGTTCAAACGATGACGAAAGGGTTTTGAATTCCACAACGTTACTCATATCTGCCTTGTATTCAAATGATTCCGCCTGCTTTTCAAATTTTTGCATTGAATCAACAAGCCTTCTGACAGGTCTTGTAACAGTTCTTGAAAGAATAAAATAAACCAAAACCGATATAAAAAGGCTGAATAAAATCGCAAATGAAGAGCCGATGATTATTTGGCTTTTTACTGCTTGTGTTATTTCGTCATTAAAGCTTACGCCTACTATTTTCCAATTACACGAGGCAAGGGAGGATATGTTATAAATATTATTTCTTTTTCTGTGTATTCCGTCTGCAAGGTCAAAAATCTCATCGGTATTTTCCTTTTTCAATCCCGAAAAGAGAATTTGCTGCTGTGGGTGATAAATAATTTCGCCTTTTGAATTGATAATGTAGCAATAACCCCTTTGACCGATGCTCACCTTATCAATATATTTTGCAATTGACGAGAATTTGAAATCAATCACAACAAAAACCTGACGGGCATAAAGATTTGAATATTCTTTTTTTGCAATTGTTACAACCCACGGATATTTGTTTTCATAAATCGTATTTACGTGGGGTTGAGTAATTGCGTATCCGTCTGTAAGACCTGAAAAAGCAGCTTTGTCAAACGATAAATTTGTAGGATTGCTTTTTACTTTGTCGTTGTTGTCGTTTCCGTCTAAAAGCAAATTGCCCTGCATATCATAAAGCATCACGCAATAAATATCTTCTTCAAGTCTGGATGCTGTTGATATTGCATTTTGAAGCGACGAGGTATCGGTACAGTTATTCATTTCATCGCAAAGGTTATCAAGTTTGTTTTTTATTGACGAAACATAATTGGAAACGGTTTCGTTAGCCTGCGACACGGCTTGCCTGCTCGATACATAAGCCGAATCAAACATTGAATTTTTGTAAAATATGCCAAAAAATAATGTAGAAGCAAGAGTTGAAAATATAACGCCGAAAACAACGATTGCTATAATTAATACAGACAATTTTATTTTGTTACGCTTAAACATCGTTTTTTCCTAAATGCTCCTCTCTGTATTTGTTAGGCGACATACCGTAATATTTTTTAAAGCAATAACTGAAATAGTGTTGGTCACTGTATCCGCATTTTTGTGATATTTCAAAAATTTTCATTGACGTACACAACAGTAAATCGCTTGCCGCTTTCATTCTGCGTTCTGTAACAAGGGCAATAAAATTTTGTGACTTCGTTTTCTTTATAAGCGCACTTAAATAGTTTGGGCTTACACCAAGCTTGTCGCTTGCGTCGGTCAATGATAAATCTTCATTCATATATTCATCGTTTATAATTTGAAGTGCTCTGTCACAAATCGTTTCGCTTTCGTGCCTTTGTGAGCGTGAAATGATATCTCTTGCATCAAGGCAAAGCGATATTAGTTCTTTTTTATACTGCTCGTTAAAATCGAATGACAGGCGAGAGGTGAAAGGATTATTTGATGAGAAAAGCTCAGATAATGCGTCATTGTCAGATAAAACGCTTACGCATCTGTGCGCCGTTGCAAGTATTTGAATAATCAAATAATTTATTTCGTCACGATTTTTATTTGACAACATATCATTAAGAAATTCACTTATTTCTTCCTTGTTGCCTATTTTTAAAAGCTGCTCAAGCTTATGGACGGACTTTTCTATGTCCTCAAGTTCATATATGCTTTTGCGTTCCTGATCGTTAATAAATCTGATATCGCCTGCACCGTCAGAGGTGTATCGTCTTGCCGTGATAGCCTGAGCGCAAGCAAGCGACAAAAGCACCGGGCTTTCAACTGTTTGGCTGATACCGATTGTGCATTTTTGGTCGAAAAGCTTTTTTGCGCTTTGCACAAGCTCAATTACAGGAAGTCTTAATTTTGTTGACATTTCTTCTGCTTCACTCGTCACAAGCGTAACAATTCTGCCGTTTACAAAAAAGCTTTCGCAATTTGCATATTTTCCTACAATGCTGTTTACAAAATCAATATGATGTGCCTCGGTGCAGTTTTCACCGCTGAAAGTTTTGAATTTTGACACAACAACGCTGTAACAGTCATTGTCGCTTTTAATAAGTCCTAACCTTTTGGCACTGTCTTTTAACTCTTGAGGTGTATAAATATCCTCTCCTGTTCCTAAAAGCAACGGCAAAAGAAATTCCGTTTTCTTAAGTCTTAACTCGGTTTCTTCATTTGATGTTCCTGTTTTAAGCCTTTCAAATTCTTCGTCCATTTCCACCTTGATTTTTACGAATTCTTCGCTGATTTCGCTTGCGGAAATAGGTTTTAAAAGATAACGGATAACATTATACTTAAACGCTTCCTGTGCATATTCAAAATCATCGTATCCGCTTAAAATAACAAGTTTTGTGGCAGGCCTTATTTCTCTTGCCTTTCTTGCAAGTTCAAGTCCTGTCATAAGCGGCATTTTGATATCGGTCAAAATTAAATCAGGTTCCAGCTTTTCAAGAAGTTCAAGTGCTTCAATTCCGTTTTCAGCGTCGCCCACAACTTTAAATCCGGCTTTTTCCCAATTTACGCTTTTAATAACAGCTTCTCTTTGGCGTATCTCGTCATCAACTACAAGCACACTATACATAATTTTCCCTCTCAATAAAATCACTTATTTTGCGTATACTTATCTAAATTTATTATATATAAAGTTAATCTATTTATCAAGTATGTTTGAGTGATAAAAATATGGGTACTTTAAAATCCGATAATTAATGCTTTTTACTGAGTTACTACTCAAAGCGGTCTGACGATTTTTTGAAATTGCGTCAGATTTTGTATTATGGGGTACGCTGTCGGTCCCGTCACTCAGTATCGAAAGGTCCACTCGTCGAAACACACTCCGTGATTAAGGCGAAATGCAAGCATTTGCCAACAATCACTCCATATGTTTCTCCTCTCAAAATCTGCCGTACGGTGGTGCGTCTCGTCGAAACACACTCCGTGTTTAAACAATTTTGCAGAGCAAAATCGTAACAAACACTTCGTATGTTTCTCCTCTCCCCACAAAGTCTTTGACTTTGTGGGGACCCCGAAATAAAGAGTATTCTCGCACACTTTCACAACATAATAAAAACGAGGAACATTCTAAAGAACATTCCTCGTTTTTGGTACGCTGGAAGGGACTCGAACCCCCGACCTACTGGTTCGTAGCCAGTCACTCTATCCAGCTGAGCTACCAGCGCATTTATGTGTTGCACTTTTTGTGCTTAGATAATATAACACAAATAAAACAAAAATGCAACACTTTTTTTATTTTTTATAAGGATTATTTGAAATATATTTTTCAAGAATATCTGCGGCAAGCTCCACAAGCTCCGGGCACGGGCGCTTTTTATAGTATTCTTTTGTGCGAGGTTCGGCAAGCGGCGAATCGGGGCCGGGCTTTGAAAGACCGAGAAGCTCACGGCATACTATTGAGCCGTTTTCCTCTCTAAATTCATTTGCTACAGCTTGAACTCGCTTATAAATTCCTGACTTATCGTCATCATAAAGTGCAGAGATAACGAAGGTCATACCGGAAACGGCTCCGCAAACCTCTCTCATTCTGCCCATTCCGCCGCCGAATCCGACGGTTAATTTTTCAACAAGCGATTTTGGCATATTCATTTCTTCTGCAAAAGCAGCGGCAACCGCTTGCGAGCAGTTAAGGCCGCTCATAAAATTTTCTTTAGCTGATTCGCCCTTTGTCATTTTTATCTCTTTTCTTTTTTAATATATTTATACCTATACTATTTGACTACTTGTATTACTCGCCGAAAACAAAGTCGCTGCCTGAATTTGAAGCGGTTGTTTCAGGCGCTTGAGTTTCAACAGGTGAGAATTGTGCTGAAAAGCTTGCATTTTGGTTAGCAGTGAAGGTGTATTCTTCCTTGCTGCTTACTTTAACTCCGTTTGAATACCAGCCGTCGAACTTGTATCCGTCGTCAGCTCTTGCAACAAGAGTAACCTTTTTGCCGTTTTCATACTTGCCGTCACCCTCAGCTTCGCCGCCTCCGCTTGAGCTTGTGTTGATTATCCAAAGGGAAACCGTGGTTTGCTTGGTGGTTTTTTCGGTAGTTGATTCGGTTGTGCTTTCTGTAGTCTTTTTCTCTGTGGTGCTGTATTTGTCGCTTGTAGAATCAGACTGTGTAGAAATTTTAGTAAGGTTTGAAGATGTGGTATTGTCCTTGTTCTTGTTATGGGCAATTGCTGCAACAGAAGCAATGATTGCAATAAGAATAACCGCAAGAACGGCAATAATTATGATGCTTTTCTTTTCGGCACCTTTATTTTTCTTTTCGCTTTCGTTATTTTTTTGATTATTATATTGATTATTATATTGATTTTCTTTATCATAATCATTATAGTTATCATTTCGGTTTTGAACTTGATTATTCGGCTCATTTACTGCTTTAAAGGTTTGAGTTCTGTCGTCGTCAATACCGTTTGCATTGTCAAAATCGCTTTCGTCATAAAGAGGAGAGCCGCAAACTTCACATATGTATCTGTTGTCATCGTTGTCTGCGCCGCAGTTTTTACATCTCATTATTTATCACTCCTTGAAAAATATATTAAAAATACTGTACTATAGTCTGTTTTCATCAAAATAGTATACCATAATGATGTATAAATCTCAATGTAAAAATTAATTTTTTAAAAATTATGACTTAATTTTAAATTTTCTATTGACATTTTGTGAGATTTAATATAAATTTAATATGTAGCGTTTTATAAAACGGATTCGTATAATTCTGAAAGGGGAACCCTGAAAATGAACAAATATGTGAAAAAAGGCTTGTGCCTTGTACTTGCTACAGGATTAATCGCAAGCTCATTTGCAGGATGTGCAAAAGTAAATTACGTAACTGAAGGTGCCATTAAGGCTATTCACCAAATTAAGGACGGCAGTTGGAAGAATCAAGCAGAGGGCGAAGAAGCCGGTTCTTCAGAAGATACTTCTGTTCTTGAAAAGTCATTTGAGGCAGGCAAGTACGGCGGAGTTGAGTTTAAGTCACTCGAAGATGTTGCTAACTATTATAAAGAGGCTTATGATTACACTAAGACTCTTACTGCCGAGTATGTCAATGATAAGGGTCAGACTGAGACTTTCTACAAGCTTCTCGGTGATGAGAAAATTAATGTAGGTAAGGTTATGATTGACGGCAAGGAAAATGCTGTTATTAACAAGCTCGTTCCGGGTATTGTTGACGGCTTGTTCAAGCCAAACATTTACGGTCTTGTTCCTTGTAACAACCGTAACCCTAAGCTTGATAACTACAATTGTAATGAGAAAGATCCGGGCAAAAAAGACTTTAGAAAGTCTTATGTTAAGGGTGAGGACGTTCTTGACGCTAACATTACAGATAACGGCGACGGAACTATCACAATGGTAATTCAGCCAAAGGCTGCTGAAATGAGTATGAGAGGCGAGGATTCACAGGGTGACTTCTTCGAGGTTCTCGGTGATATCAGTGCAACTGTTGCACAAATCGACGTTATTTCATTTGCTCAGGGTACAGCAGAAGATAACATTAAGGTTACATATAAGGGCGGTACCGTTACTTGCACAATCAATACTAAGACTAAGGAAATCACTAAGGCTGAGTATGATATGGTTGCAGAGGTAGCTGTAAACCATGCAAATGTAGCAGTTATCAAGGATAAGAGCGCATCTCTTTTAATCAAGTATAAGAACACATTCCCTGCTTCTGACGAAGCAACAATGAAGGCAAGGCAGTTTAAGAGAAAGTAATTAAGACTTTCTATGTTTAGAGAATTTAAGAGCATCTCGATTGAGGTGCTCTTTTTCTATGCAATTTTGGTTTATTTATCGTTATTTGTTAATAATATGTTTGTTGAATTAAATATAATAATGATTTATAATTTATATATAATAATTTACTGAGAGGGGTATATTATGCGCAAGGTTATTAATATTGACAAGGATTGGAAATTTTCAAAAGAGGCTTCTTCCGTTCCAAGCACGTTTCCGAGCGATTGGGAGAGCATTGATTTGCCATACACTTTCAATGGCGATGACGGACAGGACGGCGGCAACGATTATTATCGTGGCATGGGATATTTTGCAAAGAGCTTGGCTAAAAGCGATATGCCTGACGGCGAAGAAGTTTATCTTCAGCTTGACGGTGTAAATTCAACAGGTACCGTTTATTTTAACGGAAAAGAAATTTGTGTTCACAACGGCGGATATTCTACCTTTAGGGTTAAGCTTGATGATATTAAGGACGAAAATTTGCTTGTTGTTGTTGCCGATAACTCGCCTAACGATTACGTTTATCCTCAGGTTGCGGATTTTACGTTTTACGGCGGTATTTACAGGGATGTAAGCCTTATCGGAGTTGGCAAAAATCATTTTGACCTTGATTTTTACGGTGCGCCCGGCATTGCGGTTACACCTGAAATCAGCGGCGATGACGCAAAAATTACCGTTGACGCTTATTGCGACGGCGAGGTTGAATTTGAAATAAGCGACGGCAATGAGGTTGTTGCAAGGGCTAAGGCAAGCGGTAAAAATCCGAGTGCTAAACTTGAAATTAAAGACGTTCATCTTTGGGACGGTGTTGACGACCCGTTTCTTTATACCGCTGTCGCTAAGCTTATTGTTGACGGCGAGGCGGTTGATGAGGTTAAAACACGCTTTGGTTGCCGCACATTTGAGATTGATGCGCAAAAAGGATTTATTTTAAACGGCAGAGAGTATCCTTTAAGAGGTGTTTCAAGGCATCAGGACAGGCCTCATATCGGCAATGCGCTCTTGCCTGAGCATCACAAAGAGGATATGGATTTGATTTGCGAAATGGGTGCTAACACTATCCGTCTTGCCCATTATCAGCACGCTCAGTATTTTTATGATTTGTGCGACGAGAGAGGTATTGTTGTTTGGGCTGAAATTCCGTATATTTCAAAGCATCTTGAAAAAGGTGTTGAAAATACAAAGTCGCAAATGAAGGAACTTGTTTATCAAAATTACAATCACCCGTCAATCGTGGTGTGGGGACTTTCAAATGAAATTACAATGGGCGGCGCAACTTCTCCTATTGTTGAAAATCATAAAATGCTCAATGACCTTGTTCATTCGCTTGATAAAACAAGACTTACTACCGAAGCGGTGCTTACTGCCTGCAATATTAATGAGGAATATGTGCATATTTCGGATGTTCTTTCATATAACCATTATTTCGGCTGGTACGGCGGCGATGTGTCAATGTACGGCGATTGGTTTGATACATTCCACAAGAAATATCCAAACAAGGCAATCGGTATGAGCGAGTACGGTTGCGAGGCACTCAATTGGCACACAAGTCACCCTGAACAGGGAGATTATACTGAGGAATATCAGGCATATTATCACGAGGAAGTAATCAAGCAAATTGCAAAACGTCCTTATCTTTGGGCTACTCACGTTTGGAATATGTTTGACTTTGCCGCAGACGCACGTGCCGAAGGCGGCGAAAACGGTATGAACCACAAGGGACTTGTCACATTTGACAGAAAGTATAAAAAAGACAGCTTTTATGCTTATCAGGCTTGGCTTTCCAAAAAGCCGATGCTCCATATCTGCGCAAAGAGGTATGTTGACAGGGTTGAGGAAGTGACCAAGGTTACTGTTTATACAAATCTTGACGAGGTTGAGCTTTTTGCAAACGGCGAGAGTGTCGGCAAAAAGAAAAAGGGTGAATTTCCATTCTTCCACTTTGAAGTTAAAAATGAGGGTGAAACCACCCTTGTTGCAAAAGCAGGCGATTTAACAGACGAGGCTCAAATCAGAAAAGTTGACAAGTTTAACGAAGATTACAGGCTTAAAGAAGAAGGTGCGGTAATCAATTGGTTTGAGATTGAAACTCCTGCCGGTTATTATAGCGTAAACGATACTTTGGGCGATATTCTTTCAACCTTTAGAGGAAAAATTTGTGCAGTAAAGCTTCTTCTTAAAATGAAAAAGGCGCTTACACCCGACGGCCCTAAGCAAAAGGGCAAGAAAAAAGGCGCCGAGGTTATGGGCTTTAAGCTTAGTGATATCAACAAGACTATGATTGATATGCTCAAGGGCTTTACAGTTAAGCGTGGACTTATGATGCTCGGCGGCAAATTCACCAAGGAGCAAATTCTTGAGATTAACGCAATGTTAAACAAGGTTAAAAAGAAATAATATATGTTGAAAAAGCGCAAATACTATTATCGGTGATAATGAGTGTTTTACGTTTTTGATGATGAGGTGAAAAGCATTGATGTTGATGAAATCGGCAAAAATATGCTTACACTCGGATTTATAACGGTTGGCGAGCTTGAAAGGCTTGCCACCGTTTTTTCTTTGCCTAAAAATATTATTGAACTTTGCAGAAAAAAATCAGACAGCAGCTTTTTAACAAAATTTATTAACGATGATTTTAGTTTTATTCGCATAAATATAATATGTAATAAAACAGAAAGCAACAACGAATTGGCAATTATAATTTCTAAAAATATGATGATAATTGTTAATATTTGCGATGATTTTTCGTTTAATCAAAAGTGCTTTTTAAGCGTTCTTTCAAATACCGCCTGCGAAAGCGCAACGCTTGAAAAGCTTATTTGTTCGTTTCTTGAAACGATTGCAAAACAGTGTTCGGCTCAGTTTGATGTGCAAGAGGAGATAGCTATGCTTGAAAAAGAGGTTATTGATAAAAATGTTTGTAAAAATTTTGCCGAGTTGCTGATTGAAAAGAAAAGAGAACTTTTGCGCCTTCGTGCTTTTTATGAACAGCTTATTGATGCAACCGAGATATATATTGAAAATGAAAACGAACTTTTGGATGAAAAATCATATAAGCTTTTCAGGCTCTTTAGGGATAAGGCTGTAAGATATAAGGAAAATACGGATATTTTGAGAGAAAGCGTAACTCATCTTTGGGATGCATATCAAACAAGCATTGACGCAAGGCAAAATGAAATAATGAAGCTTTTTACCGTCGTGACTTCTGTTTTTTTGCCTATGACCGTTATAGTCGGCTGGTACGGAATGAATTTTAAATATATGCCGGAGCTTTCCTCCCGCTTTGGATATCCGTATGTGATTTTTTTAAATGTTGCAGTCGTTTTTTCACTTATTTATATTTTTAAAAGGAAAAAGTGGATTTGAAATTATAAGCGATTTTTAATAGTTTCAAAATGATGTATCGTGAATGTGTGCTCAAGGCAAATTTCTATGACTCGTGCAGGGAAATTAATTCAGGCTTTATCGGCGCATATTACAACGAAATCGTAATTTGCGAAAAAATTTGATATTTTTTTATCCGTCAAAATTGCCTGTTTTGGCGGATTTTTTAATAATTGTAACCTGATGTTTACAAAAGAGTAACAAAAAAATCTTGATTTATCTTATAAGTTGATATATTATATTATTAATAATAATGAATAAGTGCGCTAAGGCGTAAATTTATAATGAAATACAAGGGGAAAAAATCGTGATAGAATTCAGAAATGTATCAAAGGTTTACGACAGCAACGGTACCCACGCCCTTTCAAATGTTAATATCAAAATTGAGGACGGAGAGTTTGTTTTCGTTGTAGGCTCTTCGGGTGCAGGTAAAAGTACATTTTTAAAACTCATTATGCATGAGGAAAAGCCAACCGAGGGTGAAATTATTTTTAACGAATATTCATCTGCCACTCTTAAGAAAAAGCAGGTTCCTTATTACAGAAGAGAAATGGGCATAGTGTTCCAGGACTTCCGCCTTATTCCTAAAATGTCGGTTTATGACAATGTTGCGTTTGCAATGCGTGTTATCGGCGCTAAGGAAAAGGAAATCCGTAAGAGAGTGCCGTATATTCTTCAGCTTGTAGGTCTTTCTCAAAAGGCACGTTCGATGCCTAATGAGCTTTCGGGCGGTGAGCAACAGAGAGTTTCTCTTGCAAGGGCGCTTGTTAATAATCCTAAGGTTATTATTGCGGACGAGCCTACGGGTAACGTTGACCCTGAAATGAGCCACGAGATTGTAGGTCTTTTGACTAAGATTAACAATGCCGGCACAACTGTTATTATGGTTACTCACGAGCACGATTTGGTGCGTTCGTTCCAAAGACGTGTTATTGTTATTAAAAACGGCGAGGTTGTATCCGATACTCCCGACCCTACCCATGCTCAGTTCACAGGCGAAAACCCTAAAGCGGACACCGATATGTTCTTTTTTGACGAGGACGTTGAGATTGATAATGTTGACGTTTTGCCTAAGGACGAAAACGAAGAGGATATTTTTGATAACCTCGAAAGCGTTGTAAGCGACGAGAGCACAGAGGAAGAACAGGGAGGTGAGCAGTAATGACAGGTGCAAGTTTAAAATATTTAATTAAAGAGGGCTTTAGGAATACTTGGACAAACAGAATGATGTCTATCGCATCAATTTGCGTTCTTATGAGTTGCCTTGTTCTTATCGGCTCTGCTTCAATGATATTCCTTAATATCGATTCTCTTCTCGGCAAAATTGAAGAGGAAAATGTAATTATGGTTTATATCACGGATGACGCAACACCCGATGATATTACAAATATGCAAAACGAGATTACTGCTTGCGGAAATATTAAAAGCGTTGAATTTATTTCAAAGGAAAGCGCTTGGCAGGAGCAGCTCAACACCATGGAGAAGGCTCAAGCAGAATTCTTTACTCAGATAAGCTCCGATATTCCGCTTCCGAATGCCTATAAGGTAACGGTTGAAAATCTTGACAAATTTGACGAAACGGTTAATAAGCTTAAAAAAATACAGCACGTTGATACTATCAGAGAAAACAAAAATCTTGCTAAAAAGCTTGTTGCGTTAAGGCAGGGAATTACGGTTATTTCCTTTGTTATTATCGCAGTATTGTTTGTTATTTCTGTTTTCATTATTTCAAACACAATTAAACTTACGGTTTACAGCCGCCGTTTAGAGATAAGCATTATGAAATCAGTCGGGGCAACTAATTCGTTTGTCCGTTTGCCGTTTGTGGTTGAAGGTATAATCCTCGGTATCACATCGGGCGTTATCAGTTTAGGCTTTGTGTGGGGACTTTACGAACTTGCGGTTAAAGAATTTTCTGATATCCTCAGTTCGTTTAACGGCTTAGGCTTCCTTAAATTTACCGATTATGCACTTCCGATGCTCGGAATATTTGTTGCTATTGGCGTGTTGACCGGTGTCGGAGGCTCAATTATTACAATGAGTAAATATTTAAATAAGGAAGGCAGTGAAATAAGTGGCATTTAGTATGAAACGAACATTGTCATTGATTTTAAGCTTTGCATTTTTTATATCAAGCTTTGGCAGTGCTTTTTCGGCTCAGGCTAAGTCAACATCACAGCTTAGAAGTGAAAAGCAAAAAATTCAACAGCAGATAGACAGCGCTCAAAGTAAGCTGAATAAGCTTTCTGCCCAAAAGCAAAAAAATGAGGAATATCTTGCAACGCTCAGGTCAAAAATAAACTTGATGCAAGACAAGATTGATTCTCTTGAAGATGATAAAGCTGCATTGCAAGCGGAAATTGATGCAATTCAGGTAAAAATCACGCAAACAGAACAGGATATTGCAGATGCTCAGGCAAAAATTGACCAAAAGCAGGCTGAATTTGACCAGACCTATCAGGTTTATTGCCAAAGGCTTCGTGCAATGTATATATCAGGCTCTGCATCTACTCTTGAGGTGCTTTTGACTTGCAAGGATGTAAGCTCAATGCTTACACGTGCGCAAATGGTTAAGTCGGTATCTCAGCAAGACAGCGCAATTCTCGACGAGCTTATGACAAAGATGCAGGAAATCGAGAAAGAAAAGAAAAAGCTTGAAGAAAAACGAAACGAATTAACTAACGATAAGCAGCAGCTTGAATCTAACAAGAAGGAACTTCAGTCAAGTATTGATGAAATTGATTCATCAAAAAGCGAACTTGATGCCGAGGTTGCAGAGTGTAACGAGGTTATGAAAAGCCTTTCAAGCCAGTCGAGCGAGTATAAGGAACTTATTGAAACCAATCAGGCACAGCTTGAGCAGGTTGAAAGCGAAATTCGTGCGGCAATTGCTTCCGCTTCAAGGGGAAGCGGCTCAATTTCAGGCTCAACGGGTAACGGCTCAGGCGAGCTTGGTTATCCGACGGATTCGAGAAGAATATCGGCAGGTTATCCTAACTATTCATCGGGCGGATACCACGGCGGTATTGACTTCCCGGTAAGAACAGGCTCAAACGTATATGCTGCGGCTTCGGGTAAAGTTATTCTTGTTAAATATCTTAATTACAGCTACGGCAGATACATAATTATTGACCACGGCAACGGACTTTCAACGCTTTATGCTCATAATTCAAGCATTGAAGTAAGTGTAGGACAAAAGGTGTCAAGAGGTCAGGTTATTGCTCACAGCGGTTCAACAGGTAATTCGACAGGTCCGCACTGCCATTTTGAAGTTCGTGTAAACGGTAGCAGAGTTAATCCTAACAATTATTTATAATTTTAATATTTTTTATACTAAGGGGTGTAGCCAATGAAACAGAAGAGTTTTTTAACTAAAATTTTAGCTGTTTTGTTGGCTGCTGCCTTTTTTACGGCTTCCCCTGCTCATATTGTTGCGCTTGCAACAGGCAATTCTCAATCCGATGAATATGCCGGTATGACGGCAGAGGAAAAGCAGGCAGCAATCGAGCAAAAAATCAAGGAACTTGATTCAAAGCTTTCTTCTCTCGGTAAGGAATCAAAGGAAACCGAGGAATATATTAATGCGCTTGATGAAAAAATTTCTTATTTGAAAAAACAGCTTGAATATTCTGAAAATAAGATTGATTCCTCAAAGAAAAAAATTAATGATTTGCAGCAGCAGTATAAGGATAACGAGGCGCAGATTGCCGAACTTACAACGGATGTTGCAAATTTAGAGGTAAAAAATGCACAGCTTGAGCAAACGTTCAGCCAAAGCTTAACACTTTATTATCAGCGTATCCGTGCAATTTATGTCAGCGGCGAAACAAGCACAATAGCAATGCTTCTCACCTCACCCGATATTTCAACTCTTCTTACAAGATATGAAATGATTAAACGTGTGTCAAAGTGTGATAAGGAGCTTTTGCAGTCTGTTCAGTCGCAGGCAAGTGAGCTTTCAAAAACGAAACTTGAAATGCAGGATAAGCAATCTACGCTTCAAAATGACCAAGTTGTGCTTAAAACAACACAGCAGAATTTAACGACTTCTATTTCAACTCTTGAAACTCAGCAGCAGGATTATTCCCAAAAGCAGGACGCTTATCAAAGTCAAAAAAGTGAGTCGGACAAGCTTTTGAAACAGCTTGACGAGCAAAAGCAGACTTTCAGCGAATACAGAAATCAGGATCAGGCGGAGCTTAACGCAGTTAATGCAGAGATTGCAAAGGCGGCAGAAGCTTATAAAAAGAAGCTTGAGGCTGAAAAGAAAAAGACAACAACCACAAAAGCCACTACCACGACTACTAAAAAATCGGACGAGGGCAGTAACGACGGTGAAACTTCTACTACGAAGCATACGACAACTGCACAAGAAGATAACAGCGGCAGGCTTAGGATGACATATCCTGTTCCGAGCCAAACAAGAATTACGTGCGGTTATCACGGTTATGCGGGGCATACGGGGGTTGATTTCTCCTGTGCGGCAAATTCAAAAGTTGTTGCGGCTGAATCGGGAATTGTTATTATTTCAAAAGACTTGACCAATTCCGACGGAACATACAGAAGCTACGGCAGATATATCGTAATTATGCATGATAAAACCGATTCTGCCGGAAATTATGTTTACACTTTGTATGCTCATAATAATTCAAGGCTTGTAAGAGCAGGGCAAGAGGTTAAAAAGGGACAGCAAATAGCTTGGAGTGGCTCAACGGGTAATTCAACAGGTCCGCATTGCCACTTTGAGGTAAGAACACCGAGCGCAAATTATAATGATTGTGTAAATCCAACCTTTTATTTACCGTGATAATGGTATATAATAGATATATATTTATTTTAAGGGAATGTGAAACGTGAATAAAAAAATATTATCATTAGCTTTGGCAGGTGTAATGCTTGTTTGCAATATGTCGGGTACAACGGCATTTGCTGCACAGGCAACTACACAGGCTGTGCAAGCGCAGGCGCAGACAACGGCGGCTCATAATGAAAATTCAACCTCCACAAGCGGCACAACAATGAGTGCCAAGGAGGCTGAAAAAAAGCTTAAAGAGCAGCAGGCAGAGCTTGAAAAAAATCTTAAAAAAACAGATGCTAAGCTTAAGGAACTTGAAAAAAGTTCTAAGGTTACAGAGGAGTATATTGACACCCTTGACCAAAAAATAGGCTACATAAATGAGCAGCTTACTCTTCTTGAAAACAAAAATCAAAAAATTCAGGAAGAAAAAAATGCACTTGAAAAGAAGATTAAATCAAATCAAAAGCAGGTTGATGCTCTTCAGGCGGAAGTTGACAAGGCACAGGCTGAATATGATGCGCTTTACAGCGAATTTCAAACGGTTTATAATGCGTATTGCTTTAGGCTTAAGGCTATGTATATGAGCGGAAGCTGCAATATTTTCACTGCACTTTTGACTTGTAAGGATATTTCGAGCTTTTTGACAAGATATGAAATGATTAAAACCGTTTCAAAAAGCGATTCTGCCTTGCTTAAAGAGGTGAACTCCAAAATGGCGGAGGTTACCAATAAAAAGAACGGCCTTGCAGATAAAAAAGCGGCATATGATAAGAAAAAGTCTGAGCTTGATTCTCAGAAAAAACAGCTTTCATCAAAGCAAAAGAGTATTGAACAAAACAGTAATTCAATAGCAAATAAAAAGGCTTCTCTTGCAACTGACAGGGCTGAAAGTGATAAACTTTTGGCTGAACTTACGGCGCAGAATAAGCAGTATACCGAGTTTAGAAATGAGGACAGCTCTTTAATTGAACAGGTTGAAAATGAAATTCAGGCTGTCATTTCAGGTGTTAAGCCGCCGGAAGAGGCAACAACTGCTGTTGCAGGCAAAAATTCATCTAAAATTGATAAGATTGACCAAAAAGGCAGTGATGTTTATTCAAAAAGCAATGCCGTTTTGAATATGACGTATCCCGTTCCCGGTCATCACGGTGTATCGGCAGGCTTTCCGAATTATTCATCGGGCAAGTATCACGGCGGTATTGATTTTCCTTGCTCAACAGGTTCAAAGGTTGTTGCGGCGCAAAAGGGTATTGTTATCACCGTTAAAAGGCTTAATTACAGCTACGGCTACTATGTTATGATTTATCACGGAACAGACGCTCAGGGCAGAAGTGTTGTTACCCTTTATGCTCATAATTCAAGAATACTTGTATCTCCCGGTCAAACGGTTAAAAAAGGCGAAGCTATTGCAAAGAGCGGCTCAACAGGCAATTCAACAGGTCCTCACAGTCATTTTGAGGTTCGACTTAACGGTTCACGTGTAAACCCTAAAAATTATTTAAGCTAATGAATAAGATTAATTATCAAAAAGAATTAGACAAAATAATAGAGCAAAATGTAAGAGAGGACCAAGTGCCCTCTCTTTTGCTACATAGCTGTTGCGCTCCTTGTTCAAGCTATACTATTGAATATTTGTCGCAGTATTTTAAAATAACTGTTTTATACTATAATCCGAATATTTCTCCAAAATCGGAATATGAAAAGCGCAAAAGCGAACAGCTTAGGCTTATTGACGAGATGAAAACAAAATATCCCGTATCTTTTATTGACTGCGATTATGATTATGATGAATTTTTGAATATTGCAAAAGGATATGAAGCTTGTAAGGAGGGCGGTGAGCGTTGCTTTAGGTGCTACCGCTTAAGGCTTGAAAGAACGGCAATTCTTGCTAAGAATAGCGCTTTCGACTTTTTTTGCACCACTCTTTCAATCAGCCCGCTAAAAAATTCGCAAAAGATTAATGAAATAGGCTTTGAACTTGAAAAAAAATACGGCATTAAATGGCTGCCGTCAGATTTTAAGAAAAAAGAGGGCTACAAGCGCTCAATTGTGCTTTCCAAGGAATATAATCTTTATCGCCAAAATTTTTGCGGCTGTGCATTTTCTAAGGCGGAAAGTATTGAAAATAAAGAGTGAATTAATTATAATAAACACATTAATAAATGATTTTTTGGAGTAGATATGAATAAACCTCTTGCAGACCGTATCCGTCCGACTGAGCTTGACGATGTTGTCGGTCAAAGGCACTTGCTTGAAAAGGGTAAGGCACTCAGAAGCCTTATTGATTCGGGCGATATTCCAAATTTAATATTTTACGGACCGAGCGGAGTAGGTAAAACCACGGTTGCTTCTATTATCGCAAGTAAAACAAACAGAAGCCTGCGCAGATTAAACGGTACTACCGCTTCGACTCAGGATATCAAGGATATTGTCAGCGAACTTGATACTTTTTCTGCGCCTAACGGAATTTTGCTTTATCTTGATGAAATTCAGTATTTTAATAAAAGGCAACAGCAATCGCTTCTTGAATTTATCGAAAACGGAAAGATAACGCTTATTGCGTCTACTACGGAAAATCCGTATTTTTACATTTATCCCGCTATTCTTTCCCGTTCAACCGTGTTTGAATTTAAGGCGGTTGAAAGCGAGGATATTATCCCTGCCGTAAAACGTGGATTTAATATTTTAAGCGAAGAATATCAGGTTGAACTTGACATTGACGAAGAAGTGTTAAAGCGCATTTCAGTCGGTTGCGGCGGTGATGTGAGAAAGTCGCTCAACAGCGTTGAAAATTGCTTTTTTGCAACACCTACCGTTGACGGTAAAAAGCATATTGAACTTGAACTTGCAAAGCAGCTTGTTCAAAAAAGTGCAGTTCGTTATGATAAAGAGGGCGACGAGCATTACGATATAGTTTCTGCTTATCAAAAGAGTATGCGTGGTTCAGACCCCGACGCTGCGCTTCACTATCTTGCAAGGCTTCTTGAAGCCGGGGATTTGCCGTCGGCTTGCAGACGTCTTATGGTTTGTGCCTGCGAGGATGTCGGGCTTGCTTATCCGCAGATTATTCCGATAGTTAAATCGGCGGTTGATATTGCAATGGCAGTCGGTATGCCTGAGGCTCGTATACCGCTTGCCGATGCTGTTATTCTTGTTGCGACAGCGCCTAAGAGTAATTCGGGCTATGCGGCTATAAATAAAGCGATGGCTGACGTTAAAAACGGTAATTACGGTCCTATTCCACGTCAACTTCAAAACAAGCATTATGACGGTGAGGACGCAGAAGTTAAGGGGCAGTTTTATATCTATCCCCATGACTATCCGAATCATTGGACTTATCAGCAATATTTGCCGGATAAGATTAAAAATAAGAAATATTACGAATTTGGCTCTGATAAAAATGAACAGGCGTTCAAATCTTATTGGGATAAGGTAAAAAATAAAAAATGACGAAAAAGCAGAGAGTATTAAACGTTATAGAACTACTTAAAAAAGAATATCCAAACGCAATTTGCTCTCTTAATTCGTCAAATGCGTTTGAGCTTTTGGTGGCTGTCAGGCTGTCAGCTCAGTGTACGGACGCAAGGGTTAATCTGGTAACGCCGGCGCTTTTTGAAAGGTATAAAACGCTTGACGATTATGCAAATGCCGATGTTAATGACATTGAAAATTATATTAAGTCCTGCGGTTTTTATAAAAATAAGGCAACGTCAATTATCGGTATGGCAAAAATGATACGAGATGATTTTGACGGCAGAGTGCCCGATAATATTGATGATTTAATCAAACTTCCCGGTGTCGGCAGAAAGACGGCTAATTTGATAGTAGGCGATGTCTACGGCAAGGAAAGCATTGTTGTTGACACTCATATGATTAGAATTTCAAATCGTTTGGGGCTTGTTGATACAAAGGACCCAAAGAAGATAGAATTTGAACTGAAAAAGCTTGTTCCAAGTGATGAAGGCTCTGATTTTTGCCACAGAATAGTTCTTTTCGGTCGTGATACCTGCTCGGCAAGAAAGCCGCTTTGCCCTTCTTGCCCGTTGGCAGATTATTGTAAAAAAGTAGGAGTAAAAGCTAAATGAATTCAAATATTATACTTATCGGAATGCCCGGCAGCGGAAAATCAACCTGCGGTGTTGTTTCGGCAAAAATGTTACTTAAAAATTTTTATGACACCGATTTGCTTATCCAAAATCTTGAGGGGAAAAGTCTGCAGGAAATTATAGATAAAAACGGTGTTGAATATTTTGCAAAGGCTGAGGAAAGGGCTGTTTTGTCCTTGGATATTAAGGGTACCGTTATTGCGACGGGCGGCTCGGTGGTTTATTCCGATAAGGCGATGGAGCATTTAAAAAGCCTCGGCAAAATAATTTATCTTCATTTAAGCTATGAGGATATGTGCAAAAGAATAAGCAATCTTGAAACTCGTGGCATAGTTTTTCAAAACAGCGAAACGCTTGAGGATATGTATAACGAAAGGCTTCCGCTTTATAACAAATGGGCACAGGCGGTAATCAATTGCGGTCAAAATACGGTTGAGCAAACTGCAAGGGCAATTGTAAGAGCGAGCAAGTGACAAATAAGGCATTATCATTTTTTTATAATTTGTGCAATTTGAATACTTGAACATATTATAAAAAAGTGATATTATAGTAAAAATATTTTTATATATTTAAGAATATAATTTAATACTTGTAAACGGAGGGAATTTTAATGAGCGAATACGGCGCAAAATTTGTAAAAGAGGGCTTGACCTTTGATGACGTGCTTCTCATTCCGGCTGAGAGTGACGTAACACCTGACAAGGTAGACCTCAAAACTAAGCTTACAAAGGATATTACACTTAATATTCCTGTTATGACTGCTGCAATGGATACCGTTACGGAATCAAGAATGGCAATTGCCATTGCGAGAGAGGGCGGCATCGGCGTTATTCATAAGAATATGACTATCGAGGAGCAGGCTGACGAGGTTGATAAGGTAAAAAGAAGCGAAAACGGTGTTATTACCAATCCTTTCTTCCTTTCACCAAACCATCTTGCAAGCGATGCTGAGGAGCTTATGAATAAGTATCGTATCAGCGGTGTGCCTATCTGTGAAGAAGACGGCACTCTTGTAGGCATTCTCACTAACCGTGATATGCGCTTTATGACAGATTTTAACGTTAAAATTTCCGAAGTTATGACCCCGAAGTCACAACTTGTTACAGCACCAAAGGGTACTACTCTTGAAGAGGCTAAAAAAGTTCTTATGGGCTCAAAGGTTGAAAAGCTTCCTCTTATTGATGAAAACGGCAAGCTTTCGGGTCTTGTTACAATTAAAGATATTGAAAAAAGTGTTAAGTATCCAAACACTGCAAGGGATAAGGACGGCAGGCTTCTTTGCGCAGCCGCTTTGGGTGTAACAGATGATGTTCTTGTACGTGCAAAGGCTCTTGCCGATGCAGGTGTTGATGCATTTGTTCTTGACTCTGCTCACGGTCACAGCCACAATATTATGAAGAGTGTTGAAATAGTTAAGAATGCTTTTCCTCAAATTTCTCTTATTGCGGGTAATGTTGCTACCGCAGATGCAACAGAAGCACTTATTAAAGCAGGTGCAGACGCAGTTAAGGTCGGTATCGGCCCCGGTTCAATCTGTACTACCCGTGTTGTTGCAGGTATCGGTGTTCCGCAAATTACCGCTATATACGATTCTGCCGAGCGTGCAGATAAGTACGGCGTTCCTGTTATTGCAGACGGTGGTATTAAGTACAGCGGTGAAATCGTTAAGGCTATTGCAGCAGGTGGCTCTTGCGTAATGATGGGTTCGCTTGTTGCCGGATGTGAGGAATCACCGGGCGAAACTGAAATTTATCAGGGCAGGCAGTTTAAGGTTTATCGTGGTATGGGCTCACTCGGCGCTATGAACCACGGCAGTGCAGACAGATATTTCCAAAAGGGTTCAAAGAAATTTGTTCCTGAAGGTGTTGAGGGTCGTGTGCCTTATAAGGGAGCTTTGGGCGATACGATTTATCAGATGATGGGCGGCCTTCGTTCAGGTATGGGTTACTGCGGTTGTCATACTATTGAGGAGCTTAGAAATAACGCTAAGTTTATCAAGATTACAAGCGCAGGTCTTATTGAATCTCACCCTCACGATATTTCTATCACTAAGGAAGCACCTAACTACTCAGGCTCAATCAGATAATTAAATCTATTAACTTTACGGGCGGATTTCGGCATTTTTGCTTTTCCGCCCATACTGTTTTATATCAATTTTAAGCAGGTAATCATATGGCTAAAAAAATCTCTAAATGGAAGAAGTTTAAAAGATTTTTAAAACGAAATATGACACCCACTTGGGCAAGGCATTTTTCCTATCAGGTTTTTGCTCTTCTTACAAGTGTTGCAATGATAGTCGGTGTGGCCGATTATGCCGTCACCAAGTCTTATGACGAAAGGAAGCTTTCTTTTATGGATGATTTTACTATTACTGCGCACACGGGCGCTTATGATACCGAAATGAATACTTTAGAGGCAGTCAAAGCGGCTATTAAGAATAATGCTG
The DNA here is from genome assembly GCA_000436835.1 of Eubacterium sp. CAG:251. Taxonomy (GTDB): domain Bacteria; phylum Bacillota; class Clostridia; order Oscillospirales; family Acutalibacteraceae; genus Eubacterium_R. The sequence continues at coordinate 58,523 of FR889125.1, forward strand.
AGATTATTGAACTTGATATTCGCCAGCGCCCCGATAAAACGCTTGTTATGAGCCACGATATAGTTGTAACAAATAATGACGGCGCACCGCTTGAGGATGCTCTTGCGCTTATTAAGGACACACCCGATATGCAGATTAATTTTGATATCAAGGAAACCCGTGTCCTTAATTCTCTTCATGCGCTTTTGGTTGATTATAATTTGCTTGACCGTTCGTTCTTGACCGGAATTGAGGTTATTAACGTAAAGGCGGTTAAGGATTCTAATTGCGCAAATATGGATTATTATCTTAATTATAAGCCGTCAAAATTCAAGGCTTTTTCCGATGATTACAGGCAAAAAATTATTAAGCTTTTGGAAGATACGGGCGCAATCGGCATTAACTGTAACTATAAATTTGCCGGTTCTCAGCTTTCAAATCTTCTTCATAAAAAGGGATATAAACTTTCTGTTTGGACTGTTGATACCGAGCGTAACGCAAAAAAAATGCTTGTCATTAAGCCTGATAATATTACGACTAAAGACCCCGAAATGATTAAGAAAGTTATAGCAGATTGGGGCAAATAATTTTTTTCAAAAAAAGCAAAAAAGGTCTTGACTATTGTTCTGACTTATGATATAGTAATTAGGCGTTGGAGATACGCTGGTGTAGCTCAGTTGGTAGAGCAGCTGATTTGTAATCAGCAGGTCAGGGGTTCGAGTCCGTTCACCAGCTCCAATATGGAAGAGTTCCCGAGCGGCCAAAGGGAACAGACTGTAAATCTGTCGCTATTCAGCTTCGGTGGTTCGAATCCACCCTCTTCCACCAAATAAAAACCAATCACTTTTGTGATTGGTTTTTATTTTTGTATAAATAATGTGGATTCGGACCACTAATGGGAGCGAACGCCGAAGCTTGCGAGGCAAGGAGCGACAGAGAAACAGTCCGGTGGACTGTTTCGACATTAGTCCAAAGGTGCGAAGCGCCTGCTTTAAAAGGGAGGCTTTTTTCTGTTTTTTCGCAATTTTGTCCATAAACATTGTTAAAAAATAAACAATCTTGTATATATTGCCAAAATGGTAATAAAATCTTGCATTATAAGTCAAAATAATATATAATTATTATCGGTTAAAAATATTTATAATCATAATTAATATATGAGAGGTAAAAACAATGGACGCATTAAACAAAAAAACTATTGAAGACATTGATGTAAAAGGCAAAAAAGTTCTTGCTCGTTGCGACTTTAACGTTCCGCTTAAAGACGGCGAAATCACTAATGACAAGAGAATTGTTGCCGCTCTTCCTACTATCAAGTATTTGATGGAGCACGGTGCAAAGGTTATACTTTGCTCACACCTCGGCAGACCTAAGGGAGAATATAAGCCTGAATTCAGCCTTGCTCCCGTTGCAAAAAGACTTTCGGAGTATCTCGGTGTTGAGGTTAAGCTTGCCGAAGATGCTGAGGTTGTAGGCCCTAATGCTAAGGCTATGGCAGCCGAGCTTAAGGACGGCGAGGTTATGCTCCTTGAAAACGTTAGATACAGAGCAGAAGAAACAAAGAACGAGGAGAATTTCTCTAAGGAACTTGCTTCTCTTGCCGATATTTTCGTAAACGACGCATTCGGTACTGCTCATAGAGCGCATTGCTCAACAACAGGTGTTGCTGCTTATTTACCTGCTGTTTGCGGTTACCTTATTCAAAAGGAAATCAAGTTTATGGGTGGCGCTCTCGCTAATCCAAAGAGACCTCTTGTTGCAATTCTCGGCGGTGCTAAGGTTTCAGACAAAATCGGTGTAATTGAAAACCTTATTGATAAGTGTGACACAATCATTATCGGCGGCGGTATGGCTTATACCTTTATGAAGTATCTCGGCCATAACATCGGTACTTCTCTTCTTGAGGCTGACTGGGTTGAAAAAGCAGGCGAAATGATGAAGAAAGCTGAGGATAAGGGTGTTAAGTTCCTTATTCCTGTTGATAACAAGGTTGGTAAGGAATATGACGAGCATACTGAGGCTAAGGTAGTAAGCAGTGACGATATTCCTGACGGTTGGATGGGTCTTGATATCGGCCCTAAGACTCAGGAAGTTTTTGCAGACGCTATTAAGGGCGCAGGCACAGTAATTTGGAACGGTCCTATGGGCGTTTCAGAATGGGATAACTTTGCAGCAGGCACAATCTGCGTTGCTAAGGCAGTTGCTGATTCAGGCGCTATTTCAATCATCGGCGGCGGTGACTCGGTTGCAGCTGTAACAAAGCTTGGCTTTGCAGATAAGATGAGCCACATTTCAACCGGCGGCGGTGCATCACTTGAATTCCTTGAGGGTAAAGACCTTCCGGGTATCTGCGCACTCCAAGACAAATAATTTATCAATAATCGTAGGGGCGACCATTGGTCGCCTTATACCAAAAATATTTTAAAGAGGTAACTATTATGAATAAGACTCTTCGTAAGGCAATTATTGCCGGTAACTGGAAAATGAACAATACTCCTGCACAGACAACTGCTCTCATCAATGAGATGAAGCCGCTTGTTGCCGATGCTGATTGCGAGGTTGTTCTTTGCGTTCCTTTCGTAGATGTTCCTGCCGCAGTTGAAGCTGCTAAAGGCTCTAATATTAAAATCGGCGCAGAGAATGTTCACTTTAAGGACAGCGGTGCTTTCACAGGCGAGGTTTCAGCTGATATGCTCGTTGAGCTTGGCGTTGAATACGTTGTAATCGGTCACAGCGAGAGAAGAACATACTTCGGCGAAACAGACCAAACAGTAAATCTCAGAACTCTTAAGGCTCTTGAAAAAGGCTTGAAGCCAATCATCTGCGTAGGTGAAACTCTTGAGCAGAGAGAGCTTGGTTATACAGAAACACTTCTTAAGTATCAAACAAAGATGGCACTTACAAATGTAACTGCTGACCAGCTTAAAAATGTTGTAATCGCTTACGAGCCAATCTGGGCAATCGGTACAGGCAAGACTGCTACTGCTGACCAGGCTGACGAGGGTAACGGATATGTTCGTGCAGCTATTGCAGAGGCTTACGGTGCTGATGTTGCAGAAACAGTAACAATTCAGTACGGCGGCTCAATGAACGCTAAGAATGCTGATGAGCTTACTTCAAAAGTAAACGTTGACGGCGGACTTATCGGCGGCGCTTCACTTAAGGCTGAGGACTTCTCAATTATCGTTAAGGCTGCAAGCAAATAATTAAACAAATTTTTGGTGGGTGTGTTTCGGCATACCCACTTTTTGTGAAAAACAATATGGAGGAATACTAATGAAAAAACCTGTTGTATTATGTATAATGGACGGTTACGGCAAGAATGACAGCGATTACGGCAATGCAATCGCTATGGCAAAAAAGCCTAACCTTGATAAGCTTATGGCTGAATATCCAATGACTTATATCGGAGCAAGCGGACTTGATGTAGGTCTTCCTGACGGTCAGATGGGCAACTCTGAAGTAGGCCACACAAATATCGGTGCCGGCAGAGTTGTATATCAGCCGCTCACAAGAATTACAAAGGCATTTGAGGACGGCGATGCTGAAAAAAATCCTGCTCTTAAGGGCGCTATGGATAATGCTAAGGGCAAGGCTCTTCACCTTATCGGTCTTGTTTCACCCGGTGGTGTTCATTCTCATTCAGAGCATCTTTATCATCTTCTTCAAATGGCTAAAAATAACGGTGTAGAGAATGTTTACGTTCACGCTCTTCTTGACGGTCGTGACGTTCCACCTTCATCTGCCGTTGAATATCTCAATGAACTTGAGGATAAAATGAAGGAAATAGGCGTAGGTAAAATCGCTTCCGTAATGGGCAGATTTTACGCTATGGACCGTGACAATATTTGGGACAGAGTTGAAAAGGCTTATGCCGCTATCGTTTATGGCGAGGGCATTCAGGCTGACAATGCAGTTGAGGCGGTTAAGGCTTCTTATGAAACTGTTGACGAGGACGGCAAGCACCTTACAGATGAATTTGTGCTTCCTACCGTTATCGGCGGCAGCGAGGGCAGAGTTAAGGCTGACGACAGCGTTATCTTCTTTAACTTCCGCCCTGACCGTGCAAGAGAGATTACACGTACATTTGTTGACCCTGATTTTAACGGCTTTGAGAGAAAGAACGGCTTTTTCAAGCTTTACTATGTATGTATGACTCAGTATGATGCCGAGATGCCAAACGTTGAGGTTGCATTCGGCCCTGAAACTCTTGTTAATACCTTTGGTGAATATATTTCAAAGCACGGTATGACTCAGCTTCGTATTGCCGAAACTCAAAAGTATGCTCACGTAACTTTCTTCTTCAACGGCGGCGAAGAAAAGCAGTATGAGGGTGAGGACAGAATTCTTGTTGCTTCTCCTAAGATTTCCACATTTGACCTTATGCCTGAAATGAGCGCTCCTGAGGTATCGGAAAAGCTTAATGCGGCAGTCAGAAGCGGCAAATATGACGCTATTATCGTAAACTTTGCTAACTGCGATATGGTTGGCCATACAGGTATTATCCCTGCGGCAATCAAGGCTGTTGAAACTGTTGACGCTTGTGTTGGCTCACTTGCAAAGGCTGTTATAGAAATGAACGGCAACCTCTTTATCACTGCCGACCACGGCAATGCTGATAAGATGCTTGACGAAAACGGCGAGCCGTTCACAGCTCACACAACTAACCCTGTTCCGTTTGTTGCAGTAAACTGCGGCGAGGGCGTTGAACTTCGTGACGGCGGCAAGCTTTGCGACATCGCTCCTACAATGCTTCAAATGCTCGGACTTGACAAGCCTGCTGAAATGACAGGTGTATCACTTATTAAATAAGTAAATACAATAATAAAAGGATTAGATATTCGTATTAATTTACGCATATCTAATCCTTATTTTTTTATCTTATATTTATGTTTATATTGTTATATTGTCGGCTTAACTCTGTATACTACAGTCGAATGTTTAGGAATTGTTGCATTAATGGTAGTTCCTGTTGTGCGTTCATCTGTCCACAAATCGTGAAGTTCATAACCCGACGGAGCCTCCTCAATACCTAAGTATGGGTCCTTAGTAAGGTCATCAAGCTTGAAATTGACGCTTTTTGTGGAAGAGGCAGTATTGAATAAACAAAGCGCAACATCGCCGTTTGAAAGCGGACGGGCGATAATGTCAATACCGCTTTCCTTTTTAATTCTCTTAGCACTCTTGCCGAGTGAATCCTGGTCAACTGCAATCATATGTTTGTTAGTAACAATTTTAAGCGTTTCGTTATCCTTGTCGGGCATACCGTTTGATACAAAGCTTCTGATATCGTTGCCAAGCATAAGCGGAGCGGCAAGCATACACCAAAGCGAGAAATGCGCTCTGTTTTCGTTATCGTCAAGCTTTCCGTTGCCGACCTCAAGCATATCAGGGTCGTTCCAATGGCCCGGTCCTGAGTGCTTATAAAGCTTCAAGGTACGGTTATATATCATAGTTATGCTTCTCCAATTGGGAGCTATATCGGGCGTTGTGCGCCACATTGAGCCTGCTTTAGCACCCCAAAGATAAGGGCGAGCCATGCCCCATTCGCAAATGGAATATGTGATTGGCTTTTCTTCTGAATGTGTAACCTTAGCCCACATCGAGCTTGCTTCCTTAAGAGCGTTACCCATACGCTTATACTGAATATATGACGAGTCAATCGCAGTTGCTACAGGGTTTTTGATTGTCATATTGTTGGTGCCCTCTTTAAGCTCAACAATAATTTGTTGCCTGCCTAAAGGACTGAAGCCCTTAGTTTCAGGGAAGAAAATTTCATACATTTTGCCGTTAATATGAATTTGCATATACTGCTTCTTTTTAGCCATTGACTTGTGAAAAACAAAGGTTAATACGTATTCGCCCTTTTCGTCTGCGTCAAAATTAAAGCTTGCAGAGCCTGAGCCGTGGCTGATAAATCCGATTGCTTTTTTGCTCGGCACGTCAGACATTTTGATAATCTTTGCTCT
>FR889125.1:64505-86509 GCA_000436835.1 Eubacterium sp. CAG:251
GCTCTTCCGGTAAACTCTGCGTCTTCCGGCCTTAAATCAATTTCAAAAGCGCTTTTTGGCTTGGTAATTACAATATGCTCAATTGCAGGGCAGTCACCACTGATTCTGTTATGATGGCAAAAATCGTATTTAAAAAATTCACAGCCCCAAGACGCAATTGTTTTAGCGTCAAGCCTTTCGTTGCCGAGAGAGGCAGGGAGGTCCTCACAGGTGAGAGTACCGTTAGAAGAATAAAGACCAACCTTTAAGCCGAGTGCGTTAATATCCTTAATAAGCTTAGGGATACCACGGCTGAATGTGCCGAGGTCGCCCTGAAGCTTTCCGTCACTGTCACGAAGGGAGCTTTGCCAGCAATCGTCAAGGTTAATAAATTCATATCCTGCATTTGCAAGCCCGCTGTCTTTCATAGCGTGGGCAGTTTGCATAATAATATCCTGGTCAATATTGTTTCTAAAGGTATTCCAGCTTGACCAGCCCATAGGCGGAGTTTGAGCAACCTTATTTTCAGAATATTCTTCGTCCTCGCTTATATCAATTGTAAGCTTAGTCGGGATAAATATTTTTTTCAAGGCGCAAAGCGGACATTTGCCGTTTGCTTTCATATTTAAAAACCAAGAAATGAACACAACAATCAATATTGCCAAAACGGCAACTAAAATTATAGCAAGATATTTCATTATAAACCAATCTCCTTAAAAAGCTCCAACTCCTTTTGAGCCAAAGCCTGCGTATTTTCATCATCAAGTGAATTTACTGCATTTAACGTAAATTCTTTTCTGTTTTTAAAATTGTAAATTATTCGATAAATCCAAGCATATAAAATAAGCCAAGGTCTTCCGTCGATAAATTTGATATAATCAATTTCTTTAAGCTTTTTGTAAGGCGGAAAGAGAAGCCTGAGTTTCGCCATAAAGGGCGAATATTTTTTCCCTTCTTCAAGCTCTCTCCTTGCAACGGTAACGCCCTTGTTTTCATTCTCATTGCCGAATGCACCGCAGTCGCAAAGGTATTTTTCAACATTTTTCGTATCAATTGCGTAATCATAACCTTCGCCGAAAAAGTTGTGGCAAACGGTCAAAACGGTTTTACCGAATTTTTCAAGTTCAACTGCGCTTAAATATTCAAACACCTTTTGAATATCAATATTTGCAGTTCTTAGCATTACGGCTAAATCAAGAATAAGCTTAATTCCTGCTCCGTAGAATTTGAAATGGTGCGCCATGTGAGCAATCAAATATGCAAAATGAAAGCTGTCGTCAAATTTTCCGTCAAAGCCGTCAAATTCTGCATAATCAAAAGCGCTGCAAAACGGCTCGGTATCATAACAGCTTATAAGCTTTGTGTGCACCTCAAGCAGAACACCGTTTTTGACATAGTTATAAACCGGCCCGTTTTCCTTAACACAGTCAAAACCGTTAGATATAAGCAATTTTTTAATCTTGTCCCTGTCCTCAGCCTTGATTAGAACGTCTATATCGCCCATAGTACGACTTTCAGGCACGGGGTAGTATTCTCTAAGTATTGCGCCTTTAAACGTGATATACGGGCACTGAGCCGACGCAAAAAGCGTTTTAACCTCTTCCAGCATATTAATCTGAGCGTTTGAAAGGAAAATTAAATCAAAAAATTTATTTTCAAGCGCATTTAAGAAGTTTTCGGGCAAATCGCTTTTATTCTTTGCATTTAAAACTGCACAGTGCAATACACCTAAAAGGTTATGCCCCTTTGCATATAAAAACAATTTTTTATAATTAACGTCTGTATCGAAAATAAATTTGTCGCCGTTTAAATAGTGGCGGCAAATGTCAATTAAAACCTCATATTCCTTATCCATATCAGTTGAAAACTGCGTTGCCGACAACAAGACTTAAAACAGTCATAATAAGTCCGGCAATAAACACACCGAGCGAAATCACAAAAAAGCTCTTTTTCTTATCAAGATGGAGAAGAGATGCAAGAAGTGCACCTGTCCAGCCACCTGTACCCGGAAGCGGTATGGCAACGAAAATCAAAAGCCCCCAAATTCCGTATTTATCAATTTTATCTCGCTTTTTAAGCGTTTTGTCCTCAAGCCAATAAACAAACTTGTTTATTCCGGGAACTTTTTTTAATAAATCGAAAATCCAATTGATTAATAAAAGTATGAACGGTATAGGTAAAATGTTACCTAAAAAGCTGATAATAAATCCCACAAAAGGATTCATTTGCAAAAGCACAATGGCTGTAAACATTCCGAGCCTGCATTCCAAGATAGGGCAGACTGAAATAATAAACACAACAAGCCAATCGGGTATTCCGTGCGCTGTTAAAAACTCTTGTAAGTTTCTGCAAAATTCTTGTACCATATATCAGTTCTCCTTTTTGTCGGTTGTTGCATTTTGCTTTTTATCTGCATTTGATTGCGACTCATTATTTTTGGTTTGAGCATTAACGTTATTGTTTGCCGCATTTTGAAGTCGCTTTTTTTCCTGATTTCTTTTTCTCTTTTTTATTATTTTTTGGCGCACAATTTCCTCTTTGTGCTTTTCATAATAGCGCTGAGCCCTGAGTTTATTTTGCTGTTCAATCCATTTTTGGCGCCTGTATTCGGCTATTCTTTCCTTGCGCTCTTGCTCTTTAAGTTCAATTTCTCTGTCAATAGCTTGCGCAGTGGGAGTGTTTTTATTTACAATAAGCTTTTGCTTAATGAGAAAATCAACGGCTTCCCTCAGTATTTTTTTATCATTTTCAAATGAGAGGTGGCCCATAGCCTGGTCATACGCAAGCCATCTGTAATCGTCAATTTCCTCCTCTTGCATTGTTGTTTTTAAATCGTCTGTTGTTGCAACGAATATAGAAACTTTTTTGTCAACATTATTGCGAAGCGTATATTTTGATATACCCTCGTAGCCGAGATGAATTTTAATGTGAAGCCCTGTTTCTTCAAGAACTTCTCTTCTTGCTGCGTCGTATTTTGTTTCACCCATTTCGAGGTGACCTTTCGGAAAGCCCCAATTCGCTGAGCGCTTATTTTTTATAAGCAAAAAGCGAAGCTTGCCTTTAATACTCCTGTATACTACTGCGCCTGCGCTTGATTCGTAGTAGCAGACAAGTTCATATTCGGGAAAATCTTTTTTAACATCAATGTATTGATAAATGTCTTGATTAATGTAGCGTGAACTTCTTGACGCCATAATCCAAATAGTTTTTAAATCCGTGTTCTCCGGGTCTTTAGGAACGAGTGCCGCTATAATTCGTCCGTCGAAATTGCAAACCGTGTGAGTCACTCCCATAACAAAAGCGTAACGGTTTTTGTATCCCTTGATTTGAACTAAGTTTAATGGATATACATAACCGTTCTCATCGACAGAATTAATAGTTTTAACAACTCTTCCTTGGGCTGTTTTGCCGAGAAACATAACATCACCACCAAGTAAAAGATATAATTCGTATTTATTATATCTTATTTTATATTGTAATACAAGAATTTTATTACAAAAACGGAAAAAATGATATTTAAGATAAAGCAAAACGGACAACTCCGAAGAGTTGCCCGTTTTTATTTTTTATTCGGTTTGCAGATTTAGGTTTATGCCATTGTCTGAAGTAAATCAACAAGTGAAGCAATAACCGTATCGGTATCACCCTTAAGAACAGGAAGTACCTGGTCTACAACACCTGAAACTGTTTCGTTGCCGCCAACAAGACCGGTTACAAGTGAACTGATCTTCTTGAAGTTGTCGCCTGCGTTTACAGTTTCGATTAAGTAGCTAAGAACTGCGATGAGAGTTTCTGAAGAGTTACCCTTAACGTAAATTCTTGTGCCGTAGGTAGCAGCCTGTGATGCGTCGGTAATTACCTTACCGTGGCTTGCAAGCTGTAACCAATTAATGTCGTTAAGCTTAATTCCAAGCGGTGTGCCCTTAATCTTAATCATTCCAAGAATGTTATTAAGAAGAGGAACGATAGCGTCAGCGCCGAGGAGCGGCTTAAGTGTTGCGTTAATATCATAGATATCAAGCTTGAAGTTTGATACGCCAATCTTGCCGAGGAGAGAGTTAAGGTCAACCTTAAGTGCCTTAAGAAGGGCAGGTAAGAGAGTGTTGAGGTCAACTACAGGCTTGACAGCGTCTATAAGTGCAGAGATAGGAGTGAGGAGATTGTCAAGAATCTGGCAAAGTCCGTTATTACCGATGAAGAGTGCAAGGTTTGGAAGCATTTCAAATAATGTTTCGAGAGGAGCATTGAGAATATCCTCAACCTTATCCCAGATAGGATTGATAATGTCAAGAAGAACATTATCATAAGCTTTCTTCATATCTTCTCTGTACTGATACTGAGTCTTAACGTTATACATTGAGAATGCTTCCATAAGAGGAACGATTGATGATGTATAACCGTTAGAACCAGGGATTCTTACGATATCGAAAAGACCGAGATATGCGTCATTAAGAAGTACATCAAGTACGCCGAATACAGGACGAAGAACTGCAACGAGTGCATGGAAGAATGTATCTCTGTCCTTAACGCCCCACTTAAGAGCTGATGTATTAACCTTTGACCAAGAACCAGCCTTAGCGATTACGCTTGCATTAGCTGAATAAGTTTTGCCGTAAGTTTCGTCTGTAAGGAGCTTAGCAACATTACTTGTTGAGAAGTCGATACCTGTTTGTGCAAGGAGGGAAACGAGTGAGCCGTCGCCAACCTTAACCTTTTCAACTGCACCGTAAAGACCGGTGAGAAGTGAGTTAACAATGTCATCCTTGAAGAGGAGGCCGCTGATTAAGTTGTTAAGACCGCCTTTAATTAAACTGCCAACAAGACCGTCAAGCATAGGAGGAAGATTCTTAAGGAAGTCAACGTCTACGCCCTTAGGATATGAGAAGTCGAATGAGCCTGTCTTATATGCGGTGTAATCCCAGAATGCATTAGTAGGTTCGCCTGTTAAGAAGTAGAATACTGCACGAACGATATCATCTTTTTCAGCCATGCTGATTGTAGTGAATACACTTGAGATGATTGACTTGAGCATACTGTTCTTCTTAATAGCACCAATTGAAGAAACAAGTGATTTGATTGGTTTAGCGTTCTTAATAAGAGTGTCTGCCACATAGCGGAGAACTGCAACGAGAACCTCGCCCTTGTCAGCAATTACTTCCTTATTAGTGAACTTGCCTTCGGCATTCTTAGCATGCGACTTAGAGGTTACAACCTTGCCGTGAGCAGCGATTGTTGACCACTTGAAATCAGGAAGCTTGATGCCTGTTTTCTTAAGTAAGCTGTTAATAAGCGGAACAACGATGTCCTGAATGTTGCAAGACTTGAGGTCTGCAAGCTTAATGTTAAGCTTAACGCCCCTAACCTTAAGCAAGCTTGTTAAATACTTGCCGAGGTCCTTGCCAAGTACCGCTGAAATAATCTTATCAACGTCTAAACCTGCTGACTTAGCAGTTTTAACAATGTTTGTAATCGGAGCAAGGAGATTATCAAGAAGCTGGCCGATACCGTTGTTATCAATGAAGTATGCAAGGTTAGGAAGAACTGATGTAATTGTTTCAAATGGCTTGTCGAGAACTTGGTCAACAAAGCTCATAAGAGGATTAAGAACATCAAGAAGTACGTTATCCTTAGCCTTCTTGCAATCCTTCTGATACTGTGCAAATGTCTTAATCTTGCTGTTGCTTACCTGAAGAACATCAAGAAGAGGAATGATTGCACCTTCATAGCCGTTAATGCCGTTTACGCCGACATTGAGTGCGTTAAGGTCAAGCTTAATTGTTGAAAGCTTAGAGTCAGCATTCATTGAATCCTTAGCTGTAAGAGTAAGAACACCTTTCTTAAGCTCATAGGTAAGAGCAATCTTGCTTGCTACCTTGCCGTCGCTTCCCTTAATATCAAGAGATGTTGAAGCCTTTGCAATTGTGATATTGCTAAGGTCAATCTTTCCTTCATTAAGGAATACGTTAAGAACACTGTTGAGAGGACGAAGAATTGCAACGAGTGCATGTACGAAGCCCTGCTCAGCCTTTGCGGAGCCATCCTTGAAGCCCCAGTTGATTGTTTTAACCTTCTTCCAGCTCTTAACCTTCTTGAGGGTTTTAGCTGCTGAAGAATAAGTTTTACCATAGCTCTTATCCATAAGTAAGCCTGCAACGCCCTTAGGTGAAACAGTAATGCCTGCCATATTGAGATAAGGTGAAATATTCTTTTTGTCAAGTGCACCGTAAAGTGCCTTAGCAAGTGAAGTGAGGTTAGCGTTTGTAAATACCAAACCGCTTACAACACCCTTAAGATTTGATGCGTCAACTACGCCAAAGTTAGTGAGAAGAGCCATAACTGCGTCAACTGCACTGTCAAGCTGGGTGATAGCAGATTCAGCATCATAAGAAGAAATACCGTCAGGGTACTTGAACTTTAATGAAGTTCCCTTGTATTTGCTGTAAGCCCAATAAACTTCTGTAGGTGACTGTGTGAAGTCGAGAAGCTTGCCTACAATCTTAAGAAGTCCCATACCGTCAAGCTTACCTGTTTCGATATACTTGATGAGCTTCTTAACGCCTGAGCTTACCTTGTTGTTGCCCATAATCAAACCGATGATTGTGGAAAGGTTATTATTTGTCTTTACAAATTCAACAACATAATCGAGTACGTATACAAGTGTTTGAGCAGGAGTTGTTGTCTTGCCAAGCTTGTTCCAATTAATGTTGTTAAGTTTAATACCTGTCTTTGCAAGAAGGGTATTAATAATAGGAATAATGTTGTTGCCTGAAAGAGCATAGCCCTTAACCTTAAGTCCAAGCTCTTGCTTGTCGTTAACTGTGATTAAATCACCGAACGTCTTAGTAACGATACCTTCAAGGAGCGCTGCAAGTGACGGTGATGCGGCACCAAGCTTATCACTCTTAATCTTAAGAATGTTGGCTGCGCCGTTGAGCTCGTTTGCAATAGCCTTAACTGCGCTTGAAACAACAGAAGCAAGTGTAGGAGTTGTTGTATCGTCTAATACAACGCCGATAGCCGACACAAGATTGAGCAATGTTGTTGCAGGCTTTTCAAGGAACTTGTCAAGAAGTGAAACTATTGGATTAACAATACCTGTGAATACTTCGTCACGATATGGATTGCTCTTATCTGCAAACTTAGTAGGAGTATCAACTGTGATGCCTGTCTTTTGAGCTATTGTATTAAGAACAGGGTAGAGAGCATTTTCATAAATGCCTGTATCAATAAGAACTACGCCGAGGATAGAGGTGAGAAGTCTGAGTGAGGTTGAAAGACCTGTCATAAATTCATCTCTGTTGCCTGCTGTGATGCCCCAATTAATGCTTACGTTAAGAGTACCGTTGTCATTAACTGCGTCACTCCAACTGTCAAGCTTAGAAAGCTTCTTGCTTGCGTTCTTAATGCCTGTGTCCTTAATTCTTACAGATAATGAGTCAGGAGAAATAAGTCCGTTGACTGCTTCACTGATAAGATTGTATTTTGCTGTCACGTCGGCAGTACCATTATTATATGTATAAGAGTATGCATACTTGTCAGTAAGTCCTGCAACAAGTGTTTCGACGAGAGCATAGGTTCTTACTACTACTGTTGTAAGACCTTCGTTTGTGTAGATATCCTTAGGATTAACGTTACCATTTGAATCAGGAGTACGTGCATCCTCGCCATTAAGATAATATAAATAGGTATTAAGTAAATCAATTGTTGCGTTTGATGCATTTGCACCAATGTAATTTGAAAGTAATGAAATTACGCCGACAATAATGTTACTTGTCTTGTTGATTGAATAGCCGTTTACGCTTGAATCCGTAAGGAGAGATGACAATGTTTTATCAAGCTTAGCTATTGTGTTATCAACGTTCTTCATATCGCTGCTCTTATGTGCTGAAATATCAACTGAAGAGTTAGGAGTTGCAACTGCCTGTGTAGTGGCAGGTGATGAAGAATTATTGTTATTGTTATTATTGTTGTTATTGTTGTTATTTGACTTGAATGAATTGATAAGTGCCTTAACAACGTCAACAAGCTTGCTTACATTAGTAATAAGGAAGTAAGCGTTATCTCTGTCAAGACCTACAAATCCGCTTGATTGCGGTTCAAATGTGAAGCTGTACTTGCTGTCACGTGTAATCTGGAAGATACTGTTGAAAAGGTCTGTAAGAGCACTTGTTTCGGTGAAACCGCCTACTGAATTGAGAAGACCTGTGATAATAGGAAGGTTCTTTTCAAATTCACTGCCCTTAGAGCTGATTACGTTGTTTACAAGACCGAGAATAGCGTCAAGCCAATCCTCTACGAATACACCTACAAAGCAGTCAAAAATCTTTGTTGGGTTTGGATTAGCGGCAAAATCCTTGAACTCTGTCATCTTAGAGTTGCTTACTGCGCCGTTTGAATCCGTAACAATCTTGCCCTTGTAGCAATATGTCCATGCGTCCTTGCGTACGCCGTATTTGTCAGCTGCAAGGTTTTCCATAATGTCAAAGAGCTGAGGAATTGCAACCATAAGGTTGTTAAGACCTGAGTTGATGACTTTTCCTCCGTCATCATGGCCCTTAACCTGGTCTCTGTACTTAGGAGTGCTAACGTATGTGTCAACTGCAGTAGTGAAGAGGCCAGCAATTTCTGTTACCAATTCATAAAGACCTGCGCCAACCTGTCCGTTCGAAGCTGTGATTGCTTTCTTAAGGATACCCTCAAGGTCACTGAGCTTAGCATACTTGAGAGCCTTATCGGCAATGTAAATACCTGTAATCTTAGGTACGCCCGCTTCATATGTGTATTTAACGTTAAACTTAGTAGTGCTTGAAACGTTAGCAAGTACATCTGCAAGAGAACCGCTTACGCCATTATAAGAATAGGTATAAGAACCGTCGCTGTTCTTTGTGTATGTGATTGCTTTGCCGTAGCTGTCTACAACCTTGTCATACTTAAGTACGTAGTCAGGAGTTGCGATAATGTCGCCGGCTGAGAAGTTCTTGGTTACAAAGGTGTCGTCAGAAGATTCTGAAATGTAGCCTGTTTTCTCATTACCGCCGTTCCAATAAGTACCGCCGAATTCCTCAAACTTGCCATCTCTCTGGAGCCAATGCATAAGCTGAGGAAGCATAGCGTTGAGGTCCCAAGCAAGCTGACTGATACCGATATATGAGCCGGTGTCTGCAGTCATATTTTTGAGTGGCTCAATAAGGTCAATAACAGAATAGAGGAAGCCTTCTTGGTTATTTCTTTGCGAATTGCCGATTTCAGAGAAAAGAATAGGCTCAAGAAGCTCGTTAATTACTACTGTAAGTAAAGGAAGAAGGTTTACGACTGTCTTAATCGGGTTGTTAACAAGATTCTTCCAAACATCGGTAAGAGCGTCCTTAAGATTTACGTTGGTCTTAAGAAGTGACTTAAGCACAGCGTCAACCGTTTTACCGATATCTGTACTTGGGTCAACGATATCGCCGATTGTGTTGTTGAGAATAAGGTTTGTAATCTCGGTACCTGCCGAACCTGTAAGGTCAACATTTTTACCGTTGAGAATTTCCTTTTGAGCGTCGGTAAGAACGATACCTGAAGTTTGAGAAGCTTTTTTCTTTACAATATCATCAAGTACGAGTTGAACGTTAAGAAGGAATTTGAAAGAATACTTATAGCTGTATGTATAAGTAGTGTTATCTGTGCCAAGGTCGTTTGTATCAACGCCGAGGTATTCAGATGCAATCTTAGTAACAATGTAGTCGTAAGAAGCTGCAACCCATTCGTTGATTAATGGCTTGCTGTAATTATTTGAATTAGTTACAGAGTCAGACTTAAGTGCGTTAATGCCGACACCCGGGTCTGAACGTGAAGCATCAACAAGTGAATTAACAGGCAAGTATTTTGTTTTGTCAATATGTGAAAGGTTTTTAGCAAAGCCGCCAAATGAACCTAACAAATTATTGTAATTTGTTGAATTCTTTTTTTGGTTAGCTGCAATAAGAGACCAAAACTCTGAAGTGTAACTGCCTTTAAGTGAAGCAGGAACAATGACTGTCTTGTTCTTTTTGTCGGCATATTTATCGTTAAAGGTAACTTCGCCGTCCCTAAAGTAGTTTGTTACAACATTAGTGGTGGCGTTTGCACCGCCGACGCTGGAGAAGAATGCACGCAACTGAGTAAGTTCGTCATCGCTGATGAAGAAACTGTCACCCTCTTGCCAATTTGCATCATATCCTTTTGGAAGCTTAGCATTGATTTCGGAATTAAGCTTGTTGAGGTCAACGCCGTTTCCGTTATTACCGAAACGTACAACCATACCCTTAAGTATATCAGTGTAATACGGAGAAGTGGTTGTGTCGACATTACCGTTCATAAGTGCTTTTTTGCACAAATCGGTCATAATAGTGTTGCCTACTACATATTCGGTATATGACTCAATTTGGTAATCTGTTGTCATGCCCTCTTTTTGTGCAAGAGTCTCGAAAGAAGCATCTTCGGCAACTCCTAATTTAGCGGCAACAGCTTTTCTTGCGATTTCCTTAACAGTGTCATAAACATTGTTTTCAGTGTCGCTTACTGTGAAGCCGTTAAATGTCATAGGAACCTGATAAAGTGATGTGCTGTCAACTGTTTGGTTAAATGTTGCACCGCCGTCGCTTATCAATCTGATAAATTCGCTTGCTGAGATGAAGCTCTGACCGACACCAAAGTCGTAGTAAATAACGTCAGCCAAATCGTTAAGCTTAACGTTGATACCGTATGTTGCATACTTAATGTTAAGTGTGCCCATATAGTTGTTAACAACGGCTTGCTCATCAGCTGTGAGCTTAAAATCAAAGTTCTTCAACTGGTAAAGTGTGGCAGTATCATAAGTGTCACCGATAGCTTCGCCGTTAAGCTTAACTGTTTCAACAGCACCGCTTTTTACAGCTTCGGTATAACGCTTAGCAATTGCTTCTACCTTATCACTGTCTGTACCTTCCTTTATCTTTTGAGCATAAAGGTCGGCTAAATACCAAAGGCTGTTTGTTGAGAACTTGATAGTTTGACCTGCGGCATTGTAGCCTGAAACGGTACGTTCGCTTTCTTTACCGTATAACCATTCGTCAAGCTGATTTCTCGTGTCTTTAGATAAGTCTTTGTTGTCTTTGTACTTTAAGCAAAGGGCAGTAAGTGAAAAATAATCAATTGCGCCCGTTGAACCGCTTAAGTAGTTATAATCTTCAGGATTACCCATACCTGTTTGAATATAACTTTTTACAAAGTCTGACTGGCTTGTCTTTGCAAGTGCGCCGATAAGAGTCGGCTGCAATACGCCGAGTAAATCCTGAAGTGTTGTTTCACTTACGATTTGCTCTTTTTCTTTGGTGGTAAGTTCCGCTGCGGTCTTACCTAACTTTTTAGCACCCTTTTCATAAACAGGCTTGCTTATTGCCTCAATGCCCATGAGAAGGGAAGGCAGCTGGTCTGCCAATTTGTTAAGTGTGTCGAATGCCGAATCGGCGTCAACACTTGTCGTTTTCCAAAGCGGGTTGTCATTACTCTTGGCGAACGCAGTAAATCCAACCGAGCATGTGGTCACGACCATTACTACAGCTAAGAAAAAGCTGAGTATCTTTTTGCTCGTTCTCATATAAATCTCTCTCTCCTTTACATATGATTTACGAACTTGTCGTATGGTAACGCATTTTTTGGATAATGCGCCGAGCAGTATTTGTTCACAGTTTCTACACAAAAAACTGCTTTTTAGGCGCAGGATATCCACACGCGTATTAACAAATACAATATATTTATAACAAATAAAAACTTATAAGTCAATAATTTTATAACATATTTTGAATTTATTGTGAATTTTCACATATTTTAGCATTGATTTTTGACGATAGAGAGTTGTAAAATAGACAATACAACATAAAAAGTCTAACAAACATAATTCGACAGAAAATTGACTGTAAAACGTAATATAATCCATATAAAGTCGGGTAAAATTCTGTTCGATTTGTAAAGGCAAACATCTTTACAAATGTAAATTTTGTGTAAAGTATCACAGCTTTACTTGCGGAAAATCAAGCGTTTTTTGGCGTCAAATTATAAACAAATTGTAAACTTTTAGTTAATAATTTGTGCAAGGTGTCAAAAATAAGTTTGCTTTTTTGGACATTGTTACAAAAATATCATTTGTCGTTTGTCTTTATTGACTTTTTTGTTGCCTTATGTAATAATTATAATGTGTTTAAAGCACATATTGCGCAGTTTTTGGTGCAACGGTTTGGCTTTGCCGACCTTCAGTCTAATTCAGATTGCCTGATGGTCAGAGATTGTGACAGGCTCCCCTGCAATATGTTAACACTTTATTATTCAATTAATTTTAAATTTAATGGAGGTAAAAAATGAAAACGAAGGCAAAAAAGTTTTCACATAAGCTTCTGGCATTATTTATGGCAGTGCTTATGGCAGCTTCCTGCTTTACCGGTGCTTTAACTGCTTATGCTGATACTATGAGCAGTGAAAAGACGTATGCCGACGAGTCAATCGAATATAACGATTTGGCGTGGGCTATTCTTTCCGATGAACAGGTAGCTACAGCTTTACTTGACTATGCTGATTTGATGCTTGCCCAATACGGTCCGCAGATTGATAAGCTTCTTGAAAACCTTCCTTCAAGTATTACCCAGTATATCACATGGGACAGCAACAGCCGTACACTTAAGCTTAATGCTTTTGGTCTTGTTAAAAAAGACATTCCGGTACGTACTCACAGTGTTGATGAACTTTTCTATACACTTAGGGGTGTCGCTGATCTTCTTAACTCATATGGTAACTTACTCGGTGATGCCGGCAACCTTAACTTTAAGGCTGTTGCTACTAAGGATTGGAATATTACAAGAGAAACTGCATCTTCAACTGATATTTTAAGAAGCGTAATCGGTATTTTACAAAACCTTTCTTGCGACTATAACGGCTCTGATATTTTAGGCCAGGTGCTTAGAGGTAACTTTACTCTCGGTACTCTCGGTAACGTTGCAAACCTTGACGTATATAAGATTGTAGGTAATCTTTTGGGCTTTACAGATACGAAGTATAAGACTAACTTAGTATACAATGTTGCTCAAAACCTTATTTTCCAATATACTAATTGGTATACAGAAGAGGAAATTAATAATTTCAAGAACGGTACTGCAACATGGGTTTATGATGACCAGCTTATTAATAAACTCACAACAGAGCTTCTTGATAAGATTAGTGTACTTGTTACATATAATCAAGAATACACAGATGCTGATTCGCAAACAGCAATTCAGGATACATCGGCTACACGTTATTTGAAGATTAAAGCTGAAATGAAGGCAAGCGGTTCTGACTACGCTACTGCAGCTGCAAAGCTTGGTTATGACCCTAACCTTGTATATTCAGATGAATTTAAAGATGATGAGGGTAATCCTCTTAACGTTCTTCTCTTTGCTTACGGTGCTCCTGACGAAAACGGTTATGCAACAGAATCAACCACAAAGGTAACACTTAAGGCAACCGATAATCTTTTTGATTTCAGTTACAGAGCTCTTGACCTTGCTTGGGATACAGTTCTCAAGGGTACAGTCAAACTCCTTCACGTAAATGATGGATTTGATAAGGGTCACGGCGCTAACTTTGATAACAACTATTATTATTTCTTCGACCAAAAGGGCGAGTGGAATGATAATGATGTTGCTGCAAACTATACACCGGCTAAGCTCAATCAATGGGCAAATGCAGTATATAAGGATTATAAGTTTGACACAGCAGATGATTTCCTTGCTTATGTTAAGAAGACGGTAACTTATGATCGTACAGCTGCCGAGGACTCAACAGGTTCTTGGAAAGATATCGACGCAACGAGACTTTTCGCTAAGTTAAGATACAGCCCGCTTGCTGATTACGGCTTTAACGTAACAACAGGTCCTATCAATCTTTACTTTGCAGAAACAGGTACTCCAAACCTCGATAAGTTCTTTAGCGAAAGCTATTCAAAGTACAGCTCAATGGTAGCAGGCTTTAATGACGCACTTGTTGCAGCAGTTAAGGACTTGTTCCCGCAGCGCGGCAACGTTATCGGTACACGTCCTGAAATGACAACAACCGGTGATTTTGCAACTATTGACGCAGCAGCAATTAAGTCAATCGTTTCAACACTTGTTGGCAACGCTTGCAAGATGGTTCAGTACACAGCAGACGCTACAGACGCTAACATTCTTAAAGCTTTCTACGCAAAGAACGGCGCCAGCGCTGCTCTTACAGAGAAGAATCTTGAAGAAGCAATGATTCCTATGCTCGTTGCTTGTATCGGTCAGGTAAATCTTGGCTCAGGCAAGCTTGAGAAAATTATCCATCCTTCTGATTGGGACGGATGTAAGGATGCAGAAGCAGTAGCTTATGTATGCCTTAAGGAGTATTTATCATACTCAATGCCTAACAAGGATTATTCAAAGCTTGTAAAGATTGGCAGCGACGGAACAATCAATGCAACACTTGAAGGCACAATTCTTCCAATGGCTCGTGACGCAGTTGCTTATGTAATTGAGGCTTACGTTCCTCTTGAGGACGAAAACGGCAATACTTGGAAGACAGAGTCAGCAGCTGTTGATTCTAAAACAACACTCTTTGACCTTCTTAATTCTGTAGTTTGCTACTACGGCGGCGACCATGCAATGGAGAAGGCTGTAAATAAGGGCGAAAGAGCTATGGGCGTAGGTGCTCTCCTCGGTATTTGTGATGGAAACGGCAACAGCCTTATCACAACAAAGAATACTCTTTGGGAAAACATTAATGCAATAGCTAATAAGCTTATGCCTGTTCTCGGTACACTTCAGGGTACAGGTTATGCTAAATTCAATTCAGAGGAACTTATTTGGAACAACATTGTTCTTTCATTCCTTGATATTGGTAAAGAAAATTCAAAGACAGGTCTTTGCGGCGTATCTAACTTCCTTAACCAGTTATTTACAATCGTTTCTGCAGAGCCTATCCAAAAGACTTCATTCGTCGTAACAGTTTATGATTTACTTAAGGATCTCATTAACGGATTGTTTGGCGCACGTTACAGCGGACAGAGCTTTAAGACAATCGTTCCTGATGCTACAAGTGCTCATCCGTTTGATGATTTCTTCCAGGTTAAGGTACTCGCAGGTACAAGCGGTAAGGACTTGGGTGCATTCCAAAAGCTTATCTGTAACTTCGTAGAGTTCGGCGGATACGGTACAAACGGTCCTAAGACCTACTCTGATTCTATTATCAGAGGTATCTGTTTTGCAGTACAGGCAGTTAACAGCTTCATTCCTAATGCATTGACTACACTTGGTCAGCATCAGCTCAAGATGGCTACTGCTTCATTCGGTTCTAACACCGTAACAGGCTGTATTTCAGGTCAACCTTATGATGATGCACTTACTGTTACAAACAACTCGGTAGGTATCAATGCATCGTACATTAAGGACGGCAAGCCTACTCAGCTTTCACGTTACTATGTAAAGATTACAAGCGTGCTTCAATATGATGTTTATAACGAAGAAATGCCTGATGATACAATAGATTTCCCTGAAACTCCTATTGATCCGGGTAAGAGTGCTAAAATTAATATTTCAGTTCCGTTCGATGTTTCAGGTTCTGATACAACAAACACATGCCGTGTTGTTGTAAATTATGATATTGTTGATGATCAGGGCAATGTTCTTTATGGAGGCAATACTGTAACAGCTTATAAGCTTCTTACAAGTGAAGTAAGCTTCAGAAATGCTCTTTATGATGCTGATTATAACTTCAACTCTACATTCCAGCAGACAGACGGCACTGACAGAGAAGAAAACGGTGTAACCGTTCATTCTCTTACAGGTATCGGCGGTAATATCTCTGCAAACTATCCTGATAAGATGGTTATCGCTTCTAACAAGCTTAACGAAATCGCTCAGTATTCATTCTTTATGAAGGGCGGCAGTAAGGAAAAGAGCATTGACGGTGTATTCTTCTTTGACAGAAAATCCGGCTATGAATCAAATAACCTTACTACTGCAGCTAAGGCATTCGATGATTCTAATTTAACAACAGTAGATATCGGTGAAAATAACGCTATTGCTCGTTGGGATAAGTCAACAGGTGATCTTCTTAAGATTGGTATGTATGACTATCGTGTAGAAACATCTGCAGGCTCAGGCGAATTCGGCGAATGGCAGCGTAACCATACAAACGGTTCTACAGGTAGCGGCCTTGGTGCTGTTGACTACTACAGAGGTTATACTTCTGAGGAAATCGGTAACATTTCAAAGCAAAATGAGGGCAAGGAGATTGAAACAAGAACTCACGTTGCATTCACTCTTCAGGAAGCACTTGATGCTAAGATTATTGCCGGTTACCATATCAATGAAAGCGGTATTTATGATACAATGTATCTTAAGACCGGTGGTAAATATAACTATGATAACATCTTTAATATGGTTACACTCGGTACCGGTATTGATGCTATCTATATAAATACCTCAAAGCAAACATTTGGTTCAAATGCTGTTAATAACTACAGACCGTTTGGTTTCGACGGTGAGGCTACTGTTAAGACCGGCACTTATGATGTTAATGTTAACTTCTATAATTCAGGTTCTTATAAGACAGGCAGCTTCCAGCTTGTTATCGGTGAAAGCGGTTCAGCCGGCTCACTTGATAAGAACTATAACGAACTTGCCAATATCATGGCTAACTATAAAACATCCGACTTCAAAGAGGATGCATCTATCGGTTCAGTTTATGATTTGGCTAAGGATGCTCTTATGAATGTACTTAGCGTTCAGTCAGCTCCTTACACTGCTGAATCAGCTCTTACTCAGTCAGATAAAACAGAGTATGCAGTTACAACTTCAGTTACAACTTCCGCAACAGGCGATCGTGCATACGTTCCTTACTCAACCTCTAACGAAACAGTAACATTTACTGTAAAGGGTACTCAGGTAAGCTACACAATCCCTGAATCGGTTAAAGCAACTGCTTATGTCGGTGGCACAATAGACGCTACAACAGGTGCAACCAGTGGCGGCGTAAAGGGAATTTACTATTCCGATGAGAAATGTACAATGCCTATTTACTCACCAAAGCCGCTTACATCATCAGATGTTAAGAATGGCAAGGATGCTGCATTGGCTAATGTAACACTCGGTCAGGACGGTAACTATTACCTTACTAACTCAGTTAAGTATGCTACAAAATGGGATCTCGATACATATCCTGGCGGCCCATGGCAGAGACCGACAACTACTCAGGATACAAACAAAGATAACGAGCCTCTTTATAATCAGGTTCAATATGTATACAGAAATTCTGAAGGCAAAAAGTGCAACTCAGGCGATAATTGGGCATGTAAGTTCCCATCAGCTGAGTATCAGCTCATTCCTAACTCAGGCGAGATGGATTCAGTAGATAATCGTGGTATTGCTACTCAGGCTAATGACAGACTTGAATATGTTCTTAGCGTAGTTAAGTCTCACCTTATCAGCTCATCATCAACACTCTACAATGAGATTTCTGAGCTTAGAAATGGTCTTGAAGAAATTAACTTTGATATTCTTACATATAATAAGATGGTAGAATATGCAAAGAAGGCTGAACAGCAGTATACAGTTGACGTTGATTACGTTGACGCAACAACAGGCAAGACTGTTGAAAGAAACGGTATGTCTTATGTTGACGCTGCTAAGCTTATGAATGACCTCAAGAATGCAGGTACTAAGTTTACTTATACCACAGCTTCTGAAGTATCTTCTGTTCAGGCAAAAGAATACGTTAAACTCTTTAACATATTCGCTTCTGCAGTTATTGAACGTGGTTACCAGGGCAAGCAGCTTGAAAATGAAATCAAGTGCGCATCGGGTAATGCTTACTCAATGCTCAAGGCAACACCTGCTACATACAATGAAGACGGTACAGTTGCTACTGAAGCAACCGTATCTAAGAATGGCGTAGCAGCTAACCCACGCTTTGGTTCATTTGATGCATCAGGTAAGCTTGTTAACGAAGGCGCAACAAAGTACTCATCAGCATCTTGGAACAGATACGTGAGAGCTCTTGCTGCCGCAGTTGACCTTGCTAACTATGGTAACGGTTCTTATAAGTATAAGAATTCCGGCACATTCAATATCAATGACCGTAAGAACTATGACGCTCAGCTTGCTAAGATTTACAATGTTGATACTGAACTTCAGGCAGCTGAAATCGGTCTTACCGAGTTTGAGAGCTGTGAGCTTACTGTAACTCCTGTTGCAGGTGCTAAAGTAACAATCGACGGCGTTGCTTACTCAGGTCCTGTAGCTGTAGAAAAGGGTCAGGTTGTTTCAATCAATGTAACAGCAGAGGAAGGTTATACTCTTAAACCTGAACTTACTGTTAACGGCGACAAACTTACATTTGACGATACAGCAACAGCATTCCCGTATGAGCTTACTGTTACAGGCAATACTACAATCGTTCCTTCGGTTGAGTCATTGGCTCCGTCAACTCATAGTGTTAATGCTTCACTTGTTGTAGCAACATCTTCAAAGGGTGCTACTAACAATAAGGGCGTAAACGGAACATATAAAGTAACTGTTTATGACAGTGCAAACGCTCCTGTTCTTGAAAAGTCATTTGACCTTACAACTGATGCAAACGAGATTAGTCTTGACCTTGCACCTGGCACATATACAGTAACAATTACTTCTGAATTCGCTCTTGCACGTACAGTAAGCATTGTTGTTGGTGACGCTGATATTGCAGGTCCTGCAATTGCAATGGTTGTTTGTGACTACAATAAGGATGGCAATGTAACCGGCGCAGATGCTACTGCTGTATATTCAGTTGCTTCTAAGGCTGCTGATCTTCGTTATGACCTTAACGGTGACGGCTCGGTAACCGGTGCGGATGCTACAACTGTTTATGCTATTGCATCATCTGCTATCGCACTTCCTGCTGTTACTATTAAGTAATATTAGCTTCTATACTTCTTAGGGGCGAAAGTCCCTAAGAAGTTTTACTTGAAAATTACGATAACTTGTGTTATCATTTAATTAGGCAGAGCTATGGCTTTGCTTTGTCTTGATATATTCGGCTTTTGCCGTTTATATACTATGCCCGCTTTGGGCGGGGAGGCTATGGGCAGTTTCGTTTAGTAAATATTTAGTGTTTCACGGTGTTTGGCTTTTGCCAAAGTTGCTTGGTTTCATATTTTTATGTTTTCTGACCGATTTTGTCTTTGCCCTTCACGGCGATTCTGCTTCTCCCCAAATTAAGCAATTTTTTTAACAAGGAGGTAACACCAATGAATACAATTGCGAAAAAACGAGTAGGTGTTATTTTCGGTACACTTGCGTTTTTGGCTTTTGTTGCGCTTGTTGTGTGCCTTCCTCGTACTTCGTATGCTGCTGCGCTCGGAACGGAGAGCCCGAACGTTTATTGC
This sequence comes from Eubacterium sp. CAG:251, assembly GCA_000436835.1. GTDB lineage: Bacteria > Bacillota > Clostridia > Oscillospirales > Acutalibacteraceae > Eubacterium_R. The sequence continues at coordinate 83,896 of FR889125.1, forward strand.
ACATACACAGATTCTAACGGCAAACAATACGACGGTGATAAGTTACCTGCCGGTACATACGACGTCAGCTTTTATTTAGAGGGCGTCACCGAGTTATCGGTTGTGCAGGTTACATCAACCTATTCTTCGGATGTATCGGTGCAGAGTGAGCCTAAGGCTCTTCTTTCTGATGAGGTTGCCGGCGTATCTTCGATGGGAACCGTAACGAATGATTCTAATTTGGTATTCGGCTTTGTTTCAGATGCTGACACTTGTTCATCTGTAACAAAGGACGGCACGTTGCTTGCAACCTTCTCGGTTGCTTTTGCAAAGGATTGTGACGCCGCTGATGTTATTTCGGTTTCAACAGACCCAAATAAGACTTTCGTTTTGGCTAATTATAATGACGGATTTGACGATGAGTACGCTCTTGTTACCGAATCTGCCGATTATCCCGGTTCTCTATATTTAATGACCTGTGACGTTTCACCGTCAACCGGTCATAGCGTAAACGGTTCGCTTGTTATTATGACAGATGCGAAAGGCAATACTGCCAACAGTCCTGTTTACGGTGAATATACGGTTAACGTATATTCCGATTCAGCTCGTACCGAGCTTGTCGGTACAACCACATCATCTCTTAAAGATGGTGTAAACGCTTTCTCTATTGATTCGTTAAAGGACGGAACCTACTATCTTTCAATCTCGTCTGATTATGCAATAGCTCGTAATGACGTTACCGTTATCGTAAACGGTGCCGATATTACTAATGCGGTTATCCCTATGATGGCTTGTGATTTTAATAAGGATGGTATAATTACAGCTGCCGATGCAACAAGTGTATATCTTTTTGCTTCAAAGCAAACGGATTTAAACTATGACCTTAACGGTGACGGCGTTGTAACAGGCGCCGATGCAACAGCAATTTATGCATGTTCATCCGGTTCCGGTTATTATAACGGATTAGAGATAAAGTGATTTTTTTCAAAATAAATAAAGGGGATTTCTAAGTGAAAAAGACATTTAGAAAAGCAATAGCTGTTCTTCTTGCAGTTCTTATGGTTGCATTCTCCGTTCCGTTTTCTGCTTTAGCAGGTACTCCTGATGCGCCGGATATGTTCGGTGAAACAAATTATACTGTTACTAAAAACAGAAAATGGTGGGTTGATGACGGCGTTGATACAAGCCTTTCAAAGCTTCAGTCAACTCCTGAATATTGGAGCTATAACAGCGACGAAACTTATAACCAAATGGGTTCATGGAGTTTAAGCTTCGGTGGACGATTTGAAGATTATGGAAATAGTGGCTATGAAGACCATCGTAATGACTATAAGCCTGTAATTGCTGCAACAGTATCTTCACAGGGTACTAATGCAGGTATGAAAGAGGCTATTGCAAAAGTTAAAGATAAATCAGATACAAACGCAATTAAAAACTATGCTGCATCATACTTTCAGAATTACTATGGCATGGATGCGTCACATACTTATGAAGCCGTTAAGACAGCTAAAAATATTCTTAACCCTGCAACACTTAAGGCAGGCGATCGTATTGCTGTAACAGTTGAATTTGGTGGTTTTGACGTTCTTCAAAACGGTCAGTTCAAGGGTAAGTTCAATAAGGAATACCTTAAAGCTGCAGCTTATTCTTCAAAGCCATCACGTGGCGATACATGGAAGGCTGTTTCTTCAGGTGCTGCAGGTTGTATAGCCGATGGCACTCAGTTTTATCCTACAGCGTTAGCCTTTGCAGGAAACAATGTAAATGTTGAAGATGGTACATTCTATGGTGCAGTTACAGGTAAGGCTGCTGTAGCAGGTGATCAGTCAGTATCTAACTTTATTGGTACTGCAGACGGCGTAAAACCATTCGGTAAGTATGGTATTGTTTCTTTTGTATATAGTTTTGAGGTTCTTCAAGACTGCGACCTTTCAGATGTATTTACATTTAACACAGATATTGCCGGTACAGAGTTTGAGCCTTATTACAGAACTTCACTCGACGGTACTGGTGAACCGAATAACACTAATGCTGTAAATCCTGAATTGTTCCTTATTACACATGACGATACAGATAGCACTTTTGCTAACTGGGCATTAATTTGGACAGATTATGCAAAGGAATCAACACCTGAAACTAAGACTCATACTATTACATTTAATGACATCAACGGCAAGACTGTTGATACGCAGACAGTTAAAGAAGGCGAAACTCCAACAGTTCCTTCAACAAATACTGCTGTAGCTGTAAATTATAAGAGCGATAATAAGCACGAAGTAACAACTTACTCATGGCCTGCAGTATCAGCTGCTACTGCAGATACTACTTATACTGAGGTTGCTACTACAGCTGAGGAAAATTGTAACATTACTTATGCAGAGACAAGCAAGCATACACTTGTTTCAGGTACTGTTCTTACAGGAACATGTACTGTATGTAATCATGTAGATACTCAGACTAAGGACGATAAGCTTGACGGTACAGCTTACTATGCTGCACTTGATGCTGCAAAGGCTGTTGACGGTACTAAGTACACAGCTGAATCTTATGCTAAGGTAACAGCTGCTCTTGAGACTTATGCTCAGGCTAAGGTTGAAGCTTATACAGATCAGGCACAGGTAACTGCTGCTGCTAC
>FR889126.1:0-1868 GCA_000436835.1 Eubacterium sp. CAG:251
TGCCAAGGTTGAGGTAGCGAGTTCGAGCCTCGTCATCCGCTCCAATTAAAAAGGCTTCATTATTTGAAGCCTTTTGCTATATGGCACCATAGCCAAGTGGTAAGGCAGAGCTCTGCAAAAGCTTTATGCCCCAGTTCAAATCTGGGTGGTGCCTCCATTATCCTGATTGCATTTATTGTAATCAGGATTTTTCTTTTGTATTTTTCATTCTTTTTAATTGCTTTTTTATTATAAAGAATATATAATATATGTAAATCAATTTGATTTGAGGTGCGAATATGGGAGTTGCCAACTGCAATTGTAATATAACTGATGAAGAACTTATTAATGATATTAACTCTTCAATGCTAAGTTCTTCTCAAATAGACAGAATATCAACTCTGTTTAAGGTGCTCGGTGACTCTACAAGGGCAAAGATTGTGCTTGCTCTTGACAACAGAGAGGTTTGTGTGTGTACCTTAGCAAATGCCCTCGGTATGACAAAATCGGCAGTTTCACATCAGCTCGCTATCCTTAAGGCTAATAATATTGTGAAGTCACGACGTGACGGTAAACAGGTTTATTACAGCTTTGATGATGAACATATAACTGATATTATAGAAATTGCTCAGGCGCATATAAAACATCAGCATGATTAATTTGTAAGACTGTCATTTGGCAGTCTTATTTTATATGCTTTATTGTTTTGATATCTATTATGTCGCCGCTTTTATTTTTAAATCCGATTTCTATGTTTTCAATTAATTTATTGTTATTAAAAAATATACTGTCCATAATTATGATTTTGTCATTTTCATATAGGTCTTCGACATTGATTAGTTCCAACATTAGTGTTTCCCCTTAATACATTCTTTGATAATATTATAATTCATTAATTTAATATATTATGTCGAAATCAGTTATATTTCAGATTTTTTCGGAGGTTGAAATGTTTAGAAAATTTACAAAGATATTAATCGCCTTTTCAATAACGCTTCTTATTTTATCAGGCTGTTCATCAAATGAAAGCAATTTTTTCAATGACCTTGATATTACTGCACAAACAACAAGTGCATACACCGATTATGATTTAAATAATATTCCACCATATAGCGATTCGCCTTATGTTGAAATTAATAATAATGTGCCTGAATTGAGTGAAAAAAAGAAAACGTCAACAACCTCGTTTGAAGAATACGGAACGCTTGACTCTTTAGGCAGGTGTACTTATGCAGTTTCTTGTATCGGTTCTGATTTAATGCCGTCAAAAGAACGTGGCTCAATCGGCTCGGTTAAACCGACAGGTTGGCATATTTCAAAATATAGCTTTGTTGACGGAAAATATTTGTATAATCGTTGCCATCTAATCGGTTATCAGCTTACCGGAGAAAATGCAAATGTAAATAATTTGATTACCGGTACAAGATATCTTAATGTTGAGGGTATGCTTCCATTTGAAAACAGAGTTGCCGACTATGTTAAACTTACCAGAAATCACGTTTATTATGAGGTAACGCCTATTTTTGATGGCAATAATCTTGTTGCCGATGGTGTTCATATACAGGCATATTCAATTGAAGATGCAGGCACAGGAGTGAGCTTTAATGTTTATTGTTATAATGTTCAGCCGGGTGTTGAGATTGATTATGCAACAGGCGATAATAAAGCAAGCAAAAGTGCAGCTTCTGAGTTCTCTTTAACTTCAACATCAGTTGATTCTACCGAGGTTAAAACATATGTCGTTAATGTTAAGTCGAAAAAATTTCATAATCCTAATTGTGACGGCGCTAAAAAAATGAATACCGCTAATAAAAAACAATACAAAGGAACAAGACAAAGCCTTATTTCAAACGGCTATTCTCCGTGTAAAAAATGCAATCCCTAAAAGC
>FR889126.1:1959-8190 GCA_000436835.1 Eubacterium sp. CAG:251
AATTGTACTTTGAAAAATAATTCTTGACAAGCTATATATTTTTGAAAAATTATATGTTATTATTAAATTATAAAACAAAAAAGACCCGTAAAAACGAGTCTTTAATAATCACACACTGTGATGTTGGCTAAGCAACGATTTGAATAAATTTTTATTTGAACTTATAGTGTAATCTCATAAGGTCTTGAGATGTCTATATATTAGCATTTCAAATCGCATTTGTCAATAAAAATTTTTAAAGGGAGAAAAATTTATGGGTAAAGAGTATTATTTGGGACTTGATATAGGTACCGATTCCGTTGGCTGGGCTGTTTGCGATACTAATTATAAAATTCCTAAGTTTAAAGGTAACGCAATGTGGGGCATAAGGCTTTTTGAAAAGAGCAATTCTGCCGAGGAGAGAAGGGGCTTTCGCTCATCTCGCAGAAGAACGCAAAGAAAGCGTGAAAGATTAAAGCTTCTCGAAATGCTTTTTGACGAGGAAATTTCAAAAATTGACCCTGCCTTCTTTATCAAGCTTCGTGAAAGCAATTTATATCTTGAGGATAAATCTACAAAAATTCCTTATTGCGTATTTTCTGATGAGAATTATACCGATAAGGATTTTCACAGAGATTATCCGACAATTTATCATTTGAGAAATGAGCTTATTAAGAGTAATAAGCCTCATGACGTAAGGCTCGTTTATCTTGCACTTCATCATATTATCAAAAATCGTGGTCATTTTCTTTTTGATTATTCTTATAAAAATGACAAATCGGGCGATTTTATGCCTATATATAATGACTTAAAAAATTATTTTTACGATAATTATGAGATTGAGCTTGATTGCAGTGACGTTGATGAATTTGCGAATACTTTAAAAGATAAATCTAAGGGCAAGACAAAGAAAAACGCTGAAATTGCCGAGCTGTTTGGTGTTAGCAAAAAGTACGATAAGGTGCTTTACAGTGCGCTTTCTCTTTTAAGCGGCTCATCGGTTAAGCTTTTTGATATTTTTGATGACGAAGCACTTAAAGATGTTGAAAAGAAAAGTGTTTCGTTTTCATCGGGTTTTGACGATAATGCAAATGATTTTCAATCCTATCTCGGCGAGCGCTTTGAGCTTTTAGAAAAATTAAAGGCGGTGTACGATTGGGCGGTTCTTGCGGATATTTTGGACGGTAAGGAATATATTTCAGAAGCTAAGGTTGCAATATATGAAAAGCATAAAAGAGATTTGAAAACGCTTAAGAAATATATAAAAATATATATGCCTGAAAAGAAAGCCGAAATATTTAATATCAGCTCTAAAGATAATAACTATGTTGCGTATTCAAAGCATATTAAAACGAGCAATGGCACCGGTGTGCTTATTTCAACCTGCACTCAAGAGGAATTTTGCGCTTATTTAAAGAAAACGTTGGGTATTTGCAAAGACGCTTCTTATGAAGAAATGTTTAAAGAAATAGAAAATTCAACCTTTATGCCAAAGCAGGTGACTAAGGATAACGGCGTTGTTCCTATGCAGGTTAATGAAAAAGAGCTGGTTGCAATTTTGGATAACGCTAAAGAATATTTACCGTTTTTGTTAAATAAGGATAACGACGGCAAAACTGTTTACGATAAAATTAAAGCATTGTTTGAATACCGTATCCCTTATTACATAGGACCGCTTAATACTCATTCAACAAAAAGCTGGCTTGTAAGAAGCAATGAAAAAATATATCCTTGGAATATTGAAGATGTTGTGGATTTTGATAAATCTGCTGAAAAATTCATTGAAAATTTAACGAGCAAATGCACTTATTTGCCACAATATGACGTGATTCCTAAGCATTCGCTGCTTTATAATAAATTTTGTGTATTAAATGAGCTTAATAATCTTAAAATTGACGGTGAAAAAATCAGCGTCCAATTAAAGCAGGATATCTATAACGACCTTTTCAAAAAATATTATAAGGTTACTAATAAAAAGCTTTGCGATTATTTGAAATCAAGAAATATCGCCTTTGACGAAATCAGCGGAATTGATAACGATTTTAAATCCTCTTTGAAATCCTATAAGGACTTAGTTGCTTATAATTTGACAGATGAGCAAAAAGAAGAAATCGTTAAGGCAATAACCATTTTCGGTGATGATAAAAAGCTTTTAAAAAAGCGCCTTAAAAATGAATTTGGAGGCTGCCTGTCAGATGATGAAATTAAGAAAATCTGCAAGCTTAAGTATACGGGCTGGAGCAAGCTTTCAAGAGAATTTTTGACAGATGTTACCGCTGTTTATAAGGAAACAGGTGAGCTGATTAATATTATTTGCGCATTGTGGGAAACAAATTATAATTTAACCTCGCTTCTTTACAGCGATGAATTTTGCTGTGACGATAAGGAAAATAAAACCTTTAATGATAAAATTAATGAATTAAATTCGTTTGGAAATGATAAAACGTTAAATCAGATAGTAGAGGAACTTTATGTTTCGCCGCTTGTTAAAAGACCTATTTATCAGTCGCTTTTGATAACTAAAGAACTTGAAAAAATTATGAAATGCCCGCCTAAAAAGATTTTTGTTGAGGTGGCGAGAGGTGCTGAAGAAAAGAAGCGAACAGTATCAAGAAGAAATAAGCTTTTGGATTTGTATAAGTCATGTAAAAATGACTATCCTTTACTTTTTGACGAGCTTCAAAATAATACTACTGATGATGAGCTGAAAAGTGATAAGCTTTATCTCTATTTTACTCAATTCGGCAAATGTATGTATACAGGCGAAAATATTGAGTTGGGCGATTTGTTTAATAAGAATTTATATGATATCGACCATATTTATCCTCAGTCGAAAATTAAGGACGACAGCTTGGATAACCGAGTTCTTGTTAAGAAAACAACTAATGCCAAAAAGGATAATGAATATCCTCTTTCAAGTCAAATCAGAGAGAAAATGACTCCGCATTGGAAGGCGTTGCTTGATAAAGGTCTTATCAATAAGAAAAAATATGAACGCTTGGTAAGAAATTATCCTTTAAGCGACGAGGAACTCAGTCAGTTTATTTCCCGCCAGCTTGTTGAAACACGTCAGTCAACTAAAGCTGTTGCAAATATTCTTGAACAGCTTTATCCTCGCCCCGATACTGAAATTGTGTATGTTAAGGCGGCTCTTGCATCTGAATTTCGCCATCAATATGATATGCTCAAATGCCGTGAGGTAAACGATTTGCACCACGCTAAGGACGCTTATCTCAATATTGTTGTCGGCAATGCTTATAATGGCAAGTTTACTCATAATAAAGCAAACTTTATTAAGGGTCTGCAAAATAACGATAAGGCTTACACAGTAAAGCTCGATTCAATGTTAAAACATAATATTGACGGCGCTTGGATAGCTGATAATAATGAATCGTTAAATATAGTTAAATCCACAATGAATAAAAACAATATTCGTTATACACGCTATGCATTTGAGAAAAAAGGTGGCCTTTTTAAAGTGACAATACTTAAGAAAGGTAATGGTCAAGCAAGTATTAAAAAGAATGATAAACGCAATAGTATTGAAAAATATGGCGGATACAATCAAGTCTCATCTACTTACTTTTCTTGTGTTGAACATGGAAAAGATAATAACCGTATGATATCTATGTTTTCTGTTAATCTTTATGATAAGAATAAGTACGAGGAAAATCCGATTGCGTATTTAATTGAAAATTACGGTCTTATAAATCCAATTATTAAAGTGAAAAAAGTAAAAATTCAATCGTGTATTTCATTTGATAATATGCTTTGCCATCTTGGCGGTAAGGATAGTGGTGGTTCGCAGATTTCTTATCGACCAGGTGTTCAGTTAGTATTAGGATATGATAACGAACGTTATATCAGGAATGTAATTAGATGTGCCGGCGGAGATTTGCATTTGCAAACAAGCAAGAATGAAAAGGATATTGTAACTGCCGAGAAAAATATTGAATTATTTAATTTATTAATTGAAAAAATGAAAAACAATATATACGGTGTTTTATATTCAAATTTAGGGGATAAGTTATATTGTTCAAAGGAAAAGTTTGAAAAATTAGATATAGTCGAACAATGCAATGTTATCAAAAATGTCTTGACTATATTGAAAAACAACGCTTCAAAAGGCGATTTGAAAAGTATAGGCATTAAAGCTAATGGGGCTATAAGACTTAACAATAACATTTCCGAAATAAAAAAAGTTAAATCAATTAAGTTAATCAATCAATCGGTTACAGGACTTTTTGAACAAGAAATTGAACTTTTAAATTTATAAGTGAGGAGATTTTAGTATGAGTTGGCGCACAGTTGTGGTAACAAAGCCGTCAAAGCTTGATTATACTATGGGCTATATGACGGTAAGAGATGTAGATAATACTGTTAAAATACATTTAAGCGAAATTTCAATATTGATTGTTGAAAACACCGCTTGCTCCATAACCTGTGCGCTTTTAAGCGAACTTACGTTGAAGAAAATAAAGGTTATATTTTGTGACGCAAAGCGTAATCCTCAAAGTGAGCTTATATCATATTACGGAAGCCACGATTGCAGTCAAAAGCTTAAAAATCAAATTGCTTGGAATGAAATTTCAAAGCAGCAGGTGTGGACGGTTATAGTTGCGCAGAAAATAAAAAATCAAGCTTCACTTCTTGAATTTTATGGGCTTGAAGAAGCATTGTTGCTTGACAGCTATGTTGAAGAACTTGAATTTAATGACGTTACAAACAGGGAAGGCCATGCCGCCAAGGTTTATTTCAATGCAATGTTCGGAAAAAGCTTTACAAGAAGCGATGATATACCGATTAATGCAGCGCTTAATTACGGTTATAGTATCATTTTATCGTGCTTTAACCGTGAAATCGTCAGCAGCGGTTATTTAACCCAACTCGGTCTTTTTCACGGCAATATGTTTAATCAGTTTAATTTAAGCTGTGATTTAATGGAGCCGTTTAGACCGTTCGTTGATAATTGGGTTAAAAATATGAGCCCCAAATCATTCGATAAAAATGAAAAGCAAATGCTTATATCCTTGCTTAATAAAGATATTATAGTTGACGGCAGAACGAATACAATGATTAATGCAATTAAAATTTATTGCAAAAGTATATTTTCTGCCATTGAAGAAAACGATATATCGCTTATTAAGTTTCCTACTATGAATTATGAGTTATAGATTTATGAGAGTTATTGTGTTTTTTGATTTACCTGTCAAAACCAAGAAGGACAGACGGGAATATTCAAACTTTAGAAAATATCTTGTAAAAAGCGGCTTTATGATGATGCAGGAATCCGTTTATTCAAAGCTCGCTTTAAATCAAAATGTTGCAAACGGTATATGCGACTCGATTAAAAAGCATAAACCGTCGGCAGGACTTGTTCAAATGCTGACGGTTACCGAAAAGCAATATTCTAAAATGGAAATGGTAGTCGGCTCAAATGACAGTAATGTTGTTGCAAATGATGAAAGGCTTTTAATATTATGATGCTTTCCTATGAATATTTAAATGATGCCGTTGAGCTTTCAAACAGTAAAATTCCTGTTCTTGTGATTGAAAACAAGAAAATTTTCAGGCAAGCCTTACGCTCGTTTTTTGATGATACTGTTGAGGAATTGTTTACTTTCTCGCAGGACTTTAAAACGTTTGATTTCAATAAAAGAGGATTTTTTATTTCTAATGCTATTGATTTGGATTTTCAAAATAAAAAACTGGTAAATAAAATTAATTCACTTATGCAGAAAACGGCAGTAAATGAATGTAGCGAGGATTTGGCTTCAATTCAAACATTACTTATAAACCTTTTTGATAAGCTAAACAAAATGTACGATTTTGAATATGATTCAAATTTTGAAATTGATTATTCGTCAATATTAAAACTTTTACAGTTTAATATTGATACCTCTTCGCACGATTTGCCTCAGCTTCTTATTTCTTATATAATTCTTCTTAATAAATATCTTAAATTTGATTTGTTTGTTCTTCACAGCTTGTATGATTTCTTTGATAATAATGAGCTTGAGGGTATTTATGAAACCTTGAGTCTCAGCCATATTAACATTTTGATTTTGTCATCTTCAAAGCCTCGGCACATTTCAAAATTTGAAGAGATACATATTTTGGACCCTGATTTGTGTATTATTGACAGTGATAATAATTAGAACTATAATATATACAATATCTTGTGAATTACCCTGCGCATTATAGTGGCACAGCTTATTTGAGGTTTGAGAATAGTGTAATTTCATAAGGTAG
>FR889127.1 GCA_000436835.1 Eubacterium sp. CAG:251
CTTTGAACACCAATTGATTGAAAATCTTCTATTTCTGTTGCCAAATCAATTTGGGCGGCAACGCTTCTTAGTTTACGTAAAAGTTGAGGAGCAATCTCAGTACCTAATGAAGCCGATTCAATATAGTCATCAGGATTGTATTGCTTCTGCGATGCCTGCATTCGTTCCATTAATCCCATATGAAATGAGTAGACTTCGTCTGTTCCAAAATAGTATGCGCCTTGCGGATACAAATTCATGGGAACAGTGTCTCCCTCTACAACCCACCACGCTCCGTCAGTATCAGTTTTTACATTCCAAACTGTCACGTCTAAATCGAGGTCGTCAAATTGCTGTTCGGGTTTGGCACTCAAAACCTTGCATTTATGCTGACTTTGCGATTCAACATATTTTGATACATCTTCATATGTCCGTTTTTCCATACGAATATCTATATAATTTATTTTAAATTAACATAATTCTAACCAAATATATATGTTTGGTTGCTTTTTAATCTTTAGAATTTATAGGCTCAAAAGGAATTGGCTCTGTGCAGGTGTGCTTTTCGGGATGGAGCGTATACTCCTCAGCATAAGAACCGGACTCGCCGTATATCGTGAAATGTGAGCCGGAATTTATGGCAGCACCGATTTTTTTAACACTGCTCGGAATAACAACTTTTGTAAGATTTGGGCAGCCGAAAAATGCAAAATCGCCTATTGCTACAACAGAGTCGGGTACTGTAATTGACTCTACATTATTGTTATTTGTAAAACAGTTGCCGCCAATTTCTTTTACAGGATAATTTTCAATACTGCTTGGAATAATTACATTTTTCTCATCACCGTCATAGGAGTTAATTGTTACATAAACGTTTTTATTATCATCTGTTAAAATGTAATATATAAAACCGTCGTCTGTCTTTTTTCTCTCGATTTCGGGTTCATCCTCAGTGACCTCGTCTGTGGCTGATGAATCAACATTATTACCGCTTTTTGCGACTGCGGGTTTGACCAAAAAGGCATTCAAAAAAACACAGCCAACAATTATTATGGCAAAAACGGATAAAAAAATGAGTGCCGATTTCTTTTTTAATAATTTACTATTCAATTAATCTCCCCTCCGATACTGTTAAAATTGTGTCGCAGAGTTCATCCAGGTCCTCTTTGTGATGCGTGGCAACAATAACTGTAGCACCACGCTGTTTTTCCTCTTTAATGATACTGTAAATAAGCTGAACGCCGTCATTATCAAGCGCATTTGTCGGCTCGTCGAGCAAAATTATATTCTGCTTTTCAAAAATTGCCTGAGCAACATTCAACCTTTGTTTCATGCCGAGAGAAAACTTTTTTACTTTCAAATCCGAATTAAGACCGACACGCTCTAAGCTGTTTCTTATATCTTCGTCACTCGCAATTTTCTTAATGTCTGCAAGCAAACGTAAATTGTCAAAAGCATTGTATTTAGGCAGAAGCTCCATACTTTCTATGACAATACCCGCATTCGGCGGAAATGAAATGTCACGGTGAAGTTTCTCGCCGTCAATTATAATCTCACCATCGTCAGGAACAATAAGGCCAGCAATAGCTCTCAAAAGCATCGTCTTTCCTGAGCCGTTGTGACCGCAAAGGCCATATACCATACCGTTTTCAAATGTATAATTAATATTATCAAGCACAAGATGTTTTCCCAATGTTTTGCTCACATTTTTTAAAGTAATCATTGTTTTTCCTCCTAAAATATATCTGTTTTTTTGAATTTATATATATTACCGACGATAAGGCATAAACATATTAATAATAAAACAGCAAATGATTTTATATAATATGTTTCGCTTGTTAATGCACCGTTCACTGCGCCAAACATCAGACAAGGAAAGAATAATACTCGTACAATAATACTGTCTGCAAGAAAATATCCTACGCTATATGAAACTAAAGCATAAGCACAGCATATAATTGCCGCCTGCTCCGGTTTAAAAAAGTATTCAAGCATCATCTGGAGCATTTGCATAGTGAAAATACATATTATGTATATCGAAACACAGCGTATCATATTGCCTGCTTGAACAGATTTCAAGCTTGCGCTGAATATAAATGACGTGATAATTTGAAATGCGGTAATAACCAATACCGACAGAAAAATTTTGACGATTTGCTTAATGATTAATTTCGTTTTTGAATATTGCCTTATAATGTAAAGCTTTCCGTAGCCGTGAGTTAAATTATACAGAGTTTCGCTGAAATAAAAGTGCATAAAAAACACCGGAACGAGAAAAACAGCCATCGTAATTATGTCCATAGCGTCTTTGCTTTCCCTATTGATACCGACAGCAAAGGAATATAAATGCAAGCTCTCGTCATTTAAAAAATAAAGTGCTTGGAATATGATTATAATCATTAAAAATAAACCGACTGCTTTATTTCTTTTCATTGTTCAAGATGTCCTTTTTTTGAAATTTGAAATACGAAAAAATTATAATTATTATCGCAAAACTTATCTCCCTGATTATGGCGAAAATAACAGCTGACATATTATTTTCAAAAATCAGATTTTCGATAATATTTGCGTCGTTAACCGGCAGCCAACCAAAAAAATTAGACAAATAAAATTCTAAAACGTAAACGGCAAATAAAATATACGGCGCAATTTTTTTATTGGTAAACAATCTTATCAAAAGAAATACCCCACCGACTCTGACAAAATATAAAGAAATTGTAATAAAATTTAATGAGCAATATTTTATTATGTGAAGTTCGTTTATCAATTCGCCGCCAAAAATTCGGTAAGAACATATTATGCTGACTGCCTCGTGAAAAAAGGCACAAATAAATGAAAAAGCAATTATATTTAAAACACATTGCGTTATATATTGCATTCGGTTTTTCATTCTGCAAATATAAAATACTTTTTCATCGTAAAGCAGATAATTAATTGCAAAGGCAAATGGCAAAGGGAATACTAAACAGCAAGCCCTTGTTCCATAAAAATTATCTGTAAAAAATTCGGTCAGCTTATCTTTGTTTGAATAGTTGAATAATATATCTCCCTTAAAGTTTACATAACTCCAATTGAAAAAAAACCACAAAAAAATCATAATAAACAAAGCCAATGCCGATACCACAGCATACTTTGAAGCGGTATGCTTAAATTTTTGCATAATGCACCTCTTTTATCGCCGCACCGATTGTCAATACTACAAAAATTCCGAGAGTTATGACAAATACGGGTATTTTCGTATCTAAGCCATATTCGCAAAACGGTTGTAATGCGAGCATAATGGATTTGTCGGTGTGCGCCGGCAAAAACCATAAAAGAAAGAGTAAAGGATAAACGATTTTTCTGATTTTAATTGCCATTGCAAGTGCCGCTCCGGCAGCGCCAATTGCTCCGGACAATAAGGACGTGGTAAATATGTAAATTATATTTGTTACGGTTGGATGTGTTGCCTCAATATAAAAAAGGCTCGTCTTATCCTCATCAACTAAATTTTCGCTGAATATGCTGTAGGTCGCCGTATTGAAAATTATTTCTGACATAAGCATATTTAAAAGCAATGTAAAAAGTATCAGGAAAAAGGAAATGCAAAATGATTTTGTAATATTTGTTATTACATAATTCTTTTTGCCCCATTTGGAAATAAGCACATTTCGATATTTCGTCGTGCAGTCCTCAAAACAATCATCGCAACTGATAATGAGCAGATATAATGGAAGAAAGTTGAAAAAGAGCGAATGAAATATAAATGAGGTCGATGTTAAAGAAAGAAATGTTGATGACCACGGCGCCATAGGCGTCGCTCCGTGGTGAATACTAACCAGTGTAGATATTAAATCCATTATCGGCAATAAAAACAGCAGAAATATAAATCCAAGCTTGATTTTATCATTGATAATTCTTTTTAAATAATATGAAACTTTCAAATCATTACGTCCTCCCTTCATAAAAATTTATGTGCCCCTGCACACAACAAAAATCGTATGCAGGGGATATTTTTGCAAGGTAAATTTTATATTGTTATATTGTTCCGCCGGTTTCTTCATCCCAATAACCTGCTACTGTATAGCTTTTGTTTACATTATTATTGTTCTTGCAGCCTAATGACACTCCTTGCTTTGACGCTTCGGCATACGCTTTGTAACGATGGTCTCCCGTTTCGGATTTAACAAGATGTTGGTCCGAATATTGTATCCTACGTATACCGTTGCTTGCCAAGAAGTAATAAGCTTGTGTGTGCTTACCCTCGGTGCTGGCAGTCATATTCACTTTCCACGGATTGTTTGTTCTTGTGGTTTCCCTATACCTATCTCCGGTATAGTTCCTTGCTGAGTTTGCTTTCATAGTAAATGAAAATGCAACATTGTCGTTTCCTGCAAGGGCAGTCATTGAAAAGCCTGCTGTAAAGCAACTAAGAATTATCAAAAAAGTCAAAAAGATTTTTGCATGTTTCATAATGTTTGTCCTTTCTTTTGAGCAAGCGCTCTG